>DIQS01000019.1:0-14245 GCA_002427325.1 Cloacimonetes bacterium UBA5456 | reverse complement strand
AGGAAAATAGTAGCGTCTGCCGCCAAAATATCCCCAGGAAGATGCACCGAAACCCAGATAATCCTTGCCTTGCCAATAGAGTAGGTTGTGGCGGGACTTTTTGCCGGCGCGTGCGAAGTTTGAAATCTCATATTGGGCAAAGCCAGCGTCATTAAGTCTCTCGCGGATATGGTGATACATCTCTTCTAAAATGCTGTCCTTGGGGATGAGCGGGATGTCTTTTGCCAAGGGCGAATGCGGCTCGATCTCCAAGAGATATGTGGAGATATGTTGGATGGGAAGTGCCGTCAAACTCCGGAGACTATAATCCAAATCATCGAGTGTTGACGAGGGAATGCCGTAGATGAGATCAAGGGAAAGATTGCTGTAACCATGCTTGTTCAGGAGCTCTATGCGTGGTGGAATATCTGCAGCTCTGTGTTTCCTGCCTAAATAGATAAGTTCTTTATCCTGAAATGATTGCACGCCTAAGGAAAGTCGGTTTATGGGCGTTGTTTTAAGCTCTTGCACATAGCTTTCTGTGATCATCAGAGGATTGATTTCGAGTGTGATTTCGCAGTCATCAGAGAGCGGTAAGCCCTCTAAAATACCGTTGGTCTGCTCGGTGCTGAGCAAAGACGGAGTTCCGCCCCCAAAATATACGCTGCGCAACGGACGCGAAAGCAGCTCACGACTTAGCTCTTTTTGGCGCAAGATCAGTTCATAATAGTGCCTAAAAGCTTGCCTATTAAAGGGCTGTGAAAAGAAGTTGCAATATGGACAGCGCGAAAGGCAAAAGGGAATATGGAGATAGAGCCCTAACGCGCGCGTCTGAAAACTCTGTTCCACCTTACATGCGGGCTGTCGTACAGCTTATTGTATTCTATGCCTTTAGACCAAAATATCAGCCACGGAGAGCCGGTGATATCTTGTCTGTCCAAAAATCCCCAATAGCGGCTGTCTTCGCTGACATCGCGGTTGTCTCCCAAAACGAAGTATTTGCCTTCGGGAATCTCGATGGGGCCGAACCAATCTCTATTGAAAATGTGCTTGACTTCGGTGGAGTCGCTCTGCACTCTATATGGTTCATACCACGTCATATAGGACACATAGTCTATGGCGCCTTTCTCAAAGGTTCTGTCTGTGATCACCCTCGGTGCAAGCGGCGGGCTGGGATATGCCTCGCCATAGCATTCATAGCCGCGAGTGAATTCTTCGCCATTGATATACACGGTTTTGCCTCGAAGCTCCACGATGTCCCCCGGCATGCCAATCACGCGTTTTACCACATTTTTACGGGCATAATAAGTGATGTGGAAAGCGGTGAGCGGGAAGCGGCTAAAGGCCTGTTCTTTATTAATATAAATGGGGTCAAAAAGTTTGATAAAGTTGTGTTTATAGCCCTCATGTTCCGGAGTGTTTTCCTCGATCTTGGGATAGCGGAAAGTGACGATATCCTCGCGTTTGGGGTCGCTGAAGAAGTATTTCATCTTGTTAGCCACGAGAAAATCACCGGTGAGCAGGGTCTTTTCCATCGATGAAGAGGGAATCATAAAGTTTTGGAAAGTGTAGTTACGGATGATCATTGCCACTACAAAGGCAAAGAGAATTGCCTCTATCCAATCTTGTAGCTGTGGTTTACGACGACGGAACTTCTTGCCCTCGGGAAGCGGGGTCAAGCTCAGCTCTGCCTCTTGTTTTCTATTGGGTTTTACTTTTGCTGCCATTAAGTTTCCTTATATCCTTGCTTTCATGTTCATTACATCAGTCTTTTATGAGGTTCTCGTGTCAAGCTTATTTTGCTTATTACTGAAACGTCGGACAATTCCGAGGACAATCCCGACAACAATCAGGAGGCTGGTGAGCAGGATGCCGATGAGGCTGAGTTTGCTACTCTTAGAGTAGCTTTCCGGCTCGAAAACAAGGCGTAAAGTGTTCTCTCCGGCAGGAACCACAACTCCGCGTAGAACGTGATTTACAGGATGGATGGGCAGTTCTTGATTGCCGACAATAGCTTTCCAGCCGGCGGGATAATAGACTTCGCTGAGCACTAAGAGCGCGTCATTTTCGCTGTGATAAACATATTCCAGCTCGTGCATTTCGGCGATCGTTTGGCGAACCGCTGCATTTACCGGCTGTTTGGAGATGGGGAGCTTTTCTTCGACGATCGCCGTGTGGGCGGGATCAAAATCGGAGCTTGCCAGCATTCTTAGCACTGTCTCAGACTCCTCTGCGAGGCGTATTTCGGCGGGGAACCACGCTCTGGGCATGACGTCCCTATTTTCATAGATCACCATGTTTTCGTCGTGATAGACCCTATCACACATGCTCAAATCCTCATCATTGGGGATGCCTAAAGGAAGGAGAAAATATTTGGCGTTTAGCATGTTTAAGATGGGCGTGCGAAGCTCTTGCGGCTCTTCTTGCAAAACTCCGCGGAGATAGCGCATATATTCGCCATCGCGGTCTTGATTGCCGTTGATCAAGCCCAAAATGTCGTCATAGCGTTTGAGCTTTGCGGCTGAATATCCGTCCACGGTTTGATGGTGATATGCCCATTCACCGGCAGGTCTAACTTGCCCCATATTAAATGGATAGATGCGATAGTTATCCTTGTCTCTGAGCAGGAATTCATCGTAGTTTGTCTTGCTGAAATGTTGCTCAGTCCGGTTCGAGAGTGGATAGAGGGTCTTGAGATGCTGTCCGGTATATGGCCAGAGATCAACAAAGCAGATCAGGGCGATGAGGATGATAAAGACTTTGCTTTTAAGCTTTTCAATCGTGTGTAAATATGCATTTCCCATGCTCACGGCGGCAAACATCAGTGCAAGAAATCCGCTCTTATAGAGTGCATCAAGGCGGACGCCGCGTAGATGATTTAGCTGAGAAAGAGCGTTTGCTTCCTGATAGCGGGCTTGTTCCACAGCGGTAGTAAAAGGAAGTCCTGCAAAAAACTTCTTGGCAAAAAGCAGCCAGAGAATATAGACCGCACCAATGCTCCAAAACGCAATCTTATAGCGCCTTTTCCAAACTTCGTTGCCTCTGTTTTCTATCACGGTTTTCAGTCCTAAAGCAGCTAAGATCACCATGTTGAATTGCAGGATGACCAAGCTCATGGAGGGCACGCGGAACTTGTTGAAATAGGGCAGATAGTTCAAGAAAAGGTCTGAAAGAGCGGGGGTTGCGCTGCCGAAGCTAATCAGGGTGAAGAATGCGCTTGAAACCCAGAGGAAGATGGACAGCTTGCGATCACTTGAAAAAAGAGCTAAGACAGCAAAGAGCAAGACAACTAAACCAAAGTAGTTATATACTTGCGTGAAAGGCATATAGCCCCAGTAGTTTTGATTGATTCCGCCCCAGAATTCCGGAACGATGAAGCCCAAAATCTCCTTGGGATGGAAGCTCCAGCCTTGGGCATAAGCTTTGTCCAATCCCTCAGTGCCGCGCATGGTGTGCTTGCTGTATTCCATCGTGCTCATATATGGGTTCATCACCGCAAGTGCCGTGAGCCCAAAGGCAAGCAGGATCAACAAAGTCCATATCCCGAAGTCTTTTAGTTTCTTAGCTTTAATGGATAGAATCAGCTCATAAATCCAATACATTCCCAGAAATAGATAGAGGTAGTAGCTGATCTGAGGATGATTCTGTCTGAGCTGAGCGATTAGAAATGTCGCAAAAAGTCCTAAGGAAAGCATGCCGGGCTTTTGCCTCAGATAGATCAATCCCCAAAAAACCCAGGGGACATACATCATCGCCATGAATTTGGTGTTGTGCCCTATCTCCAAAAGCCCTACCCAATGGCAGGAAAAGATGAAGGCGATCGCCGCAAAGAATGCCATGAAATCGTCCATCCCGAGCTGACGGATGAGCAGAAACATCCCTATTCCGCCCAAGAAAAGCAGGAAGATGCGCCAGTTCATCAGTTTGTCGGTGATTTTGGTGATGCTTTCTATAAAAGGATAGCGATTGGGGAAAGAAATCATATAAGAAGGCATCCCGGAGAACATGTTTTGCGTCCAAAGCGCACGATCCTTGTGGCTTGCGTTATAGTCTATGATGCTCTTTGCAGCACCTTGCCATTGCGTGATGTCGGATGCTTTCGGCTCCATATTCTTGTAGGCAATGGGAAAATATATCACGCTGAGTAAAGCGAAAATGATGGCTATAAATATCCACGGGAGATACTTTTGAGGCAATTCAAAGGGAGCTTTGCTCACTGCACTCTGCTTTGGTTCAACTTTTGGATTGACTTTTTTACGGCTCATAAAATCCTCTATCTATATCTGTATTGGGATTCAGTTTATTTTATAAGCCCTTATCAGTCAAGTAAAACAAGGAAGTGTGAGATGATATTTACATACGAAAAGAAGATTTATGGCTATGAATGCGATATTTATGGGCACATGAATAATGCCAATTATCTGACAATGTTGGAAGCTGCGCGCAGTGAAGCTCTCAGCGAGATGGGAATGCCGGTGAAAGCATTCTTGGAGATGGGGATACAACTCTTTGTTCTCCGCTATGAATTGGACTATGTCAAGGCGCTGATGTTGGAGGATACCGTCAGCGTTAAGAGCTGGTGCTACACCATGAATCGGCTGAAAGGTTTTTGGAAACAAGAGGTCTATAATAGTGCCGGCGAGCTGTGTTTCAAGGCGCAGGTTATCTTTGTGCATGCTTCAGAAGGCAAGGCAAAAAGGCTTCCTGTGGATGTTTTTGAGCATATCAATAGCTTTGTTGAGCCGACTCAGGAAGGCTGATCTTATCCTCTTTATCTCAAAGAAAAAAGCCCGCTGTTTGTTCGTTCAAATAGCGGGCTTAATGCATTATACTATTGTTGTTTAGATGTCATTATCGATGATGATCTCGAGGTCTTCTTCGACGATGCTCGTGCTTTCTATTGGCTGAGTTTCTTCAATCATAATGGTCTTTGGCTTGGGGGTATAAAGCCCTTCAATGCGGGGCGAATATGCCACGATGAAGCCGCCGAAAACGATGGAGACCATGCTCATTAACTTGATTAGGATGTTGATGCTGGGGCCTGCGGTGTCTTTGAAGGGGTCGCCAACCGTGTCGCCGACGATGGTGGCGTTATGGATATGCGAGCCCACTCCGCCAATCGCTCCGGTTTCTACATATTTCTTGGCGTTGTCCCATGCGCCGCCGGCATTGTTCATCATCACCGCCATCACAAATCCTGTGCTGAGCCCGCCGATGAGAAGACCCAAAACCCCTGCTACGCCGAAGATTAAGCCGACGATTACGGGGGAAACGATGGCAACTAAGGCGGGGAGTATCATCTGCTGTTGGGCGCCTACCGTGGAGATGCGTACGCATTCGGCATAGTCCGGCTTGCTCTTGCCCTGCAAGATGCCGGGGTCACTGGTGAATTGACGTCGCACCTCTTTCACCATCTTGCCGGCTGCTCTGCTGACCGCCTTGATGGTGAGTGCAGAAAATACAAAGATCAACATGCCGCCGATAAAGACTCCCACGAGGAACTTGGGATTCAAGGGGTGCACCTGATAATATTCGATGAATTGCAAGAGCGAGGCATTTTGAGCTTCGACCTTTTGCACTACTCCGCTAACCGTGTATTCCAAGATCTGCGGCTGTCCGAGCTTTGCGCCCAACATGGCAAATCCGTCTCTCACCTTTTCGAGATAGGCGGCCAAGAGAGCCATCGCCGTGAGCGCAGCACTGCCGATTGCAAAGCCTTTACCAATCGCGGCGGTGGTGTTTCCAACCGAATCCAAACTATCTGTGCGCTCTCTGACTTCTTTGGGGAGATAGGACATCTGTGCGTTGCCGCCGGCGTTGTCGGCAATGGGTCCAAAAGCGTCCATCGCCATGGTCACGCCCAAGGTGGCGAGCATGCCAACGGCTCCGAAGCCTATCCCATATAAACCGAGCTCCACATGCTCAAATCCGCCGGCAATGATGAAGGATATCACAATCCCTACGCCGATGATGAGAACGGGCGCAACCGTGGAAAGCATGCCAACGCTTATCCCTTCAAGGATCACCGTCGCCGAGCCATATTCGCCCTGTTTGGCGATATTGCGCGTAGGTTTATAGCTGTGGGAAGTCCAAAGCTCCGTGGTGAATCCGATGAGAACTCCTGCCAAAAGTCCGATGAAAGAGGAGAAAAACACTCCCAAATAATGCTCGGAAGGAAGGAGAGCTTTGCAGAGGAAAAAGGACGCTATTGTCGTCAATCCAGAGGAAACATAAACGCTCTTGTTCAGTGAACTCATGAGGTCTTTCATGCCGGCATTTTCTTTGGTGGAAACAGAATAGATGCCGATGATGGAAAAGAGTGCACCAATGCCCGCGAGTATGGCAGGCAGGGTGATGAAAGACATCATATATTGCTCGATTGCAGGATTGGCGTGGGAAAGCTGAAGAACAACGCTCATGCCAAGTGCGGCTGTGGCGAGAATGCTCCCAGCATAGGATTCATAGAGGTCTGCGCCCATTCCGGCGACGTCGCCCACGTTGTCACCCACGTTGTCTGCAATCGTGGCAGGATTGCGAGGGTCGTCTTCGGGGATGCCTGCTTCCACTTTGCCCACGAGGTCTGCACCAACGTCTGCGGCTTTGGTATAGATTCCACCACCAATTCGGGCAAAGAGAGCTTGGCTGCTTGCACCCATGCCAAAGGAGAGCATCACAACCGCGATGTTTTGCAAGCTATAGCCAATCCAATTGAGTGCAAAGAACCAGACACTGAGGTCTAAAAGTGCGAGGCCTACAACGACGAGACCCATCACTCCACCGGCGCGGAAGGCAACCTTCAAACCTTTGTTCAGACTATCCGAACAAGCCTGTGCCGTGCGGCTGGAAGCCAAGGTCGCTGTGTTCATCCCGATGAGTCCGGCGAGTCCGCTCATTACGCCTCCGCTGAGGAAGCCCCAAGGGATCATCACGTCCAAGACCTTCAACCCATAAGCCATAAAGAGCAGGATGCACAAGACTACGGCAAAAAAGATGCCCACACCTTTGTATTGCTGAGCAAGATAGGCAAAAGCACCCTCACGAACAAAACCGGCAATCTCTTGCATGCGGGGATTGCCCGGATCGCGCTTGAGAACGCTCTTAAACAAAAAGTAAGCAAAGATCAATGCTGATATTGCACCCAAAGGCGCGATGTACCAAGTTGCCGGTAAATTCGGCATAAAAACCTCCCCTTTCTTCAAAGGTCATATAAGTCTGATTATTCTTTCGGCAAATGTCAGACTTTGGCTTTAGCATAGATTTGTCAATGATTTTCTTGTTCTTGCCTTTCAAAGATTTGGTTTAGATAGAAAAAAGGTCGGAACTGATGCCCCGACCTTGATGATGAGTTGACTTTTATTAAGGTGTTTATTTCACATGGAAGTTATCGATAAACTGCTGCAGAATCGCCGCCCTGCTGGGATGACGCAGTTTCTTCAGTGCCTTATCTTCGATCTGACGGATGCGTTCACGCGTCACTTGGAAGATGTTGCCAACCTCCTCAAGGGTGCGGTGATAGCCATCATCGATGCCAAAGCGGAGGCGGATGACTCTCTCTTCACGTGTGGTGAGAGTGGCGAGCACTTCATCCACTTGGCGTTTGAGCAGGCTGCGCTCGGCAAGGCGTTCCGGCGAGATGATGGTTCTATCCTCAATGAAGTCTCCCAAGATGCTGTCTTCGCTATCGTGCCCGATGGGCTTATCCAAGGAGACGGGCTCTTTGGAGATGGAAAGGATGTTTTTGACCTTCTCAACCGGCATGTCCAAGACTTCGGAAATCTCATCCGGATAGGGCTCGCGTCCCAGCTTTTGCATGAGGCGACGGCTGGTGCGGTTTATCTTGTTAATAGATTCAATCATGTGCACGGGAATGCGGATGGTGCGGGCTTGATCGGCGATTGCGCGGGTGATGGCTTGGCGTATCCACCACGTGGCGTAGGTGCTGAATTTGAAGCCCTTACGATAGTCATATTTCTCCACGGCACGCATGAGACCGGTGTTTCCTTCCTGAATGAGATCCAAGAATTCCAGCCCACGATTGTTATATCTCTTGGCGATGGAAATCACGAGGCGAACGTTTGCCTCAATCATCTCATTTTGGGCTTTCTCTTTGTCGCGCTCGGCACGGTCTATCTCTTTGAGGAGGAAGATGAGCTCACTGCCCGTCATCTTTGTTTCAAGTTCCACGCGGCGGATCTTACGACGAGCGTTCTTGATCTTGCGTAGGGTTTCCACAAAGATGTTGGGGTCCATGCTGGTCTCTTCACGAACTTCATCAAAGTCTTCATCGCTCTTTTTTGCTCTGCGTCCGTAGGTGCAGATCTCATCGATGGTATAGCGTTTGATGCGAGTGAGTTCGTTGATAGAGTTATAGCTCTCTTCGATGCGTTCCACCAAGCTACGGATGCGATAGACCATACGTTTTATGAGCTTGTCGTTGTAGGAAAGGCTCATAAAAGTGTCCACGACTTCTTTGCGCAGAGCATCTATCTCTTCCTGTCTGCTGGCGGTTCCGGTGTCGTCGAAATCACAGTTATCAAGAATGCTGCCCACCTTATCCAGTGTGCTTTCATTCTGTTTGAGGATTTCTTTAAATCTCTCGATTATGATAACATCCTGGTTTTTGTCTATCCAGGTTCCGATATCGACCTTAAAGATCTGATCCAGGCGAACCCTACGCTCGCGATAGCGATGGAGGAAGTTATACATCTCCCTCAGCGTAGAGCCTGATTGAAAGACATTTTGATTGATCATCTTCTGATAGGTTTCAATCTTTTTGGCTACTCGCACCTCTCCTTCTCTGTCCAACAGGGGCACTCTGCCCATTTCCCTCAGATACATCCTCACAGGGTCGTCATAAAATCGTTTGGACTTAAACTTCTTTGGTGCAGTAGGTTTGCGGATTGAAGCTCCGCCTCTGGTGATCCTTTTTTCAGTTTCGTCGATGATCTCAATCCCATCCTGGGAAAGGTCAAAGATGATGTCATCCACCTTATCCAGGAAAAAAGGGCTGCTTGGCAGGATATCGTTGATTTGTTTGAATGTAATATACCCAGTTTCCTTGCCCAGATCGATCAGTTTCTTCAAACATTCATTATAGGTAATCATCAATGCTCCTTGGCATGTTCTAAAAAAAGAGTTTCCTTACTACTTTTTTGGTCATTTTGCGATATTCTAAAGTTAGCTTTTCCTTCTTTTTGAGTAGGTCAAGATCGCTTGGATTGGCGTTAATTTCATTATCAAGCTCCGCAATATCCCGTTCCATCTTGTGAAGTTTGAGATCACGAATCATGCTCACTAATTTGACATCCTGTAAATCTTCAAACAACAACTCAGCCAGACTATTCTTAATTTCGTCATTATCTATCTCATCCAAGAGTGCTGCCGGCTCAAAATGTTCCTGATTGGGCAACGCCTCGGTCAACAATGAAAACAATTTTTGCATCGTCTTATTATTAAAATAATCCACACTTAGCTCGTTGGCAAGTAAATTATAGCTTTCTCTGTCTTTAAGCCCAAGAATTATGACCATTTTCTCAGTTTCCATCCCTTTGGGACTGCTTTGAAGCACGGTCTCTTCTTGAGTTTGCCTTTGTGCGCCACCTCTTCGCATGGAAGCAAAGAGCGCATTTTGTGAGACGCCGAATGCCTCGGAGATGTCTTTGATCAAGAGCTCCTTACGGATGGGATCGGAGAGCTCGCGCAATGCGTCTAAGATTAGCTGAATCCTCTCCTCAGTGGACTCTTCAACTTCTTTTGAGGTCGCCATATAGGGGATGAGTGAGGGCGCATCGTCGATGATCTTTTGCAGCTCTTCTTTGGAATAATTGAGCAAATAGCTATCGGGGTCTTCGCCTTTGGGCAAGATTCCCACATTGACCTGCATGCCCTTGGAAAGACAGATAAGTCCGCCGCGCACAGCCGCTTTGACTCCGGCATTATCGGCATCATAGAGCATCACAACTTGCTGTGCAAAGCGATTCAGCAGATATATTTGCTCTAAGGTCAGTGCCGTTCCCAGCGGGCAGACGACATTATCAAAGCCGCTTTCATAGAGCCTGAGGAAGTCGAAATAACCCTCAGCGACGAGACTATATCCCTTTTTACTGATGTTATATTTGGTCTTATGAAGCCCATAAAGCTCGTTGCCTTTGGTATATAGCTCGGTCGATGGTGAATTTATATATTTAAATGAATCCCCCTCGCCCATGAGACGCCCGCCAAAAGCGATGACATCACCGTTGCTATTGTGGATGGGAAACATCAGTCTATCCCAAAAGAGGTCGTTCATCGAGCCGCCGCTATCGCGAAATAGCCCGCTTTCTTTGAGCAAATCTACGCTATAATTCTCTTTCATAAGGTGATTTGCCAGCGAGCGGCGCGACGCCAGAGCATAGCCCAATTGCAGTTCCTTCGCCGTTTCCGCACTTATATGCCGCTTTTCGAGATAATCCAGGGTGCTCTGCCCATATCTGAAAAGATTGTCGGCAAAGAACTCGCCTGCACTCTTATAGACCGCCAAAAGCTTTTGTCTCTTGGTGGATACAACCTGCGTCTTATCACGATCCGGAATCGCAATCCCCACTCTTGCCGCCAGCTTTTTGACCGTCTCGATGAAGCTTAATTTCTCATAGTCCTGAACGAAAGTGAAGACATTTCCCCCCTTGCCACAAGCAAAGCATTTGAAGATTTGCTTGGATTGGCTCACGTGCATTGAGGGACGTGTGTCGTTGTGAAATGGACATATCCCACGCCAATTTGCGCCGACATGTTTCAGCGGCACATAGCTTTGCACCACCTCAACGATATCGTTTGCCTGGCGTATCTGATCGATTAAACTTCTATCCACTTTTCTCCTTTAGATCGTGACTATGCTCACCCCGTTTCCTCCCTCAAAAGGCGGCGGAGTGTCTATACTTTTGACAATGCTTTTGCGACGCAGATAGTCGCGAACTTTCTTGCGCAAGACGCCGGTTCCTTTGCCGTGCACAATGCGCAATCTGCTGAATCCACTGAGCGCAGCATTGTCCAAAAACTCATCAATGAGAGGCATCGCCTCGTCGAAGGTGAGTCCCAAGAGCATGAGCTCCGTGGCAGGACGAACCTTGACTTCGCTGATGCCGCTGACCACCGGAACTTCCGTCTTGGCTTTCTGTTCGGATTGAAAGAGGTTTTCACGCGCAGTTTGAACGCTGAATCCGTTGATATCCACAGTTGCGTTCTTAGCACTGATTGCCGTGATCACTCCTTCGGCTCCGAAGCCTGCAACCCAAGTTCTATCCCCGGGCTGCGGGTTTGTCAGGCGAGAGCGGTCTTGTGCATCGAGACTATCCATCTCCTTTTGTAGCTTCTCTGCCTGCACATTTATATCATGCAATTTTCTTTCCGAAACTCTTTTTCTTTCAGCCTTTTCCAGCTCACGAATGCCGCTGATCT
Organism: Cloacimonetes bacterium UBA5456; assembly: GCA_002427325.1. GTDB lineage: Bacteria > Cloacimonadota > Cloacimonadia > Cloacimonadales > Cloacimonadaceae > UBA5456. Next base: position 2,833 of record DIQS01000019.1, on the reverse strand, counting down.
CTTTATTATAGAGCTTTTGAAAAGAGATGAGCTCGTTTTGCAAGTCACGCAGATGTTTTTGACGCCTTGCTTTGAGTTCTTTTTCCCACTCTTCTTCTTTGGCTTCGAGCTCCTGCACGCGCACTTGCAAGTTACGTCCGCTGAGTTCATATTGATATATCTGCTTACCCAATTCTTTGCGCTGTTCTTGCAGAGTCTTGATCAATTGACCGAACTCCAGATTCTGGCTGCCGGATAGCTCCTTTGCACGCGTAATCATCGCCTCATCCATGCCCAGCGATGCTGCAACCTCGATGGCATAGCTATCTCCTGGGATGCCAACCGAAAAGCGATAGGTGGGCACCAGCGATTTCATGTCGAACTGCATGGAGGCGTTCACGCAACTGTCATTTGTTTCGGCAAAAACCTTGAGCGCAGTATAGTGAGTCGTCACAATCCCTTTCGCACCGAGTTCTGCCAGCCTTTCCAAGATGGCTTGAGCCAATGCCGAGCCCTGTTGAGGGTCCGTCGCCGCCCCGATTTCATCGATGAGAATGAGGCTATTTTCATCCGCTTTTTGCAGCATTTTGCCGATCTTATCCAGATGCGAACTGAAGGTTGAAAGCGCATTCTCGATGGACTGATCGTCTCCGATATCGGCATAGATGCCTGTGAAACAACCAATTGTGCTCTCCTCATCTGCCGGCACGGGCAAGCCACTCATCGCCATCAAAGTGATCAAACCAACCGCTTTCATCAAGACGGTCTTACCACCGGTATTCGGCCCGCTGAGCAGCATGAGATTGTAGTCTCCGCCCAGCTTTAAATCAAAGGGGATCACCTCGTGATAGCCTCTCTCCCCGCTCTCCGCATGCTTTCTGAGTATGAGCAGCGGATGCCTCGCCGAGATCAGATGCAGCTTTGCCTGATGACTCATCTTTGGAACATTTGCCCGGATGAGATTGCAAAGCCGCGCCACACCGTAGAGGAAATCCAGATCAGCCATGACCTTCATATTTAAGAGAAGCTCACGCTTTTTGCCGCGAATAAAGAGGGAAAACTCGCTTAATATCCTGTGAACTTCCCGCTTTTCATCTTCTTTGAGCAACTGCAATTCGTTGTTGAGCGGCACCACTTCCGCCGGCTCAATGAAGACTGTGGACTTACTCTGCGAACGGCTCAGGATTATTCCTTTCACCGCCGGCGCCGAGCTTTCACGGATGGGCAAAACGTAGCGATCGTCCCTTTGCGTGACAAATTTATCCTGCAGATGGCTCTCCATGCGAGGCTCATTCAAGAGACTTTGCATAGTCTTTTGGATGCGCCCGCGCAGTGAATAAAGCCCGCGCCTGATCTTCTTTAGCTCCGGCGATGCATCGTCTTTGACCTCACCTTCGAGATCGAATATACGCTGGAATCCCTGCATAATCTCGGGGATGGCAGTAAGTCTTTTCACTATCTTTTTAGCACGCGGCAGATCGTCAAAAGCAACCTCTCGCTCCTTGATCCGGCATGCTAAATAAGCATTTTGGGCAAAGAGGAAAAACTCTTCCCAAGTGAAGACGTGATACTCTTTTTCCTCAAGATAAGGCTCAAGATCGGCGAGGTCTTCAAAAGTGAATTCCAGTCCGCCTTCGAGCACGCTCTGAATCTCGGCAATCAAAGCCTGAGAGGCGTGCATCTCCTCCACACTCGGCAAGATGCGTATCTCATCGCACTTTACTTTGCCTAAATCACTCTGACAGCGCCGCCTGATCTGCTCCTGCAGAATGGCAAATTCAAGGTCGGTCATTCTATCGGGTCTTGGGCTTCATATTTTTGCGGCATCTTGATATATTTTAAATGACTATCAAGCTTGAGAGTGTTAAACACATCCTCTTTAAAGATGTCAATCCCCGCATAAACCCTATGATTTGCACCGTCTTTCAATGGATCGGAAAGCTTTGGAAAATAGTCCAATGCAGACATCAAAATCATGATGATGAGAATGCCGTTGATGAATCCCAAAACCCCGCCTACCAACCGATTTATCCAGGTAAGCCCGATTGCCTCGACAAAACGATTCAAAATCCAAGTGACAAAGCGGATTACAACCACAAACAAAACGGCGATGAGAATCACGGATATGATCGCAGCTAATACCTTGCTCTGATTGTATTTGAGCATTAGCTGACTGGCCAAAAGCGGGTAGTAGTGACCGATGAGAAAAAAGGTCAGAATTCCACCGCCCAACTGCACAATCGCTCCCACAAGTCCGCGTCGAACCCCCAGAAGGATCCAAATTGCTAAATTGATGAGAATAATCCAATCGATTAAGCCCATAATAAACCTCTTTTTTTGTCAAAAAGCAAACAGGGACTTGTGATCCCTGTCTGCCATATTATTCATACTTTTGAGATCAAAGCAACGAAGCTTATCTCATGTAACGCTGCATCCGGCGCTGGGCCTTCAGCATTTTGCGACGAGCTGCGTTTGCCAAACGTTTTTTGCGCACGCTGGGCTTTTCGTATGCCTGATTTTTCTTTATCTCCGAAAGAATTGCGGCTTTCTCGCATTTCTTCTTAAAGCGTTTCAAAAGATAATCAAAGGATTCATTTTCTTTAGCTACGACTGTCGGCAATCAAATCACCACCTTTTTTGTATATTTATAGCTATACCAACTTAGTAGAGCCCAACATCTTGTCAAGCGGAATTTTAAAATCTTTCTTAACTAATGTGGTAATTTCTGATGAATTCTTGCTCTTTTTCCATGCCTTCCTTATTGGGTTCTGGTCATGATATGGTCATGATGTGGTCATGGGCATGAGCATATCATAAGCGGATGATAAGCTGATATCAGTAAGGAAGGCATAGG
>DIQS01000048.1:9181-20195 GCA_002427325.1 Cloacimonetes bacterium UBA5456 | reverse complement strand
GTCGGGTTTATTCTCGCTTTTCTGATCTTGATGCTCGTTCTGACGATCAAAATGGGAGCTCCACAGTTTCGTTGGGACTTTCTTGCGGAACAAAACTTTATCGTTCTTTGGATAATGCAATATGTCATTGCCGGGTCAATCGCTTTGCTTTGCTCATTGATTATGATAAATTTGCAAAATACTCTCATGAATAAGGATTATGAGAATCACTTTGAGGTCTTTCATAGCTGTCAGCCTTTGTCTATTCTCAAGAGTCTTTCCTCAAAAATGCTCTTTGCGATTGGCGGGCAAATATTGCTCTTTGTGGGGATGACGCTGTTTTTGAACCTCAGTATTTCTTTGATCATGGGTTTGATCCTGAAGCAAAACTTCATGCTTGTGGGGCTAAATGCTTTTATGACGGCAATTATCTATTTGATTGCCGGAATTGTCAGCTTTGTCCCGCTTTCCATTCTTTTTTCCTCGATCTTCAAGAAAAAAGGGAACTTGTTTTATTTGCTCATCACCCTCTGGTCTGCCGATGTCATCATAAGAATGGCAAATCAAATATGGGGTCTAAAAATGCGATACTTGTTTGATTTCTTTCTTGGCTTCGTAAATAAGTTCTTTGCCATGTTGACGGTTTTAGATGCGAGCTTGATCAATAAGCTCTCATTACAATATCTTTTTAGCATGGATTATCTGTGGAAGCTTCTCTTTGGAATTGCCTTCTTGATTGCATCATATTTCATCTACAAAAGGCGAGAATTATCCTGATATGATGTTTTAAAACAGAAAAGGTTTGACAAAATGCGAGAGATTAAAAAGATGATATCCAAAGAAAGATTACTTGGGAGATAAGAATGTCTGATACATCAAAAAATTTAGAAAACAAAAAACCGACTGCCTCCGGAGCATCGCTTATGCACAAGGTGGGTCTCGTTGAACTCATCTTCATCCTTTTGCTTGTAGGCATCATCTTTGTCTTTTTCTTTGGCATGCGCCAGCTCAAAGAAGATAAAGCCATCGAGTTCATAGCTCAAGAAAAGTTTGAAGCAATAATCCCCGTTTTCAAAGCTTCAATCGAAGCAGCAGAAGAATATCGCCGCACTGACGACTTTGGTGAATATCCCTTTGACTTCGGTCAATTGACCATTCCCGAAGTTGCAGCTTATAACACGATATTTGATGATGAGACCGGCTCAATGAAGATCGATGCCGGAGAATTCCTCATTCTCTATGATGGCGAAAACTATCTTTTCATCGCTGAATCCACGGAGAGCTTTGGTAAGGCCGGAGTGAAGGTGATCTATTCACTTAGAGATCGTAGCTATGAAGTTAGCGACCCTGCTCCTGAGCGCAAACCTACCGTCCAGGATGAATGGTTGCCTCAAGACTGATAAAGCAAGTTGATAATAATAAGCGGTGTCTTTAGTGATGCCGCTTTTTTTATGTGGTGGTTTTGGCTAAGGGCTAAGAGCTAAGGGCTAAGGGCTAAGAGCTAAGGGCTAAGGGCAGGGGGTGGGAGGAGATTAGCTTAATTAAGCGATTGGTTAATTGCGGCTCAATCATTAGAGACGGGTAGCATCATTGGATATTGGTGTTTTATTGTTTCTTTGAAGTTTATATAGCTCTACATTCCATTTCGATAAATGTGATCTAAACATTCCCTTTAGGTTTACATAACATTATTGATTCTGCGATTTATTCAAATTATTTCTGGCTTCATTTATCAGGCACTTACGAGATCGACGAAAAAATAGTTGCTCATTTTGTCACCGTTTTTCGATTTTGTCCCCCTATGAATAGTAGGGCGCACTTCGTGCGAATTGAGAATTGAGAATAGCTCGCTGCGCTCATGACAGTTCTTTTATAAGTGTATAGTTGTGAAAATTAGTGAAATTGTAAGGCAATAATGCAGAAGCCACGGGGCGAAGCTGTAATTTGTGCCCTGCCTGCTTGCTCTTTGACATCCTGCGCCGTGTTTTCAATGAGCGATGTTCCTATATGCCGGGCAAAGGAAAAAGGCGCAATCAATTTGACTGCGCCTTGATATGGTTTGATCGTGCCCAAGGGCTGGGCATCATATAGTCACTTGATACTATTTCATTAATACCATCTTGCGGGTGCTTTGATATCCATTGCTTTGCATCTTATAGAAATATACGCCGCTGGATACTTGTGAACCCTTACTGTCTTTTCCATCCCAGAGTAGTGAGTGTTCGCCTGCGTTCATTACCTGGTTTGCCAGCGTGATCACTTTTTGTCCGAGAATGTTGTAAATATCGAGCTTAACGGGTGCTTTTTCTTTCAAAGAAAAGCGGATATAGGTGTTGGGATTAAATGGGTTGGGGTGGTTTCCGCTGAGCTTTGTGGGATAGACCTGCACAAGGTCTTCATTGGAAACTTGGCTGCATACTCCCACGAGATTGACTGTGATGCTGGGGTTATCCGGATCGTCCGTCAGGATGGTCAAGGTTTCGCTGTAATTACCTGTCGCAGTGGGGCTGAAGACGATTGGAATCTCAAGACTTGACTCTGCAGGGATCACATATCTCATGTTTCTGGTGAGTCCGTCTCTATCACTGTCCATCCAGAAAGGACCATTCACATTAATGGTTCCGATCATCACGGCATCACCGTTGTTCTGAATGGTTAAGGGGAATTCTTCGCTCGTGCCAATCATGATGTCGCCAAAGTTAATCGTGGTCTCTTCCACGTGTGCAATGGGGCTGCCGACGGTCATGTCTTCCACGGGGAACATTATATCGTCAATCCATACGCAATCGCTGCCTTCGGTGACCGAACTGTCTTTGTAGTATTGCCAAGTGTAGGTGTTTGTTCCAGGATTTACCATATAGCTTACTTGTCCCCAGGTGTCGTTTGTTCCGCTCCAACGACCTTTCAATTGTCCATTTACATGGAAACTGAAGAAGTCTTGGTTTGTTTCGCTGGAGACCTTTTTCCAAAATGAGATGTAGCCCGGTTGCGGGGTGTTCATGGTGATGGTCATGCTCGTTGTTCCATTGTGATTAATCGTTGCACTCTTGATTGCATGGCCGCCATCAACGCCACCTTCAACGATGCTCCAACTACCTTGTGGGAATTGCCAGTCAAAGTTATTGAGACCGTTTTCAAAGTTCTCGAGCAACACGCCAACGATGAGGTTTTGACTGCGAAAAACGCTGAGTCCGCCATAGTTGGCTGTGGTGGAAAGCTGGATCAAAGAGCCGTATGCGGCTTGGGAAGAGAGAGTCACTTCAAAATAGACGATGCCTTCTTCACCAACAGCCAATCCGTCAATCTGATCGCTGATTGGGACGATGACATTGTTTGCACCGGTGATAGTCACAGTGGTGGTGATCAAGGGGCTGGTGCTATGGCCGTTGTTGATTATGGGAATACCCAAGATCACGGTCTCACCCGGGTCGATGGTGCCGTTCTGATTGCCTATCGCATCGTCAATCATCAAGGGTCCCCATCCCAGATCGGGGGAGTGGATCAAGATGGACTTCGTATAGGCAAAGCTGCTACCGTCGTCAAGTTCAATGTGAATGGTGAATTCAGCTTCGTGCTGGTCTGGGACATAGTTGCTGATCTGAATCGGGATGCCTTGCACGGTGCTGCCGGTGGTGTTCGCATCAATCGGGTCTGCGAGGGTCTCGCTGCCGGTGCTGAAGATATAAGGGTCTTCCGTGCTGATATAGATATTGATGTTTTCAGCGGGATCGCTACCGACGTTTTCCATCTCAACTTGAATCGTGATGGTCTCGTCAAATTCAGGGATGCCGTTGTTGCCGTCTTCAACAAAGAAGTCACGCACGATGAGATATGCGCCGTCTGAGGGCAAGACCTGCACTGGTTCGATGTATGGTATCTTGTTGAAGGCATAGATGGTTAGAGTGAGTTCCATGGGCTCAACAGGAGGATAGTCCATCTCAATGAGCGCATATCCCGATGCGTCGGAACGTGTTTTGCCATAGATCACGCCATTAGCAGAGAGGGTGAGGCTGGCATTAGGCTCGGTTTGAATTTCGAGACTTTCCATGCCGATGATGAGCACTCCGTTATAGTTTGCAACAATTGCAGTGGGCTCTTTGGTGCGCAAAAGCATGGAGGCATCACCGAAGATATGCCAGTTCTTATATTCATTAACGCCACTATTGCCATATACTTCCATCATGCGAGAAGAGCTGTTATAGCAAATTCCGCCAATGGTGGTCTTTGCTTCGTCAGTGAGCAGCTCCATGGCTTCGTCTTGCGCTCTCATAGGCGGATTCCAGCCTTGGTTAACGGTGGAGGCATATACGGCAACAGCTCCGGTGGGAACGCCATTGTTAGTAGCTCTAACCCAAGCTTCGGCAAAGCAGGTTCTGCTCACGAAGTTGCCATTAACGCAAGCAACAGTGTAGATAAAGGGATATTTGTAAGTATTAGTAAGGCTTGCGATGTTGGTGTTGTTGAACCCGGTGGTCACCCAAGAGGTGTCTGAGCCGTGTCCGACATAGTTGATCACGCCGCGACCTTGGTTGACGTTTGTGGCTACTTGAGAGGCGGTTGCGCCATAGTTTTGATACATCTGGTCAACAGAGGTATAGCCATAGTCCAAGAGCAAGTTGCGGATGATCTCCATGTGTTGTTGATCGCTCTCGCCGTTGTCGCCGTTATATCCGCCGCCTTCGTTTGAGGCGATTCCCATGGCTTTCTGAACCCAAGAGGTATCGCCTTCAATGTCTCTTTCATAATAGAGCACTCTTTGAACTTGAGTTGCCATCTCGGTGGTGGTTTGTGCGGAGAATCTGCCAACATAGAGATCAGGATAGTTGTCGTTGCCTGCAACGAGCGCAAAGGAAGGGTCGCTGCCGCCGCCATTAGCGGTGAGGGTGGGCACCTGTGGAGCGTCGCCCATGAGCTGAACAAAGAGCAGGTTTTCGTTTTGATTATATTTGTTTTGAATATAAGTCTGCATCTGTGAGGCAGAGGGTCCGGCAACTGATACATCGACTACTTCAACGTTGTAGCCAATCTGCTCTTTCCACTCTACCCAAGGGATGATCTCACTGTTGAACATAGAGTTTGTGATCACCAGGATATCCCCATCCTCTCTGAGAGAAGGATATTTGGCCTCGCCAAAGTTCAGGAACATGCTTTGATAGATGCCGGCAAAGCCTGCTGAATAGCTGTTCTTTGCAGAGCTGAGGGTGTTTATAGAGTCGATTCCATCTTGGCTGATGCGAACGCGCAGACGTGTATAAACGCGGGTAATGCCTTCTGCGGGATAGTAAACGAAGGGCATAAAGCGCGTGGTGATGCCGCGGAAGTCGCGCAGGATAAAGGGTTCTGTGAGTTCTACAGGTTGCTCGGGATAGTGAGCTTGGCCATTATAGAAGTCAGCGAACTCAAACGCGACGGATTCGGGGTCTATGTTGCGTGTAAGATTGCCTTTAGAAGGTGCAATCTTCATGGGTAAATCCACGTAATCGCTCTCTATTAGCTCCATGCTCATCCTTGCATTGTGGGGGATGATGATGCTTCCTGCATCAACGGGGACTTCAGGATAACCTGCTTCGAGGAGGAGCCCGGAGTTTTTGAACTTGGGGGTAAACCAAGTATCGCCATTTATGTCGTGTTTTTCACGCTCAAATGAGCCGAGCGTAAATTCCAGCACTGTGTTGCCAAATGAATCGCTGATGAGTTTGATCTCATTGTTGTAATCGGCTACCGATATATATTCGGCACCGAGAACAAAGACCATGCTCAAAAGCAAGGTAGTAAGCAAAATAAGCTTGCGCATCAAGCCTCCAGAGTATCTTTTTTAAATTCTATATATCGACGTGCGGCACAGCATGAGAGCCATGCCGCAACATCATTATTATCTATTTCATTAACATCATCTTTTGTGTGGCGCGATAGCTGCCGGCTTCCATGCGATAGAAATAAATACCGCTGGAAACAGAGCTGCCTTTTGCATCTTTACCATCCCAAAGCAACTGATGATTTCCTGCTGCGAGCTCTTTGTTCACAAGGTTTTTCACCAATTGTCCTTTGATGTTGTAGATGCTGAGCGACACATTGGACGACTCTTTGAGTGAAAACTTAATCACTGTTGTGGGGTTAAAGGGATTGGGATAGTTCCCCTGAAGTGCTGTGACAGCCGGTGATACGAGGTCTTCGTTTGAGGTGGGGAACACCGTAACGGGGATAGTGATGACGAGCAAATCATGGTCGTTTGTCGAGATCATTATCTCATCATTAATGGTCTGAGGAGGTGTTGGTGCCACATATCTCAAAGAAAAGGTCATGGTGGTCATCGGACTGACACTATAGTCATGGAAGTTATCCAAGACGTTTTCTTGATAGATCAAATCAAAGGCGTCAGGGATGCTGATGGTTCCGATGAGTGGAGCCGTGCCAAGGTTTCTGATTACGAAGTTCTTGGTGTAGGTGTGTCCTGCAAGGGCCTCAGGGAAGTCGATCGCAGTTGTATTGGTGTAGGCAATCGGGACTTCAGTTGCACCGCTGATGGGCAGGCGAATTTCGTCTATCCAGGCGCAGTCGCTACCGTTGGAAACGCTTCCATCTTTGGTATATTTCCAAGTGAGCACGTGTTGACCTGCAGTGATCGGGTAGCTTTCCACGCTCCAAGCAGCCTCACCGCTCCAAGTTCCTTTTGTGACGCCATCAATAGAGAAGGTGAGCTTATCATAGTTGGCTTCAGAGGAGACTTTCACGGCAAAAGTGATATCACCATTTGAAGGGACGTCCGCATTCATGATGAGTGTGGATGAAGTATTATGTGACGTTGTGCCACTCTTTGCTGAATACATTCCGGCATAAGGATTAGTGGTATCGATCACCCAAGGACGAGTATTGTCGTTTATCCAAGGGAATGAGAGGAAATCACCGCTTTCAAAGCCTTCTTTCACCATTCCGATGGGGATGATGAGGCTGTGGTTGATCATCTGTGAACCCATATCCAGAGCAATGCCTAAAGCGATTGCTTCGCCTTCGGGGGCGTTTGCTGAGATGTTCATGTCAAAGCTCAGCGGGATGTTTCCATTTGTATTCATGCCGGGAACCACGAAGTTGCGAATCGGCAGAGTAGCATAATCGCTATTGAGGATGAGCTTAAGAGTTCCGCCGCTGACAGCTAAGTGTCCCACGTTCGTGATGTTGACTGTGATATTGATGGTTTCACCGGGCTCATAGCTGCCATTATTATTGGGATCAAAATAGGATATAGAGCTGATTATCACATCCGGTGCATTGACCGTGACGCTGCGATTGGTGATCCACTGGTGTTCGCCATCGCTCACGACGATTGAGAGGCTTCCGATGTGCTGATCAGGAACACCTTGATCGACGTTTAGAACGAAGGCTGATTCAATGTTGATAATCCCACTGGGGTCGATATCAGGAAGCTGTGTTTGCACCTGGCTTGCATAGAGCCATTCGCTATTGCTTACGATGCTAAGGCTGAGGTTTTCAGCAGCCATGACGCCCACGTTTGAGAAGCTGAGGTTGACAGGGATGGATTGTCCGGCTTCAACGGCTTGTGCGCCACCGCCGAGTTCGATCTGACCTGCAACGACATAGGCTCCATCATTGGGAACAACATCTATGCTGTAGATCATTGGACGCATACGAGATCGTGTGCCAACGAGGGTTGCTACGCCGGGATCGGTGAAAGGTGAGAACTGAAGTTCCACATAGCCGCTGGCATTGGTGAGTCCGGCGGCATACAGGATATTCCCCATAGAAAGGCCGACATAGGTGTATGGAGCGGCATGAACTTCCATGGAGGAAGCACCGATGAAGGTTGTCTCAGGGAAGTCCATTTCATTTACATCAGGGATGCCGGCATAGGGTTTGACGGATGGGTCACCCATTACGGAATATATTTCCCAATAATAGTCTGATCTCGAGCTGGCTCCTTGAACCACAGCGAGGTTGCCCATCATGATCATAGCACCGGCAGAGTGAACCCAATCTTCAAATGCTTCGCCATTTTCATGGAATTGGGCGTCATACATACCAAGTTTTGTCTCGTCATATGCAGGAGCGTTACCGGTTGCGGTTCCTTTCGCGCCCACGCTCCACCAATAGTCTTCATGCCAATATGTGCTATTTGTGCCACCAATATAGATGACACCGCCGGCGTTCTGCGCTCTGAGCCAAGCTTCGCCAAAGCAGACACCGACATCAAATTTGCTGGTGAGACAGCAGTTACCCACCACGAATGAAGGCATGTCATAGTTCTGAAGAGCAAGAACATGCGAGTTTGCGAAATAGGGATCGCTCCATTCTTGAGTGTAACCATGAGCGGTATAGTTCACATAACCTGCTCCGGCAGAGACTAAGGAGCGGATATTTGCCGCGTTGCTACCGGAATTAGGATAGAAGAAGTTATGTCCATCAATGCCGTGATTTTCGTTAAAATAGTTATTAACGGCATAGTTAATTTGTCCGTTTCCGTGAGTGGTTGCCCAGTTTGAATCCATTCCTGCGATGAGGATGGTCTTTTCAAGATAGCTGGGATCGGGCATTGTGTATTGAGCATACATAAGTGTCTTATTCACCTGATTTGTCACCTCTGCTGTTGTTGTTGCAGAAAAGCGTCCGAAATACATCTCAGGGAAAAAGTCGTTTCCTTGCAAGCGCACATAGTGTAGGTCTGTGGGATGCGTATCAAAGGTTTGACTGCTGCCGGTTGCAACTTGCGCTACGTCACCAACGATGAGCAAATAGCTTGGGGCAGGGTTATCGGCTGTGGCTTGATTCCACAATCCCTGCATGTAGTTTTTGATTGAAGTATGGTTATTTCCAACGCTTTCGATGGTAGCCACGGTGACATTATAGCCTTCGCGTGTTTTCCAGTCGATAAAGGGTTGCATCGCTGAGAGGAAGTTCTGAGGGGTGATCACCACATAGCCGATGGGATGACGCAAGACCATATCACGTGAGCTTTCATAGTTCCAAATAGTGGATTGATATACGGTTTCAAAAGCGGGGGAGAAGGTTTTGGCTTTCAGTTCATTGCTTGCACTATGATTTGCACCGATATAGCTGATCTCAGCCTCGATTTGATGCACAACTTCGATGCTTTGCGTATTATGATCATAATTCACGGGAACAAAGTCGAGAGCAAAGAGACGCTCACCGCGGAGCATGCCGAGCTCGGATACTTGCAATGCAGCGTGACTGGTTCTGCCGCCATTATCATAGAAGTTTTTGTTTACGATGAAAGGCAGTGTTGCAGGATCAACGCTCTTTGAAGGGCTATCCTGAGCGGGAATAATCGGGCTGAAAACGCCGTACTGATTGAGTTCAAAGCTTTGAATCTCCTCAGACTTGATGTCTAACTTGATGCTTGCATTCAGTGGAACGCTGATGATCTTTCTCTGCAAAGGCAGTTGGGGATCACCGATATTATTGGTAAAAGTATATCCTGGGACGCTTAACTCAGTCCATAAGCCGTCCTTGCTTTCAGATTCGGCGAGATTCAAGCCGCCTAAATTAAAGCGAACCCTCATGCCATCAGCTGAGGAACGCAATATTTGAGCATCTGTGATGCCAGAGTTTGTCCAAATCATACCGCCGTCAGCAAAGAGCATAATTGCGCTGACTACCAGCAGTAAGGTTAAAAGAGATCTTTTCATTTCTTCTCCTAATTTATCCTAATATAATATTTATTATTTAAAGCCTATGTTTAGCATACATATATATATGATATGCAAAAGTGGAGCCAAGGACACATAAAAAACCAACAAACCGAAGATTGTCCCTACATTATATACCAAATGAAATCGGGTTTCCTTCAATTGTATTTAATAATAGCTATTTCTATCAGCGTTCTCCGGCAGCCTGTAGGGGCTTTGTAAGGTTATTGATGCCAAGGGATTCCAAGTTAATTGTGTCATACATGGATGGCATCTTTGAAAAGTATTTACTATATATCACTTTAAGGGTGTGTGAGTCATCTTGCAAAGGGGTATAATCCGTCATTTCATAGAGCAAATCGACTTCGCCTTCGGGCTCAATGGAGCTATATTCATAGTCAATCGTGTCTATAAGGTTATCATCCGCATCAAAAAGCCCCAAAATGAAGTATCCGTGAATATCTACTGCGAGGTTATTCTGAATGGTGACGAAAACATCCGCAGGATGAGGCATTTCGATGATATCATAGAGAAAACCCTCTTGGCTGGCAATCGGCACAACGTGTATCTCACTGTTCATCATGAACGCCTGTTCATCCAACCAGTTTCCGCTGTAGCTGCGAGAAGAGCGAAATCCTCCCCAATAGGCTAAGGTGCGCTTTTCAAAAGTCGTCATGCCGGGATCATTTACAAGGTATGAGGATGCTTTGTTTGCTTCACCTTCTTGTTTTACGACCAAGACCCAGTGTGAGCGACGTCCAGCCACTTTGACAATCACTTTATTTCCTTTTTCAAGTTCACTGGAAAGGAAGTCCCAATCATTATATCTCGTGCTTTGTCCTTCCAATTCCATGCCCAAACCTTCACCATCGATGAGTCCCGGTATTTGCCAACGCATGTTGTTTCCGGAATATCCACCGTTTTTTCTTAGCCAGCTGTTGAGCTTATCTGGTGTCATATAAGGATTTGAAGCTTCGGCATTGAGGAGCATGGAAAGGCAGGATACGACACATCCGCTGCGACCGATCGAGGTCGATCTGCCCAGCGTGTTGTATTTCCAGCGCGAGTCATTTTGCGAAAACCAACTGAAGTTGGTGGCGTTTATCACGTTGATCAGCAACAAGATGCTGATTATTAAAACCATTTTTTTCTTCATAAGCAAGATCTCTCATAGTGCCATATTTGGCGTATGATTATTCTTATCCATACAAAGAAAGGTAAGTGGGGTTATCTGTCAATAAAAAGTTTGAAAAAACAATGCTATATCAATTCTTAATTCATTTAATGAGTGTTTATTATAGACTATTCCTTGCTTGTGTCACATTTCTGACTTTAAGGCTGTTTTCTCGCCTCTTTCTTACTGGGTTCTGGTCATG
>DIQS01000048.1:0-8964 GCA_002427325.1 Cloacimonetes bacterium UBA5456 | reverse complement strand
ATGATGTGGTCATCACCATGAGCAGATGATGAGCGCAACTCCATCTGAATGTAGTAAGGAAGATATAAGAAAAAGTTTGCATTATTAAAATATTGCTTGCCAAAAACAGCGTTATAAATATCATGTATCAAAATACCTGCGATGAGAGATACGGTTCTGGCTTCAAGGGATTTTAAACGCTCCTACTTTGCCAATTCCGTATTCCCCTATCCGCTTAAGAAATAAGGAAATATCATGGAACAAAAAAGGCATATTGTCACCATCATCGTCTATGACATAGACAAGGCTTTTCAGCCTGTCAGCGACTTTTTGCATGACAACGCTAAGCACATTTTGATGAGAGTGGGTTATCCTATGCGCGATTGGGGTGCTTCCGTGATCTTTTTGATCATGGAGCTTTCTACCTCAGAGATGGGCGCTTTTTCCGGCAAGCTGGGCATGATCCCCGGCGTGAAGGTCAAGACGCAGACTTTAAGAATTGACAAACAAGGAGATACAGATGAAGATTAACATTGAAGGAGTAAAATCCTTTATCCCCGAAGCAACCATTGAGACTCTCTTAGCCCAAGAAAAGAATGCAAGCAAAGAGAGAATTCGTGACATTATCCAAAAATCATTGGATAAAAACCGTCTGAATCCTGATGAAACCGCTGCCTTGCTCAGCGTTAAAGACCCTGAACTCCGCCAAATGATTTTAGACGGGGCAAAAGAGCTTAAAGAAAGGATTTATGGAAACAGAATCGTCCTATTTGCTCCCCTGTATGTGGGCAACGAGTGCATCAATGACTGCACATATTGCGGCTTTAGGATTTCAAACACAGAATGTGAGCGCAAGACGCTTTCCAAGCAGGAACTTATCGAAGAGACCAAGGCATTGGTCGATGTGGGTCACAAAAGACTCATCATGGTCTATGGCGAGCATCCCATGTATGATGCAAAATACATCGCTGATACTGTGGGAACCGTCTATGCCACGAAGCATGGCAATGGCGAGATTCGTCGTGTGAATATCAATGCCGCTCCTCTGGATGTGGAAGGATTTCGCACTGTTAAATCTGCTGGAATCGGGACATATCAGATTTTCCAAGAGACCTATCACCAGAAAACCTATGAAAAGCTGCATCCGAGCGGACCTAAGAGTAGCTTCCTCTGGCGTCTTGATGGACTCGACCGCGCTATGCAGGCAGGGATTGATGACCTCGGCATCGGCGCATTGATGGGGCTTTATGATTGGCGTTTTGAAGTGATGTCGCTGCTCTATCACACTATCCATCTTGAAGATAGGTTTGGCGTGGGACCGCACACGATCTCCTTCCCGCGCATCGAACCGGCAATTGGCACGGATTATACTCTGCATCCGCCTTATCAAGTTCAGGATGAGGATTTCAAACTGCTTGTGGCAATTCTCAGACTCAGCGTGCCTTATACCGGGCTGATTCTCACCGCTCGTGAGCCGATCGATATTCGCAATGAAGTCTTGAGTTATGGCGTGTCTCAGATCGACGCCGGCAGTTCCATTGGAGTGGGTGATTATTCTCACAAAGATGAAGAATCAAAGAAGAAGAGTCAGTTTGTTTTGGGCGATACGCGCTCTTTGGATGACGTAATCTTTGAACTGGCTGAACATGGCTATATCCCTTCATTTTGCACGTCTTGCTACAGAGCCGGCAGGACTGGTGAGCACTTCATGGAGTTCGCTGTGCCTGGCTTTGTGAAGAGATTTTGCACGCCGAATGCGCTCTTGACATTCGCCGAATATCTCTATGACTATTCTTCGAAACGCACGCTTGATTCCGGGCTTAAACTCATTGATAATGAGGTCGCCAAGATCGAGGATGCAAATATGAAAGACTCGGTCATCGAAAAATTGGATGCTCTCAAAGGCGGAGTGCGCGATCAATTCTATTGATCTCGTGCATGGATTTGTCAAAACGGAAAATCGCCTTATTATGTTTGTAAGAATATAAACAGAGGTAGATTTGAAATGACAGTGGAATTAACAGACCTGAATTTTAAGGAAATCATCGATAGTGGTGTGGTCGTTGTGGACTTTTGGGCTGCGTGGTGCGGTCCTTGTCGCATGATCGCTCCCACTTTGGAAGAAATTGCAAAGGAAAGACAGGATGTCGTCGTCGGTAAACTCGATGTCGATATGTATCCTCAACTTGCATCGAAGTATGGTGTTATGAGTATCCCTACTTTGCTTTTCTTCAAAGATGGCGAGCTTAAAGATAGCTCCATCGGAGTGGTTCCTAAGAATGTCTTACTCAACAAGATTGATGCCGTAATCCAGGAAGGCTGATGCCAAAGAACTTCCTGTTGAATAGGCTGGAATATTACCCGTTTCGGGTGCTCGTGGCTTTGCTGCGCCTTTTACCATATAGGTGTAGCAAAGCCATTGTTGTATGGTTGTTTAGCTCGGTGGGATATGGGATAGGAATTAGGCGAGAGGTTGCGGAAAAGCAACTCCGAGCTGTCTATCCACAGTGGGATGAGCCCGAGATCAAGAGCGTTCTCAAAAATGTATATCGCCAGATGGCACTCAATATCATCGATGAATATCTGGTCAGCGACGATGATTTGCTCAAGAAGAGCGAGATCAAGGGAAAGGAACATCTGGATAATGCACTCAAAGAGGGGAGAGGGGTGATTCTTGCAACGGCTCATTTTGGGAATTGGGAGGCTGCGAGAGTCCTGCCAATGGTTGGTGTTCCGCTCAGTGTGATCGTGAAAAGACAACGTAATAGGCTGTTTGATGATTATACGAATCGGATTCGCACGCGGTCAGGGCTGAGGATCATCGACATGAAACGCGGGCTTAAGGGCATGATGGGTGATCTCAAAGAGAATCGGGTTGTTGCGATCTTGGCGGATCAAAATGCGGGGAAAAGCGGACTGATTATGGACTTTTTGGGCTTTCCAGCCTCGCATTGGAAGGGTGTTGCCAAGATTTCGCTAAGATATCAGATTCCAATAGTTCCAGGCTTTGTTGTCCGCAATGCCGACGATAGTATCACTTTCGAATTCCATGAGCCAATCATCGAGCGCGAACTCAGTGATGAAGAGGAAAACTATGTCCTCGTGTTGAAGAAAGTTAATCAACATATAGAGAGTTATATTCACGAATATCCTTCACAATGGTTCTGGGTTCACAAGCGCTGGAAGCATGCTCACGACTTTTTTGAAAGATAAAGATTGACAGCGATTGACTCTATATAAAGCTTGCATAACTATTGCTGTTTTGGAGTAGTGTAATGTATATAGATCATCGTTATGAAGTTATCGAAAGCCTCGGCTCAGGCAGTTGGGCGAATGTTTATAAAGTTCGCGACATCCGCGAAGACAAGATTTATAGCTTAAAACTTTTTCAATATCTATCCTCGGAAGAGTTGTATAAACACTTCTCGGCTGAGGATATGCACCATATCACTCAGATCAATCATCCCAATCTCGCGCATGTGGTGGACTTTGGGCATGTTGGCGATCATATCTACTTTGTCAGCGAGTATTTTGAGGGCAGAACTCTTGCCAATTTCAAGTTCAGCAAGAATCGGGTGGGGCTCATCTATGACGTTGTGGTGCAGACCTGCTATGCTCTCGATGCTCTGCACAGTCAAAACATTCTGCATAAAGACCTTAAGCTTGAGAACGTTCTCTATAAAATGGAAGGCTCGCAGATCGAGATAAACCTCATTGACTATGGCTTTTCGAAGATTAATCAGGAAGATGATAAGCAGAACGTAACTGGCTCGCTGCCCTATCTTGCACCGGAACTCTATACCGGACAGCCGGCAAGTCATAAGAGCGACTTTTATGCGCTGGGAGTGATGCTATATCGCCTTTGCACGGGCTCATTTCCCTATAGTTTAGACCAAATCAATGCGCTGATTTCCGGCGGACATCAATACTTTATCCCCAAATTCCCTTCCACGCTGAATCGCAGTATCCCGCCAGAATTGGAGAGATTCATCCTCCGGCTTTTGGAGAGAAATCCCGAGAATAGATTTGAAAACGTGGAAGAGATCATCGCTTATATCAACCGCATTCAGCATAAAGAGTACTCTTTTTCAGCATCATGGTCGGTGGTAAATACCATGACTTTCAACAGCTATATGGTTAGGGAAAGCTATGCACATCAATTGCTTGACTATCTTCCTGCGATAAACAATTCCAATGGCAAGATTGTCTCGCTGATCGGCGGAGATGGCTTGGGTAAAGATAGCATCATGTCCCTCTTTAGATACCACCTTTTGGGCAGGGAATATTATCTTTTTGACTATTCCTGCAGTCAGAGCGAACATGACCCCTTCTTCGCCCTCATCAAAGAGTATCTGCAATCTATAAGCAAGGAAGAACTAAAGGAATATGAAGCACTTAACAGCATCTCTGAAAGGTTTAAACACTATCTCTTTTCTGATGTGAAAGAGGCAAAGAAGATCTCGCAAACAGCCGGTGATATCAGGCAGGATTTTGAGTCTGTAAAAGACTTGCTCATACAGCTTTCTTTGAAGAAGCCGGTTATCTTCCTCATCAGGAACTTCCAGCATGTGGGGCGGCATACCATTGAGTTTTTGAACTATCTTTCGTCCATGCTTGTGAAGCAGAGAATGCTCATTGTTTTCTCTTGCACGGATTTCAATAAAGCCGGTCAGATCGACCACGTGGTGCTCACCAATATCCCTTTCCTCAGCTATGAAGAGAGTTTGAATTATATCCATAAGCTGCTGCCAGTTACTCCGCCGGAAGCACTTTATAGAGAGATATTTGAGCGCTCGGCGGGGAATCCTCATTTCATCAAAGAGATCTTGATTGATCTTGTGCAACGAGATATGATTCAATTTGGTGCAAAACCTGCCTTCATCTTTACGCTCAAGGATTACACTCTTCCCAATAACCTCATGCACTCCATCTATGCGAGGATGCGAAATCTGACCACTCAGTCCTATGCACTCTTGCAGAGATTGAGCGTAGTGCAAACCAAGCTGGATAGAGAGCTGATGATATACCTCTTAAAGATAAGCGATACAGAGCTTTATAACATGCTAAATGATGCAATTTATAATGAGATCTTAGCTAAAGACGGTAAATACTATAGGTTTACCTTTAAAGAGACCAAGAAGCGCATGGTTGCCGAAAGTGACCCGAAACTCTTGGGATTTATCTCGAAGAGGCTGTTACAATATCATGAAAGCATTGATGTTGTAGATAAAGAAACCTGCTTTGGGCTGATCGAAAACTCTTATATTGCAGAGGACTACCAATCGGCAAGGAAATATTATCTAAAGCTCATCAGTCTCTATGGTGAAAATTTCGAACTCGCTGAGGCTTATGACGCTATGCTACACGTGCTGGAGCTTGATTTTGATCCGCGCACTGATGTAAGCCTGATGGAAATCATTCAAGACTTATCCGCTTTCCAAGAAAAGACTGAGATGACGGGACTTGTCAAGAAAGCGAGTTCTATGCTGGATAAGAGCAATATGATCCCGGAGTTATTTGAGAAATATCACCTCATCGGGACGATTCATTTGCTCATGGAAAACTATAAAGATGCGCTTGTGGATTTCTTGAAAGCCGATGAGCTGCAAGTGACCGGCAAACAGCAGCTTCAGGCTTGGCTGGGGCTGATTCAAATCTATATGAAGACCGACCCCGAAAAGGCTAAACATTACCTTGATATGGCGCTCTCCGAAGAGATGCCGCTCGAGCTTTTAATCGCCTTCACTGATAGGCTTGCTGTCTATTATAACATTATGGGCGAGCAAGATAGAGCCATCAAGATATTGGAAGATTTCCTCATGGCGATTCCTCCGGAACACGATGCAAAGGTCATGATTCGCTTGGCGACGATGCACAACGACCTCGGCGTTTTTTATAGCAATCAGAAGAACATCGAAGAGGCAAACGAACACCTCTATCAAGCTCTAAACATCTGGAAGAGATACAATATCCGCCGATATCTTGGACTGATTTATAACAACTTGTCCGACCTCTATCTCAAACAGGGCGACACTCTCAAATCTATAGAGTTTTCACAGCTTGCGCTGCAGCATGCAGAAGAGCTTAACCTCACCACCATGAAGGCTTTATCGCTGCTCAATCAAGGTGAGGCAAAGATTAAAATGGGCTATTTTCAGGAAGCTGAGACCCTTCTCGACGCTTGTTATGAGCTTGAGCAAGCCGTGGGGCGTGCGAGCTATAAGGACTCAGTAAAGCGAAATCTCGCGCTCACAAAGAGTAAGATCAAAGGCTTCGGCTATTATTTTGATTATATTCTGCAGAATGAACCCGATCTTATCAAGGGACATTTAAGAGAGATAAACCCCTTAGTTAAGACATACTTCTACTATCTCAGCGAGATGATGAGCCCCAAGAAGCTCAGAAGTTTGCTCGGCAGTAATGTAGATATCAATTTCAAACTTCTGCACGAAGAAGAGTTCCATCACAACGTTCTCAGCCTCATTGCCATGGCGGAGAATAGATATGATAAGGCATTAGAAGAGTTGAAATTAGCCTTGCACTATGCCGGCGAGATCAACAACCTCTATGCTATAACCGTGTTTTATACCATGGAAGCGATGTGCAACTATGGACTGGGCAACTATTCCCGAGCCCAGGAGACCATCAACAAAGGACGCGAACTCGCTACGCAAAACAACTACCGCTATTGGCTGTGTAAGCTTGATGTGATACAGCTTAGGCTGGATTTGCTCTCCACCGAGATTCCGCTTCGAGACATACTCAGAAGAGTCAAAAATAATCTCGATAAATGGATTGATTTTGAATATTATCAGCTAAATGTGGAACTCATGCAGATACGCCTGCAGATTCTCTTGGAGCTCAAGCAGGATTCTTTGGCAGAAAAAGCCTATGCTGAGTATCAAGAATATCTTTTTAAGATCACCGAGAATACACCTAAAGATGATAGGTCTAACTATCTCTCTCTCAATGAATACCAGATTAAGAACCTGAAGAAGTTTGACCTTATCCCGCTCAAGTCGCGCGCAAGAGATTCTCGCAGAAAATGGAACGAATTGCTTTTTGACATCGCCAATGTGAATAACTTGGATCGCATCAAGTTCTTGATCGAAAAAGGAGTGAATGAGGTCTTTTCTCCCTGGCGTTTCCAGCTCATGCAATACTCTGAAAAGATACAGAATTACACTATTTTTCATTCTTTTAACTTCAATCAATCCGGCGCAATCACCGCTCGGCTCAGCGATGAGATCAACAGGGCAATGCGCAACGACAATCTCGTCATCACCACTTTGGACAAACGCAATGTCGCCATCATCCCATTGCAAGCGGGTTTCAAGCAGATTGGCTATCTCATCCTCTCCGATGATGGAGAGCTGCCTTTCACGCGCCAAGAGCTTGCTATGATGCGAAATATACGCCAACATCTCGCCGCACTCTTGCTGAGGATACAGGACTATTCTGAAATTACCATGCGCATCCAAAAGATGAATCAACTCATTGAAATCTCGCATGATCTGATGAGAATCGTGGATATTGACGATCTCGAACAGGAAATTGTGTCTTCTGCAATCGATTTCACCAATGCCGGACGAGGTTTTCTCATCAAAAGAGATAGCGATGGCAACAACATCTATAAAGTGCAGATGGATAGAGAGAAGCAGTTCTTGACCAAGGTCGCAGGCGTGAGCAAATCCGTGTTGGCTGAATCTCAGAGCAGAGAGGAGATGATCAGCACCTTTAACGCTATGGACGACAAGCGTTTCATGGATGCGATCAGCGTGCAAGACTATCGACTCTATACCATCTTCTGTACGCCCATAATTGTAAACGACACAATCTTTGGCTTCCTCTATCTTGATAATATGGATGACAATAGGCGAGCTATGTATCTCAAACAAGAGATTATATCGCTTTATGCGGAGCAGGTTTCTATCGCGATAAAGAACGCAATGCAC
The DNA here is from genome assembly GCA_002427325.1 of Cloacimonetes bacterium UBA5456. Taxonomy (GTDB): domain Bacteria; phylum Cloacimonadota; class Cloacimonadia; order Cloacimonadales; family Cloacimonadaceae; genus UBA5456. Next base: position 1,030 of record DIQS01000048.1, on the reverse strand, counting down.
TATGAAAGCATCCTGCAAAAAAGCAATGAACTTAAAGGCTTTGAACTGCTTAAAGATGAGTTCATGGCGATCGTCTCGCATGAGCTCAATACCCCACTAACCACGCTTCAGAGCTATGTTTCGCGGCTCAAACGCAAACTCTATTCAGATGAAGACGAAAAAGACGAGATCGTTGACAAGATCGAACAGTCCGTCAAAAAGCTCATCCTCACCGCCGGTGATATCACCACGATGAACCGCTACAACCTTACAAAAGAGCTAAATATGTCGATGGTGAATGTGAATGAGATCCTGGAATTGGTGCAGCAGGAAGTGGAGATTCTCTCGCGAAATCGCAAGATGTTCATTCGCCTCGAAGTGGAGAAAAAGCTGCCGGAGCTATATGCGAACTGGGAAGGGCTGCATCTGATGATCTATAATTTGGTGCTCAATGCGATACGCTTTACCAACGATTTTGGCACAATTATCATCGGTGCGAGAATGGCGGCTTTCCATCAAGAACGCATTGAAGGCAAGGAAAGCATGGTCTTTTTTGTGCAGGATAACGGCATCGGAATCCCTGAATATCAGCTTAAAAATGTCTTCCGTAAGTTCTATGAGCTCAATGAGATATATGCCCATAAGTCGGGAACCGTTGAATACCGTTCCAGCGGACTGGGATTGGGGCTTTCCACCTCGAAACGCATCGTTGACCTACATGGCGGGAATATCTGGATCAAGAGCGTAGAAAATAGGGGCACGACTGTCTTTGTGAGCATGCCTCTGAAACAGGGATAAGACGAGATTATTTTTTGAGCAAAGGCTTCGAAAATTACAACACAGCCATTGAGCTAACATACATGATTATAGCCACATAAGCATGATATTCTGAATTGTTCATCAATTTATGCGTTTATTGACTTGAAGCAAAATTCCAAATCCCCTCATAACCTCCTGCCTTGCTGTGTCTTACCTATTGGGTTCAGCTCATCGTTTGGTGATGATACGCTCATGGCGATGACCACATCATGACCATATCATGACCAGAACC
>DIQS01000047.1:10651-20077 GCA_002427325.1 Cloacimonetes bacterium UBA5456 | reverse complement strand
GGTCATGATGTGGTCATCACCATGAGCATATCATGAGCGCACGCTAAGCTGTAATCAATAGGGAAGGCGTGACTTGGCTTCATTTTTCAGAAAGAAAGATAGAAATCATAGAAAAAAAGAATATTTGGGCTTAAAAAACTCAGCAAATGCTTGACAGATAGAGCCCAAAATAAATCATGTCAACATTAGCTGTCTTATAGCTTTATAAGACGCTGTGTATAAATAGCGTAAACGGTAACGTTTACAATCCAACATAAGGACAAAAGATGGAGCAAAAATACATTCGAAACTTCTGCATTATCGCGCATATCGACCATGGTAAATCCACTCTTGCAGACCGCTTTTTGGAAGCGACAAACATGGTGGAAGCCGGGGTTGAACACGCACAGCTCTTGGATAACATGGAGCTGGAGCGCGAAAAAGGCATAACCATAAAATCCCGCGCCGTGCGCATGACCCATCAATATGAAGGTCAAACATATATCCTCAATCTGATCGACACCCCCGGACACGTGGACTTCTCCTATGAAGTGTCCCGCGCTTTAGCTTCTTGCGAGGGCGCAGTTTTGCTCGTGGACGCATCGCAGGGCGTGGAAGCGCAGACCATGAGCAATCTCTATATGGCACTTGATAATAACTTAGAAATCTTGCCGACGATTAACAAGATCGACCTGCCTAAAGCAGATATAGAATATGCCACCCACGAGATTGTGGAAATCTTGGGCAGCGATGAGAGTGAGATCGCCAAGATCAGCGCCAAGACCGGTGAGGGCGTGGATGACCTCCTCAATCGGATCATCCGCCAGCTTCCATCACCCAAGGGCGAGGTGAATGCTCCCACCCAAGCCCTCATCTTCGATTCCTTTTTCGACATGTATCGCGGAGTGGTGATCATGGTGAGAATCTTTAGCGGAAAGCTCAAAAAAGGCGATAGGATCAAGCTTTTTAGCACAAGTCGTGAGTATGATATCGAAGAAATAGGTTATTTGGGACTCAAATTTGAGCCGCAACAAGAACTCAATACCGGTGAGGCGGGGTATATCATCGCCAATATTAAGGAAGTCGCAGACGCGCGCGTGGGCGATACCGTCACCTATGCCAAAGGCGGCTGTGAGAGTGCTTTACCCGGTTTCTTGGAGCCCAAACCTATGGTCTATAGCGGGATTTTCCCCATCAACGGCGAGGATTATGAAGACCTCGTGGAGGCAATCGCCAAGCTCAAACTCAACGACGCTTCACTGGTCTATGAAAAAGAAAGCTCTGCCGCACTCGGATATGGCTTCCGTTGTGGGTTTTTGGGCATGCTCCACCTCGAAATCGTGAAAGAACGCCTTTTGCGTGAATATGATATTCCCATCGTTGCCACCACGCCCAGCGTGCGCTTTCGCATCGGGCTCTCCGGCGGAAAGGTGGTGGAAGTTCACAATCCCATAGACTTTCCCGATCCGGCTCATATCGAATTCATCGAAGAGCCCTTCATGGATACCGAGATCATCGTTCCTACTGAATATATCGGGAACATCATGAAGCTCGCCCAAGAGCGGCGCGGAATCCAAAAAAACATTCAATATATAGATGAAAAACGAGTGGCTTTGCATTATGAAATGCCGCTAATTGAGATCATTTTCGACTTTTATGATAAGCTCAAAACCGTGAGTCGCGGCTATGCTTCCTTGGATTATTCCTTCCTCGACCATAGAGTTTCAAACGTTGTGAAAGTGGATATCCTCATCAATGGCGAAAAGGTTGATGCGATGAGCTTTATCTGTCACCACGATAAGGCGCACAACTGGGGTAAAGCGGTCACGAAAACCCTCTCTGAGGTGATCCCGCGCCACATGTTCAAGATCGCTTTGCAGGCTTCCATCGGCGCAAAGATCATCGCTCGCAGCACCATCAATGCGATGCGAAAAGACGTCTTGGCAAAGTGTTATGGCGGTGACGTGAGTCGCAAACGCAAGCTGCTCGATAAACAAAAAGAAGGCAAAAAGCGGATGAAGGAAATCGGTAATGTCACCGTTCCTCAAGAAGCTTTTCTCGCCGTATTGAAGGCAGATCGCGATTGATCTGAGATTTATCCCTCATGAAAAAATGGCTTGCGCTGTGTTTTTTGATCTCTGTCATCGGCACAGCGCTTTCTATTTCAATTACTTCTCTTTCTTTTCAGGCAAATTTTCCCATCGAGGAAACTGAGCTTATTGCACAGAGCGGGGTGGTCTTTGGCGAGGAATATGATCCCGAAAAAATAGACGAATATAGCGCTAATCTCTATGAATATTTCCACAAAAAAGGGGAATATTTCGTTGATATCCCGCGTCCGCAACTCGTTCCTATTGATGATGATAGCCTTGAGCTGGCTTATGAGATCACGAGAATCTTGTCCGGCTCTGAGATGGAACTCTCGTTTGACGGCTTGCGCTATCTCAGTGAGAGTAAGCTGCGGGAATATCTGCGGCTTGGTGAGGAGACTTCTGTCTCAATCGACGGCCTCCCTTTGCTCTTTGAAAACATCCTGAGTATCTATGAAAAACGCGGGCATCTCTTTGCTGAGGTCAGCTTGGATAGCTTGGTTGTGTCGGAAAAACTCGTCGCTTACATCAATGTCGATGAAGGTAAGCCTTTAAATATCAAGAACTATCATTTCAGCGGGAATAAGATCAGTCGCGAGGGGGCATTGCTCAAAAGCTCGGGACTCCTAAGTGCTGAAACTCTCAATCAAAACACGCTGAGGCAGGCAGAAGAAAACCTCCTTAAAAAGACATATATTAATGAATGTAATATCGTGCCGTTGGATGAGGAAAACTTGGGCATCTTCATCAAAGAGGGCAAGATGAGCTTTCTGGAAGGGGTCTTGGGGCTCAGTGAAAAAAGCGGCAAACGGGAGTTGACGGGGATGGTGAATATCCGCTTTCTCAATCTCTGGGGAACGGATAGACAGATCGAGCTGAATTGGCGAAAGACGGCGTCAAAGCTGAGCACTCTGAAGCTGAGTTATCATGAATCCGGCTATGGGCTCATTCCGCTGCAAGGGGATTTCTTGATTTCGCGGGAGATGCAAGATAGCACTTGGATCAAGAATCAAACCGCTGCGGATATATATTTTAGCTCACTTCAGCACAAAATCGGACTGGGACTCGGTGCGCAGAGTGTCTTTGCCGGCAATACGGAGATTGATCTGCCAAAGAGTTCAGAGCTCTGGGCTTCTGCGTTCTGGTCTTTTCAAAATACGCGTGGGACTTGGGCGCCCGTCTCCGGCATTCAGCTTGATGGGAAGTATTCCTTATATAAAGGAAAGCAAGGTTTCTATCACAAAAATGAGGCGGTGGCGGGAAAATATACCGGCTTGGGCGGTGGCTTCGTTCATTATATCAAAGGGAAATATCTCTCAACGAGCATCAAAGAGGCTCAGGAATATGATCTTTGGGGCTTGGGAGGCTATAACAGTCTGCGCGGATATCGAGAAAATGAGTTCTTGGCGTCGAGTTTGGCGCTGTTTCAAAACGAAATTCGCTATCTTGCAAGCAGTGAAACAATGCTCTATATTTTAGCAGATTATGCAATGATTTTGAAGCCGAGTAATTCCAAGAAATATGATTTAGCAGGTTTTGGTTTGGGAATCAAACAATCAACTCGCTTGGGAATGCTCAGCATAGAATACGCTTTAGGCATAAGAGATAAATCGTTGAGTAACTTTAATTTAGGCATGATTCATCTCGGAATAGAATTGGCAATGTAAAAATATTACTTGCCAAGAATCTCACAGTTAATAATCTGTCACCGAAATAAGAAGTATATAGTCGTGCATAAGGACTGTGTGAAAGTTGCATCTTTCAGAAACAGCTTTCAAAGTTAATCGCATGGCCAGTTTTTTATTTGTGCCAATTAAACAAAAAAACAAAAACGTAAGTGCCCCCGTAAAGGGGTCAAACTTATGGAGGAATCAATGAAAAAATTCATGCTTATTGCAATGCTCGCAATGTTTCTCTTTGGAACGCTTGCCATCAGCGCATGCAAACCGAAAGTAGAAGAAGTTGAAGAAGTAGAGGAGATCGAAGAAGAAGTCGAACTCGACGAAGAAATTGTTGAGGGCGAAGACGCCGAAGCTCCTGTAGAAGAAATTCAGGAATAAGTTTAACTTAACATTAGTTTAAACAGTCCTTAAAAAATGGGTAACTTAGCTTACCCATTTTTTTTGCTCAAAAATTGCTTGCCATATAACCGCATTCTAAAAACAATGTTGCCGAGGGGTGAAACTCTCCTGCACTCTGGTGTATCTGTATGAAATATAATATAAATAAAGAATACAAAGGAAGATTTGAATGAAAATCCTCGTCGTAAACTGCGGTAGCAGCTCGCTTAAGTATGAAGTCTATAACATGCCGGAAAGAATAAGCGCCGGTAAGGGACTCATTGAACGTATTGGCCTCTCGGATGGAATCATCACCCAACAAGTAGGGTGCAACAAAATCTCGGAAACAACTGAGATACCTAATCACACAGTCGCCTTTGAATTGATGACAAAGTTTCTCATGGACCCCAAGGCGCCTGTCATCGAATCGGTCAAAGAGATCGATGGCATAGGACACCGTGTGGTGCATGGCGGAGAACAGTATTCTGCCTCCGTGCTCATCGATGACAATGTGATTGACGCCATTGAAAAGAATATCGAACTTGCGCCACTACATAATCCTGCCAACCTCACCGGCATCCGTGAATCTGCCTTGGCTTTTCCGGGCGTGCCACAAGTTGCAGTATTTGACACTTCGTTCCACCAAACTCTTCCACCCAGCGCATATCTATATGGCATCCCACGTGAGTTTTATGATCGCTATCGCATCCGCCGTTATGGCTTCCATGGCACCAGTCATCGCTATGTGGCAGGGATTGCCTTAGAACTCATGAAACGCAGTGCTGAAAACACAAACCTCATCACCTGTCACCTCGGGAACGGCGCATCCATCACGGCTATCCAAGGCGGGAAGTCTGTGGATACCTCGATGGGCTTTACCCCGCTGGAAGGGCTCATGATGGGCACTCGCAGCGGAGACCTCGATCCTTCCATCATCTTCTACCTCCAAGAAAGAGGATATACCGCACAGCAACTGCAGGAAATTCTCAATAAAAAGAGTGGATTACTCGGGCTTTCGGGAACTTCCAGCGACCTGCGCGACATCGAAGCTGCTGCTGATAATGGCTGTGAAAACGCCATACAAGCACTTGATGCCTATGCCTATCGCATTCGTAAAAGCATCGGCGCCTATGCCGCAAACCTCATCAAGGTGGATGGAATTGTCTTCACCGGCGGCATTGGCCAAAACGCCATCAAAATGAGAGAGCGTATCTGCCACAGATTGGAGAATCTCGGCATACATATTAATCAAGAAAAGAACCGTGAAGTGGGCGGAAACCCCGGAATCATCTCCAAGCCCTATTCACCTGTCACCATACTCGTTGTCCCGACAAATGAAGAACTGCAAATTGCTCTGGATACGACAGCGATCATAAGCCCAGAGGATAACAGCTAAGAATAATTGATACACCCCTAACCCTTTTTTAACACCTTTGCAGGAGGTATAAATGAAGCGGATTCTAATCGTGCTGCTCATGATTTTGTGCAGTCTCTTGAACGCCGTGTCCATCCGAAGCATACGCGCGCTCGGAGAACCGGTTATAGCCTGTCGTCTTGCCCTTCAGATGGACGCAAACACCGACTTTCAGGTTCAGAAGAGAGCCGGCGGTTTTTATATCGGGATTGACGGATTTGACGGAATTGTCCCCTCGGTGAATCTCAGCCGAAGCTTCTTTGATGCCATCGAGGCTCAATCGAGCGGGATATTTGTTAGAACGCATGACAATCTCAGCTTTGAAAGCATGGCACTCACAGATACAAAAGCCCTCGTGGTGGACTTTTACAAGACTGCGAACACTAAAGAGGAGAGGCTCGCACTTGCCCGATTCCACACCGATCGCGGGCGTATTGCTCGTGCTGACAAGATCTATCACGAACTCTATATCGACTATAAGAATCACTACGACATACTCTTAGCATGGGGAGAAGTCCTGATCAAAAGAGGAAGCGATCGCGCCGTCGAAAAGCTGGAAATGATTCCCTCGTCCAGCCAGTTTTATTCACGCGCACAAGAGCTATTAAGTGAAATCGACCCCAAGAAAGTAGATATTCCCAAGGAGCCCATCATAGAAGAGGATGAGGATGAGATATTAGACCTCAAGCCCGATCCGGCGATAGACTATCAGCTCCCCGAGGACGATGACGAATATATCGATAGCGAACTGCAAAGAATACTCAAGCGCGACGATATTTCCGAGATGATTGACGACCGAGAATCGCTCTGGGAAAAACTGAATATCATCGTGGTGGCCGCGATCATCCTTGTAGCTATCCTACTTATCTTCATCATGTTCTTGCTCCTGCGCCTCAAAGCTGCAAAGAAGGGCGCAAAGCATGGCGTTCGACAAAGAGTATGCGATTTAGACGCCGCCACAGTCACAAAGATGGTAAACAAGCTTTTAACCGATGGTTGGACAAACAAAGAGATTGCGCGCGAGCTTAAAATCAGCCGATATGAGGTGGAGCAAGCCATCAAACGCCTGCACTATTTAGGTGGATATGAGGACGAAGAATAATCTCCGCTTTCCCGCTTTAGCCGTGCTTTTGCTCCTTTTGACAATAGCACAAAGCCTTTCTGCCTCGGACTTTGATTCCATCTTTGACAACAGAGTGAAGAACCGATTTGCCGAGAGCCTCTTACACAAATCGGCACTAAATCAGCCCTATGCCTATGTTCCTGCAGAAGATGGATTCGTTCACCGCTTTCCTTCTTTCAAGGAATTTGGCGAGAGTTTTGTGGAAGCCTTTGACATCGGTTCGCCCCGTCGCGCACTGTTTTCATATCGCCATCCCGATCTTGTTGCAGACTTTAATATCTATGCCGGATACGAGTCAAATATCCATGAGGATGACAGTTATGGCTTCCTCTATAAAGGATGGGAGATCAATGCCATCGCCCTGAAAAAGCTTCAGTTGCACACAGATTGGTATAGCGGACGTTTCTACGGTGATCCTGATCTTGCCCGCACACACCTCCTCCTAAATAGCTGGAACACGACCGAGGATCGAACCATCACCACGGATAACATGCGCGGAGAATTTGCCTATGTGGCTGAAAAGACAAAGCTTGCAATTGGGCGCAACACCTTCCGCGTGGGCAATTCACTCAGCGGAAGCATCATCCTAAACGACAGCACAAACGATTATGGCTATCTTCTCGGCGAGTTTAAGCTGGGTGATTTCAGCTTTGCGCTCATGCATGGCTCCATCATGGCAGATAGCGTCAAAGCCCTCACGGGATCGCACTTTTATGACGACAAAGCCTATCCCGATAAGTTCATTTCTCTGCATCAACTGAATTGGCAGGCAGGGAAAAACACCGAGCTTTTCTTGGGCGAAAGCGTGATCTATGGCGATCGAGGCATGGATGTCAACTATCTCTTGCCCAATGCGTTCTGGCGCGCAACGGAACATAATCTCAAAGACCGGGACAACATGATGCTCTATGGCGGTTTCAATCAGAGATTGCCTTTGGACATGCTACTCTATTTCCAGATCGCCGTCGATGAATTTAGCTATGGCAAGATATTTAGCTCCTGGTGGGGCAATAAATATGCGCTGCAAGGCGGGCTCGAATTGCCGACTTCCTTCGCTGATTTTGCCGTGGAGCTAAGCGCCGTACGTCCTTACACCTACGCACACTACATGAATCACACAATGTATTCCCACGATGGCAAAGGCCTGGGCTATCCCAAAGGCTCGAATATTGTCGATCTCACGCTCCAAGCCAATGTCCCGATCAAGAAATATGCGGATTGGACTTGCCGGCTTTCGCTCTCCAGAAGCGGCAGCGATGGAAGCTCGTGGAAGGATAACTATCACGACATCTTTGCCGGCCAGATTCAAACGGCTGAGGCGCACTGGTTTGACGGCGTAGTCACCGATGAAATCACCCTCCAAAATAGCATCTATATCCCGATTATGGCGCATCACAGGTTTCTCATCGGACATGAAATGAAGAAGAATGATGAGCTCAGCCACCGCGCATTTGCGGCTTGGCAATTCTTTTATTAGAGGTAAATAATGCCAAGATTTGACCGCATGGAATGGCCTCGCAAATATAAGCTTAAGGGCAGCGTCTTGCTCCTCGTTCTGCTGGCAATTGCCTTCGGCTTTTGGCTGCAAAAAAGAGAGCATAGCAATCTCGCCAAGAATATCGAGATCACAGACTTGAACTTCGATGAGTGGGGCACACAGCACATCCAGATCAGCTACACCATCGAAAACAAGAGCAAGAAAGAGCTCAGCGTGCGTCTTTTAGCAAAGGTTTGGGATGCAGACGATGAGGAGCTCAGCAGCGTGCTTTTTGACATTGAAGTGCCGCCTATGTCGAGGCAAAATCGCAGCAAACTCTTTGACCGCCTCAATCGTGTCTTGAAAGAAGGCGAGGCACCGCACCGCGCAAATATCGTGCTTTATCCAAAAAAACGCTTATAAATCTCCGAATATGAGTTAATTCCCACTTGCCAAACTCTTAAAACGAACTATCTTTATCTTTAGGACTGAAAGCTAAGAAGTCCCAGAAGCAGCCGAAGCGGCACATACGCGGTTTTGCAGCTTTTGGGACTTATTTTGTCCTCAAACTAAACACACTCACAGGAGATTATAATCATGAATAAAAGAATATATTTAGACACAGAGCAAGATACAATAGATCTCGCTTACTTCATCGGCCCCCTCTTACAGCGCGGCTCCGTGCTATCTCTCTTTGGAGAACTCGGCAGCGGCAAGACCTTCTTTGCCAAGGCATTAGGCGCATTTTTGGGCATTGGCGACGAAATAGATAGCCCCAGCTTCGTGATCTTCAAAGAATATCATTGCGGCAGATTTCCCTTATATCACCTCGATCTCTATCGCCTCACAAGCGAGGACGAACTGCTCGATTTGGGGCTCTTGGATATGATAGAAACCGGCATCACGCTCATAGAATGGCCTGAGATCGCACAAGGCTTTTTGCCCTATCAAAACCTCAAACTCAAGTTTGGCTTCGAAGATGAAAGACGCTTTGTTGATATCGAACCGGATGAGGATTTCGCTGAGCACTTTGCTTGATTTGAGAGAATTATTGAGCTGAATGGAAATAGCGGCAAGCCTTTTTTGACAAGTGTCTTGCCGCTAACTCCGACAAACTATAAAGACAAGATTATCAATTAGATAAGCCCTGTTTTCTGAATTGTTCATCAATTTATGGGTGTAAACATTCCAAGCAAAACTCAACACGCCCTCATAACATATTGCTCTGCCGTATCTTACCTATTGGATTCAGCTCATCCTCTGCTTATGATATGCTCATGCCC
>DIQS01000047.1:0-10473 GCA_002427325.1 Cloacimonetes bacterium UBA5456 | reverse complement strand
CATGACCATATCATCACCAGAACCATATAAGGAAGACATGGGGAAGGCATGAAAATCACCCCCAAAAAATGAAAGATAAAAGCAAAAAAGCCGCCTTCAAAATCGAGGGCGGCTTCTTCGTACACTATGGATTATTTATGTTTTTCAGCGATGGCGTCTGCCAATTCGCTAAGCTTCTGGTAGTCTTCTTCTTTGGGGAGTCCTTTCGCCATTACGGCACCCAAGACTTCCACCTTGAGATTGGGGATTGCTCCGGCGATGATATCGACCGCGCGGGTTGCCCAGCCATAGGAGCCGACAATTGCGGCATATTGGACTTTGGGGCGAATAGCGTTTGCAAGGTTGACGGCGTTGAGCACGAAGGGATGCGGCCCCACGTGCACGGTCGGGGTACCCACCACGATGGTTCTTGCATCCACAAGTGCCATTGCCAGATCGCCGATATCGGTGACGGCAAGATCAAAGAGCTGCACATGCACTCCGCGATCGGCAAGCTCTGCAGTGAGATAGTCCACGATGATCTGCGTGCTTCCATGCATGGAAATATAAGGAATCACCACGAGGTTTTTGGTCTCTTCTGCGACCCAATCTTCGTATGCAGAAATGATGAGCTCCGGTTTATCCCAGAGCGGACCGTGGCTGGGGCAAACGAGGTCGAAATCCAGCTTGCGGATCTTCTCGAGATTGCCTCTGATCTGGGTTCTGAAGGGCATCATAATCTCGCCAAAATAGCGTTTTGCAGCTTCCATGACTTCAGGTCTATCACCGGCATACATCTTTGTGGTGGCGATATGCGAGCCCAAAAAGTCGCAAGGGAAGAGAATCTTGTCTTCCTCAAGATAGGCCGCCATGGTCTCCGGCCAGTGCACCCAAGGGATGTGAACAAAGCGTAAAGTGCGCCCGCCGAGATCGATGACTTCTCCATCATCCACGGTCTGAATCCTGTCTTCGGTGACGTCCAGGTGATTGAGCAGCATATCCTTAGCCTTGGGAGAGCAGATCAGCCTTGCATTGGGGTATTTATTAAGAACTTTGGGAAGGGTTCCGGAGTGATCCTGCTCTGAGTGCAGTGAAATCACATAGTCGATCTTGGGCACTTTTTCAAGCTGCGCCATGAGAATTTCTTCGAGCGGCGGGTCAACCGTATCGATGAGAGCCACCTTTTCTGTTCCGGGAATAAGATATGAATTATAGCTGGTTCCATCCGGCAAAGGGATGAGTGAATCAAAGAGGCGACGGTTCCAATCCTGTGCGCCTAAGAGCATGATACCATTACGAATCTCGCGTGCGTTCATTGTTTAACTCCTTATTATAAGATTAAATAACGTGTGGGAAAGACAGATTGACTGTCACCCGTTCATAATATAAATCAACTTGCCTGCAAATCCCAGTAAAATAATATGCTATTTAAAGATTTTTGTTATTGACTCAAGAATTATTTTGCTTGGCGATGCGATTAGCGTGTATGAGGATTTGTTCTGATAGGCACTTCCAACCAGATTTACACCTGTTCTAAAAATGATGAGAGATTACCGTGGTTTGAGCTTGAATATTTGTAAAAATGAGGACGTTTACAATAACAAAACTTTGCCGTTGATAGAACAATTTTCACAAGAACGAAACACTGTTTTCTGCATAGAATAAGTTTGCCAACCATAATTATTAAGCCCTTATCATCTGAATATTGTTCATAGTTTTTCCTCAAAAATAATTGTTGAAAACCTCAAAAAACTCTTGACTTAATCGAGCGATTTCACGGGATGCGCAAACATTTCATCATATTTTATCTTCAACTTAACATGTAATTATAAACGAATCCGCTCAGGTGTATTATTTTTTGTTTTTCACCAACACTATCACTACCAAAGAAACAGCTCAATTCTATCAACCAAAAAGGAGAATGAAAAGCAATGCAACGTACACTAATGCAAAGTCTGCTGCTCGTGCTCATATTCAGTCTATGTAGTAGCATATTTGCCCAAACTACTGTAGATATAGGCAATGGAACAACAAGCAACGCAAACAACGGAGTTCCTACCCCCTATGGTACCAGCAACAAGAACTTCCGTCAACATTTCCTTGTCAAAGCTGACGAGCTTTTAAGCGCAAATGCCTCAGCAGGCATCATTGGCGGAATGGCTTTTAATGTAGGTAACGTAAACGCCTGTGGCGCAATGTCAAACTTTCACATCAAATTGAAACACACGGATCAAACAGTATTGACCACGACCTTTGAAGTGGGAGATTATATCCAAGTATTCCAATCCCCGACTTATTCTCCCGTAAGCGGTTGGAATGATCACACTTTCCAGATTCCCTTTTATTGGGACGGCAGTTCAAACCTGCTTGTGGAGATTGTGACAGATCAGGTATCCAACACAGGAAATAATGCCTCGGTATATTACACAGAAACAAGCTCACAATTAGCTCTTCGCCATCAAAGCGATAGTGCCATCTCGGATGGATATGCCACCGGAACTTTGGGAACCGCACGCTCAAACATGCGCTTCTATTTAGATACAAATGTTAACAACGATATGGCAGCTCTTCACCTTTTTGGAAATGGATTTCCTAATGTTAATAACGCAACAGACTATACTGTCCGTGTTGTAAACAACAGTCTTAATCCCGTAAGCAACTACACCGTCAAGCTCATGCAAGTAGATGGTGGAGTCTTGGCATTAGTGCCGGGAGTTCCGCTTAATCGCCTCCAAACAGAGGAGATAGTTATCCCATGGACACCCACTCAAACCGGAAGCATACAGGTTTACGGTCGCGTGGAAATGACCGCGGATGAAGTGACGCTGAACAACAACACTCTCCCCATGACACTGAACGTGCTTGATTCCGAACTGCTTTCTTTGCAGATAGGTGAAGGAACTACAAACAACGCTTCCACAGGAGTTCCTGCGCCCTACGGAACGCAGTTTCAGAGTTTTCGACAACAGTATTTGGTGAGAGCCAATGAGATTCTCGATAGCGGAGGCGAGGCCGGAAACCTGAGTGCTATTGCTTTCGACGTTTCTACGCTTAATGACTGCACTCCCATGAACAATTATCGCATCCGCCTCAAAACCACTGAGTCAGAAGAATTTACTACATCCTTTGAAGGTGGAGACTATATTCAAGTCTTTCAGACGGCAAGTTTTATGCCCACCGTCGGTTGGAACATCCATGAATTTGCCATTCCCTTCTACTGGGATGGGACATCAAACATCATCGTTGACTTGCTGACCGATCTTTCAGGTGTGCAAGGGAAAAACGCTTCATCAAAACATAACAATCCTGACTTTTATTGCTCTATCAGAGCTCAAAACAATACGGCAAACGCAGAAAATACTCCCACCGGAACACGTAATAAAAACCGTAGTAATATGCGTCTTTTTATTAACCAAGCAGACATCAACGATATGTCCGCAATCTCACTGTCAGGACCCAGCACGCCAAACCTTAACTCTCCTACAAACTACGTGGTGCGTGTGCTCAGCTCTTGTCCAAACACCATTTCAAACTACACCGTGAAACTCATGGATAGTGATAACAACGTGCTTTCCACTGTAGCCGGGCTCCCAATAGGCAATCTGGAAACCTTAGATATCACACTGAGCTGGATTCCCACTGAACTCGGTGATCAACAGATCTATGGCGTGGTAGAAATGCAGGGCGACGTATATCCGGCAAACAACCAAACCCCGCTCAAAGATGTGGAAGTGATGCCGGCAGGAACCTTTGTGGCTCAGATTGGAGAAGGTTCCAATGCAAACGCTCTCACAGGAGTGCCCACACCTTATGGCACCACTTATAAGAACTTCCGCTCACAATTCCTCGTCAAAGCCGAAGAACTGATTGCACAAGGAGCTGCAGAAGGAGAAATCAACTCCATCGCTTTTAATGTGTTGGATATAGGTTCATGTGGTGCCATGCCAAACTATCGCATCAGACTCAAACACACAAACCAAGTAGTTTTGGTAGCTGCATTTGAAACCGGCGACTATACTCAAGTTTTCATGGAGGATAACTTCATCCCCGTCAACGGTTGGAACGTTCATTCTTTCTCTGAACCATTTTATTGGGATGGCGTCTCAAATCTCATCGTGGATGTCGTGACGGGTTTGGCTCCTGCAAACGGTGGCAATGCTTCCGTTTATTATAGCACAACGACTTTCAATAGCTGCGTGCGCTATCAACACAACACCACTAATGCTGCCGGATATGCCACCGGAACAGTATCCGCAAATAGAAGCAATATGCGCTTCTATATGGATGTGGAAGAGATCGGCTCGCTCACTGGAACTGTTAGCTCCGCCGGACAACCCTTACAGGATGTTCAGGTCTCTATTGCCGACACCCAATGGGTAACACACACCGGATCAGACGGAATCTACACCTTCCCCTTGGTGCATGCCGGAGACTATCAAGTTACCGCTCACAAATTGGGCTATGAAGATGTGACGCATCCCGTAACTATCAACAACGGTGTTCAAAGCGTGCAAAACTTCAGCATGCAGACCGCCACAAACGTCACCGTCAGCGGAACTATTGTCGGCAACGAAGATATCACCCTGGGGCTTGAAAACGCCGTAATAACGCTCAGCGGATCGCAAACATTTAGCGATACTACAGACGCGCAGGGTCAATTTAGCATGGTCGTGCTCACCGGAAATAGTTACAACTATAGCATCACAAAAGATGGTTATCAGTTGAAGACAGGAAACATAAATATTAGCTATATTGATTATGATATGGGCACCATCATCCTGAATGAAGTCACCATGATTCCCGGATATGTCTTAGCCGAGATAGACGAAAATGAGACCAGTGTAAACCTCGTTTGGAGCCCTCCCAGCGACGGCGTTGGCGCAGTCTATTATGACTTTGAATATGACGATGCAGGCTGGATAGCCAGCTCAAGCTTCGGGGGTGTAGGCGATTGGGAATATTCAAATAGCTATAACGTGGCAAACTTTGTCTATAACTATGAAGGCGCCTTGGTCGCTCCCCCGCCCACAGCATATTCCGGAACCGGTATGTGGGGCACCAAGATCCATACCAACTATAACAACACAGACGGATACAGCTTTTTGAGCAAAACCTTCGACTTATCAGGTCTTTCAAATACAGTGCTTCGTTTTATGAGCTGGGAAAACGTCTTTGGCGGTAATGACTTCTGTCAGATAACAGTTAATGGCAATTCCGCTTGGGGTCCTTCTTGGGACTATGCAAACACACAGTGGAGAGAACGCATCGTTGATCTTTCTGCCTACGACGGCATGGATGAAGTGACAGTTCGCTTTGAAATGTTTGCCAGTCCCGTCGTAAACTACGCCGGCTGGTATATAGACGATTTTGAGATCGGCACAACCAGACAATTCAGTTTGCCCGAAGTGAGCGATCTCAGCCTTCCCACCCCTTATGCCGGCCTTTCTGAGATCGAAGCTGCAAAGCAAGCAGAAAGCAGTGCAAGCCTCAGCTCTCGTGAGGTTCGCTTTGCTCGCCCTGCAAGTGGCGACAATTCAGAAGCCTCTCGCGGCATAGTCGGATACAAAGTTTGGCGTTTGCATTCTGGAGAAGAACTCAACGAAAACTCTTGGGAGCTGATCACACCCACGACCGTTACCGATACTAACTATTCAGACACAGCTTGGCTGAGCCAGCCTGATGGCTTCTATAAATGGGCAGTAAAGACGGTCTATACAAACGAAGTTCTTTCAAATCCCAGACTCTCAAATACTGTTCGCTTGGAGCCCAACGAACTCTCTGCCTTGCAAGTAAGCGGAAACCCCACTCCAAACGTGAACTCTGAGGTTAGCTATACCGTAACCATCAAGAACACAGGAACACTATCCAAAGCAGCAGGAAGCTATACAGTTAAGCTCTTGCAAGACAACACAGAGCTTGCCTCTGTAACAGGCCCTGCAATTGCTGTGGATGAAGAAGTTGAAGTCACTCTTAGCTGGACTCCCACCGAAATAGGGGTTATCTCCATTCGTGGACTCGTAATCTTGCCGGGAGACACTAACGACTCAAACGACTATACACCTTCCATCATCATCAGCGTGATCGAAGAAGGATTGATAGCACTGCAATTTGGTTCAGACACCACGGCAAACACCGAGATTTCAGACCCTACCCCCTATGGCACTTTCTACAAATCATTCCGTCAACAATACCTTTACACTGCCTCTGAAATAACTGCCTTAGGTGGTGAAAACGGAATCATTGCTGCACTTGCCTTCAACGTGCAAGACATGAGCTTATGCTCACCCATGCCAAACTATCGTATCAGAATGAAACACACCCACTTGAACTCATTGGCCGCGGCCTTTGAACCAGGTGTCTATACCGAAGTATATCAACATGATAACTACATGCCCGAGAATGGCTGGAACGTCCATGTTTTCGATCAACCCTTTGTATGGAACGGCGAAAACAACGTTGTTGTGGATATCGTAACAGACTTAATGCCAGGCATCTTCTCCTTTAACGCCATGACCTATTATAGCACCACCACCTTCAATAGTTCGCTTCGCTTTCAAAGCGATACTACTATAGCAGAAGAGGGTGTTGCGGGAACCACGAGTCTAAAGAGATCGAACACACGTTTCTTTATGATGACAGACGATATGGGCAGCCTCACAGGAACAGTGACAGAAAACGGTCAACCCGTTCCTAATATGCACATCAAAGTGGAAGAAACCCTATTTTATACTACCACAGACCAAAACGGGACATATTCTTTCCCCTTTATTCCCGTTGGAAACAGGACAGTCACGGCAAGCAAAAACGGTTATACCAGCGTGAGCCACACCATCTTGATCACAGAAGACCAACAGACTATTCAAGACTTCGTTGTAGTGGGAATACCGGAATTTACCCTCAACGAAACAGTGTGGAACTTCGGCAACGTCACGCTTGGCGGAAACAAGCGCAAGAACTTCACGATCACCAATAAGGGCGGCGGCGAACTCGTCATTCAATCCATCGTCCACAGCGGAAGCGAAGACTTTATGCTCACCCAGCCAAACCTTCCCATCACCTTGCGCACAGATCAAACCCTGAATCTACCTCTCGTCTTTACACCCTCGGAATTGGGCGAAGTCTCAGCCACTTTCACAATTACCGACGATCAAAACAACCGCTATCTCATCACCGGCAGCAATAGCCCTACCCTCGGCAAAGCTACAGACACCCAGATCAGCCGTGATGTCAATAGCATCGCTCTCAGCGGAAATGGCGTGGAAGACATAAATATAGGCAGCGGCTCTCAAAACGCTCGTCTCCCATTGGATTTCAATAGCAAGACCTCCTTATTCCAGACCATCTTTAGCAATGATGAGATGAACGACTTTGTAGGGATGATCACAGGAATCAAGCTATATAACAACTTCTCCTCCGATCTCAGCAACAAAGCCATCAAAATCTGGTTGGGCAGCACCACGCTCAATGATCTCAGCCTCGGCTGGATTTCCTCCAACGATATGACTCTCGTCTTCAATGGAAACGTTGATTTCCCTTCAGGAATCAACACCATTGACATTCCCTTCCCTGAAGAGTTCATGTTTTTGGATAATGCAAACTTGGTTATGATGGTTCAAAGACCAATGGACACCGACAATTACAGCTCATCCGACTTCTTCAAATGTCAGAGCATTGGACTCACGCGTAGCAGAAACATATCCAGTGATTACGGCTCCTTCAATCCCGCATCGATGACCGGCGGAACCCTTAGTGGTCAACATCCAAAGATCACCTTTGAGGTCAGACCCGGCGGTGTGGGACACATTGAAGGCATTGTCCGCGGGATAAATGGTGCACCGATTTCCGGAGCATCAATCAACGTTGCTCAACGCTTCTCCAGCACCACCGATGCAAACGGCATGTTCCACATAAACAACCTATTGCCATTTGATTATCAAGTCAGTGCCTCACGTTATGGCTATCTTACGCAGACGGAAGAAATCACCATTGAAGATGGCGTCACCACTCAAATGGATATAACCCTATTGGAAATACCCAAAGTCTCGGTGCTTGGAACAATCATCGCCAGCGATACCGGCATGGGAATAGAAGGTGCAAGCCTCAGCCTCGCCGGATATGCAAACTACTTAGCAACATCCAATGCCGCAGGTGAATTCATCATAGATTCCGACGTATATATTGGACATAGCTATGATTATAACCTTACTGCAGCCGGATATTCCGCTCAGACCGGCACTATCGAGGTTGGTGACAGCAATTACAACATGGGCACGATCACCATGAATGAGCTCGCCTTTGCCCCCACTCAGGTGGAAGCAGAGATCAGCCAAAACCTTATCTCTGTGAACATAAGCTGGAACGCTCCCGATCCCGATGCTGTCGAGATCACCGAAAGCTTTGAATCGGCTACATTCCCGCCCACAGACTGGTCTCAGACCATCACCAACAACGGCATCCCAAATATGTATGGCATCAGCCCCACATGGTGTAGTTTTGGCACCGTTGATGGCATCAGCCCAACTGACGGCATGAAACAAGCAGGTGTGGCCTGGACAGAAGCCCACCAAGACGAATGGCTCTTTAGCCCCAGCTTCTCTTGCCCACCCGACGCATATCTGAGATTTGACACCTATCTTGAGATGGGCTCTGACGGAGGAGACCACTACTATGTCAAAGTTTCAAACAACGGTGGAGTAAGCTGGCAAATCCTCTGGGACGGCGCAGCTCAGCCTGCCGGATTGAACAACTATGACGCACCAATCACCATCGATCTCAGCCAATTTGGCGGTCAATTGATCAAACTCGCTTGGCACGCTGATGACGGCATTGAAGCGTTTGGTTTGTGGTATAACTGGTTCATCGACAACGTCTATATCGGCAACTTTGTGCGCAGTGAACAGCTCAGTGTCTTCGGAACAAAAGGAGTCACGCTCTCTGCCAGCAATAGTGAAACTACCCTCCGCGGTGAATCCATTGAACAAACCAATATCACCCTAAGAGAAAAAGCTCCCGAAAACCATAGCAGAGCTATTACCGGCTATAAGGTTTGGAGACTCAGAAGCGGACAGGAAGGAAACGAAAACAGTTGGACCCTGCTCACCGACGAAACCCTCACCGAGACCGGCTTTATTGATCTTGGTTGGAGCGCGCTAACAACAGGTGAATATGCTTGGGCTATCCGGGCAATTTATACCGCTGATGTGGTATCTCTGCCCGTGTTCTCAAATTCACTCACCAAAGAAATCATCAATGGCACCATCTCCGGCTTCGTGCGCAGAAGCGACAACAATCAAGCGATCGCAGGCGCAACTGTAAGCGCAGGAGATTATAGCACGACAGCCACGGCAACCGGATTCTATAACATCACATTGCCCGCAGGGAACTATTCTGTGACGGCAAGTCATGACGAATTTGACAGCATCACCCAAGAAAATGTGACCGTCATGCCGGACGAAAACACTACTCTGAACTTCATCATGACCCCCACAAGTAATGAGGACGTGGTGGAGATCAAGGTTACAGCACTAAGTGCAAACTATCCCAATCCATTCAATCCTGAAACCACCATCAGTTATGATATTAAAGACCCCGCCAAGGTTCGTCTGGATATCTTTAACCTCAAAGGTCAACTGGTGAGAACACTGGTAAATGATCAGCAAGCTTCCGGTAGATACAACGTTGTATTCACCGCTAAAGATGATAGAGGAAACAAGCTCAGCAGCGGAATCTATTTCTATCGTCTCAAAGCCGGAGACTACACAAAGACCCGCAAGATGATGCTGATGGAATAGATTAGCGAAGAGCTAAACACGAAAAGCAAAGATCTGAGGTCTAAGGGCTTTATATTTGAGACTTGGAGCTTAGATAAAAATCAGAGGAGTTGCGCTTGCAGCTCCTCTTTTTTTGTGCTGTTTTTCCACTGCTTCCTTACGGCTCAATTTCAACTATGGTGGGTAAATAAAAATTGAGGAGAATCAAGTATGTTTCCTATGGCACAAAAATTACCAAAAAAAGAATGCCGCATGTAAGTTCCACGTGTGGAGGCTGCTGTGGAGGCTGGTGCGGGAACGTCCCCGTTGCCGCATGCGCTCCAGCGCATCCAGTAACTTAGAAACAGCCTTGAGTTCAGGAATTTGATAGTATGGATGCCAAATGCTAAACTCTCAAACCGAGAAATAAAAGTAGCACATTAGCACCATCTGCTTTTCCATTCACAGACTGAAAACCCTGTTTTCACTGGCAACGAGGACGTTCCCAGACCGGTATCTTCTAACTAAGCTTCCATAATTGAAATTGAGTCTAATATTTATTTCAAATTATTTCAGGCTTCATTTATGAGGTACTTACGAAATCGACGAAAAAATAGTTGCTCATTTTGTCACCGTTTTTCGATTTTGTCCCCCTATAGAAAGTAGGGAGCACGGTGTGCGAATTGAAAATTGAGAACTTAGATTAATTGAGAATTGAGAATTGAGAATGGAGAATGTGAGGTGT
>DIQS01000054.1 GCA_002427325.1 Cloacimonetes bacterium UBA5456 | reverse complement strand
CACTCGTAAAAGTTGATTACTCTCTGTCGGATGAGTCACTGAGAGTAATCAACTTTTACGAGTGTGTCATCTGCTAAGACGAGATTATCTTTATTGATCTTCTTTATAGTTTTGCCATTGAAAACTGAGCCTGCGCCTAAGACTCGCCTGAAAACCACACCATTTGCTAAGGTATTTACAATTGCTGTGTTTTTGCTTCCTTCCCGTTCAATGCCGATGAGAGTGTCCGCATTATCTACAATGTCTTGGGTGTAAACGACAATCTTCTTAACCAAACTCTGTCTAAACGAAGATATGCTATCCAAAATATAGGCAACATTGGATAAGAGTAAACTGTTTTTCTTCTTCGGGAATGTTGCACCAAAACGAAGATAATAATTATCAAATCCCTCAAAATATTTCTTAAAAGCGTCCCCTTCAAAGCGGTGGGCTTCGTCCATTATCACGATTGGATTGAGTCGCTTGAGGCATTCCAAATATGTATTTAAGGGGTCTTGATTTATGAGGAATAAATCGGGAGTATTGATCTCTCTTTCTAAGGGGCGATTGAGGATGTTATCTTTGTGGCTAAATGAACTCGGTGTCATGATTAAAACTGACAAGTGCGATGTTCCGATATATTGGCTAACAGCCGAAATGTTGCCGCCTTCATAGACAAATGTCTCAATCTCTTTTTCTCTTTCGTTTGCGTAATATGCCTTGAAATAATCTTTGGTGTCCTGCAAATGTGTTTTCGTGCCTTCGCGGATAGCCACGGAGGGCACAAGAATGATAAACTTTTTGTAGCCAAAGTTTTTGTTCAGCTCGAAAATGCTTTTGATGAATGTAAATGTCTTGCCGGTTCCTGTCTCCATCATGATGTCGATGTTTTTTGTATCTTTAACCGGAAAGTTGTAGCTGTTATCATCGTGGTGCTCTTCAAACACCTTGCTAAAGCTCTCTTTTTGACGCAATCTCTCAAAAAGACTTACAATGTTGTTTACGCAGTCTTCTTGATAGTTCTGTATTTCATACTGAAACTGTTTTGTCTGGTTTCTCAGCATATCCTGTTAATCCAATTTATTATGTTCATACATGTTACGGCTTAAATGTTGGACAAATCCAACTCTTTTATTCTGGCACTCTTTGAGGACATGCGATTTTTGATGTCCCTCGTTATTAGACCTTTTAAAATTCTGTTTAACTGTTAAGTCCATCGTCTGTCGTAGGCATTTCTGAGTCAAGTGTTATCTTTTGTGGATGGTTTTACAGTCGTTGGAATCACACAACTCATTGCTTTATTTATGTTAGAATAAAAGTCTTTGAAAGATAATTATTATAGCAATTGGACTGTTGAACCTTGACAAGATATCTTACTTAATTATGTTTGATGACAGCTATGAAAACATGGAAATTTTGAGAATTGTGAGATAAAGAATATGGGCGAAATGACAAGGCATGAAGCAGAAGAAATACTGCGTAAACGCTTTAAAATAAATAGCTTCTATGATGAGCAATGGGAAGCTATTTCTCGGATACTTCGTGGGGAAAGAATACTGCTCATCCAAAAAACAGGGTTTGGCAAATCACTTTGTTATCAGTTTCCGGCAATATGTTTTGAGCATCTTACGATCGTATTTTCACCTCTCATCGCTTTGATGAGGGATCAAATTAGCAGTCTTCAAGCGCTCGGGATTGCGGCAAAAAGCATCCATAGCGGTCAGAGCATCGAGGAAAACTTACAAGCGATAGAAGAAGCAAAGCAAGGGCTGTTGAAGATACTATATATTGCGCCGGAACGACAAGAAAACTCAACTTGGCGTGATGAGATCAAAAACATGAAAATATCAATGGTGGCAATCGATGAAGCTCACTGTATATCGCAGTGGGGGCATGATTTCCGTCCTTCATATAGGCGCATCATAAACCTCGTTCAACAGTTGCCAAAATATTTGCCGATCTTAGCGACAACTGCGACTGCAACAAAGCAGGTTGAAGAGGATATTGCCAGCCAAATGTCGGGTGAATTGACAATCATTAGAGGGAATCTATTGCGCGACAACTTCAAGCTTTATGTTGTTGAAGTAGAGTCAGATGATGAAAAACTGATGTGGCTTGCTCATAATGTTCCAAGACTCGAAGGAACGGGCATTATATACACGGGCACGATAAGTGATACAGAGACGATCAACAGATGGTTTGAGCATTTACAGATACCGTCAATGGCATATAGTGGGAAGTTAAAATCAGAGAATAGAGTGGAGATTGAAGAGGGGCTGATCAACAACACTTGGAAATGTGTTATATCCACAAATGCTCTGGGCATGGGAATTGATAAGCCGGATATCAGATTTATCATCCACACTCAGTTTCCTCAATCTCCCGTGCATTATTATCAAGAAATTGGTAGAGCAGGTCGAGACGGGAAACCGACGGTAATAATCCTTCTTTATAATCCCGAAGATAGAGATCTGCCGGAATATTTCATTGAAAATGCGAAGCCTTCCAAAAACTTGTATCAAATAATCATCAATTCCATTCAAAATGATCTTTTAGGTCAGCTTGAATTGATGAAGAAGAATAATATGAATCAAACACAAGTTCGCGTAATATGCGGTGATCTGTTGGAACAAAACATTATTCGCGAAGTATATTTTGAGAATAGAAGGAAGTATGAATTCATCCTTAATTCAGAGCCTTTTGACCATAGCTTTTATGAAAAGGTTAAAGAAGCAAAACGAAAAGAATTGGATGCGATGATGGATTATGCTGAAACGACGAACGCTCGTATGGAATATCTATGCAAGCATTTAGGCGACTCAAGTGATAGAGAATTTACAAACTGTGATAACACAAATCTCCCGAAACACTATTATAGACCAAATGATCATTGGGAGAATGAACTCAGAAAATTCCGCCAAGAAGATTTCCCGATATTGACGGTAGAATCAAAAAAATCAAACATTATTAATGGAGTCGCAGGATCCTATTATGGCGCTACCAATGTCGGGGATGTGATCCACAAATGCAAGTATGAAAATGGTGGGAACTTTCCCAACTCATTGCTCCAGCTACTATTAAAGGCTTTTAATGCTAATTTTAGGAAAATGAAATTCGACTTGATATTATATGTCCCGCCCACGGTGTCTGGTGATTTGGTAAGAAATTTAGCAGAACGAGTTTCTAATACTTTGAGGATTCCCATATCTCATGATTTGGTGAAAATCAGAAAAACATCAGCTCAAAAGATGCTCCACAATCAATATTTGAAAAGAGATAATGTGGAAAATGTGTTTTCTTTGAAAGACCCTCAGATCGTTAACGGCAAGAAGATATTATTGATTGACGATATCTATGGTAGCGGAGCAACGATCAAAGAAATCGGAAAGTTCTTGACAGAACATGGAGCCGAACTCATAGTGCCAATTGTATTAGCAAAAACAGTTGGAAGCGATAAATTATAATCAGGTTAACATTCAGAAAGGATATTGTCATGCAACACGCAGCTTATTGGATAACGATTTCCCATCTGCAGAGATGGACAAACGCGAAGATCAATGATCTTATCAAGAAGATTTATATCGATAATGGTGCTAATTTGGAGAGCTTTTTCTCGCTGAGTGAAAACGATTGGAGAGAAGACTATTCGCTGGATGATAATCAAGTCTTGTCGCTTCGTGAAGCAAAAGAACAAGTGCCGAATAATGCATTTTTGGCTGAAAGCCTGCTCCATCAAGGCTATGAATTGATCCCATTGACTTCAGAAGAATATCCGCCCACGATGAAAGAAAACCTGAAAATGAGCTATTCCCCACCGCTTTTGTATGTCAAAGGGAACAAGCAACTTCTAATGGAAGATTCAATTGCTATTGTCGGTTCACGAAATGCCAGCGCCAACGGGATGAAGTTTACCGAAAATGTGGCTAAGCATGCGACTGAGAAATATCAGGTTGTTGTCAGTGGCTTTGCCAAGGGTATTGATCGGGCTGCGCTGGATTTTGCCATGCAATATACCGGGCAAAGCATTATTGTCCTCCCCCAAGGGATAACGACATTTGCATCAGGCTTTAAGACCTATTATAAACATATAGTTAGAGGCGACTTGCTCGTGCTAAGTGCCTTTCATCCACATGCACCCTGGTCGGTGGGTTTAGCGATGGCAAGAAATCCGATCATATATGGACTGGCAAAGAATATTTATGTGGCTGATTCTTCAAATACCGGCGGGACTTGGGAAGGCGTGCAAGATGGGCTAAGAAAGTGTCGCGCAATCTATATCCGCAAGACTGATCTCGGGGAAGAAAGCGCCAATAATGAGCTAATCGCTCTGGGCGGCGTGGCGGTAGATTTGCATGGGAATCAGCTCAGTTCTGACGAAATCGAAAATGCAGCGAATGAGCAAAAGGAGATTCTGGAAGATCTGGCGGATAATATAGTTGAACTTCTTGCAGAAAAGATGCTTACGGCGAAAGAGATATGTGCTTCGTTGGATACTGAAATGTCATATCAAAGAATGTCGATTTTATTGAAGAATATAGATGATGTGGAGAAGGTTAAGGTGGGCAAATCTACTAAGTATCGGGTGAAAGATCTGGATATATTTGATTTGCGCTTGGGGTAAGGGTTGTAGAATGCTGCGCTTTCTTGATTAACGGGGACGTTAACCTACCAGTTTGTAAGAATGCATTAATTAGAGTATCAGATTTGCGATAATCCTCATTTAGGAGTTGCTTTTCCTGTGTAACAATATCTAATCTATTCATCTTTAATTGCATTATAAATCTCTAACTTGAGAGATTCATCTTCTTCGCTTCCTTGTAATAAAGCAGAAATAATTCTGTGCAACAAGTCTTTGTCTATCCTGCCCGCGGCAAGGTGATAGACGATGTTTTCCATATAAATAATGAACTTAGACACAATGAACATATAACCGTTTTTTAACAAAAAATCAGCCCCTAAAGCAATAGCAATACGCTTGTTCCCGTCACGAAAACAGTGGAATTTGCAGGCTCCCCAGATCAAGTGGCAAAGTTTGGATTCAAAATCAGGATAGTAATCATCATTTTTGATGTGCTCTAATACGCTTTCTAACTGACCTATATTCAACGACCCTTTATCTCCGCCTCCGCTAATATCGATTGTGCGCGAATGAATTGTGATGGCTTGCTCCAATTCTATGTATATGATTTGCATTAGCTTCTTTCCTTCAGCCTTTTCATCACGTCTTGCGCCTCAGTCAATCTGTTCTCCAATTCCATGCTCTTTTCACCCAAAAATCTTTCAAATTCCTCGGCTTCCAAAGCGGTGACATATTCTTTAAGTTGAAGATGTAGTGCATCTCTGAATGCAAGATCCCTGCTTGCCATCTTCCTTCTGGTTTTCTCGATGAGAGGTTTATACAATTTCTGTGATTCAAAACTACGAAATAGTTCATCCACCTCACTATAATAGAGTTTGCGATTTAATCGCTCTGACTCTTTCTGCAATACTTCAGCAAAGCCGCATTCATAGGAGGCTATTAGGTCTAATATCTCAGAATACATGGTATCTCTTATTCTGTCTTGAGCTTTCAACTTCAAAATATCCTTGTATTCAGATGCCTTCTCTTTAAAGATGCTTCTGTAAATCATGTTTGTATAAAAGTAGTATTTATACTTACCGCCTTCTACATAATTCTTCAAAGCGTCTGTAAATTCTTTGCGATAATCCTCACTCTTAAACCATGATTGCAGGAAATCTTCGTCTCTTTGGTTGATATATTTAGTGCCTCCGCCTGTGCGCATATTGATAGTATCTATCACTATATCAAGTATTTCGCCACGTAATATTCTTGCTCTTTCGCTTTCCACCAGGAGCATTGCTACATTCAAGAATGAGCGGAAGTCAAATATACCCAATTGAGAGGTTTTCATGTTACCGAAATTGATTTCGGTAACATGATTATTTCTTAAACGCAACTTAAATTCTTGCAGCCGTTTCCCTCTCAATACCTCATACCCGTTCTGCAATAGCTCTTCGCTATAGCTTACTAAATAATTTTCAATTGTTCGGATGCTAACTTCAAAGAAATTGGCAATCTGCTCTTTAGAAAACACAATCTTGCCTTCAAAAAGCAGACCATTGAGCTTTATCTCATTCTGTATGGCTTGCAAGGCAAATTGGTTGTTTAATACGTTTTTACGATCTATAGCTGAGTTTGTTAAATCTTTCTTCAATCTATCACCCTTTTATGTTTTGCATTTATTTTCCTTATTTGACAAGACTTAGCTTTAGTAATATTCTGTCAATGTTTTTCGCTTGAATTGTGCGTTATCTCTGATTTATATTTGCAAAACTTGAGTGTTTTGTGGAGATCTGCATTTCCGTGTTAGACACCATTAGGATGCAAACATCATGTGTTGAGCCTTTGTTAAAACCATTTTACCGACGTCGGCAAGATGGTTTTTTGGAATGCTGTTAACCCTGTGTCCAGCGAGAATGATGGCAGCTAAGTTGTAGTGTACTTTGTTGTTTATTTTGCCGTCGCTTGCAGTTGATGCAAAATTTGCATTAAGTGGAGGGCTGAGATCAGAACAAACGGTGTTCAGATATATTACATTTGAAGGAGCTAACGTTAACGAAAATCATTTCGTTAACGTTGTTCTATCTCGCAAGCAACTTATATTCTTGCTGTCGCTCGTGGCAACGAAGACGTTTCCACACCAAGAAAGAATATTTGTGGCAACAAGATGTTGCCACCCCGGGCGCGGTTGGGGTAAGGTTTGTATAGAAAGCTGCGCTTTCTCGGTTAACGGGAACGTCAACCTACCAGTTTCTATGGAGTAGCAGAGAACGTTGTTTAGCTTTTTGATGTAAACGAGGACGTTTACAATCCAGCATGTGGCAACAAGATGTTCCACCCCGGGCGCGGTTGGGGTAAGTTTGTGTAGAAAGCTGCGCTTTCTCGGTTAACGGGGGCGTTAACCTACCAGTTTCTAAGGGATAGAAGAGAATGTTGTTTGGCTTTTTGATGTAAACGAGGACGTTTACAATCCAGCATGTGGCAACAAGATGTTCCACCCCGGGCGCGGTTAAAGTAAGAGTGGTGCGTGTGTTGCCACCCCAGTCGCAGCTAAAGTAAGAGTGGTGTGTTGCAGCCCCAGTCGCGGTTGGGGTAAGGGTTTGTTGAGTCCTGCATCCCTTCCATCATCGGACATCTCCCTTACGCAACAAAGTCTGCTTCAACATAGTGCTTGACTTATTTATCGACTTAGGCAATCATGCGCAGAGTAGTTAATAATGTGTGTAGCATGAATATTGAGAGCTATGAACATATTCACAGCATTTCATAATCAAAGAATTGGATTTACGATTTCCAATTCCGATAGAGACGGAACATGACAGGAGGATTCATCATGAGATTTCGTTTTGCATTACTGTGTGCGAGCATAGTATTCTTAGCCGGATGCGCAGGATTCCAGCCGGAAAAACCAACGCAAACAACGAATATCGAGCCTATACAATCACAAATCGTGAGCAGCGATAACTATGGATTGAAGCGAAAAGTCGCGATTGGGCGATTTACAAACGATACTCGGGCAGCCACAAGTTTTCTTAATGAAGGCGGGGAAAGCAGCGTAGCACTATCCCGCGCAGCTAACGACATCCTCAGTTCCAAGTTAGCAATGTCAAACAAGTTTCTCCTCATCGAAAGACAGGATACGATAGACTTAAATCAAGAACAACAACTATCGAATGTTCAAAGCTTAAAAATCCCTGCTGACTACCTGATTTTGGGTTCGATCTCCGAATTTGGCCGCAATGTAAAAGGAAATGTTGGTTTGGTGGGCAGATCAAAAACTCAAACCGCTTATGCAAAGGTCAACCTCAGAATCGTTGATACGCGCACAGGGGTCGTGATCTATGGAGAAGAAGGGAGCGGCGAATCAAGCTCTGAAACTGGCACAACCTTCGGCATGGGAACGACGGGCGGATATGATGACACTCTTGGGGACAAGGCTATCGATGCAGCAATCAGTGCCGTGATAAATAATCTCATCAATAAACTGAGTGATGAAGACTGGAAATCATATATATTGAGTTATGACAATGACACATTCGTCATTTCCGGAGGCGCTCTGCAAGGGATAAAGATCGGAGATGAATTCTTTGTCTATGAAAAGGGGAAAATGGTTAAAAACCCCCAAACCGGCATTGAGATTGAGCTCCCCGGAACGCAGGTCGGCAAAATAAGAGTCGTTCAACTTATCCCGGGGAATGAACTTACCGAGCTGTCCTTTGCGACTCTGATTAGTGGGGAAATCTCGCCATCGGACATTGAAAACCTTTATATCAGCGATAAGTGAGGCGCAAAATGAAATTACGTTTTTTAATCATAGCCATGATAATTTTGATGGTGGCAGCTTCTTGTAGCGTGCAAAAGTATTCACAGAAAAACACCGTTATCGAAGATGTGGGATATTTGCAGTTCAATGGTGATTTATCCGGCAAGACTATCACCCTAAATAATCAGCCCGTGACGGTGACTCCCGAGCACAAATTAGCTTTGAAATCTGGGACTTACGACTTGGTGATCAATGAGGCAAACAGACAGATTCTCAAGAGAAAGGTAATGATCACAGTTGGCAATATTGTCGAAGTGAGCCTGCCATGAAATACGCTCCTATCCTATTGATATTTATCCTGTTTACAGCTTGTGCACAACAGACTGGCTTATATTATTATGGAAACACATCTCATAACTATTACAAAGCTGTAAAACTGGGGGATGAAAAGTCCTTGGATGCCTACAAACAGAGCTTGGAAAATCTATTCGATAGAGAAGAAAAAGCGGGTAGAAAAGTGGCTCCCGGGCTATATTGTGATTACGCGATGATTTTAATGGGCGAAAAGCAAGAAGAGAAAGCTCGCGAGTATTTCGAAAAAGAAAAGCAGAATTTTGAAGAATCAACTGCTTTGATCAACTTCATGTTAATGCGCTATTTTGGCAAGATATAGCTGGGGAGTAAGCAATGAAAAATCGAATGTTATGGCTATTATTTGCGCTGCTGATCACCCTCGGCGGATGTGCAATTTCTTCTCATACAAGACAAAGTGTTTATCCTGATATGTACACGGAAAAGCCAGTGTCCATCTTGGTTTTGCCGCCGATCAACAATAGCGGTGCAGCGGATGCGAAGGAATATTTTGCCTGCTCTCTGGCAGAAGCTTTGGCTTTGTCAGGCTACTATCCCCTACCGGTTGAAGCCGTGTTCACGATCCTGCGGGACGAGGGGATGTATGATACCGAAACAATCACGCCTGTAGTTTTGGAAAACCTAAAGAAACATTTTGGGGCTGATGCGGTGCTATATTCAACAATTAATAAGTGGGATAAAAAATGGTTCCTGATTGAGGGAACACTGACAGTTGAATCATCGCTTGCCCTGGTCAGCACGCTCACAATGGAAACGATTTGGGATTATGAGACGACAATAGAAATCTCGCTCGAATCTTCCAGCGATAATTTATTGTTTGCGGTGTTAGAATCAGCGGTTAAAACGATGTCTGAAGATTATTTCCCGAACACAAGAAAGGCGAATATTAAGACGATGCAACAAGCGCTTCCTTATGGGAAATACCATCCTGAACATGGGCTGGATGCGGAGAAACCTGCGTCGGCGAGCAAGAAGGGAGTGATTACAGTTAGCAAGTAAGATGTTATCGCCCCAAACCCAGCATATTCCTACCAGTTCCAAACTCCATCCGTGCAAATCCGTTGAATCCGTTCAATCCGTGTTCTATTCTCTTGAAGGAGTGCGTCTTGCGCACGTCATTGGACGCGGACTAAAGTCCGAACAACGGCCGGCTAAAGCCAGCGTTACAAATACTTTACACACCACGTCTACTCACCCCGCATTGTGCGAAGCTCTCGTAGCTCGTAACTCTTAGCTCGTAGCTAACTTAGCTTTCATCAAACCCCTAAGTCACTCAAAACTAAACAGGTTTACATAACATGGTTATGCTTAATATTTATGTGAAGATTATTTCAGGCTTCATTTTTGAGGCAGTTACGCAAGTGCTTGAAAAATTAGTTGGGCATTTTGTCACCGTTTCTCGATTTTGTCTCCCTATAGATAGTAGAAGGTTTTGTTTTATGTGTTTACGAGGTAAGGGACTTAAACATCATAAGAACCTTTTTCATTTAGTGCAAGTCTATTCTATTGGCGACGATGATGTTTTAAAAAACGATTCTCAAGCTTCAATAAAAATCATTAAAACCAGCCTATGTAAATTTTATATTGACACGATATAAGCTTATGAATATATTGTATCATAAGACGATAGAGAAAAAAAGAGGAGAAAGCCATGACCGCACAAGAACTTATTCATGCTATTCTGACCGAGATGGGAAGTTGCAGCAAAGTCAAGTTGGCAAAGATTTTCCTCTTCATTGAGCGAAGTTATTATCGCACATGGGAGGAAAGCTTAACAGGCAGCTATTATGTTCGCCTGCAGAGGGGTCCTGTACCTGCAAATTTCGATGACATATTAAAAGAAGGAGAAGGCACCCTGTGGACAATGAAAATTTGCGACATGGATATCCCCGGGGCAACTACTACATATACACAACATAAATATGAGCCGATATCGGCGGCAATAAATATTCCACAGCCAGCTCAAGACATCATCCATGAGATTTGCTCGAAAGTAAATAATCATACCGGCAATCAACTTTCTGAGATATCCCATCAATTACCAGCCTGGATGTATAGTGATCCCGGTGAGCCCTTGTTTATAGAAGAGCTTGTTTTAGATAATAAAGAAGAATACTTTCAGCTCATTGATAAAGTAAACGAAATGGAGAGTGATAGTGAATATATACCAGAAGAAATACTTGCCTTGCTATCATGAAAGTAAACAAAAATTAGACCGAAATACCTTTAATTTTATCAGCACAAAAGAAGAATACATTCGTCAAGCCCCTACTGCCCACTCCTTTCTCAAAGGAAATTTGCAAGGCATTAGAAGATATAAGAATAAGATTAGAATTTTGTATGCAATTACCGGCGAATTTGAATGTGGTCTTTTTGATATGAATGCGCATCCAGCCGTTTATTTTCTGTTTGTTACAATAAGAAATGACGATACCTATAAAGACGCATATAAGCTTCTCAAAAAACAAGGCGTTATTGCGTAAGATATAAACAAATAATATTAATCTGATCACTAACCATACTGTTCTCAGCATTGTTGTATCCATGATAATGAGCAAATATCGATCCGTATTAATCTATTAAATCCGTGTTCTATCATCCCAATTTCCACCCCGCCCATACACTCCGCAAAATGCGAAGCTCTCGCTAAATCGCTAAATCGTTAAATCGTATATCATAAGCAAGCACCCAAAAGCTAAGTCACTCAAAACTAAACAGGTTTACATAACATGGTTATGCTTAATATTTATTTGAAGATTATTTCAGGCTTCATTTTTGAGTCACTTACACGACTGACCAAAAAATTAGTTGCTCATTTTGTCACCGTTTTTCGATTTTGTCCCCCTATAGAAAGTAGGGCGCACTTCGTGCCAATTGAGAATTGAGAATGGCTTGCTGCGCTCGTGATAGTTCTTTTATAAGTGTATAGTTGTGTAATGCCAGTGATATTTATAAGGTAAAAATGTGAAAAGAATGGCAAAAGGTGAAGTAGCGGCAACAAGATGTTACCGCCCCAAACCCCAGGGATGAGAGAAAAAAAGAGCCGGACCATTTCGTCCGGCTCCGTGTATCCTTAGAGTGTAAGCACTCCTTAGTGTTTCTTGGTAGCCTCTGATACCACGCTTCCATCGCTGATTGAGCGTTTGAAATAGTTGGTATGCAAGAGCTTGTGTGCAAGCGGAGAGTTCGGTGCACCGAGATATTTCTCATAGATGCGTTGAACTTCCGGGTTATGGTGAGATTTGCGTACGGGGAGTGAGCAATCTTCTTCATAGAGGGCAAGTCCGCGACGTGCACGGGAAGCGATGTCATTGCCATAGGGCTGACCGCCGCCGCCAACGCATCCGCCGGGGCATGCCATGATCTCGATGAAGTGCCAGGGTGATTCACCGGTTTCGGCGAGGCTGGCGCGAACGCGGTCCATGACCTTGCGGGCATTGCCGAGTCCGTGGGCAACAGCAACTTTGAGGTCGCCAAATCCGGGAATATTGATGGTGGCTTCTTTGATGCCTTCGAATCCACGAACAGCGCAGATGTCGATGTTTTCCAGCTCTTCGCCGGTGACAAGGGTATATGCTGAGCGGATTGCTGCTTCCATCACACCGCCGGTTGCGCCGAAGATTGTTCCTGCGCCGGAATAGAAGCTCATGCCTTCATCGGGTTCTTCCTCAGCGATGTTGGCAAAGTCGATGCCGGCTTCTTTGATCATGCGGAGCAATTCACGGGTGGTGAGAACGTAGTCCGTGTCTTGATATCCGCTATCGCGAAGTTCAGGGCGACGTGCTTCAAATTTCTTTGCCGTGCAAGGCATGATCGCAACGGAGACAATCTTCGCAGGATCAATGTTATGCTCTTCGGCATAGAAGGTTTTGGAAAGCACACCAAACATGCTCATGGGGGATTTTGCAGTGGAAACGCAATCCGCGAGGTCGGGATAGTAGGTTTCCATGAATTTAACCCAGCCGGGTGAGCATGATGTGATTAGAGGGCGTTTTTCGCCGGCTTTGAGGCGATTAACACATTCGGTTCCCTCTTCCATGATGGTGAGGTCTGCTGTGAAGTTCGTGTCCATGACGGAGTCGAAGCCGATCTTTCTCAGAGCTGCATACATCTTCTTGGCGGTGACTGTGCCCAAAGGCAAGCCGAATTCCTCGCCCAAAGAAACGCGAATGGAGGGTGCTTCTTGAACGATGACATGCTTGTCAGGATCAAGGATAGCATCCCACACATCGTCCACTTCGCTTCTTTCGCGAAGAGCACCGGTGGGGCAATAAACCGTGCACTGACCGCAGTTAACGCAAGGGCTCAAAGCCATGCCGCGGCCAAAAGCGGTGGTGATTTCGCTTTCTATGCCACGTGCGCTGTTGGTGAGTGCGTAAACGGTCTGCACTTCATTACAGACGGTGATGCATCTGCCGCAAGAGATACACTTCTTGGGGTCTCTGATGATTGAATAAGAGCTGAGGTCAACTTCTTTCTCAGAGACAATATTAGGCAGAGCGTAGGGATCGATGCCCATGTTGTTTGCCAAGGTCTGCAATTCGCATTTGTTGTTTGCCACGCAGGTGGGGCAGACAACTTCGTGGTTGGAAAGGATCATTTCCACCAAGGTTTTGCGATATGAACGCAGTTTGAGACTATTTGTCACAACCTTCATGCCTTGTGCGACAGGTGTGCAGCATGCACGTTTTGGGACAGGAGCTCCTTCGAGTTCCACCACACATACGCCGCAATTAGCGGTTGGCGGGAGGTCGGGATGATAGCAGAGTCTGGGAATGTATATCCCGTATTTGTCGGCTGCTTCGATGATGGTCATGTTTTCGGGAACTTCGTACTCTTTACCATCAATCCAAACGTTGACATTATTAACCATAATTCTATTCCTTTTCTTTATTCTTTTGTTATTGCGATAAATTCATCGCGGAAGTTTTCGATAGCGCTGCGAACTGCCATGATCGGAGATTGTCCAAGCGCGCAGAACGAAGTATATTGCATTGTTTCGGCGACTGTGATCATCATATCCACGTCGTCCATGGTTCCTTCACCTTTCTTGATTTTGTTGATCAGGCGATAGAGCAGTTGCGTTCCGTTCTTACACGGTGCACACTGTCCGCAGGATTCGTGACGGAAGAAGCGTAAGATGCTCCAAAGTATGTCAACTATGCTTTGGTGCTCGTTCATGACGAGGATGGCACCGGAGCCTAAGACGGCTGAATATTCGTCCAAGCTCACAAGGTCCATATTCACGTCGAGAAGACGGTCGGAGAGAATCACACCGGCTGCGCCACCAACGAGTGCGGCTTTGAACTTAAAGCCTTTCTTCATGCCACCGGCATAGTCGTTGATGATGGTGCGCAGAGGCGTTCCCATATCCACTTCGCAGAGACCGGGATAGGCGACGTCGCCAAGGATGGTATAGACCTTGGTTCCGCTGCATTCAGGCGTGCCGTGTTTCTTGAATTCATCTGCGCCATTGGCGATGATGTAGGGCACGTTGGCAAGGGTTTCGACGTTATTTACCACCGTCGGTGCTTGCCACAATCCTTTCACTCCGGGGAAGGGCGGTTTCCAGCGTGGATGTCCGCGGTTTCCTTCCAGTGATTCGATGAGTGCGGTCTCTTCTCCGCAGACATAAGCGCCGGCGCCGATCTTGATTTCGATATCCAGATCAAAGCCGCTGTCGAAGATATTCTCGCCGATTATGCCATAGGCACGGCATTGATCGATGGCTTTTTGCAGGCGCATGATGCAGAGTTTATATTCCCCGCGGATGTAGATATATGCCTTAGTTGCGCCGATTGCGCGGGCACAGATCATCGTTCCTTCGAGGAGTTGATGTGGGTCTCCTTCCATGATGAGGCGATCCTTAAAAGTTCCGGGTTCGCCTTCATCAGCGTTTACTACGACATACTTTTGCTTTGCTTCAAGCGGTGCGGTGAAGCTCCACTTGAGTCCAACGGGGAATCCTGCCCCGCCGCGACCTCTGAGACCGGAAGCTTTTACTTCTTCCACTATCTGCTGAGGCTGCATGTTCAAGAGTGCTTTTTCCCAAGCTTCATAGCCGCCGGTACCGAGGTAGGCGTCTATGCTCTCGGGGTCGATGAGTCCTGAATTGCGCAAAACAATGCGTTTTTTATAATTGAATTGGGGTTGGAATTTGCTTGATGCTTCCAGGATGAGCCTGGGGACAGGACGCCCTTTGAGGAAGTGTTCTTCCACGAGCTCCTGCACATCTTCTATTTTCACGTTTTCATAGTGG
Source organism: Cloacimonetes bacterium UBA5456 (assembly GCA_002427325.1). GTDB lineage: Bacteria > Cloacimonadota > Cloacimonadia > Cloacimonadales > Cloacimonadaceae > UBA5456. The sequence continues at coordinate 5,829 of DIQS01000054.1, read as the reverse complement.
ATATTCTCCGGGTAAACGGTGAGGCAGATTCCTTTGCCAAAGAAACCTAAAGGCCCTGTTTCCAGAAGGTTTATTTCATCGCTGAGACCGACCTTGCCGAGCTCTTTTCTTAGTGCTAAGATAAAGCCTTGCACGCCGGCAGCAATCGAAGTTTCGTTGATTCCTATCAAGATGTGAGAGCGATAGTATTTCATTACTGCCTCCCTCTGATGCTTTCGATGATTTCTTCAACTTTTTCTTCCGAGAGATCGCCATAGACGTCTTCGTTGATCATCATAACGGGCGCATTACCACACACGCCGAGACAGGCACATAGTTCCAAGGTGAACATGCCGTCTTTGGTGGTTTCTCCGACCTCGACTCCGAGTATTATGCCCAGCTTTCTGAGGATGTTTTCACTTCCTTTGATGTAGCAAGGCGGTGATTCGCAGAGGCGTATGATATGTTTGCCTCTGGGAGTTGTGGAATACATGGAATAGAAGGTCATCACGCCGTAGATGTGGTTTTCCGGCAATTTGAGATAATCGGATACGGCAAGCACAGCCTCTTTCGAGATGTAGTGCTGCGGCTCTGCATCCTGTATCTCATGCAGGATATAGATGAGGTTGTCCTTGGTTGGGGCGTATTTAGAGCAGATTTCTTTGTACATATTTTCCCCTTATCTGTCTTGTTTAATCGTCATTCCTTTTAGCGGCTTTTGCCATTTCTTTTTGACGTTCAACTATTTCGGGGTGCATTCCGGGGATCTTTTCAACTGCTTTCACAGGGCATACATCGAAGCAGTTTCCGCACTTTATGCAATCAACTTGATGGATGGTATATTTGTCTTCGCGTGAGCCGCTAATGCAGTTTGTGGGGCATTTACGGGCGCAGAGCGAGCAACCAATACATCTTTCTTTGTCGATATTGAAGTGCATGAGATCCAGACAGACTTTGCTGTTGCAACTTTGATCCCTGATGTGGCTCTCATATTCATCGCGGAAATAGCGAATGGTGGAAAGCACGGGGTTGGGAGCGGTCTGTCCGAGTCCGCAAAGTGAAAGCTTGCTGACGGATTCGCCGAGACGGAGAAGCTCATCGATATCGCCTTCTTTGCCTTTTCCGGAAGTGATGCGTTCCAAGATTTCGAGCATCTGCTTGAGTCCGATGCGGCAGGGTGAACACTTTCCGCAGGATTCTTCGACGCAGAAATCCATGAAGAACTTTGCAACGTTTACCATACATTTTTCTTCGTTCATGACGATAATTCCGCCAGAACCCATCATGGCACCGCGAGCTTTAAGATTTTCATAGTCCACGGGGGTGTCGAGATGGTCAGCCGTGAGGCAACCACCTGAGGGCCCGCCGAGCTGAACAGCTTTGAATTTGTGATCGCCGATCATGCCACCGCCGACGTCGAAGATGAGTTCGCGCAGGGTGATTCCCATGGGAACTTCTACGAGTCCGGTGTTTCTGATGTCGCCGGTGAGAGCAAAGACTTTCGTACCCTTTGATTTCTCGGTTCCCATAGATGCGAACCATTCTGCACCGCGACTGATGATGGTGGGGATATTGCCCAAGGTCTCAACGTTGTTAACAACTGTGGGCTTGCCCCAGAGTCCTTGCACGGCAGGATAAGGAGGTTTGGGAGTGGGATTGCCGCGTTGTCCTTCGATGGAGCTGATGAGAGCCATCTCTTCTCCACAGACGAATGCGCCGGCTCCGGTTCTCACTTCAGCGTCAAAGCAGAAGTCAGTTCCAAAGACGTTTTGTCCCATGAGTCCCAGTTCCTTTGCCTGTTCGATCGCCTGCTTGATGCGGGTGATGGCAAGGGGATACTCGGCACGGATATAGAAGAATCCTTCAGATGCGCCCATGCAATATGCAGCGATCATCATTCCTTCGAGGATGCGATGGGGATCGCCTTCGAGCAAAGAGCGGTCCATGAATGCACCGGGGTCACCCTCGTCACCGTTACAGATGATATATTTCACCTTTTCTTGGGTGTTGTCATGAACCATCTGCCATTTGATGTGAGTGGGGAAGCCACCGCCGCCGCGTCCGCGCAATCCGGATTCTTTGATGATATTGATAGCTTCTTGAGGGGTCATTTCGAGCAGAACTCTGCCCAGAGCCTCATAGCCACCGGTTGCGATATATTCTTCCAAACTATCAGGATTGATATAGCCGCAGTTTTCGAGTGCGACTTTGATCTGTTTGTGATAGAAGGGCACGTCTTTCTGGATTTGAATTGTTTTATCTTTATCCTGAAGCATGAGGCGTGTGACAGGTCTGCCTTTGAGGAAGTGTTCTTTTACAATGTCTTCCACATCTTCAGGTGTAACTTTTTGATAGAAGATTCCTTCAGGATAGATCACCATAACCGGGCCGTAGTCGCAAGGACCCATGCAACCGGTTTCGATAATGTTTACTTCATTTGTGATATTATTTTCTGCTAACACTTCGTGAAAGCGTTCCTTGATTTTCAGTGCTCCTGCCGAGACGCATCCGGAGCCACAGCAAATCAAGAGGTCAATTCTTTTTAATGACATTTATTTCCTCCTCTCCAATTAGTTGCCGGTTTGGACAACATAGTCGGAGACAATTCTTCCATTGACAATGTGTTCGGCTATTACTTTTTTAACTTTATCCGGAGTCATATTTCCATAGGTAATTGAATCTTTACCTTCTTCTATGACGTCCACCACAGGCTCAATCGACGAGAGCCCTTTTTCACCGGTCTGCGTGACCAATACGTCGGTGAGATTCCTTGTAGCAATCTCTTCCAAAAATGTTTTCATTACTTCACGTGCGCCCATCGCGATTCCGGATGTTCCCATCCCCACCACGATTTTCACGCGTGTGTTGCCGCTACGAAGCTTTAAGTCTTCCTGGGCTTTTTCACGGATCTTTTTTAGGTCTGCGAGTGTTTTCATCAGACATCCTCCATGTTTGTTTTTTGTATTCCTTCATATAAAGATTGATCGATGTATTCGATAACATCGGGATAGGTGAGCGGTATATCGCCCAATTCTTCCCGAATAGCCTTAGTGTCGAAATGAAAGCAGAGTTCCATGACTTTGTCGCGGTAGAGCAGATGGATAAAGAAATCCAGATCAGGGTGACCAATGATTGAATTCAGAAGCGTGTCTTTGAGGTTTCCCAAGGGCATCCTGTCGATGTGATCCAAGGGGAAGTCAACCGTTAGAACCGTTCCAAATCCGGGTTCGCTCGCCATCCTGAAAGCTCCGCCTACCTGCTCTGCATTTTGTTTGAAAAGTGGTATCCCCAAGCCGACCTTCTTCACTCGCTCTTCTTTGGAGGTATAGAATGGGTCCTGAGCTTTTTGCAAAGTGTGAGAATCCATCCCCGTTCCATCATCTTCAACTATGATGCGCAGGCGGTTTTTCACCACATTCTGGAGAACGCGCACTTTTACGCATTTCGCCTGAGCGCGAACTGAGTTTTCGATGATATCCAAGAGGTGTAAAGAAATGTCCTGCACGACTAATTACTCGTATCGCTTAATGATCTCTTTGACCTTGTCTGCCGTGTCGATTCTACCAAAGGTATCCTCGCCGATGACAAACACGGGCGCCAGCGAGCATGCACCAACGCATCTCACGGCACTCATGGTGAAAAGACCGTCTTCTGTGGTTTCACCCATACCTACGCCGAGTTCATCGGAAAGCATCTGAATCAGGCGGGGCGCGCCTTTCACGAAGCATGCCGTTCCCGTGCATACGTTGAGGGTATATTTACCACGTGGCGTCATTGAGAAAAAGTTGTAGAACGTGACCACGCCATATATTTTGCTGGCGGGCATGTTCATCTTTTCTGCGATAAATTCCTGCACCTCGATGGGCAGGTATCCAAAAATTTCTTGCGCAATGCGCAGGATTTCGATCAGCGGGTTCCGCAGATCTTTCTTTTCTTCGATTACTTCTGCCAGGCGATCGTATAGCCTGTTCTTGTTTTGAGCTATGGATCCCATAACTCCTCCTTCTCTATTATTCGTTTTGTCCTAAATCTATGATTAGTCTGCCTTCGAGCTCTTGAGCCGCTTTAATCAGCTCCGAGACCGAGGCGTCCAAAACTCTAATTATGCAAGTTTCATGCCTAAGATCATTCAGATAGTGCGCATCGCTGGCTCTCATAAAAGATTTGCCCGCGAGACCGGGATTCGAGCCCAGAAAACTTTCCAAATCCAGCCCCGCTGTGATCCCCAATATTGGGAACTCCGGCGAGGGCGGAAGGAAGCCAAGCTGGGAAATGATACTATTTATCTCGGCATCCACATGGGCTGGAATTGCAAAGCCATCAAAGCTTTGAACCATGTTTACTGCCATATCAAGCTCCCAACTTGATGAGTTTATCAAGGCTCTTGTTTCCATCCGAATAATATTTTCATTTTCGTCAACAACAACTTGATCTCCAAAGAAATCTGGATCGTTATCTATCGGCAAAAGTGAGCGATATAATTCCTCGTCGAAAGCCCTTGCTTTGTCAGAATCATCAAAATATGCCAATAGATGGATTTCTTCAATGGTCTGGATTTCCACGCCCCAAGTGAAAGCGAGACCGCTCTTTTTTGCCAGAGCTTCAAAAGCGGGACAATTTGCCATGCTATTATGATCGGTGATGGCAAACCACTCTATCCCAAGCTCTTTCAGCCGCTGCGTCACCGCAAGGGGAGACATCTCCAAACCTCCACAGGGAGATAACACACTATGAATATGCAAGTCTGCGCGATAGTTGCGCATGATACAATTCTTACTTCTTCAAGAGTTTATAAAGCATTCCTGCCAAGGTGAAGGTGTCCAATTTGCTGCTGATCAGGCAAACCCCTTCTTCCAAGGCCTTATCACAAACGTTTTCGTCAGGGATATTATTCTTTGAGAAAACAATAGCGGGTATCCCTGCCATGGATGCCACAGCGATGACATTCAGGTGTTTCATGATCGTGATCCAAACCTGATCCGGCTGAGCAGAGCCCATCACATCGCTGAGCATATCGCACACATAAGCTCCGGATATCTCGATATTCCCGGGGTCCAGCGCCGGAGTATGATTGCTACCGTCGATGGCGGCAATAAATTCAGAAAGTTTCAACATAATATCAACCTCTTTTTTAGTCTTGATCGCTATCCGGACTGCGTCTTCTGAGTATGATGCAGTCGTCAATTGTTGCCTGCCCCATCACGATATCTTCTGCGAGGGCATAGCAGCTCGGACTGCCACAGGCACTGCAATTCAGCCCGGGCAGCATGGTCAAAAACTCATTTATCTTCTTCATCTTTTTGATGGCTTTTTTTATGTCTGTATCCAATTCCATGATGGGACGCGGCGCAAGAGGAGGCACCGAGAATTCTCCTTCCGCGTGCAATTCCTCAAGTTCATGCAGCTCGACCTTGGAACCCTTGTTGACCTTAGTCATCTTCTTGATCCGGCTCATGGCAACGAAGGGATTTTCCACATTCAAGCAACCGCCTACACAGCCGTTTGTGCAGCTTCTGAGCACGATATAGTCATATTGGTCGAGATAGTGGTCTTCCACGCGGGAAAGGATGTCCATGACGTTATCAACGCCGTTTACGGAAAGCGCACGGATGTCATCGGTATCCACAAGATCGGCTTGAACTCCGGACAGCGCCCAGGCGAGCCCTAAGGGATAAGTATCCATGGGAATCGGGTTATTTTGCACACTCTTGATGATTTCACGCACCTTACCATAGATCATGCCCGACGAGAAAGCTCCGTCCTGCAGATGCTTGTAAGCCCCTTCAGGCTGATGCACGGCAGTCACGTGCGCCACGCAAGGGATGATCAAAAATATGCCGATTTCATGAT
>DIQS01000004.1:6319-20050 GCA_002427325.1 Cloacimonetes bacterium UBA5456 | reverse complement strand
CCTATGCCTTCCTTACTGATATCAGCTTATCATCCGCTTATGATATGCTCATGCCCATGACCACATCATGACCATATCATGACCAGAACCCAATAAGGAAGGCATGGATAAGGCTATGTAATCAGAGAGTTTATATGCTCTTTCGAAAAAGACGACTAAATTCTCGATAAATACGAAAGAGGAGCCACTTTCGTAGCTCCTCTCTCTTTAGATTATGTGATGATTTATTTCATCATGATCATTTTCTTGGTCGAGCTGTAGTTACCGGAGTTCATCTTATAGAAGTAAACGCCTGAGGATACAGCGCGGTTATTATTATCTGTTCCATTCCAAACAACCGTGTGGTTGCCGGCTGCCATATCACCTTTGACCAAGTGTTTGACCAACTGGCCTTTGATGTTATAGATGTCGATGCTGACAGAGCCTGCTTCCTTCATGCTGTAGGAAATGGTGGTTTCAGGGTTGAAGGGGTTGGGATAGTTGCCCGCAAGCTGGGTAACTGCAACAGGTGCGAACTCATCTTCGTTGGAAGTGAGGTCTGTGTGCACTGAGAAGTTATCCACATAGAATACGAAAGCATCGTCAGATACGCAACGTACTGCTATGTAAACCTGCTGGTTGTCATAGTTGCTGATATCGTAGTAATACTCAGTCCAGTTTGCAGGAACGAGAACGTCTTCGTCGCCGGAGACATAGTTATATCCGCTCATGATACCGGGGCTGGGCATGATCGATACGGCAGCCTTGAAGCGCTCAAGACCATACTGTGCAGTGTGTGAACGTGCAAAGAATCTTATTGCGCTATTGGTTCCCAACTGGATACGAGGTGTGATCAGGTAGTCGTTGTTTGGACCATTGACTGCGGCAAAGGACGCTGCCATCTTGGCACCTTCATAAGGATCGAGTCCGACAATCGGAGGCACGGTCTGTGAAGGATTGAAGATCATATAGGCAAATGCTGAGCCGCTACCGGGGAATTCGATTCCGGTAAAGCCATAGCTTTCACTTCCGTCTTGGTCTCTAAGAGTCCAAGGCTCGAAGGCGGTGGCAAAGTCTGCATATTCTTCGAAGCTATCTTCAAAGACTGCTTCTTCCAATTCGAGATTAACTGTCACTTCGATGGTTGCGGGGCTGGATTCGCCGGTGTTATATACGCCGGTGACGCCATATACATACACGCCGTTAGGCACGGAGCGCTGGGTGAATGTTGTGATATCCGGATCGTTGACAGAGCCGATGTATTCGCCATCTCTATAGACTCTGTAGCCTACGAGGACGACATTACGGTCTTTCTTGGGAGATACCTGAGCGAGGCTGAGCGTGCTCATGGGGCCGGTGCTCTGGTTATCGACCAAGATCGGGGTTTCAACGTTCTTACCATCTCTGGTTTGGACAACGAGGCCTTGGATCTGCCAGTTGTAGGTGAGGCTTGCTGCCACGGCATCAAGTGTTGTCCAACCACCCATGTTCATCATGTTGCCTTTGCCGGAAACCATGGGGCCATTGTCGCAACCGGCAGGGTGTCCACCCTGGGTGTTCACATGGTAGCCAATCCACAGTTCCTGACCTGCAAGAATCTCAACAGGGTTGTAGAGGATGACGGAGTTCCAAGTACCGACTTGCGGGTTCTCAACAACCTGAGTAGCCATGAGGTTACCAGGGCTGCTGGCGTTGCCGCCGGTCCATACCTTGACGGTGTAGGTGCAGAATTCATAACCGGGGACAATCATCACTTTAGCAATGCGGCCGCCGACATGATCGGTGAGGTCGCTTGCGGCATAGCGATGTGCTACTTCAAAGGAAGTGGCGCCGCCGGTTCCGATGCTGTTACCAAGATCATCGTTATTAGACCAGGAAATCCATTCGCCTTCAAGCGGAGGAGTGGGATTAGCCCAGTTCAAGGTAACGTGATTTTGAGCGATGCTGTAGCCCAGGTCTGTCGGAGGCTCAAGATCGGCAACTGTAACTACAACCGGTCCTTCAGGAGCGGATTCGCCTTCGTCATAGACGGCGGTGACAGTGTAAGCATAGGTGCCGAAGCTTGTGACGCTATCTACATAGATGTAGTCTTCGTTTTCAGCCACGGTTCCGACAAGAACGTTATCACGATAGAGATTATATCCGGTGCGAGCACGGTTAACGCCGGGGATTTCGTGAGAAGCAACCGTGAGGTCGTTGTTCACGCTAAGCTCAGCGACATTGCGAGTTGTAGCGGTCTTGTTGACACTGACTACAGGCTCAGCAATTGCGGGCTGATCGGCATGCACGAGTGCGCGTGCTTCATAGTCCACATAAGCCATGATCGACCAGTTATAGTTAAGCGTCGGGGCTACGTCTATAAGCGTGTCCCAGCCGCCCATATTGATCATATTACCCTTACCGTTGACGGCAGGACCGTTGTCGCAACCTGCAGGATATCCTGCTTGGGTGTTGCTTTCAAAGCCGACCCAGAGTTCGCCGGTGGCAGGGATGGTGACGGGGCTGGTGAGCAATACTTCATTCCAAGCACCGATTACGGGAGAGCTGACTACTTGACTGTGAATCATTGTGGAAGGAGCAGCAGCGCTGGTTCCTGCCCAGAGTTTCACGGTATATACGCAGTTAGCTTCGTTGGGAACAAAGCTCACTCTGGTGATGGCATTGCCTTGATAGGGTGCGAGATCGTTTGCATCAAAGCGGTGTGCGACATCAAATGTAGCTGCGCTGTTTGTGCCGATTCCGTTACCGATATCTTCGGGGATACACCAGGTGATCCATTCGCCGGTTACAGGCGGTTCCCATGTGAGGGTAACGTCCATTCCTGATACGCTTGCTTGCAGGTTTGTGGGCGGATAGAGATCGCCCATATCGACGCCTGTTCCGCTGAGTGCCACGGTGTGGGCAATGCGGGTGAGGTTGTCGGTGATGGTGATAGCTCCGGTGTGTGCGCCTTCTGCTGTGGGCGTATAGTTAGCGTTGAATTCAAGGGTCTGACCTGCAGTGAGGCTGACAGGAAGAGTAGGCAGGGTGCCCAGGCTCATCATTGCACCGCTAATGGTGATAGCGTTGATGGTGAGTGTTCCTGCGCCTGCGTTGGAGATGGTGAACTGCTGGCTCTGGGTGGAGCCCACGTTCACTTGGCCAAAGTTATGGCTGGTGGGCGTGATTGCGAAGACAGGAGCAGCGGGTGCTTCTACTTCTACTTCCACGGGGCCTGCGGGTTCTGATTCGCCGCCATCATAGATTGCGGTGACTGTGTAGGAATATACTCCGGCAGCAGTGACTGCATCGAGATATTCCAGCGTTGCAGGATCGTTGATCGTTGCAATCAAGCTATCATCGCGATATACGTAATAACCATTAAGGAAGCGGTTCAGCTCACGGCTGACAGGCTCTACTTGTTTGGTTACTAAGCTGTGTTTTCTGCTAAAGTTTGCATTTTGAACAAGCGGTCTGCTCTTTTCCTGAATGGGTTTGAGAGCGATAGCTTGATCGGGAGCGGAAGCGTTATCGACATAACCTTGGATTGACCAGTTATATGTGAGCTCATCGCTAAGATCGGTAAGCTGCAACCACAAGCCGTCGAAATAAATCATATTACCTTTTCCGGCAACATGGGGACCATCGTCACAACCTGCAGGATGTCCGCCAAGGGTATCTGCTTCATAACCAATCCAGAGTTCGCCTGTAGCGGGAATCGGGACGGGGGTATTGAAGACGACTTCGTTCCAATCTCCGATTACGGGAGCGTTTACAACTTGGCTATAAATAAGCTCGCCGGGTGCAAATGCACTTGTTCCGGTCCACACCTTTGCGGTGTAGGTGCAGCTTATTTCTTGAGGAACGAATTTCATCTTGGTGAGAACCATGTCTTGGAAGGGTATGAGGTCGTTTGCATCATAGCGATGAGCGACGTCAAACACGATTTCACCGTTTGTTCCAATGGCATCGTAATAGGTCTCAACATCACACCAAGTGATCCATTGAGGATCAGCGGGTTCAATCGGCACATCACCGGGAGCGTTCCAAGTGAGCGAGACATCCATGCCATCAACTGATGCTTGGAGGTTGTTCGGAGGAACAAGCTCTTCTTGCACGTCGGCGAGATCAAAGGTGATGTCGTCGAGGCTGAGATACCAAGGAGTGTAGTTTGCACTACCATAGATTCCGAGATAAAAGAGTCCGGTTTCGGGAGCGATAAACTCACCGTAGAACTGCTGATAATCTCCGGAAACAACATTAGAGGGTCCCATTACTTGAATGAGGTCTCCGGTTAATTGTTCGTTTCTACCAAGAACTGCTTTAACAACAGCACCACTATTATCATCCTGACGAGCCCAGAGTTCGAGGCCATAGCCTTGACCGGCTTCGAGCATGACAGGGCGCACTATTGTGGATTCACCGTTCCAGCGGAGGGTTATGTTCCAATCACCGGTTCTGGGTGTGCGATTATAGCCTGTTTGGGTGCTATTTGCAGTCCAGTATTGGTCGTTATAGCTTGGTCCGATGATCTGTTCCCACTGAGCGATCGTCGTTGATCCTTCAGTGTTTCCAACTTCAAAACCTTCGAAGAAGGGGAACTCTGTGATAATGGGATCATAGCAAGAGCCAAGGAGATCGATCTCACGGCTGCCGTGACCGGTAGTGATTGCAAGCAAGCCTTCATAGTCACCGGCTTCTTCGGGATTATATACCACGGTGATGACAAAAGATTCGGTGGATGCAAGGTTTGTGGCTTCAAAAGCTTCTTGCAAGGCAAAGCCCTCACCGGTGACAGTCACGTTGTTAACCGAGAGTACGCCTGCGCCGTTGTTGGCAATGGTGAATTCTTTTGTGCTTGTGCTGAAGACAGCTTTAGAACCGAAGTTCCATTCGTCCACGTTCGGGATGACTGCGAGGACGGGCTCTTCAGGGAGATCAGCAAAGAACATTTTAATATTAGGATATGTGGCTGCAAGAGCTCCTGCGGGAGGTGTGGCGGGGTTTGGAACAGTGCCATCACTTGAACAGCGAAGAGCACGACCTGCCGTGCTGGCAGTATTGTAGAAGAAGTATGAGCTTGAGTCATAGCCTGGCTTTGATTCGAGAACGGCAATGACGAGGTTGTCCGCACCATTATAAACAAAGGGCGCTGCAAACTCGAGTTCAATCCACATGTTTTCAGCGGGGATATCGAGAGTGCCTTCATAAACCAAAGAAAGATCATCAAGTTCAATCCAGTCAGAGGTGTCTGCAAAGGCTGTTTTGTCGGTGTGTCCTATATAAACAGTCCACTCATTCGAGTTCGGAGCTGCGCCTACACCGTTCCAGTGGAAAGCGATCTTTTCAAGCTGGCTATCTTGGGTCATGATCTCATCAGCTTTGTAGAGCATCTGAGCATAGGAATAGCCATAATAGGCGTTTACCGGCATATAGCCGTTTGTGGTGCCATTACCGATAACAACTAATCCTTCGGGCAAGACAATGCCGCTGAGTTCAACATCAAAGTCTTCGCCGGCATAGCTGATCGTGATCGTTGCTGCGGCAGGGCCTTCAATGGTTCCGGTGAGTGTCACGGGAATTGTCATCGTTTCTGCAGAACCAATTACCAGCGGGAATACGCTGTCATCATAGCTGAACTGAGGAGAGCCGACGATGCTGACATCAGTTGCATTGACAGTGAGACTTCCAGCACCGATATTGGAAAGGCTGATGTTTCTGGGGCCAATTGTGGCACCAAAGATAGCTTCGCCAAAGTTGATGCTTGCGGGGCTCACGGAAAGCTGTGGCTCACCGGTAAGTGCACCGAGCTGCAGCATGAGATTAGGAAGGTTTGCAGATCTGGTTCCGGTGGTGACAGGAGGATTGTTGTCCGCTTGCCAATAGATATGTTTGTTTGTGTTGCCACCGGTATATCTGAAGGTTTCACTGGATAATCCGCCGCCGCCGCCATAGTTTGTTTCCACGGCAACGATGAGGTTTCCGCCGACGTAGGTAAAGGCTTCGTCGAGATCAAATGTGTTCCAACCGGAAGTGGAGAAGGTATATTCTCCTTCATGAACCAAAGTCATGTTCTCGATCAAATCAGTGAAAGATTGTAGTTGCATCTCTGTTTCAGTAGTTGTGCCGAGATAGATTTTATAAGGAACGGGCACTGTTCCGAGAGCTACACAATCCCAGCCGATGCTTTCAATAACGCCGACTGAACCGATACTATCTAAAGTGTAAAGAGAGGCAGAGCGCTCAAAACCCCAGAGATGGCCAAAGGGATAGCGTTGCGTTAAGGTTCCGTCTCCAACGATAACCATACCTGCAGGATTGGCGTCAAAGCTCCAAACGGGAACGTCTGTCTGATCGCCATTATCGTTGTAGGGCACGACTTTCCAATAATAAGTGGTGTCTTCAGCGAGGTCTGTAAGCAGGTAGGATGTTACATCTCCAAGGTCCTCAACAAAAGTTGGAGGATTAGAGGCTCCTACATAGAGCTTGTAGCCTGCGGGGAATCCACCGCCGTTAGCCCACTGCAAGGTGACGCTTTCAGCGACAACGAGTCCACCATCTGCGGGTGCAACAAGCGTTGCAGCATTGGGTGGAGTCACTTGAGGGCTTGCCAAGGTGATATTAGGACGGCTCATTGACCATGATCCGGCTATCGGAGCTTCCGGGAAAGTGTTATCTTGGTTCTTATAAGCAGCCATATTGGTCATTCCAGTAGATCTGTAGCTGGGGTAACCCGTTGCATAATCACCATTTCTGTTTTCCCAGAGGATCTCAATGCCGCTGGATCCGTCATAGGGGAAAGGAGCGTCAAAGGTTATAAAAAACCATCCGCCACCGTTAAAGTTAATATCGCCACTATAGACGAGTGTGAAACCATCGCTGGAAATCATGTTTGCATCTTCATATACCGTCGCATCAGTGTGACGCATATAGATGTATTGGTCTTCCAGGAGATAGTTATTTGGTGTGTTTGATATGTCATAGCCTATACCTATTAACCCTTCGGGGCTATCGAGGCCAGCCGCTGCAATCTCTGCTGCGGTGTAGAGGGTTTTGCTCACACTATAGTCATAATAACCATAGCATGGCACGTTGTTTTGGGTTGCTGTGCCATCACCAATCTGGTAGGTGGCAGCAAAGCCAAAACTCATTGCCATAATGAGCAAGAACAACAACATGTGTTTTCTCATGTTTTCTCCTTGTTTAGATTTTCATTGTTGATTTAAAATACAAAAATTGTGTGCGGGGAAAATGCCTAAGCAAATGATAAAATAACACATCCTGTCGAATAAATATATTGTATCTCAATCCAATTATATTGAGATATTATGGTCATCTTTATATAAGCGAGGTTCTTGTAAAGATAAAAATAACATATTTGAATGTAGATGTAGTCGAGCTTTGAGGTAAGTTGTTGACTTCATGAAGCTTGTTTTAATGTGATTTATTGTGAAGAAGGGTAAGAATGCTGACGATAATAAAGAGGGGAAATCGCTTTAATAGTGCAAATTCCCCTCAAATGAGAGCATCAATCAGGCTTCTTTTATGCCTACTGATGCGATGTATATCACGAATTCTTCCTTGCCGTCAAAGCCTAAGGCGTCGTTCATGGCTTCGTCCAAATAGGCGCCTATCATGCATGATCCGGCGTCGATGTTTTCACAGGCGAGTTGCAGGTTTTGACCAACGTGTCCAGCATCGAGATAGAGATAGCGATAGCCGCGTTGACCATAACGCCACGAGGTTCGATAGGGCACGGCGCTGAAGATGAAGTTCACCGCTGAGCGTGCGATCATCTCCTGCCTGAGACAGCCTTCATAGATCTTTTGATGAATCTCTTGCCCTTCCTCGAGGAGGATGAGGCAATGCTTGATGGGGTGATAGTAATAGAGTCCGGGTTTGAGTCCTTCCACCATGCGGATTTCGAGATAGGTTTCTAAGGGATGGCGGCTGCCGGCGGAGGGAACATTCCTGAAGGTGAATTCCGACTTCTCGTTGGAGCGATAGTCGCGTGACCAGCTCGTGCACCAAAGCAGGAAGGAAAGCTCTTCCATGCTGAGCTTCTCGCTGCTATATTTGCGATGTGTGCGGCGTTCTGCCACCACCTTTTGGAAGCTCTTCGAGTCGAACTTGAGCGTTCCTACTGCAGGGAGAGGTTGAAGTTCGCCGCTGCGTGCTTTAATGGCGTCCGGGCGAGTCTCACCGAGCTGTTGATCGCTTTTGCCTGCATAGACATAGCGCGTGAGATAGACGAAGTCTTCGCCGATGTTCTTTGCCTTTGGTTTCAAGGCTTCAATTTCCTTTAAGGTCTCAATGCAGGAGCTTTCCATCTCGGCAATATCTTCGAGCTTTGTTTTTGTCAGCTCGCTGATCTCTGCATCGCTATAACCTCTTGTTTTATAATAGAGATAGTCAAAGGTTCTAATAGTCAAAACATCCTCCTTATATCGCTTATAACAGTTCGCTTAGTCCTTTTTCTTTGATGATATCCACGATGTGGCGAACATCCTCGCTGCGCTCTTTGGGGCAGATGAGTAGTGCATCTTCGGTGTCGATGAGACAGATGTCCTCCAAGCCGATGATGGCGACGAGTTTATCGCTGTCGATATAGTTGCTTTTGGCGTCGAGCGCGATGATCTGGTTCTTGCTGTGGTTTTGATCCTTGTCTTTAGATGCGAGCTGAGAAAGTGCCTTCCAGCTTCCTACATCGCTCCAGCCGAGATCAACCGGGATGCAAAAGCGTCGCTCGGCTTTCTCCATGATTCCTTTGTCGATGGGAGTGCGCGGCATCTCTTTATAGAGCTCGGATATATCGGCGTCAAAGCCGTCTTGTTGCCACTTTGCGACGATCTTTTCCACGCTCTGATAAAGCTGTGGCTGATGAGTCTCAAAGGCGTCCATGATGGTGGAAAGCTGCCAGCAAAACATGCCGCTGTTCCAATAGAATCCGCCCTGATCCAAAAAGGCTTGCGCCGTGTCCAAATCAGGCTTTTCTTTGAAGCGCAACACGGAGTTCAATCCTTCTTCAAGCTCTTCTCCTGCTTCGATATAGCCGTATCCGGTGGCGGGATAATCCGGCACGATGCCAAAGGTGATGAGCCCATCAAGCTTCGCCTTTTCGGAGGCAAAACGCATGGCGTCAACAAATGCCTTTTCGTCCTTGATATCGTGGTCTGCAGGCAGGACAATCATCGGCGTATCCTTAGGATAGCGGTCTTTGAGATACCACACGCTGAGCGCAATGCATGGCGCTGTATTCATGCCAAAAGGCTCGATGATGATGTTTTCCTTGGGCAGATTGGGCAAGTGGCTCTGAATCAGCGATACTTGGCTTGCTGCGGTGACGATATAGATGTCTTTGATGTCCATTAGCGGGCTGAGTCTATCAACCGTGAGTTGGATCATGCTACGTTCTTTTGAAACGCTTAAAAATTGTTTGGGATAGGCTTGGCGGCTCTTTGGCCAAAATCTTGTGCCGGCGCCTCCGGCCATGATGAGAGCAATCATTTTTCTTTCTCCAAAGTATTATCTTTCAATGATGCGCGTATCCTTGGGATAGCTGAACTTCCAGATATCCGGCGAGATACCGCGATTGATCTTGATGGATTCAAAGCGGTAGTGCACGGTGTTTCCGCTTTTGTCGTCATAAGAGAGTTCCCGCGCAAGTCCGCTCTCGTCGAGAACTGCCGTGATCTTTGCAAATTGTCTATCGTTATGCGGTTTTAGTTGAACTTTAGTAGTATTCTTACCTTTTGAGAGGATGCTAACATCACTTTTGCCCCAATATTCTTGCAAGATATCGATGGGATTCATCTGGCTGAATTCCGGTAGGATTGCGCTCTTGAAGAGGGTTTTTGAGCTTTCCTCATAGAGTTCTGCTTTTTCATTTGCGATGTAGAGTCTCTGGCGCATGGGCTTTGAATAACTCAGCAGGAGTCTATCTTTCTGGAAGTAGAACTTGCCTTTATATTCAATGTTTTTATCCATAGCGGCGAAGTGGTTGGTCTGGATGATATCCGCCTCAAAGCTGTTGATTTTTTGATAGCGGGCGTTCATCTTTTGATAGAGCTCAGTGGTGTTTGCGCCCAAGCTCATGGCAAACAGGATGAGCAAGACGAGTTTAATCTTCTTCATGTAAAACTCCGATATTGATGAGGTCTTCGGTCGTTGCGATCACATCGCGAGACTTGCTGCCCAGATGAGGACCCACTATTCCCGCTCTTTCTAACATATCGACGATTCTTCCGGCGCGAGCATAACCTATCTTGAAATGACGTTGCAACATCGATACCGAGGCGGTGTTTGACCTCACGACTGTGCGTGCCGCTTCGGGGAAAAGCTCGTCGTCCCAATCGAAGCTGCCTCCGCCGAAAGAACCTGCATCGCTTTTGATTTCAAAGCTTTGCTTAGGCTTTGGTTGCATGGCAAGATAGTCGTTTACGCGCGTGATTTCACTATCCGAGACGTATGCGCCATGAATTCTTTCAACATCGCCTTTTCCCGGCGGGATGAAAAGCATATCTCCACTGCCCAAAAGCTTTTCTGCGCCGATGTTATCGAGGATAACGCGACTATCCACACGGGTGGAAACCTGAAAAGCGATGCGTGCGGGGAAGTTTGCTTTGATCAATCCTGTGATGACCTTGATGGAGGGTCTTTGCGTGGCGAGGATGAGGTGCATGCCCACAGCTCTTGCCATCTGTGCCAAGCGTGTGATCGGCATCTCGATATCCTTGCCGCTGGTCATGATGAGATCGGCAAATTCGTCTATCACAATCACGATATAGGGCATTTTTTCCATCTCATCATCGGTCTTGCATTTCTCGTTATAAGAGCTGATATCGCGCACTTTTGCTTCTTCAAAAGTTGCCAGGCGCCGCTCCATCTCTTTAACGCACCAATACATCGTCTCTTGCGCGCTATCGGGATCGGTGATCACTTCGCCGATGAGGTGGGGGAGATTGGCATATCCGGTGAGTTCCACGCGCTTTGGATCGATGAGAATCAGGCGCAGTTCATCAGGAGTTGTGCGCATGATCAGACTCATCAGGATGGTGTTGATACACACAGATTTACCGCTGCCCGTGGCACCTGCGATGAGAAGGTGAGGCATGCGCGCGAGGTCTGCAACAATAGGCTTGCCGGCGATGTCTTTACCGAGGCCGAAAGCAAGGCGTGACTTATGTTTGCGCATATCTTCGCTGAGCAAGAGGTCTCTGAGATAGATCATATCACGCGTGGGATTGGGAATCTCTATTCCCACCAGCCCGCGTCCCGGGATAGGTGCTTGAATCCTGATTGATTTAGCCTTGATAGCAAGCGCCAAGTCGTCGGAAAGAGCGGCAATTTTACTTAGTTTCACTCCCGCTGCCGGCTCCAATTCATATTGCGTGATGATGGGTCCGATATTGACGTTTTTGACCTCAACATCTATATTAAACTCAGCAAATTTATCCTGCAAGAGCTCACTTGTCTTGATGATCTGTTCTTCGATCTGGCTCCTATCTTGATCGCTGAGCTTGATGGGGCTCTCCAAGAAAGCTTCGATAGACGGCATTTGATATTCTCGCATCTCGCCTTTTTCATCTTCGATTTCAACAGACTTGGGCTTTTGTTCAGGAGTGCTTTGTTTCATCTCGGTTTTGATTACTTTCGGCATAGCGCCGGCGTCCTGATGGTCTTTGATATTGGGACGCATTTCCTCAGGCGGCAAGGGCACATCTTCCATTTCGTTTATTGTTACTTGTGGTTTTTCATTACTGAGCTTTCTGCGCAACTCTTTGCTACGCCGAATGTTTTCAATCATGAGCATAAAAGTTTCTTTGATCTTGCGCCAGTCAAAGATGAGAATCAAGGAAAGGACGGCACCTGTGCTCAGGATGATTATGCTGCCTATATCCTTGAAAATGAAGTGTAATGCGCGATAGAGCCCGAAGGGGAGTATCCCGCGCGAAAAGCCCTCGACATTCTTGGTAAAGATGCTTTGAAAGAACAATAGTGCTAATGCTAATAACGGCGACCAGCTTAGGTTCAAGCTCTTTTCAGGATTGACGAAGAAGTCGAAAGAAGCCACGATGAGCAAGAGCGATAGCGCCAAAGCCAGCCAAAAGCCAAAGAGCCAAATGCTGATGTAACCGAAGACTATACCGAAGATGCCGATGGGATTATAGGTTTCGCCCTTAGCAGCAGAAAACCAATCCCAGAGTCCGCCGCTGTCTCGGAGCACTTGCATGTCATTTTCGATTGAATCAGCACCGCTTGCCAAAGATATCATCAGAAGCAGCGCAAATATCGTTAAAATAGCCGCAACAAAGCGTTTGTTCCGCCTCGCAATGGCTTGTTTTGTTTTGGCATCGATCTTTTTCTTATTCTTAGGTTTAACGCTCTTTTTTGCCACCTTCTGTATCTCTCCTTTAGATGTTGAAACGAATGTTTAAGATATCTCCATCTTGAACGATATAATCCTTGCCTTCAAGGCGGAAAAGACCCTTTTCACGAAGCGCCTTTTCAGTGCCATGAGTGTCGATATCGGTGAAATTAAAGCATTCTGCCCGGATGAAGCCACGTGCCAGATCGCTGTGAATCTTTCCTGCCGCAGTCACGGCATTGCTACCTTTGCGCAGTGTCCAAACGTGAAGCTCTTTCGGACCCGCCGTAAAGAAAGAAATTAAGCCCATGAGATTGTAGGACAGCATGCTAACCCTATCTGTGATAGAGTTTTCTATGCCGATGTCCGCCATAAAAAGCTTTGCCTCATCTTCATCGAGCAAGCTGAGTTCAGCCTCAAAAGAACCGGCGATTGCCTCGGCAAGATAGCCCATTGAGCGGATCTTTTCCAGAGCCTCATTCGGCGTGTTGATATCGTTTTCATTCACGTTCAATAATACTAATACCGGCTTTGTGGAATAAAACTGCAAGCCACGTATCGCCTGTCTTTCTTCGGGAGCAAGCTCAAGACTGTTTATAGCCTTATTCTCCTGCAGATGGCCGAGGATCATCCTCAAGGTCTTCTCTTCAATCTGTATCGCTGCAGTTTTCACGCCGCGTTTATAGCTCAATTCAATGCCTTCAAGCCTCTTTTCCACCAAGACCATATCGTTGATAATCATCTCGTCCATAAAGCTTTCGAGATTGCGCACGGGGTCCATTTTACCATGCAGACTATCAAGTTCGGCATCGGGAAAGCCGCGCAAGATCAAGGCAAAAGCCTCGCAATTCTTGATGTTTGTCATAAGGCGAAGGTCGGGATGCTCGTCTTGCTTGCCAAAGATGCCGGGGAAGTCGTGGAATTCGATGATCGCATTCACGACTTTCTTGGGCTCATAAATCTCACAGAGCCGCGTTATTCTTTCGTCATAAACGGTTACAATACCAATGTTTTCCTCATCTGCCGGCGGGAGATATTTATCGACAGCGATTTCTGACTTTGTCAGCGCATTAAAAATCGTGGTTTTCCCGCTTTTTGGAAGTCCGATAAGGGCTATTTTCATGTTTATTCCTTAAATCTTTTTATTTTGTTTTAGTTCTACAGACCTATACAGCGCGCGAACTTCTTCGTCTAAGAGCGGACGCCAACGCCCTACAGGCAGGTCGTCGAGCTTAATCGTGCCAAATTGCACACGTCTGAGGTTTTTGACCGAACTGCCTACGGCGGAGATCATATTGCGTATCTGTCTTTTGCGTCCTTCGGTGATGATGATGCGCAGCTCCATGGAGTCATCGCTCTTGCTTTTCACATACACTTTTGCCGGAAGACTCATCCTGCCTTCGATT
>DIQS01000004.1:5655-6077 GCA_002427325.1 Cloacimonetes bacterium UBA5456 | reverse complement strand
CTCAATTTATAAGTCTTCTCGATCTTAAAAGAGGGATGCGTGAGCCTGCGGATAAGTTCGCCATCGCTGGAAAACAAGAGCAAACCTTCGCTGGCTTTGTCGAGGCGTCCGGCATAGGGGAGGCTCTTGAAGTTCGCCGGAAGCAAGTCATAGACCGTGTTACGGCTGAATTCATCGCTTTGAGATACCACATATCCGGAAGGCTTATTTAGGATCAGATAAAAATCACTTTCCGGCAGTTTGAGTTTCTTGCCCAAATAGCGAATCTCGTCGTTTTCAACATCTACGGTGTAAGCCAGATCGCGGCATTTTTCGCCGTTGATGATGATCACACCATCCAGGATGAGCTCTTCCACCTTGCGTCTGCTGCCCAGTCCGCATTTTGCCAAATACTTATTTAGTCTCATTTCTTTATATTACCA
>DIQS01000004.1:5054-5352 GCA_002427325.1 Cloacimonetes bacterium UBA5456 | reverse complement strand
GCTATTTTTATAAATATCCTCGTTTTGACTCAAATCCGTAAAAATTATATCAAAAACGATGGATATTTGATAATCTTGAACCTGATTTGCGCTGTTGTAGCTGTAGATTTTTTCCTCAAAAGAAATTATTTTTCCTTCGATCACACAATCAGGATTTGCAGTCACAACTTTCAATCTGCCATCGTTGCGGATGGCGAGGCTGATGTCAGCTAAAGCCTTGTCTTCTAAGGCAAACTCGGCACTTCGATTTTCAAAAGTATCCATCCGAATCGTCTTTAAATGCGGATAAGCATTTGAA
>DIQS01000004.1:3451-4902 GCA_002427325.1 Cloacimonetes bacterium UBA5456 | reverse complement strand
TTTAAATGCGGATAAGCATTTGAATAAACCGAGTAATAACAGCCGCCGAAAAGGCTAAAAATCAGCGCGAACAAAATATATTTCTTGACCATATTGCTATATGCAAAAAATACTTGCATCTTTGTCAAGTTAAACATTATTTTTAAGATTGAAAACAACATTATTTGCGTTACTGAGGAGGTAAACGATGGCTAAGAAATATATTTCGATAGCCGAAACTGCTAAGAGATTGAAAGTCTCGGACAGAGTGGTCCAAGAGATGATCAATAGCAAGATTTTTGAAACCAAACTCGTGGGAAAAAACCTGAGAGTTGATGAAGATTCCATGAATGAATGGCTGGATAACCTCAACGAAGTAGATGAGAAAATGCTTGCGCTGAAAAGAGTTATATGCCACTTCGAAGAGTATATGCGCGATGAAAACGTCTTTCTTGATTTCCATGCAGAAAACAAATATGACGCCATCCGCATCCTCAGCGAAAAGGCAAAAGAACTCAAACTTGTGCGCGATGCACGCTGGCTCTATGAGGTCGTTGTCGCTCGTGAAGAGCTGATCTCAACCGCCATCGGCAACGGGGTTGCGCTCTTGCATCCTCGCCATTTGCATCCTTCAAAGATCAAAGTTCCCACAATTCTATTTGGACGCAGCGATGAGGGAGTGGATTTTGATGCGCCGGACAATCAGCCCGTCAATATCTTCTTTATGTTGCTCTTACACAATGATAAACAGCACCTGTTTTCCTTGTCCTATATCTCCAAATTGATTGCTAAGCCCGGCGTCTTGGAAAAGCTTATCTCGGCTCAAACTGAAGATGAAATCCATAGCGCGCTTACCGAATCCATGGAAGATAAAGACTAATGGCAAAAGTTCGTATTATCCTCGGCAGTAAAAGCGATCTTGAAACCTGCAAAGTCATTGAAGAGATTTTAGGCGACTTTGGCGTGGAAAATGAGCTTTTCATCAGCTCGGCGCACAGAAATCCAGAAAAGACGACAAAGCTCGCCCTCGAAGCCGAACAAGATGGAGTGAAGGTCATCATCGCTTGCGCAGGACTCGCTGCTCATCTCCCAGGAGTTGTTGCCGCACATACTACGCTCCCCGTGATCGGCGTTCCCATCGCTTCCGGTGCATTAAATGGGGTGGATGCGCTGTATTCCATCGCACAGATGCCTCCTGGTGTGCCCGTTGCTTGCGTGGCGATCAATGGTGCAAAGAATGCCGCCTATCTCGCTATCCAAATCTTGGCTTGCTCAGATGATGAGTTGAGAGAGAAATACCGAGCCTATAAAGAAAGCCTCAAGGTTTGAGATAGAAGCAAGGTACGTATATTGAAACCCCGAGTTCAAAAACATTGGACTCGGGGTTATCTTGTTTTATCTCCAATGCTTCCTTACTGGGTTCAGCCTATGCTGCGCTTATGATGTGGTCATGCTCATGACCATATCATGAC
>DIQS01000004.1:790-3273 GCA_002427325.1 Cloacimonetes bacterium UBA5456 | reverse complement strand
ATCATGACCATATCATGACCAGAACCCTATAGGAAAGGCATGGTGAAGAGCAAGAGGAGAAGTGGGATGGAAAAGGGACTTAAAGTGGAGTTAATAGTTTATATATCAAATAGATAGCATAGGCATATAGTTTATTTAGTGAAGAGGCAGTGGGTCTTATATCAAATAACAAGGAAAGTCTTTCACGACGAGCTTGTGAACAGCCTCGGCACCGAGTTCTTCCCAGAGAAAAGTTTCACATGAAACAATGCAGGAATTCAGAACTGCGGATATGCCTCCAATGGCAGAGAGGTAGATCGCTCTATGATCGGTGATTGCTTTCATTACATGCTCGGCTCTGTCACCTTTGCCGATCATTACTCTTAAGCCGGCTTGCAAGAGTCTTGGGGTGTAGGCATCCATCCGTGAACTGGTGGTGGGTCCAACGGCACCGCAGATGTTTCCTTCTGCTTTTGGGGAAGGGCCGCAGTAGAAGATTGCTGTTTTACTCAGGTCAAAGGGGAGCTCTGCGCCGCTGTCTAATATCTCGATCATTCTTTTATGAGCTGCATCGCGGGCGGTGAAAAGCTCTCCACTGAGCAGGACTTTGTCCCCGGGTTTTATCTCAGCAATCTCTTGGGTGCAAATCGGAAGATTGATTTTATGTGTTTTCATTTAGAACCTCAAAGTGCAATGTCGGTGGGCATGGCAGTCGATATTTACGGCAACGGGAAGGGAGGCGATGTGACATGGTGCAGTATTTATATGCACAGCCATCGCAGTAAGGCTACCGCCTAAGCCCTGGATTCCGCAACCCCGTTTGTTTATACCTTCCAATATCTTAGCTTCCATCAGAGCATATTGGGGGAGAGGGTGGGGGAGGGCAAGTTTACATAGTAGTGCACGTTTAGCAAGCAGCGGAGCTTGTTCGAAATTGCCGCCTATGCCTATGCCGATGACCAAGGGTGGACAGGGCTGGCTTCCTGAGCTTACTACCCCATCAACAACATATTCAATAATGTCTTCAGGGGTAGTGGAAGGGGTGAACATCTTCATGAAGCTCTTGTTTTCTGCACCACCGCCTTTTTGGGCAATGTGCAAGATCAGAGAGTCGCCAAGAGTGTGCTCAATATGCAAGATCGGAGGACTGTTATTAGTGCTATTCTCGCGATTAAAAAGAGGGTCTTTATACATACTTGCTCGCATAGGGAGCCTCTTTTGAGCTGCTATAACGCCATCTTGAATAGCCTCAAACAGCGTTGCATCGCTGATCTGAACGGCATTT
The DNA here is from genome assembly GCA_002427325.1 of Cloacimonetes bacterium UBA5456. Classification (GTDB taxonomy): domain Bacteria; phylum Cloacimonadota; class Cloacimonadia; order Cloacimonadales; family Cloacimonadaceae; genus UBA5456. The sequence goes on along the minus strand of DIQS01000004.1, from coordinate 2,009 downwards.
CCAAGCTCGGCAAAGAGCACGGTTGTTCCCGTATCTTGGCAAAGAGGCACCTTTGAGGTGGGTGAGAGCTCATGATTCTCAACAAAGCTTTTCAGTGCATCGCGCACAATGGGTGACTTTTCTTCACTGAGTGTCTGTTTGATGAGTTCTTTAACATCTTCATCGCAATTAAGGCTGATCTCGCAAATGGCCTTGCAAACTTCTTGGGCGATTGTTTCACGTGAAAGCAACTTCATTTATAGTCCTTTTTTCCTTTTACTCAGATATCTGAGCATCATGTCTTCAATGGTATCATTGGTGGAAATGGGGCTGTATTCCACCTGCATTTGATGGGCTTGCTCTTTCAGATTGGCAAAAAAGGCTTGAAAGTTCTTTTGATATTCCGCCTTGATCTGCCAAGGGTTGATGATGAGCTTTTCGGAGGTCTCGCTGTCGATGAATTCACTTTCACGTTTGAAGTCAAATTGCTCCTCGCTTTTGTCGTAGAGATGGAAGACCAAGAGCTCATGTCCCTTATTGCGAAAGTGTTTGAAAGCGCGAATGATGTTTTCATCCTCGTCTAATAGATCGCTGATGATGACAATGAGGCTGCGCTTTTTGATGCGTTCGCTTATCTTCTCAAGCGGTTTTGCGAGGTTTGTTTTCTTGCCGGCTTCGAGGCGGATTAGCCTGCCGAATATCTCAGCACTGTAACTACGCAAGGCTTTTGGAGGCATGGAGAAGGTGATTTCATCGTCGAATGTATAGAGTCCCACGGCGTCTTTTTGATTTATCATCAACCAGGTCAGGGATGCTGCCAGTTTCTTGGCAAAGTCCAGCTTGGTGTCGTCTTCACTGCCATAGTCCATGGAGGCGCTGTGATCTAAGAGAATGTAGCAATTAAGGTTTGTCTCTTCTTCATAGCGTTTGACGTAATAGCGTCCCGTGCGAGCAACAATGCGCCAATCAATGTTCTTTAAGGGATCGCCGGGATTGTATTGTCGATGGTCTGCAAATTCCACAGAAAAGCCGTGATAGGGGGACTTATGTAGCCCCGTGAGAAAGCCCTCAACGGTTTGTTTAGCAAAGAGTTGAAGCCTATTTAGTCGGGCAATTTGTTCTGGAGTTAGGATATCCATCAATCTTTGTTTTTGGGTTTATAAAGCAATCCAAAAGGAATGATTATCGCATACGCAATTGCGAGTATAATGGGGGAGACGGTGATCTCGTTTTGAGCCAG
>DIQS01000004.1:403-625 GCA_002427325.1 Cloacimonetes bacterium UBA5456 | reverse complement strand
CTCGTTTTGAGCCATAATGATATAGCCTAATACGAGTAATATTAGGGCAAGGATCAGGATCGCGAAGTTTGTTTTTCCGAGATTAAGGCGTTTCTTTTCTTTGTCGGACACTGTTACTCCTTATTTGCTTTAGTTTATCTTATCATCAAAAATACGCTTGAAATAATGTCAAATACTATTTTCAGGCTTGATGGAAACACTCTTTGATTTGTTGGTGTGTCA
>DIQS01000004.1:0-244 GCA_002427325.1 Cloacimonetes bacterium UBA5456 | reverse complement strand
CTTTGATTTGTTGGTGTGTCATATCCGAAAGATCGGATCTTTTCTTGTCTGCCGTATCGAAAATAGGTTCTAAAAACGTAACTTCAACCTCGATTGATTTGCCGATAAGCCCCAGGAAATGCGGCAAAAAAGTCATATCGCCATACCAATACAAGCTATCGCGGTTGCTCTCATCTATCTCTTTGCCGTCCAATCTTTTGTATCTAACGCAAAGGGGCAAGATGGGCGCTCCGGAAGAGGATGC
>DIQS01000064.1:75306-77782 GCA_002427325.1 Cloacimonetes bacterium UBA5456 | reverse complement strand
ACCTCTACACGCAATGTAACAAACATTGCAAAAGAAGGTGTTAAAGCAATCAAGATCGAATCTTCCTGCGTGTTTGGCACCTTGGAATATGTCACAGAAAGAGTCGAGAATGCAGAATTTGAGCAAGTTGATGAAGAAGTAGAGGCGGCGGACGATCCTGGCGAGTTCTGAAAATGAAAAGACTTTTGCTGATTCTTTTAATCAGCTTACTAATTTGTCCAATCTTTGCACAAGGGCTTGGATATGCTCTCTCAGGCGGAGGTGCGCGCGGATTTGCACACATCGGCATACTTAAGGTTTTAGAAGAAGAAGATTTGCGCCCGGATTATATCGCCGGAACCAGTCTGGGCGCTGTTGTTGGCGCATTATATTCACTGGGTTATAACGCTGTAGAAATTGAAAATCTCGTTATTGATCTCGATTGGAGCATTCTTTCCGCTGAAAATCTGCCACGCAATGATCTATATATCGGTCAAAAGCGTTGGACACCGGTTGGAAGCTTAGAATTTGAACTTGAAGAAGGTTTTAAGCCAATAATACCAAGCAGTGTAATGCGGGTTAACGGCATCAATCTCAAGCTCTTTGAAATCTTCTCATTAGCGGCCCAAGAGCAAGATTTCGATTGTTTCCCCATTCCTTTCCGGGCTGTTGCCACAAACATCGAAACAGGCGAGGCTCGACACTTTTCAAAAGGTTCTCTGATGCAAGCTGTTCGTGCCTCGATCTCGGTTCCCAGCATACTTATTCCTTTTAAGATTGGTGACGACACATATATTGACGGAGGCATCAGCCAGAACTTGCCTATCGAGGCATTGCAGGAAATGGGCGCAGATTTCATCATCGGAAGTAAAGTGAATTCATCTTTGAAATCCGTCGATGAATTAAAGAGTATTGTTGATATATTGGATCAGACGATTAACATCGGCATGACGCGCAACTTGACAGAAAACATAGATTTTTGTGATCTTTTGCTCGAGCCGGACTTGGGGGATATCTCATCCACAGAGTTCAAAAACATCAAAGAAATCATCGCAATCGGCGAAGCTTATGCCAGAAAAAACATCGATATGATCAGACATGCTGTCTCTGAATATCACAGCACTGCAAGCTCAAAAGAAATCAGACAGTTACAAATGATAGATAAATATCATATCAGCCGGATTCAGGTGATAAACAACGAAAGCATCAGTCCTGCTAAAGTGCGTGAATATTTGGGCTTGCAACTCGATAAAGAATATAGCGTTGCGGACATCATTGCAGCCTCAAAAAGACTATGGAACTCTGACTATTTCCATGTGGTCTATCCCGAGCTTATTTCCGCTGATGAGGGCTCTTATCTCCTAAATATCCACGTTCAAGAAAAGAAGAATAGACGCATGGTGCTGAGTAATTCTTATAACGAGCAAGACAAGCTCACAGTGAGTTTGATCCTCATGTCAAATAACGAATTATTCAAGAACTCGAAGTTTCTCTTGCAACTTGGTGTGGGCGGAAGAAACGAGCTTAATGTTGATTATGTCAAGAACTTCGGAGAGCTTTGGGGTGTCTATTACCGCATTTTTGCCTATGTGAATGAAAAGCTCTTGAACGTCTATAACGAAGATTATATCAAAACCGAGTCTGTCAAATCGCTTGAATATGGGGGAACCGCTGGGCTGGGTTTATTCACAAAGCACCACGCTATTATGGAGCTTTTTTTATATAGTTCAGACACAGGGCTATATCACGATATATCCGAGAATTATCTGCTACCTCAACATTTTATCGTGACTGGCGTAGGGCTTAAAGCTTATCATGAAAGTATAGACGATTTTGTTTTTCCTAAGCGCGGATTGAGGAGTATCGGCAAGCTAAACTTTGCGCGTGCGACTTCTGTTTCGGACTATATTTATAGCAGTTTCCGCGGAAGCGCTGACGCCTATATCCCGCTTACTAAGAACATTAGCACCCATCTTGGGGTTTCATTGGGCACATATTTAGACTCTGTTAATTCTGATCAATTTGACCCCTATCCGATAGGCGGTATAGATGGCTTTCGGGGTTACTCACGATATGCCATCAGCTCGCCCCACTATCTTATTTCAACTCTTTCTTTGAGCACAAATGTCCATTCCAAACTTTTTATTGATATTGGTGCTCAAGCTTTGAAAAAAGGAAGCGATCATCTTTTTAATGGTAATATGTTTGACGAATATTGCTATTTCGCCGGAATTGGATTCCGTTCGGACTATTTACCGCTCAGAGCTTATATAGCATTCAATGATAATAAAAAGATAAACACCATGTTTTCTATTGGTTACGACTTCGACGTTTTTGAATTCTCAAGAAAGTAGAGCATAGGCTCACTCCATAATCTACTCATAACACCTTGCATTGCTGTGTCTTACTTATTGGGTTCAGCTTATCGTATGGTCATGATATGCTCATGGTGATGACCACATCATGACCATATCATGACCAGAACCCAGTAAGGAAG
>DIQS01000064.1:63145-75149 GCA_002427325.1 Cloacimonetes bacterium UBA5456 | reverse complement strand
ATCATGACCATATCATGACCAGAACCATATAAGGAAGGCGCTTGAAAGAGATGAAAAATCATGGTGAAATTCTTAAGGAAAATGTGGCTCTTTTACAGAGCACAAGTAGATCAAGATGAAAATCATATTCAATTAATCGAGCATAATATCATAAATCACTTGTTTTGCCTTGACAAAAGGGCATAAATCAGAATACTGGTTATAATTCTCGATACTGTGAGGAAGTGTTATGACAGATAATTTTGACCTTAGCTCCTATATGTCCCCAAACCGGGTGCTTAGTTTTGTGAAAACCACTAAAGAACAAGTAATTAAAGCTTTGATAGACAATATAAATAAAGATATGGACGAAGACCATGCCGAATCTATAAAGGCTGCCGTTTTCGCTCGTGAGAAGGAAACGAGCACGGGCATCGGCAACGGAGTCGCCATTCCTCATGCGAGAATTGCAAATATTAAACAGAGTATAATCTCTATTGCGCGAATTGAAGAGGGTTTGGATTGGAATGCAATAGACAAAAAGCCGGTTCACCTTGTGTTTATGATCGTCACCAATGCGGTTGAAGATAGAAAATATATCAGGCTGCTTTCGCGGCTGATGTTGGGGCTCAAAGAGGAAAGCTATATAAAGAAACTCATTATGGCACCTGACACTGATGATATCTATAATAAATTAGTGAGCAAATAAGCAAAACAACATTTATGAGAAACATATTGATAAATCACATGAGATCAGCGAGCGCAGTTCCTTCTAATACAATAGTATTGAGGGTGTTCTTGAAAGGACACATTGTTGCCACACCTTGCTTGAAAGCATAAATAAATGAGAAGATAAATGGATTATACAGATTATAAACGAGAAAGCTTGGAGCTGATTGATCAGGTTCGAGAGATACGCAAACTTTTAGATAAGAATAAACTGCAAAACGAACTCAAAGAACTTGAAAACACTATGAATGATGCTGATTTCTGGAGCGATCAGGCAAAGGCAAAGAGCGTTAGCAAGAGAGTGGCTCTCATTCGTGATGAGCTCGATCACATCAAAAAGCTTGATAATGTGGGCGAAGAGCTACAAAACTTTATCGACATCTTGGACGAAGAATTCATGCCCGATCTCTTTGAAGAAGCGATTGAGGTTTATAACAACCATCAGAAATTCGTAGAAATAGCTGAAGTTGAATGTTTGTTAAATGACAAATATGATCACAATAATGCGCTTTTCACCATACACGCCGGCGCTGGCGGCACCGAGGCTCAAGACTGGGCTCAGATGCTGCTGAGGATGTATATGCGCTGGGCAGAGGATAGGGGATATAGCTTTGGAATCATCGATCAGCTTCCCGGAGACGAAGCAGGCATCAAGAGCGTCACCGTGCAGATCGGCGGAAATCTTGCTTATGGTCTTTTGAAAAGCGAAATCGGAGTGCATAGGCTCGTGAGAATCAGCCCTTTTAATGCCCAAGGCAAACGTCAGACATCATTTGCATCTGTCTTTGTCTATCCCGATTTTGATGATGATATCGAAGTGGAGATTGATCCCAAAGACATCAAGGTCGATACCTACCGTGCAAGCGGCGCGGGTGGTCAGCACGTTAATACTACCGATTCAGCCGTGAGAATCACGCACTTGCCCACAAATATCGTGGTAAGCTGTCAAAACGAAAGGTCTCAAATTCAAAACCGTGAAAAAGCTATGGCAATACTCAAAAGCCGTCTTTATCAGTATTATGAAGAACAACGCGAAGCAGAAAAGAAAAGCCAAGAAAGCAGTAAAACAGAGATTGGCTGGGGAAATCAAATTCGCTCCTACGTTTTCCAGCCCTATCAGATGGTGAAAGATCACCGCACAAACCACGAAAGCGGTCAGGTTGATAGGGTCATGGATGGCGATCTTGATCCCTTTATCAATGCTTGGCTCAAGCTGAGTGCAAAGACGAAATCATTATGATAAATAAAGAAAAAGAACTGATTGCACAAGTGGATTTGAAGCGCATGCCGCGTCATATCGGCATCATTATGGATGGTAATGGTAGATGGGCGAGCAAACGTCTGCGTCCCAGGCTGTTTGGGCATCAGGAAGGAGCGAAAGCTATTCGTCGTGTGGTGGAAATATGTGTTGAACTCAAGCTTGATTATCTGACCTTTTATGCTTTCTCAACGGAGAATTGGAATAGGCCTGAAGATGAAGTGAAAGGTCTTTTAAAGCTACTCAAAGAACGGCTTATCAAAGAGATCCCTGAGCTCAACAAGCAAAATATATATGTTCAATTTATCGGCACAAAAGCAGGTTTGGAGCCGGGTTATTTAGCTGATATCCAGAAAATGGCTGAGATGACGCACACAAACACTGGTATGACAGTGAACATCGCTTTTAATTATGGTGGCAGACAGGAAGTCATCGAGGCGATCAAATCACTGAGCGCTGAGGAAATCTCGGCATTAACACCTGAAAACATGAACCAATATCTGTGGACAAAAGGTCAGCCTGACCCTGATCTCATCATCAGAACCAGTGGTGAGCATAGGCTGTCAAACTTTCTACTTTGGCAATCCGCCTATTCTGAGATTTATATAACCGATGTTTTGTGGCCTGATTTTGGGAAAATTGATATGCTTTTAGCGATACTCGATTACCAAAAGAGAATTAGACGATTTGGAGGTCTGTAATAATGCAAGAACTTGCTAAACGCCTGATAGTATCTATTCTTTTTATCCCGATATTGATCTTTGCTATCTATCGCGGTGGTTTGTTTTTATATCTCATGCTACTCTTGATTTCTTTTTTGGGCTCGATTGAATATCGAAAGATGATGGAGAATGCAGGGATTCAGACCTCAATTCTTTGGCTTGTATTCAACCCACTTCTTTTTTCTTTGTTTTCAATATTTAATATCGATAGTGCTCTGTTTGTTTTTATCATTATCACAAATCTTGTTTTAGCACTGTTTATCTGGGATGAAGAAAAGAGTTTGCCGCAAACATTTTCAAGTCTTTTCGGAACTTTGTATGTTGCATTTATGCCGGCACTTCTTTATAAACTCGACATTTATTATGATAAAAAGAATATTTTGCTTGCCCTAATAATCATTGTTTGGATAGTCGATTCAGCGGCTTATTTTATTGGTATGCGCTTTGGTAAAAGAAGAAATATCACTGCGGTGAGTCCGCGAAAAAGCTTAGAAGGCTTCATCGCTGGATTTGTTGCATCGGTGCTTTTATCAGCTTTGTTATATTTTAATAGTTTTATCGAGTTTAGTTTGCTTGAGTCGAGTTTAATATGCCTGTCTGCCGGAGTTTTTGGACAGCTTGGCGATTTGAGCGAGTCAATGATCAAAAGATTTTGTAAAGTAAAAGATAGTTCAAGCCTGATTCCCGGTCATGGCGGAATATTGGATAGAACCGACAGCATCTTGCTGAGCGGGAGTTTTCTCTATGCCGCACTCATGGTCGCAAGAATCTTTGTAGTATAAATAAACATCAGATTAACAGATAATTTCGTGGAGGAAATTATGAAAAAAACGATCTTAGTCGCCCTTATCCTTGTCGCTGCCTTTTCGATCTGGGCACAAGGACTGGAAACCTTTGATAACTTCGAATATACCGGGACGAACTATATCGATGGTAGCTTCGTTGGTGAGGACGATATCGAGTGGTTTCACGTTCATGTGACCGGCACCACTGCCGGAAACAACTCAAACCCTATCGACGGCAATGGCATGATCTTACGCCGAAGCGGTGAAGGAAGCAGAATCTATTCTGAACCCATCGCCGGTGGCATTGGAAACTTCAGCGTGCAGATGCGTAAGGCATATACCAGTGCAGGTGATAGACAATTAGCACTTTATGTGAACGACAACCTCATCGCTGAATCCATCACCTTTGGTGGTGCTTCGGGTGCTGATGACACTGTTCATAACTTTGTGGTCAATGGCGTGAATATTCCCGGCGATGTGGTCATCGAGCTGAGAAACATTCAAGGTGGAACACAAAATCGCCAAGTGACAATCGATAACATCACATGGACGGAATATGGTTCAGGAATGAACTTTGTAAGCAATCCCACTTTCAACCCTCCCGCAGGATTCTATGACGAGCCAATCGAAGTGGAAATATCAACGAGTACCGATGGCGCCAGCATCTATTACACTCTTGATGGCACCATTCCTTCGCAAGAATCAACTCTTTATGTCGGCACGATCAGTATTGATACCCCAACCACCATCAAAGCAATTGGATATGCTGATGGCTTTGAGCCGAGCGCTGTTGTCACAGCTGATTATAGCTTTGTAATCCCGGTTGAAAATCTCGCTGCATTGAGAATGAGTATAGCCGATAACAGCACTGTTTATAAGGTTACCGGAGATGCAATCCTCTCTTACAAACGTACATCCCGCAATCAAAAATATGTGCAAGACTCTGTCGGCGCTATCTTGATTGACGATGCTCCCGGTGCTATTACTACAAACTATGAGATTGGGGATGCAATCAATGGCTTGACCGGCAGACTGAGCCAATATTTTGAGACCTTGCAGTTCATCCCGGTATCTGATCCCGGTCCTGCTGTATCCAGCGGAAATCCTATTTATGAAACTGTCGTGACAGTTGCCGTTCTCAATAGTGACATTGGTAACTTTAACTATCAATCCCGCTTGGTGACTATTCTTGATGCAAGCATTCAAAATGCGAGTGGCTCGTTTGAGGGAGGCCAAAACTATGACCTCGCAGATGCAACCGGTCTTATGACTTTCAGAACTGCTTTCGCTGAATCTGACTATATCGGCAGTGCTATTCCAACTGTACCGTTCACCGTTCGTGGATTAGTCGGCCATTTCCAAGATACAGTGCAGATCACGCCTCGTGGTTTGGCTGACTTCAATCCTGTCTCAAACGATGATGATGCATTGACGCCAGCACCTATCAAGCTGATCGGGAACTATCCTAATCCTTTCAATCCTGAAACAACGATTCAGTTCCAAATGGAAACGGCTGCACCTGCAAACATCTCTATCTATAACCAAAAGGGACAGCTGGTGAAGAGCCATAATATCGTTCAAGCCAATGCCGGAATGAATAGCTATGTTTGGAATGGACAAGATGATAGCGGTAATAGCCTCAGCAGCGGAATCTATTTCTTCCGTCTCAAATCGGGAGCATATAGTTCAAGCAAGAAAATGATCTTAATGAAGTAAATTGAAACTTAAAAGCCATATCTTCAGCCTGCTTGCGATCTGCATGTGGTCTTCCTTAGAGCTTTCAGGAAAGCTCTTGGCAGAGCAGATGACGCCATATTCAATCACGGCTTGGCGTTTTCTGATCGGCGGGTTGGTGCTCTTGCCTTTTGCGCTCAGAGATGTGGCAAAGAAAGAAATTAAAGTTAATGCGAGCAGCATGCTAAAGCTCGGCTTATTGGGAATTCTCAATGTCGTAATCAGCATGCTGCTCCTTCAATTTGCAATACAGTATGGTAAAGCATCGCTCACAGCAGTAATTGTTAGCATGAATCCGCTATTTGTGAGCGTGTTTGCACACCTGATCTTAAAAGAGAGGGTCAATAAACACCATGTCTTGAGCTTGGTCTTGGGTGCGCTGGGTTTGATTGTCATTGTTCTTGGGGAGAAGGACATCCTGCAAAGCACATTCCAAAACCTGCCCTTTGGAATCGTTTTTGCCATCTTGGCGTCCATTACATTTGCGCTCTATACCGTTCTGACAAAGAAAGCCATCGCAAGCTATGGAAACCTTTTCACAAACTCGTTCACTTTCCTTTCGGGTGCCGTGATACTCACTATCATCAATATGTTCTTGAAGATCGATATGAGCTTTGAGTTGAGTCTCAGCAATGTGCTCATCATCCTATACTTAGGTGTGTTTGTCTCAGGCATCGCATATATCTTATATTTCAATGCTATGGAAGCGCTTACGGCATATAAGACTTCGCTCTATTTCTTCTTGAAGCCGGCGCTTGCTTCCATCTTGGCATATCTCTTCCTCAAAGAAATGCTTTCTTTCGTGCAGATTGTGGGTATAATCTTTGTAATGCTCGCCCTAAGCAGAGGCATCTGGCAAAAGCTGTATGAGCGAAATTAATCTTAAGAAAAACATATCTTTTACCACTGTCGCACAAGCTATTACGATGATCACGGCTTTTGTGGTCAATTGGTTTTTGGCTCGCTTTTTGGGTCCCGACCTTCGGGGAAGATATGTTTATCTTTTTACCGTGAATTCTGTGGTTTGGATGCTCTTTGATTTCGGCGTTTCAAAGTCTTTTATGTATAGCCTGCAAAGGGAGAAAGCTGACCCGCGCGCCTTATATAGTCTCTCTTTGATCACTTTTGGGCTTAGCATGATCGTCAGCTTGATCATCTTTGCTTTCTTCTCGGATCGTATCTTAGGTGGAGCGGAATATCATCCCTTAGTGATTATTGCATTGGCTATTTATATCGCTTTGTTTTTGATGCACAATCGGCAGAAGGTGATATCAATTGGCATGAATGAAATAAAGGATTATTCTTTACAGTTGATGTTGCCAACCATCTTCTTTATGGTCTTGATCTTGCCGCTGTTTTGGACTTTCAAAAAGTCATTTCGGATGGAGAGCAGCTTTCTTTTATATACACTCGCTATGTTTTTGGTTATCACAGTCTTTCACTTTAGGATAGTCAAGCAGACATCATTTAAGTTTGTTTGGGATTGGGTGCTTGTAAAAAGCTCCTATATCATGGGCTTCAGGGCATTTCTTAGCGAGTATATACTCATCATGATGACGCGCGTTGATATGTTGATTCTGAAGCAACTTGCCAGCTTTGCTGATATTGGAGTATATGCTTTGGCGATTAATTTCGTGGATATTATCAACGTCACCAGTAATATGATTGGCATCGTGATCCTGAATAAGTTTGCGGCATTAAACGATGATAGGGCATCGCTTGAGATATTAAGAAAAGTGTTTATTTTGATGATTGCGTTTAATATTGTCTGCATTGTTGGCATGGCTGTATTGGGTCCTTTTGTGATCAACTTCATGTACACAAGTCAGTACATCGGTGCATATAATGCATTTATGTATATGATTCCAGCGATATTTGGGCTCACGCTTGGCTCTTTGTTCAACACCTTTCTTTGGAGCAAGGGCTTCCCTGTTTTCACGATTATTGCGCCATTCATCGCAACTTCTATCAAGGTTTTGCTCAGTTATTTCATCATCCCGATATATGGATACAACGGTGCTGCGATTGCTTCATCCATCGTTTATCCACTGTGGTGTGTAATTTTACTTGTTTGGTATTTTACAACTCATAAAGAGAGCAAGATAAGCAGTCTCATCATTAGAAAAGAAGATTTTAGAGACATATTCCAGATTGTTCAATCAGTTTTAAGCAAAATTAGAGGAAATAATGAGAGTATTATTCATTAATAGCATTTATCCAAACCCGGCTGAGCCAACGAAGGGCAACTTTGTTCTGAAAAACCTTGCTCACTATCCTAAGAATATTGATATTGATGTAATAGCACCGGTTGGATATTTTGTTAAGTCCAGAAGGAAAAGCGTCGAAGGGGTTCCTCACATTCGCTTTGAGAACTTTGAAGGACGTAAAATAAGGATATGGCACCCACGATTTGTGCTGTTTCCCAAGAATTTCATGCGGGCATTTGTTCCTTTATTTGAAAGGCTTGCCATCGCACCGATATTGTGGTTTCTAAACAAGCGAAAGAAGATTGACCTTTTGCACATAAACTTCTGTTTTCCTGATGGGGTTGCGGTTGCATCACTCGCGCGACAAATGGGGATTCCTTATGTTATCACTGAACATCAAGCTGTTTTGGAGACACTATTATCTATCAAATATATGAATAAGATGATGTTGCATGCATATCATGGTGCAGATAAGATCATTGCCGTATCCGAACACACAAAGAACATTCTCTTAAAACATGGAGTTTCAAGGAACAACGTGGTGGTTGTTCCCAATGGGATTGATACAGAGCTTTTCACGCCGCAAGCAAGCAGCCAGGAAATCAAAAGATTGATATATATTGGATATTTAGTAGAACATAAAGGAGTTCAGGTCTTGCTTGAAGCTCTCTCTAAAGTGGGGGACAGCTCGCTGAAACTAAGCATTGTGGGCGATGGAGCTTATAAAGAAGAGCTTCAGAACCTGACGAGTAAATATCATCTTGAAGAGCAAGTTGAGTTTTTGGGAAGCAAGACTCCAAGCGAGGTTGCTCAGCTCCTCAAAGAGCATGATGCGCTGGTTCATCCAAGTTTCATTGAGAGCTTTGGCATCACGGTGATCGAAGCAATGGCGTCTGGTTTGCCCGTTTTGGCGACTCGCAACGGTGGAAGTGAATATATCGTCACAGAAGAGACTGGTATCATCGTTCCGCCCAAAGACAGCGATGCTTTTGCTCACGGCATAAGAGAGCTGGTTTCAAGCGATTGGGATCGGGAACATATCAGAGAATATGCCACGCAGAATTATGACATCCGTAATATCGTGAAAAAGACCATCTCCTTATATCCCAAGCCAAAACATGAGCTTATCGCCTGCCATCTCAGCTCCGTGCACAAAAGAACTGATGTCAGGGTCTTTTATAAACAGTGTATGAGCCTCGAAAAAGCTGGCTATAAAGTGCATTTGGTGGTTGCAGACGGAATGAGGCACGAGCGAAAGAATGGCGTCATCATCCAAGACGTAGGTGCTGCTGAAGGAAGGCTCAAACGCATGATAGTGACTCCTATGAAGCTGCTTAGAAGAGCACTTTACATCTCTGCCGATATCTATCAAATTCACGACCCGGAATTGATTCCGATGGCGATATGGCTGAGAAAATTAAGCCGTAAGCCGGTGATCTATGATATGCACGAATCTTATTCCGACTTGCTCACTCATAAAGACTATCTTAATAAGTTCCAAAGCTTTATCCTTGCCAAAGCCATAAGAAGCGTGGAGAAAACCGCACTGAATATTTTTGAACAATCCATGACCGTCACCGAGCATATTGCTGATAAATTTGGCGGAATCCCTGTGATTCACAACTATCCCATTCTTGCCGAATGGGAGAATGTCGCCGTCAACGAACAGCGTTATAAAAGCCGCAATCTATGCTATTTAGGCAGCATTACCAAAGAACGCGGCATCATAGAATTGGTCAAAGCCATTGAAAATATTGATTGCAAGCTGCATCTTGCCGGAAGCTTCGAGCCGCCAGAATTGCGAGACGAGGTTTGCAACTTGCCCGGATTTAGCAAGGTTGTGGAACACGGTTTTATCAATAGGGAAGAGGCGGCAGAGCTTTTGGGACAATGCGCGCTGGGGATACACATGATCTTCCCAAATCCAAACAACATGCATTGCTTGCCCACCAAGATGCTTGAATATATGGCGGCATCCTTGCCTATTTTGGCTTCAAATATCCCGGCTAATATAGAACTGCTTGACAACTCCGACAGCGGTAGATATATTGACCCTAAGGATGTAAAATCGATCTCTAAAGCCATTAAAGAGATGCTATCCAAGCCCGAAGAGCTTGCCCAGAGAGGATTTATCGGCAAAGAATTTGTATTTAGCCACATGTCCTGGGAAGCCGAAGAGGAAAAATATCTGCAGATATATTCAGAGCTGCTAAACAAGGAGTAGAATTGAAAATCCTTTTTTTAAGTTCCAGAATACCATATCCGCCGGATAGGGGGGACAAGGTCAGAACCCTATTCTTTTTGCGTGAATTAAACAAATTAGGTGAGCTTACCTTGGCTTCTTTGGTGGATAAATCCATCGATTCCGAAGCTATGAGCGTGCTGGACAAAGAGATTCCTCACACCTATTTTATTGAACATACGAAACAAAGAGCACTTAAAAACATGGCGTTCAATATCCCATCAAAGACTCCTTTCCAAGTGGCATATTATAAAAACAAAAATCTCATGAGAAAGCTTCAAGAGCTTAAACAAGACAATCATTATGATTTGGTCTATACCCATCTGATTCGCATGGTTCCCTATGCCAAGATATTCAGCGACAGTCAGGTTATCTTGGATTATACCGATTGCATTTCACTGGAATATAAGCGCAGTTTGGAGCATATCAGCGGCATCAGGAAGCTCTTCTTTCATGTGGAAAGCGAGCGCACTGCGCAATATGAGCTCGATACCGCCAATCTCTTCGCCGAGAATTGGGTGATCTCGCCAGTCGATATCAGCACTATGGGACTCAAAGACCACAAGCGTAGCACCATAATGCCAAATCAAGTGTTTATTCCGGAAAAGATTGCCGATTCAAAGCTTAAAAATAGGCTAATATTCACCGGCAACATGAGTGTTCCGCACAATATCGTCGCGGCTGAGAATGTTGCTAAAAAGATTATGCCTGCATTGATTAGAGACCATCCAGATCTGCAATTCTATATTGTCGGTGCAAATCCTAAGCCTGAAGTTCAAGCTTTGCACGGGCAAAATAACACTCATGTTCTGGGCTTCGTAGATGATCTTTATGAAGAGCTTTTCAAGAGTGATATCTTTGTTGCCCCGCTGTATTTCAGTGCCGGCATCCAGAATAAGGCATTAGAAGCCATGGCTTGCGGCATCCCTGTCGTCACCACCCCGAATGTGGTGGAAAGCCTCAAAGCCGACGACGAAGTGGATATCATGTCTGCCGCTGATAACAATGCTTTTGTGGATAAGATTAAAACTTTGTTAGACCATGAAGAAACCAGAGCTCAGATTGGGAAATCCGGCAGAGCTCTCATTGCAAAAACATATTCTCGTGAGGCTGTGACTGAACTCATCAGCGAACGAGTCAATAAATTAATTGATAAGGATTAAAGGAGAAGTCATTCCATGACAAAAATTAAACTTGGGCTCATCGGCTGCGGCCGGATCTCTAAGAACCATTTTGAAGCTATTACCCAGATTCCTGAAGCTGAATTTGTGGCTGTTTGCGATACTAATCCCGAAAAAGCAAAGCTGGCAGCGGAAACCTATGGCATTAAAAACATTTACACAAATCATCATCAGATGCTGAAAGAGGAAAAGCTCGACTTGGTATCGATTTGCACGCCCAGCGGTTTGCACCCCTTACACGGTGTTGACGTCGCAAAAGCAGGGGTGAATGTTCTGACAGAAAAGCCAATGGCAACCAATATTGCGGATGCAGACCGTCTTATTAAGGCATGCGATGATAACAACGTCGAACTCTTTGTGGTGAAGCAAAATAGGCTGAATAGCACTATGCAACTCTTGAAGAAAGCTATTGATAAAGATAGGTTCGGACAGATTTATTATGCTCAGGCAAACGTGTTCTGGCAACGCCCTCAAGCCTATTATGATGCAGAGAAATGGCGTGGGACTTGGGAATTTGACGGTGGCGCTTTTATGAACCAGGCAAGTCACTATGTGGATGCTATTTATTGGCTTTTAGGCAATGTCGATAGCGTTTCGGCATTTACTTCCACGATGGCGCGCAAAATCGAGGCCGAAGATACCGGCTCAGCTATACTTAAGTTTCGAAGCGGCATCATCGCATCAATCAATGTGACAATGCTTACCTTCCCAAAGAACTTTGAAGGTTCAATCACCATCATCGGTGAAAAGGGAACCGTCAAGATCGGCGGAGTAGCTGTTAATAAGGTAGAAAAATGGGAGTTTGAAGAGTATGACGATGATGACAGGGCTATTTTTGATTCAAACTACAACCCGCCAAATGTTTACGGATTTGGACACAGCTATTATTATCAAAATGTGATCGACGTTCTTTTAGGCAAAACTATCCCCTCAACCAATGGAAGAGATGGTCGCAAGTCTGTTGAAATTATCCAAGCAATCTATCAATCAGCAAAGACTGGACAGCGCGTATCACTTCCTCTTTGATGTGTTTATAAGATTAAAGGTACAGCAGAGCCCGGGTTTATCTCGGGCTCATTTTTTTGATATTGATGAAAAATCACGGTTTCTGCCTCTTACAAGATGCATCGTTCTACCCTCTTACTTACTGGGTTCTGGTCATGATAT
>DIQS01000064.1:43871-62958 GCA_002427325.1 Cloacimonetes bacterium UBA5456 | reverse complement strand
CATCAGCATGAGCATATCATAAGCAGACGATAAGCGTATATATATAGGAGAGAAGGGGATAGGGAAGATGTGATAAAAAATCAATCTTTTGGAGAGAGTTTGTGGATTAATAAAATAATTTTTATGCTTATCTTATTATGTTTATGAGAGTTGTATGATTCTAATCATGTGGATCAATGAAAACTATTAAAATGTCATTAAATAAGTCTTGACAAAATAAGCATGATTTAAGAAATTGATTCTACCTTTACACATTGAAAGACGCTGGGGGCGTAGTTCAGTTTGGTTAGAACGCTTGCCTGTCACGCAAGAGGCCGCGAGTTCGAGTCTCGTCGCTCCCGCCATTTTGGACGCCACATGGCGTCCATTTTTTTAGGAACAAAGATAATGAAACTGCCCCTGACTTATTTTATCGCAAATAGTATTTTAGAGATAGTCTATCGATTAGGCTACCCCATAGTCAGATATGCAGTTAAACGCCGCGGATATCTTCAGTCAATTCAGATTCCGGACCAACGAACTGATAGACCTATTCTCATTCACGCTGCCTCTGTGGGCGAGATTAATGCTGTCATGCCTTTATTGCGCTATTTGCAAGATCAAAAATTGCCCTTTGTGATCAATACAGTCTCGATTACAGGAAGAGCTCATGCTCAGAAAGCTTTCCCAGATATAGAGGTTAGGCTTTCTGTTTTGGATATAGGCAGCCTTCGGAAAAGGCAGCTTGGAAACTTGAATCCGAGACTGATCCTGGTCGTTGAAACTGAGATTTGGCCAAATCTTTTAGCTCTGGCATCGCTGAGGAATATCCCGTTAATCTTTGTGAATGCGCGCATTAGACAGAAAACATACAAATCATTTATGCCTTTTAGATCACTGCTTAATAAGATCAGTGGCTCAGTGAAATGCCTCATCACGCAGAGTGATGAGGATAAGTCACTCTTTGACAAGCTTTTTGATGATCCCGTCATTGTGGGCGGAAATCTGAAGTTCAATGTGGATTTGCCTGATTATGATAGTGACGAGCTCCGCACTAAATGGGGCTTTGCGAATGATGATTACATCGCAGTTTGGGGTAGTTCGCGGCCTAAGGAGGAGGAGCTTATGCTTTCAGCGTTTCGTGCGATAAAGCATTCTTTTGCTGAGTTTAAACTCATTCTTGCGCCCAGGCATCCGGAGCGTTGTGATGAAGTTGCGGCATTGTTAAAGGACTTTTCGGCAGTCAGATTATCTGAAATTGGTAGTGGCGGCCGGGATTTTGATATACTCTTAGTTGATTCCTTGGGGAAACTCAATATGGCCTATGCTTGTGCTGATTTGGCGATAGTCGGAGGCTCTTTCTATGATTTTGGCGGACACAATCCTTTGGAGCCTGCTTTCTATGCAAAACCTACGATTATCGGGGAATATCATCGGTCTTGCCGTGATTCCGTAACGATCCTGAAAAGATATGATGCAATTAGGGTTTCCTCTCAAGATAAGCTCGAGAAGGATATTACGTATTTTATCACAAATCAAGAGATTGGGCGTGAAATGGGTGAAAGAGGAAAATATGCCTTGACGGAAAATGCTACTGCACTTCAGAATCACATAAAAGAGATTGAAAAATGGATTTAAGACACAGAGAAGCTATGCACTATATGAAGCTCCCAGATGGAGAGCTTGCGTGCGAACTGTGTCCGCATTATTGTGTTTTGGGCGAAAACCAGAGTGGTATCTGTCGCTCCCGAAAAAATATCGAGGGCAAGCTGTGGGCGATCAACTATGGCCATAGCATTGGTTTAGCTGTCGATCCCATCGAAAAGAAGCCACTGTATCACTTCTATCCCAGCTCGATGATTGTATCCTTGGGACCAAACTCCTGCAATCTCAAATGCGACTTCTGTCAGAACTTTCAAAGCTCTCAATTTGAGGTTGCGACTCGGGAAATAGAGCCAGCGATGCTTTATGATCAGATTTGTAAGCTGTCTGAGAGTCCTAAACAAGTTGCTTTTACATATACTGAACCCTTTACTTGGTATGAGTTTATCTGTGACTTTGCAGAGGCTTATCCGGATGTGCAAATCGTTTTGATCTCCAACGGTTTTATCAATGATGCTCCGCTGAAGGAGATATTGCCCAAGATATCTGCGATGAATATCGATTTGAAGGCGTTTAGCGATAGTTTTTACGCTGATTTTTGCGGAGGACAGATCGAATCTGTCAAGAATACGATTAAGGCTGTATTCGAGGCTGGGGTGCATCTGGAGATCACTTTGCTGCTGATTCCCGGTAGGAATGATGCAGATGAGGAAGTACGTGGTTTGGCGCAGTTTATCTCCTCTATTTCCAGCGAGATACCTCTGCATATTTCGGCATATCGACCGGCATATCTTTCCAATATTCCTGCGACAAGTGTTGAAGATGTCATTCGGGCTATCAAAATCGCCAAAGAATCACTTAATTGGGTGTATGGTGGGAATTTACCTGGCATGATGATGGCGAACAGCGTCTGCGTTGAATGCGGGAGTTTGCTCATCGAAAGAAGATTGGGATATACTCAGAATTATTTGATTCAGCCTGGAATATGCAAGAATTGTGGCTTTGAAGTTTATGGCGTATTTGATTAAGAATTACTTTCGCTCTCTTTCCATTGCAGACATCATTCTCATAGTGCTTTGCGTGGTTGCAGTGATAGCTTTTATTCCGGGGAAGAGGGAAGAGGGCAGCGTTGTTTTGGTCTATAAAGATGCTGAACTTTTTGGAAGATTTGATCTTTCAGAAGATTGTGTTATTGTAATCGATGAACATAATACGATTGAAATTAATGATAATAAAGCGGGGATTATCGAGGCGGATTGTCCTGATAAACGCTGTGTTAAACAGGGTTTTAGCAATTCTATGCCGATTATCTGCATGCCTAATAAACTCGTTATCCGTTTTGAAAATAAATCTGATGAGATGAAATTATATTTACAGTAGGTTTTAATAAGTGAAAATTGCAATATACCCTTCGAATCATGGTTTTGGACATGCTACGCGCATGGCAGCGCTGGCTTCGTCCTTGATGAGCTTTGGTGCTGAGGTCTTTATTTGCACCGATAGGCCTCAGTTTCTCTTTGAAAATCTTGATGGCGGCTGTGTGGAATATCGTCATTGTCAAATTGATGTTGGTGTGGTGCATAAAGAAAATCTTCTTACCGATTATCAGGGCACAAAAGAGGCTATCCTAAAGCTGTTTGGCAGACGTGAAGAGATTGTGGCGCAGGAAGTTGAGTTTCTTCGCGAACATTGCATTGATCTCGTGGTTGCCGATATTCCATATTTCATCATCGAGGCTTGCGGATATGCGCATGTGCCGGTTTATGGTGTCACTAATTTTGATTGGTATTTCATTTATAGTGAGCTGTTTAAAGATGATCCTGAGATGAAGCCGGTTTTGAATACGATATATGGACTTTATAGAAGGCTGGATGGTTGTTTCAGGCTTAAAACAGGTAGTTGTGAGAACTCTTTGCCGGGATTTAGAAATCCTCAAGATGTTGGGCTCATAGTACGTAACTGCCACGCTAATGAAGACATTTGGGGAAAATATTCTATTCCTAAGGATGATGATATCTTGCTGATCATGTTTGGCGGAGAAGGCAAGATGGAGCTGCCGCTGGATGTGATTTGTAAGGCATGGAAAGGAACCGTTTTATCGCCCTTTGAAGGATGTTCTGTGACTAATCATGTCTGCATTCTGAAAGATGAGAACTTTTCTGAGCTCATTCGGATCAGTCGATTAGTTATGTGTAAACCGGGATATAGCAGCTTTGCGGAGGTGCTTTCCAGAGGCAAGCCGATGCTGTATCTGCCGCGTAAGAACTACCCGGAAGAGCCTTGCCTCATTCGTGGTTTGGATGATTATCCGTCTGCGCAGCTTATCGATGAAATACCTATGGATCTCGATGCTTGGAAGCATATCTTTGCAAATATTGCTGGTGAGTGTGCTGCGATGTCTATTGCTAATGAAGCACTTGCAGGCATGATCTTAGCAAGTTACTTTAAGAAAGTATATCCAAGAGACAGATTAATAAGCATATGTGACCTTGGTTCAAACAATTTTAACTATCTTCTTTATAATCACAGTAAAGGTATTAAACTGCATAAACATTGGCTTACGACGGGTTTGGCTCGTGGTTTTGAGGATGGAATGCTATCTGATAAAAGCATAGAAAATGCTAAAGAGAATCTTGAGGCGTTTTTAGAGATAGATGCTCAGTTTGAATCTGAAAAGAAGCTGATCGCTACAGGAGTGAGCCGAAAAGCTAAGAATGCAGATGTGATCTTGGATTGGGCAGAATCTCGTTGGGGATATCAGACTAAGATTATATCAGCAAAAAAGGAAGCTCAATATGGCTGGGAAGCTGTTGCTGAGACTATGTCAGACCCACGAAAGAGCCTCGTTTTGGACATCGGCGGTATGACGACTGAGATTTCCTGGCTCAACAAGGGCGGCAGAGTGCAAAGTGTTTCCTTAGATTTCGGTTTGGTGAGCCTCATTAAGGCGCATAATCAGGGCGAAGAGGCCATCAATATCGTCTGTGATGCTATCGATAAACTTAAGTTTGAGGGCATCGAGAATGTTGTCCTGATAGGACTTACGGCGAAGCTTTTTCATCAATCCTGTTTTGGAGGAAGCGAAGTGCTTGATTCACGTGTACTCTATGATTTTGAGGAATTGATCGACTGTAAAGAGACTCTGAAATTATGGATAATAGTTGTTGAAATGGTGGAGGATGAAGAGATGCGAGATAGATTCTCTATGTTCTTTGTGGCGAGAATCCTCAGAGCTCTCATGTCAAAATGCAATATTCCTTACTTCAGTTTTAATGATGACGGAATCAACTTAGGCTATGCAAGGTCTTTGAAATGAATGACTTCGTAGATACTTTCAAAATCATTGCCGGTCCTTGCACGATCGAGAGTTATGACAAACTCTATGCTACGGCAAAAGTGCTGAAAGAACTTGGCATTGAATATCTTAGAGGTGGAGCATATAAGATGCGGACAACTTGTGAAAGCTTTCAAGGTTTGCAAGATGAGGGCATCATGATTATCTCGGAAGTGGGTGAGAAGCTCGGGATGAAAACTGTTTCTGAGGTCACACAGATCGATAAAATTCAGTTTATGTCAGAGCATATCGATGTGCTGACCGTCGGAGCTCGGAATATGCATAACTATCCTCTTTTGAGAGCATTGAGTAATGTTGACAATCCCATTATTCTTAAACGAGGCATATCTGCTACTTATAAGGAATGGATTGAGGCGGCGAATTACATTAAACAAAATGGAAAGGCAAATATCGTTCTCTGTGAAAGAGGCATCAGAACCTTTGAGCAAGAAACTCGCTTCACGCTTGATTTATCGGCAGTTCCTGTGCTCAAGACAAATTATACAATGCCGGTCATCGTCGATCCTTCACATGCAGCGGGGGATAGGCGCTTTGTTGTGGCTCTTGCAAAAGCTGCAATTGCATCAGGTGCAATGGGTTTGATGATTGAATGCGATCTCGATCCAGATAATAGTATCTGCGATGCAAAACAAACTATTGCTATTGAACAATTGCAAGATATCATATCATTTAGTGAAAGTTTTAAAGAAGTTAATCAATGAAAATAAAGCGTAAATATTATATAGAAACCTATGGCTGCCAGATGAATGTATCAGATAGCGAGCTAATCATTTCCGTGTTAGATAATGATGGTTATGAACAAGTTGATAGCATCGATGATGCAGATATCATTTTGTTTAATACTTGTTCTGTGAGAGAGCACGCTGAACAGCGAGTTTTAGGGCGTGTGTCCAATGAGCGACATCGTAAAATTCAGAAGCCGAGTCTCAAGATTGGCCTGCTGGGCTGCATGGCGCAAAGGATTGGGGAGAGGCTTGTTAGCGATGATCTCGGCATTGATTTTGCCGTCGGAGTGGATCAATATCATGCGCTTCCTGAGATATTAAGAGAAACTTGTGGCTCAGAGCTTGGCTTTGATTCTGAACAGATTTATGAGGGAATCATCCCTAAGCATCAGGGCGAACATTGCGCTTTCATCACGATCATGCGCGGCTGTAATAATTTCTGTTCATATTGCATTGTCCCGTATGTGCGTGGTAGAGAAAGAAGTAGGCCATATTCTGATATCAAAAAAGATATTGAGCAGGCTCTGAGTAGCAATATGTTTGATATCACCCTTTTAGGGCAGAATGTAAACTCCTATCTATTTGATGGAATGGCTTTTCCAGCCCTCTTAAGACAGATAGAAAAGGATTTTGAAGGCATTAAAAGATTGAGATTTATCACATCACATCCTAAAGACCTGTCTGACGAGCTAATTGAAACAATGGCAAATAGTTCTATCCTATGTAACCACATCCATTTACCCATGCAAAGCGGCGATAACAAAGTCCTTAGAAGGATGAATAGATCATATAGTATTGAAGATTACATGTTAATCGTTGACAAGCTTCGCAAAGCCGTGCCAGATATAGCGCTTACTACCGATCTGATCGCAGGATTTCCCGGAGAAAGCAAAGAACAGTTTGAGGCAACGCTTTCAGCAATGGAAAGAATCGGCTTTGACTATGCATTTTGTTTTAAATATAGCCCGCGTGAAGGTACTGAAGCAGCAAACTATGAAAATCAGGTTCCCGAGTCGGAAAGATTAAAAAGGCTTCAGGAAATGATTGAACTGCAAAGAAAGATCACGCTCGATAAATATCGCGAAATGATCGGCAAAGAAGTTGAAGTCTATGTCGAAGGCTTCAGCAAGAAAAGTAAAGAGAAAGTTTCCGGCAAAAGCCGAGATTTTAAGATCTGCGTTTTGAGTGGCGACGCAAATGATATAGGAACCATCAAGCGTGCAAAGGTGTTAAACGCCACAGCCGGCACCTTGATCTGCGAGTAGCCTATGTTTTCGCTTAACACATGTTATGTAAACCTGAGCCATTTGAGCTATCCCCTTGAGGTATATGATAATGCCCTATTCCCCGTTTCTTATAATGTGATTTTAATAAGCTGGAGTGAGTTATGAAAAGCATGACTGGATTCGGTAAAAGCCGAACTAAAAAGGATGACATCGAAGTCTATGTTGAGATCAAGAGTATCAACGGTCGCTTCTTTGATCTGAAGACCTACCTCCCTCGCGAACTAAACTTTTTTGAATATGAGATCAGAAAGATGGTCGCTTCTAAGCTCAAAAGAGGCACGATCGAGCTTCGCCTATACATAGATGATCAGCGAGAGCCAAATATCGCCGTAAATGAGCTTAAATTGAGAAAGCACTATGAAGCACTCAAAAAAGCTTTGAATATTCTTTCGCTAACACAGGATATTCCACTTGATATTCTATTCCGTGAACCCGGCATATTTGAGCTTGATAGCAAGTTAGATGAAGATAGTTTAATGCTTGATATCGTCAGAAATGTACTTCATAATGCATTGTGTGAACTTGATAAATCTCTTTCAGATGAGGGAATGAATATTAAGCAAGTGTTTATTGATTCTATAGATGCCATCAGCATCGCACTTGAGGCAGTTAAACATGAGATTCAACCCTATAAAGATGAACTTTTTGAATCGATGAAGGGGCGTATTGAGACTGTTACAAAGAACTTTAAGATAGATACTCTTGAGCAAAGACTAGTGCAAGAGCTAGCTTTATATATAGATAAATATGATGTTCATGAAGAAATCACACGGCTTGAATCGCATATTCAGCTCTTTCTCGAGACGATCAATAACACTGAAGAGATCGGCAAGAATCTTAATTTTATCTTGCAAGAGATGCAGAGGGAAGCCAATACTTTGGGCTCTAAGTTCTCTAATAACGCTACATTCCAAAACATTATCATCATCAAAGAAGAAATTGAAAAATGCAGGGAGATCGCTCACAATGTCTCATAAACATCTTTTATATTGGAAATCTTGGCCTTTTGCCGAACGTCCTTTCCCCTCTACCCTATTGATAATATTTCTAATAATTTTGAACATAATGCTTTATCTAATTGCTGTTGTAAATTGGCAAATTCCATTGTATTTCTTTCTTGGCAGCATACTTATGATTGTCAGTTTATTACCATATTTCATTATGACTGAATATTGGTTACTCGATACTGAGGTTAAAGTTAGGTATATATTTGTCACAATATCGCGTCCATATAGTGATTTTGGCTGCTTTTATCATGATAAACGAGGTGTAATGCTATCAACTTTTGTGCGACCTAGAAGGCTTGATCCCTTCAGAGGACTGTCTCTTAGATTCTCAAAAACCCAAAAAGAAAAGGATGAACTGCTCGAAATCTTGAAAGAAAAGATTGGGAAACAATTTTGAATAAAAAAGAACTTAGGGCTTTTGAAAAACTCGTGCTTGAAACAATAAAATCAAAGGGCGAGGGTGGTCTCACTTATGGTGAATTGACCATGGCTATTGCCCGAACAAGAAAGGAAAAACAAGCCCTTTCTGAGACCTTGAAATCACTTTTACTTAGTGGTGCTATCTTAAAGGATAGCAAGCGATATAGAGTGCAACAGCAAACCACTAAAATTAAGGATATCCCTAAACAATCCACCACTCCTGCAAGGCTGATAACCGGCAAGTTTGACGCCACATCTTTAGCACGTGATAGATCATTTGCTTTCGTGAGAACTGAAGAAAGGGACTATTTTGTCGATGGCGAAGATACACTAAATGCCTTTCATGGTGATCTCGTGCAGATAGAACTTAAAAGAGGCGGTGAATATGGCGATAGAGCAATTATCGTTAAAATCCTTGAAAGAGCAAACTCTGAAATCCCCGGCTCCATTACAAAGATGTATAATCGTTGGATTTTTGTTCCCAGCAATCACAAGATACATAAGTGGTTCGAGATCACTGATATAGGTGATGCGAAATCAAATCAAATAGTGATTATGCAGGTTCAAAATTGGGGCATTCAACAAGAAGGAAAGTATCCTTATGGCAAGATCGTCGAAGTATTGGGTCCCAGCGACGATCCCGAGATACAATTGCTGTCCGTTATTCGTCAATATAATTTGCCTCTTAGCTTCCCTGATGAAGTCTTAGAGGAAGCAAAGAACATCAGTCCAGAGATCAGCCAGGCAGAAACAAAGCGACGTTTAGACCTCAGACACCTTCTTACTTTCACCATCGACCCTATCTCTGCAAAAGACTTTGATGATGCTATATCACTTGAATATAGCGGTGACAATGTGATACTATGGGTTCATATAGCAGACGTATCTCATTACGTAGGAATACATAGCAAGATATATAAAGAAGCGTCAATCCGCGGAAACAGCTTCTATTTCCCAAAAAAAGTGATCCCAATGCTACCCGAAGCTATTTCCAACGAGTTATGTAGCTTGCGCCCCGATGAAGACAAGCTTTGCATTAGTGTGAAGACAGTATTCAACTCAAAAGGCAAAATCCAAAAACAATCCATTCACGAGAGCATAGTTTGCTCTAAGCATCGTCTTTCCTATGAAGAGGTTGACGAGTTATTTGAAAACAAGAGCACTAAGCTACCTGCAGAAGTAATTGAATCCCTCCAAAGTGCTCGCAAACTCTCTAAACAGCTCAGTCGGCACAGACTCAATCAAGGTTACATCTTCTTTGACCTTCCCGATATACTCTATCACTATGACGACAACGGTTTCATGCGCAAAATGGCCTTAGAAGAAGAGACAGAAAGTCACAAGCTGATCGAGAACTTTATGCTCGTCGCTAACGAATATGTCGCAAAACAGCTATCAGAGAAAGCAAAGACCAGCATCTATCGCATACACGAAGACCCGGATCAAAACAAAATCGAAGAGATGGCAAACATTCTTTCATATTATGGTATACCTTTTATTGAAGAGAAAAACCTCAATAAAAGCATCCAAGCGCTACTCAACTCACTTCCAAATGAGGACTACCACCGCGTGTTCGATAGGATAATCCTCCGCAGCATGAAAAAAGCACAATACTCTGTGCGCCACATCCGCCACTTCGGTCTTTCTATGGAGGATTACACACACTTCACCAGCCCTATCAGACGACTTTGCGACCTTGTAATTCATCACCTTTGTAAAATTCATCTCTTAGGCAGCAGCAACGAGAAGATCGAATATGATCAACTAAAACATTGGTCGAGCGTAGCATCCGAGCAAGAACTCGAAGCCGATAGTGCCGAGAGAGACATCCAAAGAATCTATAACAACGCCTTCATGAAAGAAAAGATTGGCGAAGAGTTCACGGGAATCGTAATCTCCGCAAATAGCTCCGGATTAATCATATCCATCAATGAGATCCCCGTCACAGCCATCCTCAAAAAGGAAGAATTCAAGGGAGGAAACTGGCAATATATCTCCCAAGAAATGCGTTTTGTGAATCGCAATACTGGCTACAGCTATCAGCTTTTAGACCATGTCATAGTAAAGATCATCGAAGTCAGCGACGACATATACTTAAAGCTCGACAATACTAAGGACGCACACATCCATCCCCCGCTCCCTAAAATCGCAAGAAAAAAGATAAAGATTGACGCCAAAGCAAAGCCAAAAAAAAGTGATTATAAAAGAAAAATCCAAAGGAAAAGAGTAAGGAAATGAAGCACGCTATAGGCATATTCGACTCCGGTGTTGGTGGATTAACCGTATATAAATCAATCCGCAAAGCCTTTCCCAATGAGGACCTCATCTATTTTGGAGATACTGCGCGCGTGCCTTATGGTCCCAAATCCCCGGACACCATCATCGACTATTCCGTGCAAAACGCTCGCTTTCTCTTGCAACTCGGCGTGAAAATCCTCGTCGTTGCCTGCAATACCTCCTCCGCAGTCGCCATTCCCTTCCTTAAAAAGCTCA
Source organism: Cloacimonetes bacterium UBA5456 (assembly GCA_002427325.1). GTDB lineage: Bacteria > Cloacimonadota > Cloacimonadia > Cloacimonadales > Cloacimonadaceae > UBA5456. The sequence goes on along the minus strand of DIQS01000064.1, from coordinate 52,091 downwards.
CAAGCATCCCTATCATCGGCGTTATTGAACCCGGCAGCGAGGTGGCACTATCCACCACCAGAAACAATAAAATAGGCGTAATCGGCACCGAGGGGACGATTAAAAGCCAAGCCTATTCAAAAGCAATCAAAGAGCGAGTTCCCGAAGCTGAGATATTTTCTGCTGCCTGTCCCCTATTCGTGCCCATCGTTGAAGAAGGCTGGCAAGATAAGCCCATAGCTGAAAGCATTGTTCGAGACTATCTCAACCCTTTAATCAACAGCGATATAGACACTCTCGTCCTCGGTTGCACCCACTATCCATTGCTTAAAGATGTCATCCAAAAAGTTGTTGGTGAAAAAGTGAATTTAGTGGATAGCGCCGACGCAATTGCACTTCACCTCAAGGACTTTTTACCAGCTCAAGATAAGACCAAAAGCGGCACCGACACATTTTATGTGAGCGACAACGAAGAAAAGTTCGCCACTATAGCCCAAAACATCTTAGAAAAACCTATTGACAAGCTGAAAAGAGTAAGCCTCTTTGAAAGCTGGTTCATAGAATAAATAATAAAAATAAACATAGAGAGGAAATAATATGAAACCGATTATATTAACTTCTGCAATCACAGGAGCTGAGACATCCAGAGCGGATCAGCCCAATCTCCCGATCACACCTGAAGAGCAGGCCAAAGAAGCGAAAGCTTGTTTTGAAGCCGGTGCTCGCGTTATCCACCTTCACGTTCGCGATGATGAAGGCAATCCCACCCAAAACATGCAACGTTTTGAAGATTCCATCACCGCCATCCGCGAAGCTGTTCCTGAAGTGATCATCCAGATCAGCACAGGCGGCGCAGTAGGCGAACCTTTTGAAAAGCGACTCGCTCCGTTGGCTCTCAAGCCCGAGATGGGCACCCTGAACGCCGGAACCCTAAACTTCGGCGAAGAAATCTTTGAAAACCATCCCAAAGACATCGTTCGCCTCGCCGAAGCCTTCAAAGAATATGGCGTTGTCCCCGAAGTTGAAGTCTATGAATCCGGCATGATCGACTATGTTGCCCGTCTTGTGAAAAGAGGCATCATCACCCACGAACCTCTTCACATCCAGTTTGTGCTCGGTGTTCCAGGCGGCATGAGCGGCAAGCCCAAAAACCTCCTTTATATGATCGAGCATCTCGCCGAAGAAATCCCAACAGCAACCTGGGCAGTTGCCGGAATCGGCAGATGGCACATCCCGACCTCCATGGTTGCAATGGTCACCGGCGGACACATTCGCAGCGGCTTTGAAGACAATATCTTCTACCACAAAGGCGTAGTTGCTGATTCCAATGCTCAGCTCGTAGCCCGCCTTGCCCGCATCGCCAAAGAAATTGGCCGTCCGATTGCCACCCCCGAGCAGGCACGCGAAATCCTCGCCTTGCCCTGATAGATAAGGAGTTATCATGCATCTGAGCGAAAATGCCAAAATCGTATTGCAAAAAAGATATTTTAGAAAAGACAACAATGGTGAATTCTTAGAAGACTGGGAATCCATGATTGACCGAGTTGCCCAGAACATTTCAGGCGGCAACCCGGAGCTTTACGATAAGTTTCTCCATCTTTTAGATAGCGGTTATTTTTTACCAAACTCACCGACTCTTATGAATGCCGGAGCTGATCTGCAGCAGCTTTCAGCATGTTTTGTTCTTCCCATAGACGACAGCATGGAAAGCATCTTTGAGACATTAAAAAATGCCGCCCTCATCCACAAAAGCGGAGGAGGCACCGGCTTCTCTTTTTCCAGACTGAGAGAAGCCGACGCTCGGGTGCGTTCAACCAGCGGCGTATCCAGCGGTCCCATATCTTTCATGAAGGTCTTCAATTCCGCCACCGACGCCGTTAAACAAGGCGGAACCAGACGCGGCGCAAACATGGCGATACTTGACGTCGATCATCCACAGATTTTGGACTTTATCACCTGCAAACAAGACCCGAAAGAGCTCAACAACTTCAACATAAGTGTTGGAATGACAGAAGAATTTATGCAAGCCGTGAATGACAACACCGATTATAACCTGATTTCACCTCACACAGGCGAAGTGGCAGGTCAGCTAAACGCACGCATGGTCTTCGATCTCATCGTGGAGATGGCACATCGCAACGGCGAACCCGGCATCATCTTTTTAGACAGAATGAACAGCGCAAATCCCACCCCACTTTTGGGCGACATCGAATCCACAAACCCCTGTGGTGAACAGCCGCTCTTGCCCAATGAATCCTGCAATCTTGGCTCCATCAATCTTGCAGCACTCGTAAAAGACAATGCTGTTGATTGGGACAAACTCACTGAAGTTGTGCGCGACAGCGTAGAATTCCTCGACTGCGTGATTGATCAATCCAAATTTCCCATCCCCGCCATCGAAGAGATGAGCCGCGCAAACCGCAAGATTGGACTGGGAATCATGGGTTGGGCTGATTTACTCTTCCAGCTCAAGATACCTTATATGAGCGAAGAAGCCGTAAATCTCGCCGAGACCTTGATGGAAACTATCGACTTTGAAGCCAAGCAGAAAAGCATGGAAATGGCGATGGAAAAAGGCAGTTTTCCCAATTTTGAAAAGAGTATTTACGCCACCGGCGAACTCAAACGCGAAGGCAAGAAGTGGGCAAAGCTCATCAGTGATATCAAGAAAAACGGCATGCGCAACGCCACCCTTACGACCATTGCCCCCACCGGCACAATCAGCATGATTGCCGACACTTCCAGCGGAATTGAGCCCCAATTCTCTTTGGTCTATGTGAAGAATGTGATGGACGACGACAAACTGATATATGTGAATAAATGGTTTGAAGCAGCCCTTGAGGAATGGGGATTGCTCAGCGAAAATATCCTCGATGAAGTAAGCCAAACCGGCTCAATTTCCCACATCACAGAGATGCCGGAGGAGCTGAAAGCAACTTTCCAAACCGCCCACGACATCAGTCCCACTTGGCACATCAAGATGCAGGCTGCTTTCCAAAAATTCACAGACAACGCCGTGAGCAAAACCATCAACTTCCCCAATTACGCCACGATCGAAGACATCAACGAAGCATATCTTTTGGCCTACAAGCTCGGCTGTAAAGGCGTAACAGTATATCGTGACGGTAGCCGTGACAATCAGGTTCTTTCACTGGGCACATCAACCGAAGCACCCACTACAGACACCAAGAAAAAGGTCGCACCCAGAGAGAGACCGGAGATCACCCAAGGCACCACACAACGCTTAGAAACTGGCTGTGGACACATGTATGTGACGATCAACACCGATTCCTACGGCGCATGCGAAGTATTTGTTCAAATGGGCAAAGTAGGCGGCTGTGCCTCTGCCCAATTAGAATCCATCGCCCGACTTTCCTCACTTGCGCTGAGGGCAAACGTCAAAGTCGAAGCGATTATTCGTCAATTAAAAGGCATCAGATGCCAATCCCCTATGTGGCACAAAGGCAAGATGATAACCTCCTGTGGCGACGCCGTAGGCCAAGCACTGGAAAACTTCCTTTTATTCCACAACAATTCCACCGTTAAAAGCATAAGCATTGAAGGCTTAGAAGACCATCAGCATATTGAATTCTCAGACACAAAGAAAAAGGCTTTCAATTGCCCTGATTGCGGCAGCGTTGTTGAACACATTGAAGGCTGTCTCAAATGCGTCTCATGCGGCTGGTCAAAGTGTTAGAGGTAAGATATTAATGCGTTGTAAGAAATGTAATAGCAGGCTCGCAGATCACGATCTTTGGTGCGTTGAATGCGGCACCCAAACTTCCGTCATCAACAACGAGCTATCAGCACTAAAGAGCATGAAAAAAAGCCGCGAAGGCATAAAGTCCAACGTCTCGGCAATGGTGCCAGCAATGGGTTTTAGCATCATCACGGGCGCAATCCCAATCGCTATACTTACCTGGATATTTGCACGCTATGTTGAATATAGCACGAGCGTCCAGATGCTGCTAAATCTCGGACTTAAATCCGTTTTATACAGCATATTTATGCCCATGTTATTCCTGCCCTTTGTAAGCGTATGTGCCACCGATGGTTATAAGATAAAGCTCAAAGACCTGCTTGCTTCATTTCGCAACTATCCCAGATATTTCCTCTTTTCAATTATCAATGCCCTTTATTTCTCACTAATCTACATAGTTTGTTTCGGATTCCCCGGCTTCGGCAGCGATCCTATCTTACGCTTAGTGTGGATTGTGCTGCTCAACTATTGGTTTGCCATAGCATTACCTGCTCCCGTCATCATGGAGAGAACCGGACTCAATCCCTTAAAAGCAATAAGAATGAGCTATAAACACCTCCACGACCTGAGGTGGAACATCTATCTCATGTCATTAATATTCATCTTGCTCAATATCTTCGGATTTGCGCTACTCGTCTTCCCCGCGCTTTTCACCTTATCTTGGACCTATTTTGCAATCAGAGACTACACCGATCTTCTCATTGAATATGAACTTCTTGAATATAGGATTTGATTACTATGACAAAAAAAGAAATCTTTTCACTAATCATATTGATCGCCGTTATTGCCTACGGTTCATATAAGTTTATCACCAGAGAATACACGGAAACACGCAGCAAATATCTCATGGACACGATTGTCCAGATCTCTGCCAGCTCCAAATCAAAGAACGTTGGTAACGACATCGAAGCGGTCTTTGATTTCATCAAGAAACTGGAAACAAAGCTCGATGAATTCGATCCTGAAAGCATGATTAGCCAGATCAACTCCAGCGAGGAAGAGAATTTTGAGATAGATGCAGACATCTTTGCGTTGCTTAAGATATCCCAAGAACTCTACCGACTTACGGACGGCTCTTTTGATCCAACGATCAAGCCCGTTTGGGACCTCTGGGGATTCAATGAAGTCTCCCCCGTCGTTCCCGACAGCCTTTTGATCCAAGAAGAGCTGAAAAAGGTGGACTTCAGCAAGATCAGCTTCGATGAAAGCAAACTCTATAAACCCAAAGGAATGCAGCTCACATTTGGGGCAATCGCAAAAGGCTATATCATAGACCAAGCACTCGAATATATGAAAAAGCGACAGATAAATAGGGGCTTCATCGATTGCAGGAGCTCAATGAAGTTCTTTGGCTACAAGATTTCCCCTCTCATCTATGTCCAACACCCGCGTAAGGCAGATGATAGCATCGCCAGTCTCAGAGCAAACAATCTCAGCATCGGCACCAGCGGCGACTATCAGCAATATTTCGAGATTGATGACACAAGATATCACCACATCATCGACGCCAAGACCGGTTATCCCGTGCAGAATGTCTTTTCAGTTACCGTTGTTTCTCCTGAAGCATCATGGGCAGACGGGCTTGCTACTGCATTTTTTACCGTTGCCCCAGCGCAAGCCATGGAGCTAATCAAAGAATTTGAAGACAGCTATTTCGTGATCTATTATGAAGAAAATGGTGCCATCGTTTCGCTCAAGACCGAAGGCATTAAAAAGCTTGATTTTAGCGAGAGTATATGAATATCCCCGACACACAAAGTCAAAACGACAATAGAAACATTGTAATCGATAAAGTGGGCGTGAAATCCCTCAAATATCCCGTTGTTGTGGAAGACCGCGAAAACGGCACCCAGCATACGATTGCAGACCTAAACATCTATGTGGAATTGCCCCACCACATGCGCGGCACACACATGAGCCGGTTTGTGGAAATCCTGCACCACTATCACAAAGAAATGTTGATCAGTAACCTCGAAAGCTTTCTCAAAGAGCTAAAAAGTTCCCTGAACGCAAAAGCCGCATACATCGAGCTTAGCTTTCCTTATTTCGTTCACAAAACTGCACCGGTTTCAAAGATCGGCTCGCTTTTGGCATACGACTGTCATTTTAAAGCCTCGCTCAAGGATGAATTTGAACTCATCATCGGAGTAGATGTTCCCGTCACAACGCTCTGCCCCTGCTCCAAAGAGATTTCACAAGCCGGCGCACACAATCAACGTAGCAGAATCAGCATCGAGGTCAGCTATGAAGGCTTTGTCTGGCTGGAAGAGCTCATCGAAATCGCTGAATCTTCTGCATCTTGCGAGATATATTCACTGCTCAAACGTCCGGATGAGAAGTATGTGACGGAACGCGCCTACAACAACCCCAAGTTCGTTGAAGATGTTGTTCGCGAAATAACGCAAAAACTTGAAAGCGATCCACGCATCACAAGCTTCTATGTGGAAAGCGAAAACCAAGAGTCCATCCACCTTCACAATGCCTATGCAATGATTTCCCGCGATAAAAGATGAAGATAAGTGACAGACCGGATTTGGCGCTACAAATTCATGAAGCCGCCAATGGACTCAAATTATTCTATGCAAGCGATAGATCAAATCCTATCATCTGTTTACAGCTCTATATCAAGAGCGGCTCGATCTCGGAGGATGATGACGAGCGCGGCTATGCTCACCTTTTAGAACACCTTGTATTCAAATGCACTAAGAGCTTTCCGGATAATGATATCAGCCAATTTGCCTCAGAGATTGGCGCAGTCTTAAACGCCTACACAGATTTTGACTCAACTTGCTACTACCTCACCCTGCCGCGCGAAAAGCTGCAAGAGGGAATGATGATCTTAGCTGAGATGGCTTTCCGCAGCGTATTTAAGCCGGAGGACATCGAAACCGAAAAGCAAATTGTGCTCGAGGAGATTTACCAATATAAAGCAGAGCCGGATGCCGACTTCTTGGAATATGTGCAGACCAATTATTTCACAGACAGCCCGCTCAAATATCCCGTATTGGGCAACAAACAAAGCCTTAAAAACGCAAGCGAAAAGAGCATAAATGCATTTTATAAAAAGCATTATACTCCACATAATTCTTTCATTGTTGCCGCCGGTGACTTTGAGGAAAGTGATCTACTCGCCTCTTTTATAAGGCAATTTGGAGATTGGGAAGGGAAATCTCCTGCAACAAGCGAATACACGATTGGCTCAGAGCTTAAATGGCGTCATTTCAGCCGCAACAAGAAAGGAAGGGAAATCATCTCTTTCATCCTGCCCGAACTTCCCGAAAGCGACCCCGAGTCAGAAGCTTTGCACATGGCGATAAGACATTTAGCCATAGGCAAATCCAGCGTTCTATATAAGCGCCTTGTCGAAAAGGAAAAGCTCTGTGCACACGTGAGAGTGAGCTCGCTCAGCGGAAACAAAGCCGGCACCAGTGCGATCCTCTTTGCGCCCATTAAACCTGAATATAAAGATCACATCATAAGCATCTATTTTGAAGAGCTTTGGCGTGTCATAAACAGCGGCGTGCCCCAAGAGAATCTCGAGCTTATCCGCAATGATATCATGCACCACTGGCTCTATAGCTTCGACGGTGTGGAAAACATCACGACACTCATTGCCATAGAAGAATTTAACAAGGACCTCAGCCGCATCTTTAATTTCGGCAAACTCCTCTCAGATATAGATAACGAAGCCATCATCAATGCCGTTCGCCGATATTGGACAATGGATAGACAAGCCTTCTTCTATCAGGGCAGTAAAGGCATAAATCAAGCAGATTTAGACATATTTGACAGCTATCAAAACAAAGAGTTTCCCAAACCAGCCTCAGTCCCGATAAGCAAAGATCATAAGGATGATTTAAAGGACTATTTAACAAGCCCCAGCCTCTTGCATGCTTTCCCTAAATATCATGTTTTCAAGCTACAAAACGGCATGGATTTCATCTATAACCACCAATCAGGCAAGGATATATGCGGATTCTCTCTCTCCTTCCCCCTCTCTCAGCTCAATGAAAACAAATCAGGTGCATGCCATTTTGCCACCAGCCTCATGTTGCATGGCACGAATAACAAAACTTATGACGAGATTACAAGATATTCTCGCGAACGCGGCTTTCATATCCGAGCTTTTCATCACATTGATAGCAGTACATTTCGCGGGAAATGCCACAGCTCAAATCTCCATGATGCACTTGCTTTACTTAGTGAAATCATCACCGAGCCAAGACTTGATAAGAAATATTTTCAGATACTCAAAAACACTGCGGCAGAGAACCTTAGGCGAGATAAAGACCATTCTGTCACCGACGCCTACATCAAATGGTTTAAGAGCTTATTTGGGGCAAAGAACAACCTTCATTACTATTCCAGCGGCAATCTTTCTGCAATCAGTCTGCTAAAGCTCTCAGATTGTGAAGATTGGCTTGAAAACATGAACTCCGGCACTGCATATAGCCTCGCCGTTGTAGGCTCTCTCGAACCCC
>DIQS01000064.1:29847-43788 GCA_002427325.1 Cloacimonetes bacterium UBA5456 | reverse complement strand
CTGCAATCAGTCAGCTAAAGCTCTCAGATTGTGAGGATTGGCTTGAAAGCAAGAACTCCGGCACTGCATACAGCCTTGCCGTTGTAGGCCCTCTCGAACCCGAGCTCATGCTTGACTATGCAAATAAGTATTTCGGAACGAAGCTTAATTACTCTGATAAGCGTGAGTTCCACCCTGTTTATGAGAAGCGCAGTCCAAAATTATATCGTGATTATCAGCATATTGACCAAGCCATCATCTATTGCGGAGGCTATGCAAGTCCAGCCTCAAATAGAGAAGAAAACACTGCCTTTTATGTGCTTTCTCACCTCATGGGCGGCGACCTCACCTCCCGACTCTATTGGACGCTAAGGGAAAACAACGGCTATGCCTATCAAACCGGCTTTGATTTTTCCTCCATCCAAGACCTCGGCTTCTGGAATTCCTATGTTCTTTGCGATCCTGATCAATATATGGACAGCCTAAAAGCCCTGCGAAGCGTCTTTGCAGAGACCATCGCAAAAGGATTTGAAGAAGAGGAACTAAAGCGCGGGAAGACATATCTTTGTGCACTCGCTAAGATGGATAATGAAAGTGCATCCTTCCGCGCTGCCGCAATCTCCAATCTCCTCTGTTTAGGCTACGGTCTCGATTATTTTCTCAGCCGTGAAGAGCGCATAAATTCAATTGATATAGATATCCTTAATCACCTTGCAAGGAAATACTTACAACCTGATAATCAATATACTTACGTGATGGTTTAATTATGATTAGCCTCGGAATCGACATAGGATCGCGCAATACAAAGATAGTTATTTGGGATAATTCCCAGAAGAGAATCCTCTTTAGCGACTACATTGCAACTGGCGTATCCATCAAAGAAACAATTGACACACTGCTAATTAGGGCGGGCGATCTAAGAGAACTTATCAAGTATAGCTGTGCAACCGGTTATGGCAGAAAGATGTACAAAGCTGCAGACTCCATCAAAAGCGAGATAACTTGCCATGCCAAGGCCTGTCACATGCTCTTCCCTAATGCATGCACGATTATCGATATCGGCGGGCAAGATTCAAAGGTCATCACCCTCTCTGAGGATGGCAACGTCGAAGATTTTATCATGAATGATAAATGTGCCGCCGGCACCGGAAGGTTCTTAGAAATGACCGCAAACAAGCTTGAATGTGACATTTCTGAACTCTCTGAACTTGCTTCCAAGGCCGATAGAGAGATTCCCCTCAATTCTACCTGCGTCGTCTTTGCAGAAAGCGAAATCATCGGACTTTTGGCAAAAGGTGAACGTCCCGAAAACATTGCCCGAGCGGTAAATAATAGCATCGCCAAACGCATTTATGCACAGATGGCACCGTTAAATTGGCATGCGCCGATCGTCTTCACCGGCGGAGTAGCCCAAGGTAGCGACCTCGTATACTCTATCGGGAAAGCCTGTGGACAAGAGCTGCTCATCCCCGAAGACCCTGAAATAACCGGTGCTTTAGGCGCAGCGATATTGGCTTTTTGATGTACGATTATCACCTGCACACTGAATACAGCTTTGATAGCATGATCAAAGGCAAAGAGCTCATGGAAAAGGCGATACGCTTGGGATACAAAGAAATCGCCATCACCGAACACCTCGATCTGCTCCCTTTTGAAGCGAAGAATAACGGAATCCCTGCCCTGAAAAAGTATTGGAACTATTGTAAGAACCTACAAAAAGAGCATCCTCAAATCACACTGCACTGCGGCTTGGAAATAGGCGACTATCATCGCACCAAAGACTATGCCTTAGAGCTAATTGAAGGCTTCGACTTCTTCCCCATCATGGGCTCGGTGCACATCCTTGAAGACAATACAAACGTCGCAATTCTGCTGAATAAACAGCTTTCAAAAGAACATACGATTGAGTATTACAAACAGAATCTCGATCTCGTAACTAACTGCGATATAAATATTCTGGGGCACCTCGGAGTCTATAAGAGATATTATAGCGAAAGAATTGACGAAAGCTTTGTCTATCCCATCATCAAAGACATCTTTGAGGTGATGATAGCGCGAAATATCTATTTAGAAGTCAATCTCAGCAGCCTTTATAAACCATATCAAATGATAATCCCCGAGCCCGAAATGCTTCAAATGTTTAAAGAGATGGGCGGAACTCTTATCAGCATCGGTTCCGACACTCATAGACTGGATAAATTTGAGGATAACACCTCTATTCTCCAGCGCTTTAAGCTTCCCTCCGAGCCCCTAAAAAGATTCAGATAAACCCTCTTTTTTCACCCAAAACCAGCAAACTCCTAACCCCTTCTTTCCCAATGGGTTCACATGATGCTCTGGTCATGATGTGCTCATGGCTATGACCATATCATGACCAGAGCATGAGCAGAACCCAATAAGGAAGCTATGCTAAGAAACTGATAAATAGGAACATTCACAGTCTGGTGAAAATGCATAGACAATTCCAATAGGAATAAGATAAATTGTATCTGACAAGAATAATCTTGACATTTTTTAAGCTACAAAAAGCATGGCTTAACCTGCGTCGGGATGTAGCGCAGTCCGGTTAGCGCGCTCGGTTCGGGACCGAGAAGTCGGAGGTTCAAATCCTCTCATCCCGACCACTTTAATAACGTCACAAAAATTGAAAAAGGAAAAGACTGGCATGCCGGAAGAAAAGCATAACTATAAATACTATCTGAAGCTGCTCTATCCTTTTGTGGCAGACAACAAAGGGCTGCTTTTCTTTGGTCTCTTTGCGATGCTCGTCACCTCATTTCTGAGGCTCGTTGATCCCCTTATTCTCGCCCTGATAATCGATAAGAGCATCCCCAATCAAGACCTCAATGAAATGTTTCGCTATGGTTTTATGTTTGTAGGCGTGGTTTTGGTATCCGGCTTGCTTTCCTATGCTCAGATTGTCTTGCTCAGCAGATTTGGCATCAAAGTGATCACACGTTTTAAGGGCGAAGTATTTAGCCACCTGCTCAAGCTCCCCGTTGATTGGTTCAATAAGAAACCTGTGGGCGAGCTAATTGCACGCGTGGAAAGCGATAGCGAACGTGTGAAGGTGCTCTTTTCCGATCTTTCCATCACCATCATCGGCAACCTGCTCTTTTTCATCGGCGTGTTTGGCGTCTTGCTCTATAAAGATTTCAAGACCACGCTCATCCTCATGCCCATCATTGTCGTATCTGTCGTATTATATTGGTTTTTATATAAATACTTGGCAAAGTTTTATCGTAAAATAAGAGAAAAATATGCCGTTGTCTCGGCAAAGATCACCGACTATGTGCAGGGTATGCAGATGATCCAAGCACTCAATCAAGAAAAGCGCGTCTTTGATGATCTGGCTTATTCCTCAAGAGATAAATTGGTTTTGGAAGGAAAAACTCAATTCATCCATTACGGTTCGCAAGGCATATTTGAGTTTGTTTTTAACGTGCTTTTTGTGGTTATCGTGATCTTGGCAACTGCTCCGAAGATTATCGCCGGCGTAGCATCGCTGGGAACTCTCATCGTTTTCATCCAATACATCTTCCGCATGATATGGCCTATCATGCATTTAGGCGAAAACGTGATGCAGATGCAGAGGAGCTTTGTCTCGCTGAAACGTATCTTGGAGCTCACCTCGCTAAAGACTGAAGATGAAAGCTTTACCGGCACGACTCTGCCCTCATTTGAAAAAGAGATAAAGTTTGAAAACCTCAGCTTTGCTTATAACGATGAAGATTGGGTGCTCAAAGATATCAATTTTACCATTCCTAAAGGCAAGAAAATAGCTCTCGTAGGTCCCTCAGGAAGCGGTAAATCCACCACGATCAGTCTGCTTTGTGCTTTCTATCACGCTCAAAAGGGACAGATTACAGTGGATGGTGTGCCGATTAGTGAGATGGATTTCCGTGCTTGGCGCAGTAAGATCGGGCTTATCTTGCAGGATATCTTCCTTTTTCCGGGTTCAATCTTGGAAAACGTGCGCGTTTATAACGATAATATCGATCTCACGCAGGTGGAAAAAGCCATCAATATCGTGCAATTAGATTCTTTCATAAATAAGCAGCCGGATGGCGTCATGACCGAGCTTGCCGAGCGTGGACAGAACATTTCACACGGGGAAAAACAGTTGATTTCCTTTGCCAGAGCCTTGGCATTTGAATCCGAAATCATCATCATGGACGAGGCGACGGCGTCGATTGATCCGCAAACTGAGGCACGAATACAAAGAACTATGCAGACGGCATTTGAAGGCAAGACCATCGTTGTCGTGGCACATCGACTCACTTCCGTGCTCGATGCCGATGAGATTCTGTATTTAGAGGATGGTGAAATCAAGGCGCGTGGCGATCATCAAAGCTTGATGAAAAAGAGTCCCGCCTATCAGAGATTGGTTGAATTGCAGCTTTTGGGAGGAGACGATGAATAAGAATATTCGTTGGATTCTCACTCAATATAAGGCTCAAAAATGGTTCGTGCTTGTGATGGTGCTTTTCACGCTGGTCACCTCCGCCGTATCTATCGCCTATCCGATTGCATTTAAAAAGACTATCGACGTGCTAAGCGAGATCATGAGTAATCCCCAGCTTTTCCCTGAGCCCATGAAAGAAGTAGGCAAAGTGATAATGTTCTTCCTTTTTATCGGGATGGCGCAGATCGTGACGGGCTTCTATCCCAGCATACGCGGATGGGTGAACTTACGCTTTGAGCACGCATTACGCATGCTTTACTTCGGCGAAATCATCAAGAAAGACTATCGGTTTTTCAATAAATATCGAACCGGCGATATCGTGACGAGGCTCACGGACGACCTCTCAGATTATCCCAAGATATCTTGGTTTCTCTGTAGCGGGATATTCCGTGCCTTCAATTCCTTCTCGCTCATCTTATTCTCTGTGCTGGTGATGTTTAGCATCAATGTAAAGCTCACTTTGCTCTCCATTGCGCCCCTGCCGCTGATGATGTTGGTCTTTTATTTTGCCAGTGAAAAACTCTATACGAATTTCGAGGCAAATCAGCGAGCTATCTCAAATATCAACAATCAATTGGAGATGAGCTTTTCGGGGATCAGGATAGTCAAATCGTTTGTCAGCGAAGAGAAGTATAATCGCTTTTTTGATGATGCCTTAAATAGACGCTTCAAGACGGAGATGAGCGTGGTCAAGCTCAATGCTATACTCAGCCTGTTTTATCAATATATTGACTATTTTGCGCAGATTGGTGTGATCATGTTTGGAGGCTGGATGGCGGTCAAAGGCGAGATCTCCGTGGGCACATTCTTCCTCTTCTATACCTATCTTTCTATGATGATCTATCCGCTTTTAGACCTTCCTCAGCTCTTTGTTTCGGGCAAACAAGCGTTTGTGAATATAGATAGACTGGAAGAGATGAAAGACTTTCCTACCTTTAATCATGATGAAGACTTTGGAATTAAAACGGAAGGCTTTAGCGGGCTTAGCTTTAACGATGTGTCCGTGCGCTATTCAGGCGACGAAAGAGAGATTCTCAAGGATATGAGCTTTGAAATGGAAGCCGGTGAAAAGATGTTGATCTTGGGTGCGACGGGAAGTGGAAAATCTACCATTGCCAATCTCATCTTGGGGCTGATCAAGCCCAGTGCGGGAACAATCAAGTTCAGTGGAATCGACTTGGAAGAGGTCAATATCAAAAGCCTTAGAGATGTCGTCGCCTATGTTCCTCAAGAGGCGTCTCTCTTTAGCGGGACGATCAAGGAAAACATTATGCTGGCAAATCTTGAGGCCGATGAAGCTGAGTATGAGTTGGCAATTAAGGCGTCTCAGATGAAAGGCGAGATTGCGGACTTCCCAGAGAAGGAAAACACCACAGTTGGACAGCGCGGTTTGGGCGTATCCGGCGGGCAAAAACAAAGGCTCACCATCGCTCGTGCCCTGATTAAGAGACCCAAGCTCTTGATTCTCGACGACATCACAGCATCCCTCGACGCTGAAAATGAAGAAAAGCTCTGGCAGGATATCAATAAACACTATCCTGATACGTCGTCAATTGTGATCTCACACAGGCTTTCCACGCTCAGATATGTGGATACAATTCTCTTCATTGATTCAGAGGGTAAAGTTCATAAAGATAATCATCAAAACTTGGTTTTCGAGAACAAAGAGTATCACGATTTTCTGCATGAACACTTGAAGAAATAAGGGCTACAACAGTGATGAACAGTGTTTATTATAGCTTGATAATATGCTGTTCTATTAATGATTAAGCCCATATAGATATAAATTTATTGATATTCTTGTTGACAGAAAACTAAAGAGATATATAATTGCATAAAATGAATAAATCCTGGAGAAAGACGCTATGAACGACCAGCTACAAGATCTTTTAAGCAAGGTTTATGATGAGGGAGTCGCCAAGGCAAACGCCGAGGCAGATCTTATTTTGGAAAAAGCAAAAAATGAGGCTGAATCTATTTTGGCTAAAGCTAATGAAAAAGCAAAGCAAACAATCGCTGATGCTCAAGCCGAAGCAGATTCCCTGAAGAGCAACACCGAGGGCGACATCAAGATGGCATCCAATCACAGCATTAGCGTGCTGAAACAAAACATTGTTGATATGTTGCTGAAGATCACCGTCGATGAATCCACCAAGACAGGCTTTCAGGATGCTCAGTTCGTGAAAGAACTCATCAAAGAAGCTCTGCAAGCTTGGAAGGAATCCTCTGCTCAGATCAGCATTGCCCAATCAATGGAAGCAAAGATCGATGAGGCTTTTCTTGCCTCCATCAAAAATGCTTTCAATAAAGAGATCAAAATCGATTTCAGCCCTAAGATCAAAGCCGGCTTCTCAATCGCTCCCATTGATGGTAGCTATAAGCTCAGCTTTAGTGATGATGATTTCGCTTCCTTGTTTAAAAACTATCTACGTCCGAGAACCGCTGAAATACTTTTTGAAAACTGATTATGGCAAAAGAATACTACTATCTTATAGCCGGACTGCCTAATATCTCGCTGGATGATACAAAGATCGCAGTGAGGCCTGAGCAATTTCGGCCGGAGCTTAAAGAGCATTTGAGCGCAAAGGACTATTCCAATTTGGAGCTTTTGCACCTGCCCTCTGACATTCAAAACTTGTTATACGTCTTGTATAAAGAAGATAAGAGGGACTCGGAAGGTATTTATTCTCATGAGTATTGGCAAGGTTTTATCGACTATCTCCGTGATAAATTGGATAGCTCCAATCTTGCTTGCCCTGATGATTATAAGACACTACCGGAGTTTGTTGGCGCAACGATGCTTAGAGCTCTTCAATTGGAAGAACTCCCCAATAAAGAAAGCTTGAATCAAGAGCTCTTGAGCCTATTCTTCAATTTTGTGGCGAAACACAAAAACCCATTTATTAAAGCTTGGTTTGAGCTGGATAGAAACATAAGAAATATCCTTTCTGCCGTCAATGGACGCAATCACAAAATACCCTATGCTCAATATCTCATCGGGGACGATGATGTCACATTTCAACTTAGCTCCAGCCATGCGGCAGACTTTGGCTTAGGGAAAGAATTGCCGATATTTGATAGCATCATGCGTATCTGGGAGCAAAACGACATCCTCCATAGAGAGCGCGGATATGATGTTTACAAGGGAAAATGGATCGACGAGCAAAACTTTTTTGAGTATTTCACGATAGATAGGATTTTGGGCTACTATTCCAAGCTTAGAATCATTGATAGATGGATTAGAGCGGATGCAGAGCTGGGCAGGCAAGTCTTCCAAGATACTATTGATAGACTTGAACACAGCTTCAGCTTCCCCGAAGACTTTAATATTAAAATTAAGCAAAAATAGAAGGTGTCACGATGACCAAAGGTGTTGTAAAAGCAATCATTGAAAACCTCGTTCAGGTTGAGGTGTCCGGTCCCGTATCTCAAAACGAGATTTGCTACATAGAACTCGGGTCTGTCAGACTGATGGCGGAAGTCATTAAAGTGCTCGGCAATATCGCATATACGCAGGTATTTGAAAGCACTCGCGGACTCAAGCCCGGAGCAAAGGTGGAATTCACCGAACACATGCTCGAAGTCAAGCTTGGACCCGGCATGCTCTCAAAGAGTTATGACGGACTGCAGAATGATCTGAACAAAATGGATGGCGTCTTCCTGAAAAGAGGAGACTATACCGACCCTCTCGATGAAGACAGCGTTTGGGATTTCACTCCACTTCTCAAAGCCGGCGATAAGGTCTCCGGCGGCGATTGGCTGGGAAGCGTTCCGGAAAGCTGGATATCGCATAAGATCATGGTTCCCTTTGCCTTAACCGGCGAATATACCATCAAAAGCATTGCCGAAAGCGGTAACTATAAACTCACAGATACCATTGCCGTGTTGACTGATGAAGATGGCAATGATATCGATGTAAATATGATTCAGCGCTGGCCGGTGAAAATACCGATCAAGTGCTATGAAGAGAAACCACGCCCCTTTAAACTCCTTGAAACTGGAGTGAGAACCCTTGATACGCTCAACCCGATGGTGGAAGGCGGAACGGGCTTTATTCCCGGACCCTTTGGCGCAGGCAAGACAGTGCTCCAACACTCCATTTCAAAGAACGCTGAGGCTGACCTCATCATCTTTGCAGCCTGCGGTGAGCGTGCTAACGAAGTGGTGGAAATCTTCGTTGAATTCCCGCAGTTAGACGACCCCAGAACCGGGCGCAAACTGATGGAGCGGACGATTATCATCTGTAACACCTCTAATATGCCCGTGGCGGCACGTGAAGCCTCTGTATATACCGCTATGACCATTGCGGAATACTATCGCAACATGGGGCTGAGAGTGCTTCTCTTGGCAGACTCAACCTCGCGTTGGGCACAGGCTCTCAGAGAGATGAGTAACCGTATGGAAGAGCTTCCCGGACCGGATGCTTTCCCCATGGACCTCACGGCGATAGTTTCAAACTTCTATGCTCGTGCCGGTTTCGTGTATCTCAAAAATGGTGAAACAGGTTCTATCACCTTCATCGGAACGGTGTCCCCTGCAGGTGGAAACCTCAAGGAACCCGTCACGGAATCAACCAAGAAGGCGGCAAGATGCTTCTATGCTCTTTCCCAGTCTCGTGCAGATAGTAAACGCTATCCCGCGGTCGATCCAATTGATTCCTACAGTAAATATCTCGAATATGCCGAAGTGATAGAGAACCTAAATAACAACATCAATCCTAATTGGGTTGAGAGCGTTTTGCACACAAAAGACTTGCTCCTCAGAGGACGTGAAGCTCAAGAGCAGATCAACATCCTCGGAGACGACGGTGTGCCGCTTTCCTATCACGATAGATATTGGAAGAGTGAGCTCGTGGATAGAACGATTCTTCAGCAAGATGCTTTTGACGACATCGATTCATCTACGCCCATGAAACGCCAAGAATATATGTTGAAATTGGTCTTAGACCTCTGTGAGAAGGACTTTGTTTTTGAATCCTTTGAAGAAGTTATGCCATATTATATGAAGATAGTTAACGTTCTCAAACAGATAAACTATGTTAAGTTCCAATCTGCTGAATTTAACAGCTATATGGATGATCTTCACAAAATAGTTGAAGAAAGGAGTGCGAACTAATGGCTACACAAGCTTTTCAGAAAATATACACTAAACTGAATCAGATCACGAAAGCTACTTGTTCTGTCAAAGCTACGGATGTAGGTGCAGAAGAGCTTGCAACTGTTGGCGGACGCTTGGCTCAAGTTGTGAAAATCGTTGAAGATGATGTCACCTTGCAAGTCTTTGCCGGAACAGAAGGCATCGGAACCGACGCAGAGGTGATCTTCTTTGGTAAGGCTCCTACCCTCAAAGTTGGCACAGAGCTCGCCGGACGCTTTTTTAATGCCTATGGTGATCCCATCGACGGCGGCCCTGAAATAGACGGCATCGAAGTGGAGATCGGCGGTCCTTCCGTCAATCCCGTGCGTCGTGAGCAGCCTTCAGAGCTAATCGCAACCGGTATTGCAGGCATCGATCTTAATAACACCCTCGTCACAGGACAAAAGATTCCCTTCTTTGCAGACCCTGACCAGCCTTATAATGAAGTGATGGCGATGGTTGCTCTGCGTGCCCAAAGCGATAAGATCATCCTTGGCGGCATGGGGCTCTCCAACGACGACTATCTCTTTTATAAACATGCTTTTGAAAACGCCGGTGTGATTGACCGCATCATATCATTCATGAACACCACAGAAGACCCCACCGTTGAGCGCCTCTTGGTTCCCAATATGGCTCTCTCTGCCGCTGAGTATTTTGCGGCTGAGCACAACGAGAAAGTGCTTGTTCTTCTAACAGATATGACGCTTTATTGCGACGCCTTGAGCATAGTCTCAAACCGCATGGATCAGATCCCCTCTAAGGACTCCATGCCCGGCTCGCTCTATAGCGACTTGGCAAAACTCTATGAAAAAGCAGTGCAATTCCCCGAAGGCGGCTCCATCACGATTATCGCGGTGACCACACTTTCCGGCGGAGATATCACGCACGCAATCCCGGATAACACCGGTTATATCACCGAAGGTCAGCTCTTCCTCAAGAGAGATACCGATATCTCCAAGACAGTGGTTGACCCCTTCCGTTCTCTGTCCCGACTCAAACAGCTTGTGATCGGCTCTAAGACACGCGCAGACCATCCGCAGGTGATGAACACAGCAGTGCGTCTCTATGCCGACGCTGCAAACGCAAAGACAAAGCTGGAAAACGGTTTTGACCTTTCAGACTACGATGAGCGCGTCTTAGAATTCGCCAAAGAATATTCAAATGATATCTTGGCAATTGACGTTAATGTCGATACAGATACCATGCTTGACATTGCATGGGAACTATTCCAAAAATACATGAAAAAGGAAGAGATCGGAATTAGAGACGACCTCATGAATATCTACTGGAAGAAAGCATGAAAGTTAAATTTCAGTACAATAAAATCTCACAGCTACAGCTAATCAAGCAGCTTGAGGTTAGAGAAAAGGCTTTGCCGACCCTGAAGAACAAGGAGTCCGCATTGAGGCTGGAAGTTAAACGTGCCCGCGACCACGCTGCAGAGCTGGAAAGGGCTATCGTTCAACGCAATGCCGAGATAGGCGTGCTCATGCGTCTCTGGGGTGAATTCGATCAAAGCCTCATCTCAATCAAAGATGTGGATATCAAAACAAAGAAGATTGCCGGAGTCAAGACTCCTGAGCTTGAAAACATTGATTTTGAGATCGCACCTTTCAATCTTTTCACCGCTCCAAGCTGGTATCTTGATGGAATCACGCTGCTCAAAGAGCTTGCTCATTTGCAGATAGAGCGCGAGTTCTTCATCCGCAAGATGCTGATCTTGGAACAAGTAAGAAAGAAGACCACTCAAAAAGTGAATCTCTATGAAAAGGTGCAAATCCCTGCCTTTGAAGACGCCATCCGCAGGATCAAGCGCTTCCTCGAAGATGAAGAGAACCTCAGCAAAGCTGCTCAAAAGATTCTAAAGAATAGATTGGAGAAACAGTCATGATTGAGAAGATGAAAAAGTATTCTTTCGTGCTCTATCATAAGGAGTATCCGGACTTTCTGACAAAGCTGCAACAGCTTGGAATGTTGCATATAATTCGTTCTACCAACGAGCTCTCCCCTGCCCTCTTGGAAAACCAGGAGACCTTAGCAAAGTATGCCGAAGCTATTAAGCTTCTCACCAAATACCACACAGAGGAATCCAAAGTTAGCTCAAATCAGCCCAATCTCACTCTTTTGAATAATATCAATCAGGCAAAAGATGAGAAAGATGCTCTTCTTCGGCAGATCGAGAACTTGAGCAAACACATCAGAGACCTCGAGCCTTGGGGTTCTTTTGACTATGAGATGCTTTCCAAGCTAAGAAAAAGCGGGATTAGCGTTGAATTTTATCACTGTCCCAGAAACCATTTTAAGGATGAGTGGGCGAGTGAATATTCAGTGCATAAGATTGGCGAAAGAGCAGGTATCACCTACTTCGTGGTCTTAGCATCTGGCGAAACTCCCGTCATTGAGGCCGATACATTCACCTTCCCAGAAAAAAGTCTACAACAGCTCATCAAAGAAAGAGACAATGTAAACACGAGAATCTCCGAGATTGACGAGTATTTCCAGAATATCGCAGACTTTGCAATTAAGGCATTTCAGGAAGAGATCGCAAGGCTTACCACCGCTTATGACTATGCAGACATCAGCGATCAAGCGCTTGACGAAGCAGAGGGTCACCTTAAAGTTATCAGCGGTTGGATTCCCATCAGCAAGGAAGAGGGGCTTAAGGCTTTCATCCAAGAAGGTGGAGTCATCCATGTTGCCTCTGAAGCTGAAGAGCAGGACGACCCGCCGATTAACTTGATCAATAACTGGTTTGCCCGCCTCTTTGAGCCGATCACGCGCATGTATATGTTGCCTAAATACACTGAGTTTGATCTAACGCCCTTATTTGCGCCGTTCTTCATGCTCTTTTTTGGCTTCTGCAATGCGGACATCGCTTATGGGCTTGTGTTGCTTCTGATTGCATTTGTTCTTAGAATGAAGATCAAAAACCCGGCGGTCAAATCCTATATGGGACTCGTAGCACTATTTGGCGGCGCGTCCATCGTCATGGGCTGGGTGATGGGCTCTCTCTTGGGCTTTGATCTCAAAGAAATGGCGACAATCGGACCAACCATTCCCATCCGGTCAACAGAACAGATTTTCAACTTCGGCTTGCTCTTAGGTGCGATTCAAATTCTCTTTGCCGTGTTCATCACCATTGTGCGTAACGCAGTAAAGAATGGCTTCATGCACACCTTGCAACCGATTGGTAACTTCCTGATCATCGGCTCTTTAGCAATAATGGGTGCCGGCCTTTTGGGAACCGATATCTCTGCCCTTAGCCCATATCTAACATATATCTTATATACGGGTCTGGCATTGGTTTTGCTTTTCAACAGACCGGGACGCAATCCCTTGAAGAACGTTGGATTCGGACTTTGGGAGCTCTACAATATCATCAGCGGCTTCTTTGGCGACATCCTGAGCTATATCCGCCTCTTTGCATTAGGAGTTTCCAGCAGTATTCTCGGCAATGTTATCAATAGCGTTGGTTCCGAGATGCTGGGAATCACGATTATTGGTCCTGTTGTCTTCGTGATCTTCCTGATCCTCGGACACTCGCTCAATCTCGCGCTTAGCACACTCTCCGGATTTGTGCATCCGCTCAGGCTCACCTTTATCGAATTTTATGGAAACGCAGGCTTCGAAGGAGCCGGCACGGAATATAAACCTTTTGCTAAAACAACTAACTAAATAATAGGAGGTTCAATGGAACCCGTAACCACAAGCTTAGCACAGACCATGGCGGGCGGAAATCTCGCATATTTCTTAGCCTGGATCGGTATGTTTCTCATGGTTGCTCTTTCCGGCATCGGAAGCGCATGGGGAACAGTAATCGGTGGTAGTGCAACCGTAGGAGCCCTCAAAAAGAGAAGTGATATCTTCCCTAACTGTATGATTCTTTCAGCACTTCCTGCCACGCAGGGACTGTATGGATTTGGAGCTTTCTTCATTCTCAGCACCCATATCACACTTGAGATAAATATGATGCAAGCATCTGCCATTTTTGGCGCAGGTCTCATCATGGGTGTGGTTGGTCTGATCTCAGCTTATTTCCAAGCAAAAATTGTTGCTAATGGAATCGAAAGCATTGGAGCCGGAAACGATGTCTTTGCAAACACTCTTATCCTTGGCGTGTTCCCCGAGCTTTATGCAATTATCGCATTCGCAACATGTTTCTTGATTGGTGGAGCAATCCCTGGATTGGCTTAATCTAATCAAAATACTATCAAAGCGCGCTATGTTTTTACACGGCGCGCTTTTTTTATTAAACCAAATCTCAATTTTCAGTCGTAACATTCAGTATTGCCTATCCTTACCTATTGGGTTCAGCTTATCATTTGGTGATGATACGCTCATGGTGATGACCACATCATGAC
>DIQS01000064.1:21206-29680 GCA_002427325.1 Cloacimonetes bacterium UBA5456 | reverse complement strand
ACCAGAACCCAGTAAGGAAGCTATGGGGAAAATCAGAAAAGCTATAGCGGGACATGTCTGAACTATCTCTTGCCTATCTTGTGATTTGTTGAAAGTTAAACTTGACTAATTATGCAGGTTTATCAATTGTGATTTCATTGAAAGCGGGCATAGCTCAGTCGGTAGAGCGTCAGCTTCCCAAGCTGAAAGTCGCGGGTTCGAGCCCCGTTGCCCGCTCCAATTCTCACCAAATATCAATAAATTGCACCCTGTGAAAGCTCCTCTATTTGATAACTCTCATGTTTTAGAATCTTTAGCTTACAAATATCTCGTCCCTTTCGTTGAATCCGCATTTACAGAAAGCTCGGCATAATCACCTACTTTCAGTTTCGGAATAGCGGCTGCGGCGATCATAGCGGCATTATCCGTGCAAAGTTTAATTGATGGATAAAAGACTTCTACACCCTGCCGTTTTGCAACAGAAGTCATCTCTTTGCGTAGCGCACTGTTTGCCGCAACTCCGCCCGCGATAAGGATTTGCTTGACCTTCAGCTCTTTTGCTTTTCTCAACGTTTTAGAAATCAAAGGACGAATGATGGCTTCCTGAACGCTGGCGGCGATATCATGAATATGCTCGGCGATAAAGTCCTTGTCCTGCTCGATGATATAGCTTCGAATTGCTGTTTTCATGCCACTATAGCTAAAGTTATAGTTGTCTTTCTGAGGCAAAGGATTGGGCAAGTTCACGAAGTTCTTGTCTCCGCCTTCTGAGAGTTCGTCAATGATAGGCCCACCAGGAAAGTCCAAACCCAAAAGTTTTGCGCTCTTATCGAAGGTCTCCCCCGCCGCATCATCCAGAGTTTTGCCTACCACCTCAAACTCTGTTTCACTCAAGAAATACACCAGTTCCGTATGCCCGCCTGATACAACGAGCGCCAAAAATGGGGCTTTGATCTTACCACGATGTTCGATGAAATTTGCAAAGATATGGCTAAGCAGATGATTGACGGTGATTAGCGGAATCTGCAGCGACCATGCCATGCTCTTCGCAAAAGCAAGACCAACGATGAGTGATCCGATGAGTCCAGGGTTCACAGACACAGCAAGCGCGTCGATCTGCTCAAGAATAATTCCCGCCTGATTTAAAGCAGCCTGCGCAAGCCGCATGATGTTTTGCATATGCATTCTTGATGCAAGCTCCGGCAATACACCTCCAAACTCAAGATGTTCGGTTTGGGTGGAAATGATGTTGGCCAGCACTTCATAATCAGTATTTAATACCGCAACGGAAGTGTCATCGCAAGATGTTTCAAAAGAAAGAATATATTTCATCAACGGCGTTTACTTATCTTATTTGGAGTAATTGCCAAGACCCGCAATCCTTCGGGCAATTCTAACTGTATTTCATACATGTCTTTATCATCTGGTTTGTCGGATATTTTCACTTTGATGCTGGATGCATTAAGGGATTTTAGAGCATCGGTAGAACCTTGTATCCTCCCGGCAACGACACTAACCATATATCCATCTGGCAAGGGGATATTCGAAACGACCTTTGTGCTTTCTTGAGCTCCGCTGAGGGTGAGTAAAACGCTGCTATCGGAAAGGTTTACATCGGGATCAATCGGCACAAGAGGCAACTCGATTATCTTTTGTTCTAACATCTCTTTAGTGATTTCAGTAGTTTGGATTTGCGTGATATTCTGCACCTTGTTCTTTGGCCCATGCAAGGTCACTTTTTCCGGCTTGATAAAGTATTGATATTCTTTTAGCTGACTCTGCACCTGCCGATCTTTGAAGGCGAGCTTCACTGAAACACTCTTTTTTAGCAAAACATCAGTTTGCACGGCAATCTTACTATTATCAGCAGGCCCCAAGATTTTAACATTATTATTCTCTGGGATATCAATCTCGTAGTTTTGCAAAGAGATAAGGTCTAAGCCCGCAGAAAGCCCACTTGCATTGATGCTTGCGACAGGTCTTGAAAACGCTAATCGAAGTATATCAAGACCTTTTCCCTCCACGCTGAATGCAATAGAGGAGGGCATGTTTTCGAGGCTGATATTAGCTGGCAGATTATTGAGTTGCACCGGAAGATTAACCTTACTTTTGTGATCCGAAACTAAGATTGAATGTAGCCAAAAGATGACCGCCAAAGAAATTGCAATAAGCTTTAATCCAAGATTCTCTTTAAACATTTATTCCTCATCCTGCAAAATGATGCCATATTGTTTGATTTTTTTATACAATGTAGTTCTTTCAATACCAATGCTTTCAGCCGTCTTGGCAACTCGCCAATTATTTGCTTCAAGGTGATGCATAAGATAATCGTTTTCAAAGAGGGCAACGCTCTGCTTGAGATTAGGAATGCTGATATGTGGCAATTCATCATCTTCGGCATTCCCGGTTTTGTTCATAAGCTTATGTTCCATATGCTTGATTATCGTAGCATTAGAGATGTTTTTCTCACTGATCATGATGAACTTACAGAAGTTTTTCAATTCCCTGATATTCCCAGGCCAATTATAACTGAGGAGTAGGTCTTTAAGCGTTGTGAGATCAAGCTTTTCATTGATATTAAAGCGGTGGGAATAGCTGGTTAGGAAAAAGCTCATCAAAAGAAGGATGTCATCCCCCCTATCACGCAACGGTGGCAGTTCGATGATATTCCCTTCGATGCGATAGAAGAGGTCTTGCCTGAACCTATTGGGATCAGATAACACACTCTTGTCTGCATTCGTGGCAAATATGAGGCTGGTGTTCACCTTCTTCATCGGCCCGCCAACTATCTGTATCTCTTTGTTTTCTATGGCGCGGAGAATCTTGGATTGAGCAAGCATGGAAAGATTTGTCACTTCATCCAAAAATAGTATACCATTATCACACTCTTCAAAGAAACCAACCTTGTTTTTATCCGCACCGCTGACACTGCCTTTAACATGCCCAAAGAGCTCACTCTCAATAGAGTTCTCAGTCAAAGCAGAACAATTTAAGGTGTGGAAAGGCTTCCCAAAGCGTTTGGAGCTAATGAAGTAGTAATTTGCAGCCACTTCTTTACCAGTGCCGGTTTCTCCCGTAATAAAGAGATCTTCATCAACTTCAGCAAGCTTATGTATCTGCTCACGCACTTTCTGAATCTCAGGACTCTCGCCGATGAAGGGAAAAGAGCGAGCAAATTGCTTTTTGAGATTGATAACTTCTATCTGCAGCCCGATATGCTCTTCCTCTTGTCTTTTGAGCGTGATTGCATTATCAATGTGCAAAAGAAGCTGATTGGTGTTGAACGAGCTACCTTTTTCAATGAAATGATATGCGCCGAGACGACGGATCTCTTTGACTTGGCTGCTGCTGACTTCTCCGGAAACAACAATGACCTTATAGTTTAAATCCATCTCCTCTTTGAGATGCTTTAAGACTTGAATTCCATTGAGTTTACTTCCCACCAAATAGACATCCAAAAGTATGACATCAGGATTAAACACTCTCAATTCATCGAAAAACATCTCTGAGTTTGTAGTAACCAACACCTGATATGAATAGTTTTGCAAAACCAGCGCCAACTGATCTGCTAAAACAAAATCATCTTCAAGGATAAGTACTTTGCCTTTATACATTGCTTCACCTCAAAAGCCGTTCTTCTAAACCAGCTAATGCGTTTATATAATAGATATAAGCTTGGTCAGGCGAGTCATAGGGAGAAAAGTATTTATGGACATCTCCGTCTTGGAAATACTTTGTGCACATATAGTAAAAATGGTCTGAAGTAGTCATGATACGCAGTGTTCTGAGTAGTTGCTCATCACCTTTTGCTTTGACCTTATATAGTATTTCAGCCAAGGTTTCTTGCGCATTGAGCTGCATATCATTGCCAAGCCATGCCGTTGTATCGCGCTGTTCATCTGCCCAAGAGACTGGCTCAGGGAAAGAGATTGCCTCTTGTTGATAGTTGGAAAGCTTCGCCGCATCCTTTGGATGGATGAATCCCAGATGATCGTGCTTCAGAATTGCCTCAGGGAGCTTTTCTAAGAAATCAAAGATCCCGCTCTCCGCCCATTGATGTTCACCAAAAGTCTCATAATCCATAAAGAGATTGAGGAACTGATTGCGCTCCTGTTTTTCACTGAGCGTGAGCTTATCCACCCAACTCACAAACTTATCGACTGTGAGCGGATACTCAGGCCATTCACGATTGGAAAACCTGAATGCGATGTCGTCGGAAAGCTTGTAATACTTTAGAAGCAGATTGATGCGCTTGTTATAGTTCTTATATGCATAGAGCGGAGAGCGCCATTTGAGGATGCGATCCACGCCTTCGGTGACCATTGTTTTGAAACCTTCATACTCATAAACGAGATCGGAAATCCTATCTTGATAGATCAATTCTGTGTTGCGAAAGGTGGTTGTATAATAGCCGAATTCATTTTGCATCAGTTCTCTATGCATAGCTATTTGATCCAAAAACTCATTTGAGTCATAGAGAGATGTGAGTGAATGGAAATAGGTTTCTCCCATGAGTTCAACATGTCCTGTTTCCACGAGTGCTTGGAAGGACTCTAAAGTCTCGGGGCTGTATGCCTTGAATTGCTCTATCGCTGTGCCGGTGATGGAAAAAGCCACTTTAAACTTGCCGTCAAAGCGCTTAATCAAATCCAAAAGAAGTTTATTAGTAGGCAGATAACACTTTTGAGCAACCTTCTGCATCACTTCTCTATTTAGTTGCTCATCGAATAGCTCGGTATCTTTGCCAATATCCAAAACATTGTAATGAGTGAGTCTATATGGCTGATGCACTTGGAAGTAGAATATTATAGATAACATCTCAATCCTCACCTTTTTTAGTTTTTGCTTTGACTGGGGAACACTTTTCCTCATAGACTTTTTTTATTGTCTCAGCAGCGTCATCCCATTGAATGAGATGCACTTCCTTCATTCCGTCGTAGCCAAGTTTTGCACACTTTTCCGGGTTTTCGATTAAATGGCTGATGGTCTCAACCCAGAGATCAACATCCCAGTAATCAATCTTGAAGGCATTATGCACAACTTCAGAAACACCGGATTGTTTTGATATGATGGACGTTATGCCATAAGCCATAGCCTCCAAGGGACTGATCCCAAAAGGTTCAGAGATGGAAGGCAAGACATAGATATCTGATGCGCGGATGATTCTCTCCACCTCTTTACGATTGAGAAAACCGGTGAAGAGGAACTTGTTCTTCAGACGTTTAGCAGCCGAATCGCGCAGCATCTGTCTGCCCATATCCCCCGTCCCCGCCATGATAAAGCGTGCATCGGGATGCTTGTCCAAGACTCGCTTTGCCATCTCAAGGAAATATTCCGGTCCTTTCTGCAGTGTGATGCGCCCCAAAAATAGGATCACAGGGCCTGTAAATATGCGTTCTTTATGCAAGACGGCATCTTCAGGGATCGTGAAAGCATTATGCACAATACAGATCTTCCCGCTATCGATCTGATAGCGACTCATGATCATCTGCGCAGTATATTGCGAGACGGCTATCACTCTATCTGCATAGGTCATACCCGCATGCTCGATCTTATGCACGCGCTCATCTCCGGGGCCGCCGGCGCGATCAAATTCAGTAGCATGAATATGCGCCACCATCGGCTTTCCACTGATTCTGCGAGCAATCATTCCGGCAGGATAGGTAAGCCAATCGTGCGCATGAATGATGTCAAACTTCAGCTCTGAGGCAAATCTTTTGGCGCGTTCCGTGAATATCTGCACCTTGCGGATGATATCTTCTTCACCCACGAGGTTATCACTCATCGCTTGCCAGAGCTTTTTTTCGTCGATATCGCGAATCTCAGAATCCCAATATTCTCTTAATCGCTTGCTGTGATCATTGTCTGAAAGCGAGAGTTGAGCATAGGTCTCTGGAATACCGCTGATCCCGATGAATTCAAACTTTTCTTCACGGGTTTCAAATACTTTACTCTTAAACTCATGCTGTTTTATGGGATCAAGGAATACAGTCGGGAGCAAATCCACATCTTCTACCTTTCTGAGCGGCATATAAATCAGCTCTTTAGTAGGCAGAACGAGATCGACTTCCACGCCGAGCTTGAGCAGCGCTTTGACCATTCCATAACATGCCATACCGAGTCCTCCGGCAATGAGCGGAGGAAATTCCCAAGTGAACATCAATACTCTCATGCTTGCCCTCCCAAGCTGT
Source organism: Cloacimonetes bacterium UBA5456 (assembly GCA_002427325.1). Taxonomy (GTDB): domain Bacteria; phylum Cloacimonadota; class Cloacimonadia; order Cloacimonadales; family Cloacimonadaceae; genus UBA5456. Next base: position 23,510 of record DIQS01000064.1, on the reverse strand, counting down.
TAATCAGGTTTTCGATGCTATAGATCGCGGCAACGCTGATTGCCTTTGCCGGCGCTCCTTTCGGGAAATGCGGCATATCGCCATCCCAAACTTCGGCGATTGAAGCAATGTGTCCCTTCATGAATCCTTTGCGGAAGACTGTGATCAGCTCACTTAAGACTTCTTGCATCTCATGATCATTTCTTTCATCACTAAATGCTTTGACATAGAGCTTGCAGAAGGGGTCAAAGAGCCAAGCCCAAACGCTGCCATTATGATAGGCAAGATCGCGCTCATGCTGGTCGCCATAATATTTCTTCCTGAAGCGATGGTCTTTCGTGGAGAGAGTTCTGAGCCCATAAAAAGTATAGAGTTCGTCAAATGCAAGATTATAAACTTGCTTAAATACATCTACCCCAAAAGGACTGTGCTTCAGCGAAAGCGCAATAACCGCATTGGGACGCATCTCAAAGATGGTTTCACCGTCAAGAATACGATCAGCCAAATACACGTCATTCCAATATTTTTGCATGGACACATCAAGCTTATCTTTCATATTCACAAGCACTTCATTCGGTTTATCGCTTGATTTATGCTTTGCGATAATCTCCAAATACGAGACGATGGCATTATACCAATGCGCATTGACCTCGATTGGCGCGCCATCGCGAGGCGTGACCGGCTCGTTTTCGATAACAGCATTCATCCAAGTGCATTGACCAAATCTTGCGCCAAGATAAATCAGCCCGTCATCACCTATGCTAAAGTCATATTTCTCATTGTGATATATACCTAACAGAAGGCTTTCGGCGAGATAGATCATCTCCTCATAAAGCTGGGGATCATTCTTCTTCAGCGCAAGCTCACAGATCAAATGAACATAGAGAAGAGTGACGTCAATGCTTTGATATTCAAAGAGATCAAAGCCTTCATAGTGCATATTGGGTAAGAGGCCGTCCTTGATCTTTTTGCTATATCTACCGAGGATTTCAGAGATTATGGCAAGATCTTCACCAGAATCCAGCAAAGCTTCCAAGACAAACATCGTGTCTCTTCCCCAGATCCCATAATAGGGATAACCGCTGACAACATCGTCTTTTAGGATGAAATCATTCAAGCTATGTCTCAAGATCTTCAGGTAATCTTCATAGCTATAAAGCGCCTCATCTTCATAATCGAGGCTTCCCAGAATATCATCATCGCCCCCAAAAGCAGGATAATCCTTAGGCATAGGCAAGTTTTCATAACGCTTTTCGATGGTGGAAACAAGTGCAGACATATCTTCGATCGGAGAATCAGAAAAGACGAGATGATTAGTTTGACCGGGCGCAAGGGTGAATTTGAGCTGAAACAGCGCGATCTGATCACCAACGCCCTCATAGCCGTTCATGACTTCCCAAGGATAATAAACCTTACGATATATGCTCCTATGTGACTTGATTTCACCATATTGCAAGGCGGCATGAACAGAGATTCCGTTATCTTTGCGAACAAGAGACAGCGAACTTTGCTCCTTTTTTTCTTGAATAATCTGTTCAAAATCCACAAAATCTAAGCTGCCGTAGCGGTTAATATTGTGATGCGGACACATCGTAAACTTTGGCAACAATTCAAATTGCAAGGGATGTTTCCCAAGGTTTGTATATTTGATCATGGTGCTATTGCTCATTTGGTCCATCATGATTTCCTTGCGCACAAGAATCTCATTTTGGTGGGGCAATGCAGAATATAGAAAGATAGGATAAGGGCGCAACCAGGGTTTCACGAGATGCAGAAAGCCTTCCGGATAGATGCAATTACTATAATTCGTGCTATCCATAAAAAAACTTTCGCCTCGCCATTCGACTTTTTCTTCGATTCCGGCAACAAGATGCTGGCGAACGAGCTTATCTTTCGAAGCAATCAAAAGCCCATGATATTTCCTTTGATTGACCAGATTTCCCGTTCCCAGGGCATAAGAACCCTGACGGTTCGACAAAATCCACTCATGGTTGTGGGTCTCCATAAAGTAATTATTCATACAACCCCCTTGTTTTCCGCATATTTACTTTAACCAAGTGTTTAGCAAAGTGCCCTTTTCGTCAAGACATTTTATCGTTTATTTGATTTATTTCCACAACTATCATTCAACCCTTTGCCTTAATAGGCTTATATCCTTAGAGTTATACGCTTTAGTTAAATGTTGATATAAGATGAATTTTTTATACTAACACAATCAAACCAGTGCTAAGGAACAATGTTTATTTTAATTACATTTTGTCATTTCCACCTACTTTTGCGCAGAATTTCCTTGCTTTTCCCATGGCTTCCTTACTGGGTTCTGGT
>DIQS01000064.1:19993-21024 GCA_002427325.1 Cloacimonetes bacterium UBA5456 | reverse complement strand
TGGTCATAGCCATGAGCATATCATAAGCGGAAGATGAGCTGAACTATATAAGGAAGATATAGGAGAACAGTGGTTTAGAGCCTATTTTGGACGCAAATTAAAAAAGACGGAACCAAAAGGCTCCGTCTTTCGTCTATTTGAATTGTATTTACTTATACAAGACCTTGGTCGCACATTGCGGTGGCAACTTTGATGAAGCCGGCAATGTTTGCTCCCTTGAAGTAGTTCACATAGCCATCAGGCTGTGTACCGTGTTCGATACATGCACTGTGGATATTACGCATAATGGTCTGAAGTTTTTCGTCAACTTCATCGCGGTCCCAGCTGAGACGGATGGAGTTCTGAGTCATTTCAAGACCGGATGTTGCTACGCCGCCAGCGTTTGCTGCTTTGCCGGGTGCATAGAGAATCTTGGAATCCAAGAGGATTTCCATAGCTTCGGCTGTGCAAGGCATGTTTGCAGCTTCGCAGACACACATAACGCCATTAGCGAGAAGTTTCTTTGCATCTTCTGCATCAAGTTCGTTCTGGGTTGCTGCGGGAACGGCGATGTCAACTTTGACTTCCCAAGGACGTTTGCCGGGGAAGAATTTAGCTTTGGGGAATTGGTCAACATAATCAGCGATGCGGTCGTTATTGGAAGAGCGAAGAACCGTCATATAGGCGATCTTTTCTTCATCGAGACCATCTTCATCGTAGATATATCCGTCAGGACCGGAGAGAGTTACAACCTTTCCACCAAGCTCGGTAACCTTCTGAGCTGCGCCCCAGGCAACCTGTCCAAAACCGGAAAGAGCAACGGTTTTACCCTTGAAATCCGTGCCTTTTGTTTTGAGCATTTCATGGGTGAAATAGATCACGCCAAAGCCGGTTGCTTCCGGACGAATGAGGCTTCCGCCCCAAGATCTGCCCTTACCGGTGAAAACGCCGGTAAATTCATTACGAAGTTTCTTGTAATAGCCATACATATAGCCAACTTCGCGAGCGCCAACACCGATATCACCGGCGGGAACGTCGAGGTCAGCGCCAAT
>DIQS01000064.1:0-19826 GCA_002427325.1 Cloacimonetes bacterium UBA5456 | reverse complement strand
GGAACGTCGAGGTCAGCGCCAATGTGGCGATAGAGTTCAGCCATGAAGGATTGGCAGAATCTCATAATTTCGGCATCAGAGCGACCTCTTGCGTCGAAATCGCTACCGCCTTTACCGCCGCCCATAGGCAGAGAGGTAAGGCTGTTTTTGAAGATCTGCTCAAAGCCCAAAAACTTAAGGATTGAGAGGTTTACACTCGGATGGAAGCGGATTCCGCCCTTGTAGGGGCCGATTGCGCTGTTATATTGGACGCGAATTCCACGATTGACGTGAACTTCACCGTTGTCGTCCATCCAAGGGACGCGGAAAATAATTGTGCGCTCGGGTTCTACCAAGCGTTCGAGTACATTGTTTTTCACGAAACGGGGATTGCTTTCATAGACATCCCAAATTGTTTCGACAACTTCTTTGACGGCTTGAAGAAATTCGGGCTCGCCCGGATTCTTCGCTTCGACCTTGGCCATAAATTCCTTAAAGGTCATGTTGGTTCCTCCATGGTTTATTTTTTGTTTATCGCCATAATATAATCATGCCCTTTTATGTCAAGCGATTTGCATGGTAATACAATATTTATAAGCTCACTTTTGAGCTATGAAATTAAAACGAGGTTTGGTGTAAATCAATATTGCGGATATCCGACGACCATAACATTATCGCCAAGACGTCTAAAGCGTATCTTTGAAAGCTCGACAGCCTTGTTGATTCCGCCTCTGTCAATGTTTCTTAGCGAACACTTATCACCACCTAAGATCTTATTGCCATAGAAGATATAACATTTATCGATGAGGTTATGTTGCCAAAATGATTCGCTGAGTTTATTGCCGGTTTCAAGCAAGATGGAATTGAGATTTCTTTGGTAGATAGCTTCCAATACCGCATCGAGATTCAAGGTATCATCCTTACCCTCAACCTGTTGAAGCTCCACCCCCATATCTTTGAGGCGCATCATGGTCTCATGATCAGCACTGTGATACATGATCAGAGTAGGGAAATCTTTGGCACTCTTTACTAATGCGGATTGCATATTGATTTGCAAATTCGGGTCTAAGACAACGCGCAGGGGTTGATTTATGTTCTTGAACCCTCGAGCATTGAGCATGGCGTCATCCATATTCACGCTATTCACGCCAGCCAAGACCACATCCACTTGCGAGCGGATGCGATGGACGAATTTCCTTGAGGAAGAGTTGCTTATCCATTTGGAACTACCGTCGCTGGCGGCATATCTTCCGTCGAGGGTCAGCGCCGTTTTCCATATCACGAAGGGGCGCTTTTTATCGATGCAACAAAGATAATATTCTAATTGCTCTTGGATTTCCTCTTCAATATATCCCACGGAAACCTCAATTCCTGCATCTTTTAGGGTTTGCACGCCTTTACCGGATACATCGGGATTGGGGTCTAAGATTCCAACCACCACTCTCTTGATTCCTGCTTTGATGATCGCATCAGTGCAGGGCGGGGTTTTTCCATAGTGACAACAAGGTTCCATCGTCACATAAAGCGTTGCGTCTTGGGCTTGTTCCTTGGCTTCTTTTAAGGCTACAATCTCAGCATGGTCTTGGCCGTAAGGCTGTGTGTTGCCTTCACCTACGATCTTTCCGTCTTTAACAATTGTGGCACCAACAAAGGGATTTGGGGAGCATTTCCCGCGGGACTTTTCAGCATTGCGCATTGCGACTTTTAGGTAATACTTATCCATAGAGCTCTAAGTTTTGTTTTGCCGGCTGGTATGCCGGATGTTTATCGTTTAAGTCTCGCCAGATCTTCATGGCTTCATCTTTATTTTCTTTTGCGAGATGAGCGATGGCGAGATTGTTTTGTGCATCAAGATTATCGGGTTCCATTTTGCTCAATTCATTGAACCATAAAAGAGCCTTATCATAATCTTTATCAATTAGATACAATAGTCCGAGATTCATATATGGGCTTGCAAAGGAGTTTTCCAAAGCAATGCTATTTAAAAGGTCTTGCTTGGCTTTTTCCTTTTCATTTACCAAGCCCCAATATAGCGCGCGATAGTAATATAGATCAGCACTATCGGGATAGCTTCGCAAACCCTCAGATATCTCGTAATATGCGTCTTCAAGCTTGTTTTCGCTTAAATGATTGGCAATGATGGCATAAGTCTCGTTTTGTTTGAAATAAAGCGAAGGATTGCCGACAATGCCTTGGCGGATATTCCAGATATTATCATCGTTTCTGAGGATGAATGTATATTCCTGATTAAGATTGAGCTCAACAAAGACGATGGCTTGGGAAGCATCCTCGGCTAAGCCGCTATGAATAAAGCTATATTGTTTCAGCTTTTTGAAATATGGGTTTTTCTTCATTATCTTGGCATAACGGCTCTGGATTTCATCGTGTTCGAGTCGGTTCATCGTGTGCGAATTGAGCTTATCAAAATCAAAGGCTATTATCTCATCAAGATAGAGAGAGACTACATCATCCGGACTCTTGGGAGCTTCAATCTGTTCAGTATCGAGATTGAGCCTCGACATCAGATATGCTACAGGGAAGTTGCCGGGATATTGATATTTGCTTAGCTCTTTGAGTAGCGCGGCTTTGTCTTTCTCTCTGAGTTGAGCGGGACTCAGCCCTTCCCAATCGGCTATCGGTTTGTTTATCCAAATATCGATGTAGCTCTGGTTTATTTGTTTATATTCACTGTTATTGTCAGATCTGAAAGTGGGGAATGTATCGTTGGAATCGATCTTGCCGGCATAGGGACAGCTTTCGGGGCACTTCATATTCACTCGAATAGCATTGCAGCATTTCCAGCAAAGTCCTTTGTCTGTTAGGGGACATAGCCGTAATGCTCTTTCCTTTTTGCACTTTTTACAGCGGTCTTTTCTTGTTTTTAAAGAGAGCATGGCGACTCCGGCATCGGCGCAGGGATGCGCTTAAAGCTACTTCTATTGATGAGATTTTGAACGAGTTTAACTTGATTTGGGTCAAAGCTGCTAAGATCGCTGTTTATACTGATTGCGTAGAGGATTGCGTCGAGATCGGGATAGTTGATGCCCAGTTCTTGCTCGTCGGATTGATCCTGCCAAAGATCGGCTGTGGGAATCTTTTCTATGATGCTCAGCGGTATATTGAAATGGCGAGACATCTCCCATACCTCAGTCTTATAGAGCTTTCCAATGGGCTCGAGAGCACAGGCGGAATCTCCAAACTGGGTGAAATATCCCGTCATCCATTCGCTATAATTTGAGGTGCCCAAGACTAATTTGCTCATCTTGGCAGAGAGATCGAAAAGGATATTCATCCTGATGCGTGCCATCCAATTGCCTTTTCTGAGCGTGGAAACTTCGCTATCACCGAACCATTGATCCACAAAAGGGCTGATGTCTTGGATTTCATAAGCAACGCCCAAGGCCTCACAAAGCTTGATACCATCGGCGGTGCTATCGGGATGACTTTCCTTGTAGGGCATCAAGACGCCATAGACATTCTCTTTGCCGATGGCACTTTGCGCTAAAGCGAGTGAGAGCGCGCTATCAATGCCACCTGAGACACCCAAGATATACCCCTTCATCTTGCTTTTGGCGAGGTAATCTTGCAGGAACTTTTCGATGTTTTGAATCTCTTTTTTGTAGTCTATTTTTCTCATGGTCTTTTCCAGTTTTGTTATTGCTATCTCCAATATAGAAATCAGCGGGCTTTGGTCAAGCTAAATCGATTTATTTGCTAAAATGTTGTGGCTTGCAAAGTCGATTATAATCATGCTTATTTGATTTTTGAGGACTGCAAGTTGCGGCCATATATGGCAAATTCAAGGGGTATTCCATTTGCGCTGATGAGCTGTTTTGAGGATTGCTTTTCCCAAAGCGACTCATCAATGGGTGGGAAATATCTGTCGGCTTCGATCTCGGCATCGATGTGGGTGATATAAAGGTAATCGGCAAAGGGCATTGCTTGTTTATATATCTCTGCGCCGCCAATGATGAAGGCATCATTTTCGCTTTCTATGGCGTCTGTGAGGCTGTTATAGACGGTTGCATCGGGAAGAGATATGTCGCTTCTGCTAATGACAATATTCTTTCTTCCGGGCAGGGCTTTGCCGAGAGATTCGTAGGTTTTGCGTCCCATGATAATGGCGTGTCCCATGGTCTTTTCTTTGAAGTATTTGAGGTCTTCGGGCAAATCCCAAGGCATGCGGTTATCTTTTCCGATTGCACCATTTTTAGCCACCGCTACGATGATCTTGAGGCTCAAAACTTACCTACCTTAAAGAAGCGATCCATCTGGGGGATTCCAGCTTTCTCTGCTTCTTTAAGCGTGCCACAGAAGAGCATCTCGCCTGAATCCAAGAAGATGATCTTATCGGCAATACGATGGATGGAAGCAAGTTCGTGCGTGACGATCACAAAGGTCATATTTAATTGCTTTTTGAGAGTTAAAATCAGGGCGTCGAGGGATTCAGAGGTGATGGGATCAAGTCCGGCGGTAGGTTCGTCAAAAAATAGTATTTCCGGATCCAAAGCCATGGCTCTTGCCAGTGATGCTCGTTTACGCATTCCGCCTGAAAGTTCGGCAGGAAGCTTGTGCATTGCATGGCTGAGTCCGACGAGTTTGAGTTTCACTTTGATGATCTTATCCATCAAATCTTTATCGAGATTGGTGTGCATCTCCAGCGGTATGGATACATTGTCATAGATACTTATGGAATTTAGCAGTGCACCACCTTGGAAGAGCATGCCTGTCTTTTTGAGCACTTCGTCAAATTCTTTTTCGTTCATCTCAAGCACATTTTCATCCCAAAAATGAACGCTGCCGGCAAAGGGTTCATAGAGGCGGAGCATATTCTTGAGCAAAGTGGTCTTCCCGCATCCGCTGGAGCCTAAGATTACGGTTATTTCGTGCGGCATTATATCCACAGTAATTCCTTTTAAGATGGTCAGATCACCATATTTGGCGACGAGGTCTTTTATGCGGATTACGGGTTTGATACTGCTCACTTAATCCTCACAGATATAAGAGGCTGAAGATTGCGTCAAAGACGATGACGGCGAAGATGGATGTCACAACAGCGGATGTAGTAGCTTTTCCCACGCCTTCTGCCCCACCTTTTACTTGAAATCCATAAAAAGCACCGACAATGACAATAACCCAAGCAAACCAAATGCTTTTGGAAAAACTGATGATGATGTCTTTGATGGAAAGGATGTTGATGGAGCGTGCGACGAAGTTTTCAAACGAAGTGTCCAAGACGCCGACGGCAATAATTGCTCCGCCGATCTGACTGACGAGTATGCTGAACATGACTAAGATGGGCATCACAATGGTGATTGCATGGAACTTTGGTACGACGATGAACTTGATGGGGTGCAGAGCCATCATGCGCAGGGCGTCGAGCTCCTCTGTCACCTCCATTGTCGCTATCTCGGAAGCGATTGCACTGCCGCTTCTACCTGCCACGATGATTGAAGTGATGAGCGGGCCCATCTCACGAACCATGGTGATGGACAAAAGGTCGGCTAAAAAAACGCCCACGCCAAAGTTTTTCAGTTGCATGCCGGACTGCAGAGAAAGGATGAAGCCGATGATGAAAGAGAGTAGGGCAACGATGGGCAAAGCTTGACTACCCAGGATGAAGGCCTGCTGGATCAATGAGCCTTTCCGCGCCGTCTTGCGAGAAAAGATTCCGACAAGGCTGTAATAGAATATCTCGGAAGCAAGGGTGAGCGCTGTGACCATCATCTGATAGAAGTTTAGTGCAGACTCACCGACAGTCTCCCACAATCCTGTGGGTTTAGGGACTTCCACGAACTCCAGTTTGGTCGTGCTGAAGGTCTCAATAAGGCTTCTCACGGAAGCAGATGCACCTCTCATCAAGAGTAGCTTGGCTTCGCTCTCCAAAAGCTCCTGAAAGCTGTCTAAAAGGGCAACTCCCGCACTGTCTATCTCCTGCACAGCTTCGAGGTCGATCACACTCACGCCTTGTAATTCACGACTTTTCTTTAGGCGCAAAAACTGCTCTTTTAGCTCAGAAACGTTAAATTTGTCCAGATTCGTTTGGACGAAAAGGATATTGTTCTCGACCTTAAGATTCATCAGTAGAAAAGACTCATGCGCAGGTAGGCACTATAATCATAGACCCACCAGTCTTGATTTGAAGATTCATCATAATGCAGGTTAAGTCGGAAATCTAACGACACATTCCGATATATCCTGAAGTTTAACCTGTTTTCATTCTCGATGCGCGGCATGACGCCAACATCACCAATCGGGAAAAGCGCATCTACAGAGCTGTTTAGAGAGAATAACTTGAAGATATTTCCTGCAGACAAAATCAGAGTTGCTTCGATGCCGCGGTCATATTTGTTCGGTAATTCCATATAAACTTCGTAGGGCACACCATCAACTGTCTTGCTCTCTTTGTGGCTAAAAGCACGGCTGCTTAGGTCTTGTTGCCAACCATAACCTCCTCTGAGGCTGACGGTGCTGTTTGGCCCTAGATTGAGTCTATATGTGAGTCCGCCTCCTTCTTTGAGCTTGATCGGGGATAAAGCGACCTTTGTGCGCAATTTATCTTGGTTTAAAATCGTTTCTAATTCGTTGTTGTCCCGGTCTAAGAGTATGATATTATAATCTTTGTCAAAATACGTGTATTCATCAAAAAAGTGGGTGTTTAGGTCTGCTCTGGCATAAACGGCAAAGTTATTCAGCAGTTTTTTACCCTTTGACCAAGGATACAAAAGAAATGTGTTCTTCATGGAATAACCATCTAAATTGATCCTGAAATCATTATTCTTTGAGAAGTTTGCACCCACATCATAAATGCTTCGTAGATTGTAGTGGAATGGTTTAAACTCATGATCAATGGTGTTTTCCAATGTGCCGTTCAGGTTCAAACTATAGGTGGGCTCGTCTTGTTTTGTCTCGTTGTTTGAGCTGATGTTCACGTTTGCGTGTATCACTCCTTTGTGAAACTTAGAACCGCCGATGTCCATTTCATCGGCTAATATGCCTGCACCAACAAATATTGTGCCGCTACTTGATGAAGGATCGACAATGATCGTCAAAACATGGCTGTCACCATGATTGAGGCATACCGTGGTAAAGTCTTTGAGATCGCTCCAAGAATAACCGCTCAGCGTGACCATATAATTTCCGGGAGGCAATATCCACAGCTTTTCGTCGATACCGTGCTCTTCATCGCTAATACTGAAATCTTGACCTACTCTATCATATCCCAAAACGTCTTCATTGCGCGACCAGATGTCATAGTTTTGCCTTACTCTGTCTTGAGAGAGATCGAGAATGCGCACGCGAAGTTCGCTCCAATCACGAGGAACGACAGTGCGTTGCATGGGATGAACATCCAAGATCATGCTGATATCCTCGTTATGACCGACAATGACACGATATCTGCCTGTGAGCAATTGTATGGGCTCGTTAAATTCCGCTGTATATGTAGCTATCACGGTATTTAAGCTGTCTAAGGCCTCTATTGAATATTTCATTTCAGTGTTTACGTTTGCCTTTGTTCTCAGAAGCAATTCACCAAAGGATGGATGGGTCTCTTCATTTTCTAATTGTTCTGTGAGATATCTCTCAGGGGCTGAAAGGCGACGTGCGGCGTCATCTCTTGAAGACACAAAGGGTCTTCCCGCTGATTGAGCTATATATTTTGCGGCAAAGGTATTAGTTTCTTCCATGATCATGTTGTTTATGACCTGAACGAAATATACGGTGCTGTTATCAATGAGTTGGCTATATCTCTCGGCACTGTGTGCTACAATCGTCTTCTCGCCGGAACTATCCCTTAGGATAAACTCAATTCTCAAAAAGGCTCGCGGTTGCTTCCCTTCTATCTTCTCTAAGTTCAAGATATTTGTTTCGAGATAGTAATCAGGGTCTTTTTCAGTGGCTTCGCGACTTACACTCGAAAAGATGTTATAGGCTCTCAATCTTTGCGAGATAATTGCGGGGATAGCGTCGGACAAGCGGTTTGCCCAAAGTTCATCAGCAAGAAAGCGAACCTGATAGAAGCTTTCTTTGACCACAATCTGATTTCTATTGTAGGTTCGGTTGACACGTCCGTTCATGACATGTAAAGCTTTGCCGTTGTTGTTTTGCATCACCAAGTCAGGCACCTCTGTGCTGCTCTGATAATCAAGGACATAATAATTTGTTGCCGCTTTATCAACTTTAGCAAAACACCCTGTCATGAGTAGTACTAAAAGTGATAAGCCAAAAATAAAACTCTTTTTCATAAAACTCACCTCGTCTAATTGCCGCGAATAAGGATAGCCGGGTTATCGGCTAATTGTCGAGAAAACTCGTTGAGATTGTCTGTAGCATCACGAAGGTTTTCAAGGGTTTCGGCGAGGTCATCACGAGACCTTTGCACCGTTCTATTCAAGTTGTTTATCAAAGTTCCTGTGCGTTTAACCGTCACCCCAAGATCAGATGCAAGCTCGCCGAGATTTGCTTCGTTCAGTTGCTTCGCAAGGATGTTGAGGTTGTTGACGATAGAATCAAACTCTTCGGAGTAGAATACGCTGTTGATCTTATCCAAGGATCTGTTGAGGTTTGAACTCAGCAGCACAATTTGCTCGGTGCTTTCTACCACGAGAGTATTTGCATTCGCGCCGATATTGTTGAGGTGGAAGCGACTGTCGTCCAGCAATGCTGTTGCTTGGCCTGTAAGCTCTTCAACCGTCGTATTCAAGGTTTGAGTGATGTTGAGTAGCTCCGCATTCAAAGTCTCGGTGATTTCTTTTACAGATTCAATGGTAACGCCAGCCACATCATCGATATTGCCTGTCACGCTCGTGGTCAGCGTTTCGATGTTTTGGCTCAGTTCGTCTGTCAGGACTGCCGTATTGTTTGCAACTCGAGTAAGGGCAGCCATGGTCGAGCTCACATTTTGTCGTGTTTCATACAAGATCAAGCCCGTTTCTTCGAGGATCTTTGCGATGTTTTCTCTGTTTTCAGCGTTCGTCATCTCATTGATGTTTTCTGCGATCAGATCGAGTTTATCAACGATAGACACAGCTCTGTCGGATATATTATCGATCATAGTAGAGCCCGCTTTGATATACGACAGTGGCTTTAAGGTCATCGCTTCATTGGTGCCGCCTTTGATCTCTACAGCTTTAAGCCCTGTGATTCCCACCAATGAAAGCACAGCTTCTGTATCATCTTTTATAGGCGTTCCCGGCTCGATCTGTATTGTTATCAAGACTTTCTTTACATCATTGGGATCAATGCGTATATCTTTGACACGCCCCACCTTGATACCTTGATAGTTCACGGTGCCGCCCAACTGCAAGCCACTCACGGGATAGTCGTCAAAAACTATGTAGTATTCATCCCAATTCTGTCTAAGCTTATTTCCTGCTACCGCAGCAGCGAAGATGAGAATGAGCATAAAACCTACAACCAGAAATACGCCCAAACGAACTTTTGTCGCTTTAGAAACCATATCTTTGCCTCCTCATTCCAGCTCGATGTTACCGGTATATAGCTTATTGCGAAGAGTCTGCGGTGAAGACGAGCTGATGTTCACCCTCCCGTCGCAGACCACTTCTTCGCCAAAGGTGATATCTCCCTTAACGATCAATTCCTTACATCCGGCAAGAGATGGGATATGCGGGAAACGCTTTTGCATGGAGCTTATATCATTATAATATCTCTTATCGAGCTCGATATATGGAGATTTATAGAGTCCACGTTTTAGCTGAATCTGATATTGATCATTTAGCTCATAAGCGTCCGACCACACCGCGAGCAAGTCATTTGTAGTTTTCACGGGAGCAAACCTATCGCGAGGAACCACCAATGCTTTTGCACCGGAGAAGCTACTGATAGCCGCGCCCATTGCCGTCTCGATCTGAAACACTTTCGTTGCATCAACTTCTTTGGGATTGACAATCAAGGGCAGAAGCATCATGCCAGCACCGGTAATGAGATGCCAATCCAAAGCCTGCAGATCGATCCAAAGGTTATTGGTATTAAAGAACTGATATTTCTCGATGTTTTGAAAGCTATCAATATCTTCCTGGGGACATTGAGCCACTTCTCTAAGGAGCAATTGACCATCAAGGTCTTCGGCGAGATGCCCGCCTTTCTTATCCATCTCCAAGCGATCGCATACCTCCATGATGAAAGGAACCTTATGCTCTTCCATATAGGCTGCAATGCGAGGATCAACCGTTGCCCCGAGATTGTCGGAATTCGAAACAAAGGCATAGCGATAACCTTTGTTTAACATCTCTTGCAAGAGTCCCGTGGATGAAAGCACGGTATAGATATCCCCATGCCCGGGCGGATTCCAATTCATCGCCTTTTCACTGCCATCCAGCGGCATAAGACTTTCTTGCTTGATACGCGGATATTTGTTTTGCACGAAAGTCGCAGGCAGCTCCTGATTCATCAGATCGGGATATTTTTCCAAGAACTTGAGCGTATCCTCTTCCGTAGCAAAGCTGTTCATGAACATCAATTGAATCTCATAGCCGCTACCGGAGCGCAATGCAAGAACATGCCGAACAATGATATCCAAAAAGGTCATGCTCCCTTTGACGGGAAGCAAAGATTTGGCGCGGGAAAGTCCCATGGAAGTGCCGAGACCTCCATTGAGCTTTATCACCGCTATTTTCTTCAGATAGCGCGAAATATCTTGTGCTGAGAGGTCTTCATAGCGAATCAAGGATGCTGTTGATGGCGGCCTTATTGCCTGGTCCGGAATCATGCCCTTTTCGCCTTTCTTCAATGCTTCATAATAAGATGAAAAGGTGCGGATAACAAGCTCCGGCAGACCTTCAGCTTTCATAATTCTGGTAAACTGACTAAGCATTTCGCACTTCCTTATATATTTCTTAGATCAAACTATCAAGGTAATCATCATCCGCCTCATGCGGAATGGTGATAACACCCTCATTTCCATGTTTTTCATTCCAATCTTCAGAGGTTGACACAGCGCCTTGGTTACAAGCCCAAGCTCTGCGAGCAACTCCGCCCATAACATCCCAAGAGAGTCCTTTGCGGATGACTTCATCGATGAGATCGCTCCCATCAAGAACAATGCCGTTCCCACCATTGATGCTTCTGCCGATGCCCACTCCGCCGCCATTTGAGAGCACGGTGAGCGTCATACCACGCGCAGCGTTCCCGGCAAAGCAATGAGTGGCCATATCAGCCATGAGATTTGATCCATCATAGATGTTGGAGGTTTCTCTGAAAGGTGAATCAGTCCCGGAGACGTCATGATGGTCTCTGCCCAAGATGACGGGACCTATCTCGCCTTTGCGCACCATATCGTTAAACTTAAGCGCAATCCTCACACGTCCTTCTTCATCGGCATAGAGTATTCTCGCTTTTGTGCCGACCACGAGCGCATTCTCCTCCGCAGTAGTGATCCAATGATGATTGTCTCGATCCATCGAATTACGCGTGGGATCGATCAACTCAGCAGCAGCCTTATCGGTAGCCCGCAGATCGCTATCCTTGCGGGAGAGACACACCCAACGGAAAGGGCCATAACCAAAGTCAAAGCACATTGGCCCCATGATATCTTCCACATAGGAAGGCCAGATGAAGCCATCATTCGTGCTCTTTTTATCTTTGGCAATCTCAAGTTCGCCGGCATCAAAGACAGACGCCATGAAGCTGTTGCCATAGTCCCAGAACCTCCCGCCCTTTGCAGTAAGAGATTTGAGCACGCGGAAATGCCGTTTCAACGATTCATCAACACTATTCTTAAAGGCTTTTTCATCCTTTTCAAGCAACTTACGCCCCTCTTCAAAGTTATATCCCGCAGGAGTATATCCGCCCTCATAGACGGCATGACAAGAGGTTTGGTCACTGATTAGTTCCGCCTTGATATCGTGTTTATCCACATATTCCAAGAGGTCCACGATATTCCCGTGATATGCGATGGATAGCGGCTCTTTGGTGATTCTTGCTTCATCCACCCAGCGAAATACTTGCGCCAGATCGGAGGACACTTTCTTCACCCAGCCCTGTGAATGGCGGGTTTCGATGCGAGAATAATCCACTTCAGCGATGATACCAATTCCACCGGCAATCTCGACGGCCTTAGCTTGCGCACCGCTCATCCCACCCAAGCCGGACGAGATAAACAATACACCCGCAAGGTCTTTATCCTCCGGGATTCCCAAATATTTACGCCCAGCGTTTAGCAGCGTGATAAAGGTTCCATGCACGATGCCTTGAGGCCCGATATACATCCACCCACCAGCCGTCATTTGACCGTAATTCGCCACGCCAAGTGCGGTGAGACGCTTGAAATCTTCAGGATTATCCCACTTACCGATCACAAGTCCGTTGGTTGAGATCACTCTCGGCGCATGCGGTGCTGAAGGGAAAAGCCCAACGGGATGTCCGCTTGCCACCACCAAAGTCTGGTTTTCTTTCATCACCTCAAGATATTTCATGATAAGTCTATATTGCATCCAGTTTTGGCACACCTGCCCAGTTTCACCATAGGTAACTAATTCATAAGGATATAGCGCAATATCAAAATCAAGATTGTTATCAATCATCACCTGCAAGGCTCGGGCTTGCACGATTCCCTTATACTCATCAATAGGCTTGCCTTTGAGCCTACCCTGAGGGCGATAGCGATAGCCATAGATTCTACCACGAGTCTTGAGCTCTTCCAAAAACTCGGGAGCCAGCTCTTTATGCAAGCTTTTTGGCACATATCTCAGAGCATTCTTCAAAGCGGTTTTGATCTCTTTTTTAGAAAGGTTGAGTCCTCTATCCGGTGCGTGCCTAATTCCTTCTTCAAACACGGGATCGGGCGGCAGCACGGGGTCTAATAAAACTTGAAAGGGTCTGTTAGACATCATTTGCCTCTTTATTATTCTTTTTATTTATCATAATATTTAGTATCGTTGAATCGGTGTTTTGCATACCCGTTTTAACGATCTTTGCAAGATTATCAATTGTTTCATCCAAATCGTCGGTCACGATGCCGTCATTAGGTGAAATACTGCGTCCCATATTGGCCAAGAGAGCAGCTTGCACAGCGGCAGAGGTCGTGGTCGCCACCTTGAGCGAACAGCCCTCTTTTGCTCCATCGCAGAGCATGCCCGTGGTATTGCCAATCATGTTTTTGATGGCATATTCCATCTTCTGAAAATCACCGCCCAAGAGGAGAACAATCCCGCATGCAGCGCCCGCAGAAGCAGAAAGACATCCACAGATGCTGGAAAGCAGCCCTGTCTTATTCTTGATGTGGATGCTCACCAGATGTCCAAGTGCTAAAGCCCGAATCAGCTTTTCATGCGATGAACCCAGCTTTTCAGATGCTGCAATAATCGGCAGAGTGATGGAAAGCCCTTGATTCCCGCTACCGGAGTTTGAGATCACGGGCAGATTACATCCACTCATACGAGCATCAGTTGCCGCAGCAGTAAGCGCCGTAGCATAGTTGTGGATATCATCACCCAAGATCCCATCTTTAATGTTTTGCAGAATGGTCTTCCCCACTCCCATGCCGGAATCCTCACTGAGCCCGAATTCGGAAATACGACGATTAATCTTCTCACCGAGGTCAAGCTTGAGCAGTTCTTCATAGGCTACACCATTGGCAAATTCAAAATAGTCTTTAAGGCGAAATTCATCAGCACCGGCAACATGACAGTTTTCATCCTGCTTAATCTCTTGTTGAAAAATGGTTTTTCCATCCACTTCCAATTGATAGAGAAAGTTATGCCGACATCTAATCGTCGCAGTAGCACTTTGGCTTTTGCTTTTCACGATCGCTTTGATATAGACCTTTTCGCTACTTGCTTCCATCTTGGTTGTGATCTTGTCCATAAGAGCTTTGCCTTGCGCTAATTGACTTTCGTCCAAATCCCCGAGAATCTCAAGTTCCTTCTCCGGTTCTGCAACGATTGCGCCCAAGGCAGCAGCGATATCCAGCCCGACTAAGCCCGTGTTGGGAATCCCCACCCCCATCCCGTTTTTGAGGATGGAGGGGCTCACGAACAGTTCTATTTTTTCTATTTCACCTTCAACTTGATTTGCAGCATAAGCGGCAGCCAATGCAACGGCAGCCGGTTCGGTACAACCCATAGCGGGCACAACCTCATGCTTAATCAAGGCGATAATCTTTTCAAACTTTTGCATATTTATCCTAACTCAATTTAATTAATCTTTTTCACAAACATAACAAAGCATCAGCCTTCCACTCTTCTGATCTTTGCGCCGATCCCGCTGAGCTTCTCTTCAATCCTGTCATAACCACGGTCAATGTGATAGATGCGCGAGACTGTGGTTGTTCCTTCGGCGATCATCCCTGCAAGCACAAGTGCAGCACTCGCCCTAAGGTCTGTCGCCATCACCTCTGCACCACTGAGCTTTTCAACACCTTTAATCGTTGCAACATTGCGCTGCAATTCGATGTTGGCTTGCAAACGATTGAGTTCTGCAACGTGCATAAACCTATCGGGGAATATGGTATCTTCCACAAAGCTCACCCCATCGGCAAGACTCATGAGAACGGTGAATTGTGCCTGCAAGTCGGTGGGAAATCCCGGGTGTGGCAAAGTGAGAATATGACAAGGCTTGATGACTTTCGGCGGGATAACCGTGATATCTTTTCCATTGATATCCAGCTCACAGCCTGCTTCCCAGAGCTTATCCAAGAGTGCTTTGAGGTGATTTGGTTCGCAATTGCAAACCGTCACCGGCTTTGTTGAAAGAGCGCCTGCAATGAGGAAAGTTCCTGCCTCAATCCTATCGGGAATCATCTCCATCTCAATCGGATAGAGTTCCTTAACTCCTTCGATCACGAGAGTAGTCGTGCCTTTCCCGCTGATCTTTGCACCCATCTTAACTAACATATCGATAACAAGGTCAATTTCCGGCTCCATCGCAGCACTCAAGAGGCGAGTTGTCCCTTCAGCTAAAACCGCAGCCATCAGCGCATTTACAGTTGCACCCACGGAAGACTTCTCAAAATGGATATCAGCGCCGATGAGTTTATCGGCAGTTGCAATTATATAGCCATGCTCGATCTCAATTTTTGCGCCAAGTGCTTCCATGGCTTTGAGGTGGAGGTCAACGGGTCTCGTGCCGATCGCACAGCCACCCGGGAAAGACACACGAGCCTTACCTAAACGAGCCAAGAGAGGCCCTAAAACATAGATTGATGCACGCATCTTGCTCACCAATTCATAAGGTGCCTCAGGATAGCAAACATCTTTACTATCGATATACATCTCACCGTTTTCATATTCAACGCGTGCACCGATGACTCTTAATAGATGAGCCATAGACTTAAGGTCTATGAGATTGGGAACATTTGTCAGCCTTGATTTACCCGGCGCCAAAAGGCAGATTGCCATCGCCGGTAAGATGGCGTTTTTTGCACCATCAACATAGATCTTACCGCTAAGATCACGACTTTGTTCGATAATAAATTTATCCATTTTATCCTCTTAGGAAATTATTTTTGCAATAACAAATCGGTCTCGGAAAGATAAATCCTTCCCCATCTGCAGTGTTTTCAATCCATAGCTTTCTGTCAAGTTTACAATGCGCTCTTGCTGATCAAAACCATGCTCAAAGGCAACTATAGCATTGATATTCATATATCTTGCCAGATCATTACAAATTCTCAGATAGTATTCTAAACCCTCTTTTTTTGCCAATAATGCCGACTTTGGCTCATGCTCTTTCACCCTGATATCCAGCTTTTGATACTCATTTTCGCTAATATATGGCGGATTGGAAAAGACGATATCAAAGCCGCTTTCGCCAAGGGGAAACAAATCAGCATGATGAAATGTTATGTCGCAATTATGCAGCTCTGAATTCATCTTAGCAACAGCGAGCGCATCTTCGCTGATATCCGTGCCATGCATCCTAAGAGCCGGGTATTCTTTTTTAAGTGCAATGCTCAGCGCAGCACTCCCTACCCCTATCTCCAAAACCTTTTCATTACCTTTTATATACTGCGAAAGAGCTTCAACGAGAACCTCACTATCAAAACGAGGGATCAAGACCCTTTTATCCACATAAAAGGACAAGCCATAAAACCATGCTTTATTTACGATATATTGAGGCGGTTCACCCCTCTGCAGCCGTTTAATTGCGCTTTCGAATTGCTCATTTTGCGCATCATTAAAAGCTAAGCGTGAATATAGTCGGGATGGAGGCAGTTCCAAGATTTCAGAAAGGAGAAACCTTAAGTCTTCCGGTTTCAGTTCGGGATATTTTTGGCAGATATCATCTGCAAACATTTCACGTTGAGCTATTCAAGCTTTTTTTGATGATTACGGTGCTGCCGCCATTGTCAAAAACGACTGAATCGCACAGATGGTAGAGCATGGAAAGTCCACGTCCATGGCTAACAAAATCCAAAAACGGTTCTTGTTTCACCTTCTCGAGCCAGGTGCTATGATCAAAGCCATCCCCCTCATCAGATACGCTGATTTCAATCATATTCTCGGAATTATCAACTGAGAGCCCCATCGTCACCTTTTTGCTTCCTATCTCATCATTTGCCAGCTTGTTCTCGATCACACTCTTAAGCTGATCATGAGGAAGGTTGCGCTCGGGAACACTTAGCCTCAAAGTGCCGTGTATATATGCATTATAAGCCATTTCATCAAGGCAGACAAGCAGTTCGTTCATGACCTTTGGAACGCTACGAAAATAGGGCTTTAAGAGAGATTTGAATATCTTGGAAACACCATATTTAGAGAAATCTCGTGCCGATATCTCAAATTCCAAGCTGGCTCTATCGGTATTGCTAAAGATAGAGAAAGATTCCTTGCGTTCTTGTTTCCTAAAAATAATATCGCGTATGGAACTGATAAGCTGTTTGCTATCAATAGGCTTTCTGATGAAGTCGCTTGCGCCCAATCTTATCGCGCTGATGAAATAATCGTGATCCAAATATCCTGTCATCAAGATCACATCAAGGTCATCATCAAATTCCTTCTTCGCTCGGCCGAGAAATTCGAGGCCGTCCAAGCCGGGCATCTCGATATCGCAGATAACAATGTCATAATCTTTTTGATGAATCTTGCGTAAAGCTTCGCTACCGCTGAAGGCAGTATCAACGCCATAGCCACTGATTCGCAAGATCGCTTCAAGAGATTCAACGATGACTGAGCTGTCATCTACAACGAGTATATGTTTTTCTGAGGCCATATCACCCAAGATTTACGGTAAACAATTGATTGAGTTTCAGCATGGTAAATAGTTCATAAACACTATTTGAGCTACGCACCACCTCAATCTCGCCACCTCTGGAAATGAAATCTTTATAAAATAACAAGATCTTACCAATTCCTGTAGATGATATATTACGACAATCAAACAAATCAAGTTCGAGCAAAAGCGCATCACTTTTCATCACTTCAGATAGCTTCTCTTGCAATAAGTGTGCATTTTCGCTATTGAGTATCCCATCAATCTTCATTGATGCTACTTTTTCGTTGAAGTTAAGTTCAATATTCATAACATTCTCCTTATTCCTTTTCTTTAAAATGTATCTGATTCATTGTCTAATGTCAAGATTAATCTACGTAACCGCGAATTCTTCTTAAAACATCATTTTGCACCTGACTGGGCGCAATGTCGAACTTATTGAATTCCAAGGTATAAAGCGCTCTGCCTTGAGAGATGTTGCGAATACGCGTCGAATAGCCGAAAAGCTCGGATAAAGGCACGTCTGCAACCACTTCTTGCAGGTATTCACTATGACGTCTCATCACTCCGATCTTACCGCGCTTGGCGTTGATATCTGAGATGATGTCGCCAATGAATTCATCCGGCGAATGAACTGTGAGCAACATCACAGGCTCCATGATCACCGGCTTGGCTTCTTGCAAACCGCGGCACACAGCCATTGAAGTTGCGATGCGGAACGCCAATTCATTGGAATCCACTGGGTTAAAGTCACCATCAATGAGCTCGATTGCCACTCTTTCCACCGCTCCGCTGATAAGAGGTCCATCACTGAGCGCATTAAGCGCACTTTCTTCGATCGCCTTCCAATATTCAGCAGGAATCTTATCGGGAGTCACCGAAGAGGCAAAGGTGTTTTTAACGTTATCGACAATTTCCTCTTCAGAAATCGGAGTAAGACGCAATTTCACGGATGCATAGTTGCCCTTACCGTTCATCTCACGACGGAATTCTTCGCTTATTTCAACAGTCTTGGTGATGGTTTCTTTGTAGGAAACTTGCGGATTACCAACGTTGACGGAGACACCAAACTCACGCTTGATCCTATCGACGATGACCTCAAGATGAAGCTCACCCATGCCGGAAAGTATGGTTTGACCGGAATCCTTATCGATGTGAACATGAAAAGTGGGGTCTTCTTCTTGCAGGCGTTCAAGTGCATTGCTGAGATTATCTTGATCAGCCTTTGAACGAGGTTCGATAGCAATCGAAATCACGGAATCCGGGAATTGCATGCGCGAAAAGATGATGTCTTCCTTGCCGTCGGTAATCGTGTCTCCGGTCACCAAAAAGCGCGGTCCCACGATTGCGCCGATATCACCGGCATGCAGATTATCAATATCGTTTTTCTTGTTCGACATCATCTGCAAGATGCGCGAAACCCTCTCTTTTTTGCCATTAGTCATATTGACGAATGCAGCGCCTTTCTTCAGCGTTCCGGAATAGATGCGAACATAGATCAATCTGCCCACATATTTATCCATCTGAACCTTAAACGCCATACCTGCCAAAGGTCCATCTGGGTCTGGCGGCAAATCAATCGTATCATCACTATTTAAAAGCATAGCCTGCGTGCTGCCGATATCCAAAGGCGAAGGCAAGAAATCAACCACAGCATCAAGCAAGAGTTGCAAACCCTTATTTTTGAGCGAAGAGCCACATAACACGGGGATAAATCCATGCTCTAAGGTTCCTTTGCGGATAGCTTTACAGATCATTTGCGTGGTGATTTCTTTGTTTTCCAAAAAGGCCATGATGAGCTCATCACAATATTCTGAAACGGTTTCAATGAGATGCTCACGCGCTTCTTGCGCCTCTTTCAAGAGGTTCTCAGGGATCTCAATATTACGAATATCACATCCCTGAGTAAGTGGGTCGAAATACCAAGCACGCATGCTGATTAGATCAATAACGCCGTCAAAATCATCCTCTTTGCCGATGGGGATGTTGATCGCGCAAGCCTTGGTGGTGAGCCTTTCGTGAATCATTTGGATCACGCGCGAGTAGTCCGCACCCGTTCTGTCCATTTTGTTCACATAGGCGATCCTTGGAACGTGATATCTATCCGCCTGATGCCATACGGTTTCAGATTGGGGCTCCACTCCTGCAACCGCACAAAATACCCCCACTGCACCATCTAAAACTCTCAACGAACGTTCCACTTCGGCAGTGAAATCCACATGACCGGGTGTGTCGATGATATTTATCTGATGGTCTCGCCAAGGGCAAGTCACAGTCGCTGAGGTGATCGTTATCCCTCTCTCGCGCTCCTGTTGCATCCAGTCAGTGAAGGCATTTCCATCATGAACCTCACCCATTTTGTGCAAAAAGCCGGTGTAAAAGAGTATGCGTTCAGTTGTCGTAGTTTTTCCGGCATCAATGTGAGCCATGACGCCAATGTTTCTAATCTTAGAAAGCGGGTTATCCGCATCGGTTTTCATAATAAATCCTCTATATGTATATGCGATTATTCAATATTTTCACTTATAAGACATTTTTAATATCCTACTAATGTTGTCCACCAAAATTATTGGTTTCGGGGCAAGATCACACATTTTTCTGCTTTTTCTGCCACTGCTTACCTACTGGGTTCAGCCTATGTTTTGCTTATGATCTGCTCATGCCCATGACCATATCAT
>DIQS01000013.1 GCA_002427325.1 Cloacimonetes bacterium UBA5456 | reverse complement strand
GGGAAATCCATCTGCATCTCTTCCCCCACTCCGAGGCTATTCTTGCGATATTCGCTATAGAGTATATTCTCAGTGAAAAGGTTGTCTCCGCTTCTATCAAAATAGATTCTCACGTTCGGGAAAAGCTCATGGTCCGGAGCTTTGGGCAGGTCATAGCGGAAATCATAACCATCTGTTGCCCATTTCGAGGCGCCGAAAGCAAAGCTATCGTCATTGGCAAAGACCTTGACTTCCCAATCGGGAGCGGGCGTGGCAATGGGCAGAGATTCATAGTAAGGATAAAACATCACGATGATCTCGTTTTCGATATTTGCCACGTTCTTGATGAAGAAAGATTCATAAGGGAGAATCTTATCGGCTTTAATAAGGACGCCGTCGCGATAGACATAAACAGCGGGAGAAACGAGCTCTTGCGCCACCATCTCACCGAATCTATAGCTAACGCCATTAATCGTGAAATAGATATTTGAGAGCTCATATTCGCAAAGATGAGGGTTGCCCAAGAGGTTCCAGCCGGGTGCAAGATAAGCGGCTTCCATGGTCTTTTTGATGCCGCCAGCGACACTCAGCATGGTATCATCCATCACGTTCACTATGCTGCCTTCTGCAAAGGCAAGTTGATCGACTTCGATCCACTCTTCATCCCAGGCAAAGGATTGTGCTCCGATGCCGAAGATATTTGTGGTGTTCCACACTTCATCAACAAATGGATTGGAGATGCTTGCCCAACCCGGTTCTTTGACAAAGGTGGAAGTATGGGGAACGAAGGCAACGGTGTATTCAGACGCGAAGGTGTTGACCTGTCCATCGGTGGACACTGCTCGCATATATATCTTTGCTGCAGGCATATTGAGATCATTGGGAACTATGAAGTTGTGGTTAGAGCCTGATGAAGTCAAGAAGCCGGTGATAAACAGCGAGTCGGTATCGTTTTTGGCATAAAGCTGCATGCTATCGATGAGGAATCGGCGGTTGATGCTCCAAGGGATGTAAAAGGAGTCGCCGCCTTGAACGATTTGGTTGTTCAAGTTCGTGAATTTGACTTCAGGTTGCAGATTTCCCCAATAGAGGGTCATGCTTCTCGCGCTGCTGCTGGATGCTGTGTATTCATAAGCTGAATTTGCCACATCATGCCAGTTGCCGGTTGAGTTATCATAAAGATAAATCTTTTCACCTCTAAGAGCCGTGGGAACGCTGATGAAAAGAGGGGTATTGGTTTTATTGGTTCTTGTGCGCACCTCCCAAGATTTGAGTTCATTATCAACGTCATAGCCGCCCATGACCTCTCTTTGGAGACTGGTGCCGCTATTGCCCCAATATTGCTCCCAAAAGGCAACATAAACATAGTTGCTGCCGGGATTACTTTTGTTTATATCCCAATAGGAGTCTTTGTCGTCTGTGGCATAAGGGTTTTGACCAAATTCTGCAGAGTCGTTAAGATTATGAGCGGGACAGCTTATTTCCAAAGAATGGATGATGGCGGGGACGGCGCCCTGAGGTTCATAGTGGAAAAATTCTGTGCCGTCGGCAGAATACATAACGAGCATATAGGTATATTCGGTGCCGTTTTCAAGATCAACATCCCAATATTCATAGGAATATTGGCCGTTTGACATGCCGAGGTCGCTCTCATAGTTATCGATCAAAACATAGTCGCCATCGCCGGTTTTTCTCATCAAGCCAAAGCCGGAGAATCCGGTGAGGTTTTGCACTCCCCAAAAGACTCTGACGGAATTGGTGAGTCCGTGAGCAGTGAAAGACTGGATGTTCACAGGAACGGGCATACTGATAACTTCGTTTGAAAGCGCGGAATAGTTATTGTTTTTATCGCGCGCACGGATTCTAAAATAGTAAGAAGTGTCGCGTGCGAGACCCGTCACTTTGAGCGTGGTGCATGCCTGCGCTGCCAAAACAGCATAAACATCTCTATCGACGATAACATAGTCGTCTTCATCACTGTTTTCATCGAAAGACTCCGTGGAATAGAGTATCTCATAGCTATCAAAGTCATAGGAATCGCTTTCGTCCCACTTGAGGGTGACGGAATACATGGAGGTGTTTCTAACGATGAGGTTTTCCGGCACGGGGGGCACCAAACCATCATCCATCTCAAACATATCATCCAAAACTGCACTAAGATCGTCTATCCACCTCTTATAATATTGGCGGGGACGTTCATAGCGATTTGGCATGTCCCATTTGCCAATGTTTTCATCCCAGCCGTGGAACCATTTATAGTTGAGTTCGTCTTGAGTATAGCAATTGGGCAGTTCATCCATCTCGATGTGGAAAAAAGGAGAGATGTTGTCATAATCGTTCCAGCCGTCGAGAGTATAGATCGTTTGCACGCTTTGTTGATAGCCGGGCAGGTCTATATAATCATTAACTGGATAGGAGACATCTCCGTCTGAGAAAATAAAGTCGTAGATATTATAATAAACGGAATAGTAGTCGTTTAAAAAGACATCTGCATGGGTGCCAATCGTGTTTGCGGGGATCATCAAGTGGTCACCTTGGTTGATCATATCTCTTTTATTGCTGCTAAGGTCTCGGATGGGAAGGGTAGGGCAGGTTTTGCCATTTCCTGCTGAGATCTGTGTAGCAGCAAAGCCGATGTGCAAATCATAGTCATAGGCATGAACCTGCAAAGAGAACTCTCTGGTCTGGAAGTCTTCGCGAATCTTATCGGCAAATCTCTTGTAGGCAGTGTTAAAAGGATGGTTGGCGTTGCGGGTGGGGTCGGATATTGATTTTGCGTTTGTATAGGGCGGGACATTGCTCCATTTCACTTCTCTGCCTGCTCCGGATACCATGAAAAAGGAGGCGTCGGTAGCAAGAAAAGCATCGTAACCGATAATGGGTGTGATATAGTCGTCATTGGGGTGTGGAGCGGAAACGATAATAGGCTTTGTGCTATCGGGGTTATACACATAAAGCCCCCATCCCCAATCAAAGGCGCCGATCTCGTCGTCATAAGGATCATCCGGAGTGCCGTTATCATCATAATAGTCCATGTCAACAAGCTCACGCAGAATTCTGAGTGAACCGCCAGTGTCGGTATTGCGGAAAAGAACGACCTCATAAGGGAAGCCTGCGGCGTCGATTGTTGATTGAGCTAAATCAAGTTCACCTTCGAGAAAGTAGTCTATCACCGTTCCCCAAGTATTTAGTTGTGCAGAAGTGGGATTTTTGAAATCGCCGAAGCCGGCAGTCTGTCGATCATGGGGTGCATATCCATTATAACCGGGGCGGGCAATGCCTTCAGCTATGTGCGACACCCAATTTGAATAAGCTAAATTTGCTTCATTACCGATGAGGAACTTCTCGAAAGAACCTCTTTCAATAGTGTAGGAAAACAGGTTGAGCATCATCACTGTCATGCTCAGTATCAGGACTATTTTTCTCATGGTTTCTCCTATTTGTGAATCTAAAATTATAATATTCTTCTTTCATATTACAATTAAGACTCGCTGTCTGATTTCGTCAAGCACAAAATTGATTTATGGTCTTCT
>DIQS01000033.1:37395-76523 GCA_002427325.1 Cloacimonetes bacterium UBA5456 | reverse complement strand
CGTGGCGCTCAACGAAAGAACGAATTATGAGAGTGTAGCGCGCAGGATTCCGGCGCTCCTCCACACCGTGAACGACATTGAAAAGCTCGGCGACTATATGGAAGAAGTCAATCGCATCCTGAATTATCAGATTTCCGTGCAAAAAGAGCCGCTTTCCGAAGAATATTGCGCGATGATCAGCGATCTGCATACCAAAATCACCTTTATGATGGACTTGGGGATAGACTATCTGCAGGAGTTTAAAGAGGATTACAGCTATAAGATCGTCGAGATGGAAGGACGCATCAACGAGCAATATAAGTATCTGAGAAACCGTATCCTTACCGAGATACAAAACGGCGAATGTGAACCCGCTGGTGGACTGAACACCATCGACTATCTCGATCAGGTTGAGCTCATTGCCGATAAGATGAAAAACCTCGTGAAAGCCGGAAGCCATCGCTTTGTCTATCCTAATATGGTGGCGTTCACAAAGAAGAGCGACTAAGAATATATATAAAACAAGGCGGCAGCGTGAGTTTGCCGCTTCTATCCCAATTTCTATAAAACTGATTAGATTTTTATTGCTACAAGTCTAAATTCTCTTGTGCATTTCATGTTTTTTTCAGGTCTTCCTTACTGGGTTCTGGTCATGATATGGTCATGATGTGGTCATGAGCATGAGCATATCATAAGCAAATGATAAGCTGAACCCTATAGGTAAGAGATGGCAAGGTAGGAAGTTATGAGAGGTCCTGGACTTTTGGGGAATGAATATGCGCGGAAATTGAATGAAAATCAACAAAATGGGGGCTAATCGATGGAAATATTGATTGGGCTATCTCCTAAAATAGTGCCTAAATAGTCGGCGTTATCCGAATCAACATTTCCCTTCTTTTTCGCTGTGGAATCCAGCTCGGTATCTGCTTTCTTTTTGGTGAGTTCCAGCATCCTTTGTCTTATTTCTTCGGGCTCTTCTTCTGGTTTTTCTTTGACGACTTTCTCTTTCACGGGCTTGTCTTTGCTGAAGAGTTCAGGATTTTTTAGCCATCCATTGCGGTAGGCATTTAGCAGGATGGAACCTAAGACTAAGATGATTACGAGGATCACTAAGCTCCAGAAGAAGTTTGTAGAAAGCATTATTTTGTTTGATGTTATGTTTCTGCGGGGGTTAAAGTCCTTCTTGATTGAGGGCGGCATGATGACGTTGAATTCCGTCATCACCTTATCAAGATCAGCGTCCAGGAAACGGGCGTAGTTATAGACAAGTGCCTTCACAAAGCCATAGTTGCCTAAGTCAGAAAGCTTGTTTTGCTCTATCTTCTCTAAGACTTCTTCTCGGATTCTTGCTTTATTGAAGACATCGGTTTGGCTCAGACCCTTGTCCTCGCGCAGTTCTTTGAGGTATTTGCCTAAGTTGTCCATGCATAAACCCCTTCAAATACCTTGGTGACTGAGCCGATGAGTTCGAGGCTGCCGTCAGGTTGCAGGGAGATTTTGACCTCGCCGCCGGGGACGAAAACTCTCACCTTGTTGCCCAGCTTTCCCAGCTTGATGCCGGCAAAAACGGTTGAAGCGGCTCCCGTGCCACAAGCAAGAGTGGCTCCGGCGCCTCGTTCCCAGATCTTCATCGAGATCGAGCTTGGGTCGTGTATGTTTACGAAGTGGACGTTTGCTTCATCGGGCAAAAGCTTGCTTGTGGAAAGCTGGTGTCCATATTGTAAATGCGGGTCTGTCATGGGCTTATCTTCAAAGATGATGTAGTGAAGATTGCCGATGTCCACGAGTTCGCCTTCAAAGTCCAAGAGCTTGAGTCCGCTTTGGATGAGGCGGGGCTTGCCCATGTTTACATGTATTTCGCCTTCTTTCTGTCTTACTTCTTTGAGCCCGGAATCGGTCTCGATGCTTAGTTGTTTAGCATTTGTTTTGTCAAAAAGATGAGCGGCAGCACAGCGCAGGGCACTTCCGCACATCATGGCGCGCGTTCCATCCGAGTTGTAGATGATCATTCTCATGTCTGCGACTTCGGATTCAACTAAATAGACGAGGCCGTCGGCGCCAATGCCAAAGTGTCTGTCGCATATCTTCTTAGCTAAGATGTCAGGCTCTATATCAAATGAGGATTCGAGGAAAACAAAGTCGTTCCCTTGTGCCTGCATCTTGAAGAAAGGAATCAGCAAAGTAGCTCTCCGATTATCTCTGAAAAGCTGAATACGCCGTGTTTTTGATGGATAAAATCGGCTGCCATCAGTGCGCCGCGAGCAAAAGTGGCGCGAGAGCGAACTTCATGGGTGATGGTGATGCTATCTTCTTCGCTGTCAAAGCTCAAACAGTGGGTTCCGGGAATCTTTCCACCGCGGATGCTGGCAAAATGAAGCTCGTCTTTTTCAGGGCGTCTGTCGAGTTTGTCCCAGGCTACTTTCGTTTTACGACTGCTCTTTTCCAATATCTTCTTGGCGAGCTCAATCGCTGTTCCGGAGGGGCTATCCGCCTTTTGACTGTGATGAAATTCCCAAGCTAAAAGGTCGTATTCCTCAAAGTTATCAAAGATCTGGGTCGCCTCTTCTGCGAGCTTCAAAAAGAGATTCATGCCAAGGGAAAAGTTCGAGCCATAGACAAGGCCTGTGCTTGATTTCTCGGCGCGAGCGATGATGTCTTCGAGGCTGTCGTGCCAGCCGGTTGTGCCGATCACGGCTCTTTGCTTTAGCTCTATCAGCTTTTCGATATTTGCCAAGATGACGCTTGGGTGGCTGAAATCGATCGCGACATCAGCGCCGTTCAAAGCCTCTTTTGTGATTTCTTTGTGTGCGCCGGTGACGTTTGGGTCGATGATGCTGACGGTCTCAAAGCCTTTCTCAAGGGCGAGCTTTTCTACCATCTTGCCCATCTTGCCATAGCCGATAAGAGATAGTTTTAGCATGACTTATGCCTCGCTGTGGTGTTTGATAAGCTGTGAAACGAAGTCAGTTCCGCGGATGAGCTCGGCGATTTCGATCTTCTCGTCAACCGTGTGAACTTTGTCCATGCCGGTGCCGCAGATGATCATGGGGAAGCCGGCTGCGTTGAAGATATTGGCATCGCTGCCGCCGCCAGTTCTGCCGGTGGTGTAGGGGATGTCCAAATCTTTGAGTGCCTTGATTGCCAGTTGGACTGCCTCGGAGCTTTCATCCATCAAAAAGCTGTGATATTCTTGATTGCAGATGAAATCCATGCTTGCGCCTTTTTCAGAGTGCTTTTGGACAGCATCGTCAAAAGCCTTGCGGATTTCGGCACAGAGCTTTTGTAGTTTATCGGGATTGTGACTACGGGCTTCACCTTTGAGATAAACGGTGTTCGGAACGATATTTGTCGCCGTTCCGCCCTTGATAATGCCAATATTGCAGGTGGTTTCAGGGTCTATGCGTCCCATGGGCATCCGGGTAATGGCTTCAGAGGCGATGAGTATGGCATTAAGCCCCTTCTCAGGCTCTACTCCGGCATGGGCTTCTTTGCCATTGATGGTGATTTTAAAGGATTTTTGAGAAGGTGCGCCGATGATGATCTCGCCTACCACATGAGTGTCAAAAGCATAGCCGAATGAAGATTTAAGGCGTGATTTGTCAAAGCCTCGTGCGCCTAAAAGGCCTATCTCTTCGCTGATTGTGAAAAGAACTTCTATCGGTGCATGATCCTTGCCCGATGCTTTGAGGCGTCTTAGTGCGACCATGATTTCAGCCACGCCTGATTTATCGTCTCCGCCGAGTATAGTTGTGCCGTCGCTATAGATTACGCCGTCGCGGATTATTGGTTTGATCCCGTTGCCGGGTTTCACGGTGTCCACATGTGCACATAGCAAGATCGGGGCTTTATCAATATTACCGGGCAGAAAGCCGTAAAGATTTCCGGCGTTTCCACCGGTCTTAAGATGGCTGTCATCCACGAATGTCTCGGCACCGAGCTGTTCAAGATCACTCTTGAGTCTCTCGATCATGCCGCGCTCATTCAAGGATTCGCTATCAATTGCAACCAGTTCCAAGAAATAACTGACCACATCGTTTTGCATTTCGGGGTCCTCTCTTTAATATGGTGAGTACAGTATCCAACAATGGCTCAATTTTGTCAAGATATTCAATGCAAATAAGTAAAATAAATGCGATATTGTACCTTTTTGAGTGGAGAAAGACATTAAACCTGTGACTAAATTAAACGGTGCTTTTTGGAAAATAAAGATCAAATCCTAAAACGATGAGCCTCAAGCTTATAGACTGTTGATCGTTTTCGCGCATAAAATTATTTTTCATAATGTTGATATCTATCAAAATCCTCCTAACTCTCTCGGGATCGACATTACGGCTGATCCTTTCGAAATCTCTTTCAAATAGGTAAGC
Organism: Cloacimonetes bacterium UBA5456; assembly: GCA_002427325.1. Taxonomy (GTDB): domain Bacteria; phylum Cloacimonadota; class Cloacimonadia; order Cloacimonadales; family Cloacimonadaceae; genus UBA5456. Next base: position 72,177 of record DIQS01000033.1, on the reverse strand, counting down.
AATACTTGCTTGACAAATTGATAACTCTTTATATAAGTGTAAATCGTAGGCCTGAGGCTCTTTTGAAATATTACGCCTTGGGGCTCTAAGTCATTATAGAATAGAAAGATATTAAAGATATATATTTGGAGTTATTATGTTCACGAAGATCCGCAAAAGAAACGGACAAATTGCTGATTTTGACCAAAGTAAGATCAGTCGTGCCATAACCCGTGCCGGCGAGGCTACAGGTGAATTTGGGCAGGATATTGCCCAGAAACTAACTTTGAGGGTATTGAGTCTCATGCAGACTGCAATTGTCTCGACCACGCCGCATGTTGAAGAGATTCAAGACGTTGTTGAAGAGGTGCTGCTCGCTTCTCCATATAAACAGACTGCAAAAGCTTATGTTATCTACCGCGAACAGCATGCCCAGATTCGTGAGATGGTCTCCGCCGCGGGAGTTCAGCTCATTGATCAATATCTCGAAAAGCTTGATTGGCAAGTGAATGAGAACTCAAACATGGCATATTCACTGCAAGGTTTGAACAACTATATCGCCTCTGAGGTGAGCAAAACTTATTGGTTGAATAAGGTCTATCCGCCCGAGATTCGTGAGGCTCATCAAAGCGGTGCCATGCACATTCACGACTTGGGACAGCTTTCCGTCTATTGCGTGGGCTGGGACCTCATAGACCTCTTGCAGACAGGCTTCAAGGGCGCGGAAGGAAAGGTGGAAAGCTCGCCTGCGAGGCATTTTCGTAGCGCACTCGGACAGATTGTAAATTTCTTTTATACCCTGCAAGGCGAAGCTGCGGGAGCTCAAGCATTCTCCAGTTTTGACACCCTGCTTGCTCCTTTTATCCGCTATGATAATCTCTCTTACGACGAGGTCAAGCAGGCTCTGCAAGAGTTTGTTTTCAACGTGAATGTTCCCACCCGTGTGGGCTTTCAGACTCCTTTTACAAACATCACTTTAGACCTCTATCCGCCTGATATGTATAAAGATCAGCCCGTGATTATTGGAGGTGAGCCGCAGGAGCTAAGCTACAGTGATTTTCAGCCTGAGATGGATATGTTGAACAAGGCATTTTTGGAAGTGATGATTGGAGGCGACGCCAAAGGCAGAGTCTTTACTTTCCCCATCCCGACCTATAATATCACCAAGGATTTTGACTGGGAAAACCCTGCCATTGAGCATCTTTGGGAAGCCACGGCGAAGTATGGCATCCCTTATTTCTCGAACTTTGTGAATAGCGATATGGACCCCAACGATGCCCGTAGCATGTGTTGTCGCCTGCGTTTGGATACCAGGAAGCTGGAAGCACGCGGAGGCGGACTCTTTGGTGCAAACCCGCTCACGGGCTCAGTTGGCGTGGTCACTCTCAATCTGCCCAGGATCGGCTATCTCGCAAGCGATGAAGAGGACTTCTTTGAGCGCTTACTCAAGGTTCTCAATCTCGCCATGTCCTCTTTAGAGATCAAGCGCAAGATATTGGAAAACTATACCGATAGCGGGCTCTATCCCTATACTCGTTTCTATCTGAAAAGCATCAAAGAACGTTTTGACCAATATTGGAAAAACCACTTTTCCACCATTGGAATCATCGGCATGAACGAAGCTTGCATCAACTTCTTTGGCAAGGGAATAGGCAGTGATGAGGGGCAGGCTTTTGCCGCCAAAATTATGGACTATCTGCGTGAGAGACTCATTGAATTCCAAGAACTTACCTCAAATAACTATAACCTCGAAGCTACTCCGGCGGAAGGGACGAGCTATCGCCTCGCTGTTCTCGACAAGCGCGACTATCCCGATATCATCAGCGCTAATCCGAATGAGGAAACTCCATTCTATACAAACAGCACCCAACTGCCTGTGAACTATAGCGATGACGTCTTTGAGGTTTTGGATAAACAGGACGAGCTTCAGAGCAAATATACCGGCGGAACCGTGCTGCATATCTTTGGTGGAGAACGCCTTGAACACGGTGAGAGCGTGAAAAAGCTGGTCAAAACCGTTTGCGATAACTATCGTCTGCCATACTTCACTTTTTCGCCCACGTTCAGCATCTGTCCGGAGCACGGCTATCTCGATGGAGAGAAAAGCTCTTGCCCCAAATGCGGTGCGATCACCGAGGTCTTTTCGCGCATCGTGGGCTATCTCCGTCCGGTCTCGCAATGGAACGAAGGCAAGAAGGCAGAATTTGAACTGCGCACAACTTTCGTCACCGAAGAATCCTCCCTTCCCAAAATCAAAGAAGAAGAGCTAATCTCATGATAATTGGCGGATTGCAGCGTTTTTCTCTCTTGGATTATCCCAAGGAGATGAGTGCGATTGTCTTCACTCAAGGCTGCAATTTCCGCTGTCCATATTGTCACAATCCGGAGCTGGTGCTCCCCTCTAAATATGCTGAGCCGATCTCGGAAAAGGATGTTTTTAGCTTCCTGAAAAGCCGGATCGGCAAGCTCAGCGCAGTGGTTGTTACAGGCGGTGAGCCCACCTTGCAAGACGGACTCTGTGATTTTCTCAAACAAGTCAAAGAGCTTGGTTTCAAGATCAAGCTGGATACAAACGGCTCCCGTCCCGAGGTCTTGGCAAAGCTGATTCATGCAGGACTAATCGACTATTTTGCCATGGACATCAAAGCACCGCTAAATAACTATCACACAATGTGTAATGCAGACATTAATCCCTCGGATATCTTGCGTAGCATGGAGCTGATCCGCCTCTCCGGAGTGCAGTATGAATTCCGCACCACGGTGATGCCGGAAATCCTTAGCTCAAATGCACTTGAAGAGATACGCATCCTCCTAAAAGCGGGGGATAGATATTACCTCCAGCCTTGTTCATATTCCACCACCTTGGATGGTATTGAGCCTGTTGATTTTGGTGTTCAGGATTGGCAAAACAGCGTGAAATATCGGGATTTACATAGCTGGGCAGAGGAAAACAGGGTTTTATTGGAACTGAGGGGTTGAACCTGATACTGGGGCTATGAATCAAGACAAAATGGAGAGTAAAAAAGGGCGCAAAAATGTGAAATACCAAGGTTTTGTGAAAGGCCTATATTGGGGTTTTGCCCTTTTTCTCGTGCTGATGAATGTCATCCCATTGGGCAAGGCTAATGTCACGCTCAACAAGGAAAGGATTATCTTTCGGCTCGACTATCTGGTGCATGCCGTGATCATGCTGGGATTTTCTGGAATATATCTGCTGGCTAAGTGCCTCAAAACTCAAATATTTATGTCAAGAGAGAAATCGAAGCTGATAGCGTTGACATTCCTATTTGCTCTACTGCTTGAAACTTTGCAACTTTTAGTCCCGTGGAGGACTTTTAATCCGCTTGATCTGATCGCGAATCTCGTGGGCGCAGTGCTCGTCTCTGCCATTGTTTTGATTGTCCGCTGAACTTTGTGTTTCAAGAAGATGGCATAAATAAACCGTGTCGATATTGCAAAAAGAGATGGAGTGGCTTTGCGCTTTCCCGGCCAATCTCTTTCTCACAGACGTAATTACAAAGATCAAAAAGCTTTTACTTGACCAAATAGCGGTATTCACAATTTATTGCAAGAACAAAGAAAAAACGGTGTATTATAATGATAGAATTTGAACATCTCCTGCCTTTGGTGCAAAAACCATCGCGCTATATCGACAATGAAATCAATGCTTGCCACAAGGATTTTGAGGCGGCGGAACTACGTATACTCTTTGGATTTCCCGACATTTATGAGCTCGGCGTCTCGCATCTTGGGCTCAAGATACTCTATTCTGTCATAAATGCACTCCCTTATGCCATGGCTGACCGCGTTTACCTGCCTGCGCGGGACTTTCTCGATGCGCTCAAAGCGGAAAAACTACCTTTGTATGGGGTGGAAAGTCGGCGCTCGGCTTCAGAATTTGATGTTCTTGGGATCACTTTCCAGAGCGAGCTCACCTATAGCGGGGCTTTGGAGCTGATCAATAGTAGCGGTATTTCGGTATTCTTAAGAGAGCGTAAAGACACTGATCCGATAGTTTTAGCTGGCGGCCCTTGCATCAGTAATCCTCTGCCTTTAGCTCCATTTATCGATGCTTTCTTTTTTGGAGAGGCGGAAGAGGGGATAGTCGAGATTGCCGAAGTGTTGAGAAAGTATAAAGATAGGGCGCAGCGCTTGGACGCTTTGAAAGGGATTGAAGGGGTCTGGGTTCCACAGTATTTTGGGAATGGTCAATGGGACGTTGCTTTGCCGGATAGCGTGATTAAAAGCCGCAAATTCGCCTCTTTCCATGAGGGAAAGGTCAAGCATGAGCCGCAGCTTTTGAGCTGGCAATTGGCTACACATAATCGCTATGTGGCTGAGATAATGCGCGGCTGTTCAAGAGGTTGCCGTTTTTGTCATGCCGGCTATTTTTATAGACCGGTGCGCGAGCGGAATCCGAACCAGATTTTGGACGATCTTTTGCGCGAGGTGGAGAGTTCCGGTTGGGATGAAGCGGGTTTGGTCTCGCTTTCCAGCAGCGATTACTCCTGTATTCGCGAGCTTCTTTTGGCGCTTTTGCAGAGAGTGGATACAAAGCGCACGCATATTTCCCTGCCTTCTTTGCGTGTGGATTCTTTGGATGATAGCTTGGTGAGTCTGATGCAAAGCCTTGGACGAGAGGGGCTTACCATTGCACCGGAAGCGGGAAGTCAGAGGCTGAGGGACGTGATCAATAAGAACCTCAGCGAAGAGGAAATCTTGGAGGGTGTGGCGATTGCTCAAAAGCTTGGCTGGCAAAAGATTAAACTCTATTTCATGATTGGCTTGCCTACTGAAACTGAAGATGATATCGATCAAATCGTGGCGTTGATTGAGAAGATCAACAAAATGGCAGGCAAGCGCATGAGCATAAATGTGACCCTATCTCCTTTTACGCCAAAGCCTTTCACGCCATTTCAATGGACAAAGATGCAAAGCCCTGAAATCCTGCTGGAACGCGCTCTGAGAGTTAAGCATAATCTCATAAAATACCGTAATATACGCATCAAATATCATGTGATTGAGAACTCTGTTTTGGATGCCTGTCTGGCTCGCGGAGACCTCAGCATGGCAAAAGTGTTGCATCGTGCATGGGACAAAGGCGCGCTATATGACGGCTGGAAAGAGCATTGGGATTGGTCGATTTGGCAAGAAGCTTTCGACTTTGTGGGGCTGAAAGTAGAGGATATGTGCGGGGCACGCGATCCTCAAGAGCCTCTGCCGTGGGACTTTATCGACATCCGTGTGGAGAAAGAGTTTCTCCTCAGAGAATATGAGAAATCTTTGAAGGAAGAGCTTACCGAGGATTGTCGTGAGCTTTGCGGACTTTGCGGGGCTTGCGAGGGTGAGGTGCTCACTCGCAATGCGCAAAAAATGCACAGCATTGAGCCGCCGAAACGGGCAAAAGAAGAGTTCAAGTGCGACCAGCACAAGCAATATCGCTATCGGATGCACTATGAAAAAACTGGACTTTTGCGCTTCGTTTCCCATTTAGATTGGATGCGCATGCTATTTCGCCGGGTGTCCACGCTGGACTTACTAACTGTCTTCACAAAAGGCTTTTCGCCTCATCCGAAGATCAGTCTTTCACCGCCCTTACCCCTTGGAGTGGAAAGCGTTAGCGAATACTTCGACATCTCTTTTTATCGCTCTTATGGTTTAGAAGAAATGGAGCGTGCGATGGCTCAGACACAAATACCCGGTTTCAGAGTGTTTAGGATCGATTTTCTACCTCAAAAAGCTGAGCAAGCGAAAGATGAAAGCTTGATCATCAAGATGGGAGAGGAGGCAAAATCCCGCGCAATTGAGGCACTGAAGCGGTTCGACCAAAAAGAAAACCTCGTATTCGTGAAAGAAACGGAAAAGCGCAGTAAAAGCTATGATCTCAAGGAGATAGTGCTCAGTTGGAAAATGCTCGACGAGGGACTTTTGCTCAAGAAGTCGCTGCAAAGTCCGGCGCTTTATGATGTCTTGGAAGCGCTGATAGGCTTTTCACGCGAGGAGCTTTATCGCTATACCATACAAAGAATTGAATTTCATTTTTAAAGAGAATATACATGAAAAACCTGGAAAAAACCCTACTCAAAACAGTGGATAAATCGCTGAGGCAGATGGCAAAATATCGCCGTCTCAGATGGATGATTCAGAGAAATGTGAAAGATGCGCCCCTGCATGTGCTCAGCGTTGGCAAGGCGGCTACGCAAATGGCGATTGCCGCGATGAATACCTTGCCTCAAAAACAGGTGCTCAGCTTGGATATCCTTACAAAGCACGGCTTCTATCCTCATGATTTGCCGCAAGATATGCGCTCACACATCTTTGAAGCGGGGCATCCCGTGCCGGATGAAAACACAGAGAAACATAGCCGCACAATCATCAATAGGATCAGCTCAATTCCGCATGATCACGAGCTGATTATCCTGCTTTCTGGCGGCACTTCCTCGCTTTTTGAATATCCGCGTGAGGGGGTGAGCTTCGATGAGGTAGTTGCGCTTAATAAGACCTTGCTACGCTGTGGTTTGGATATAGAACAGATCAATAAGAAAAGGCGGGAATATTCGCGGGTGAAAGGCGGTGGAGCGGCAGAGCTTTTCCCTCCTGCAAAGACGCAAGTCTTTCTGCTCAGTGATGTTGCGGGCGACGATCCGGCAACGATCGGTAGCGGGCCTTTCTACCTTCCACAGGTTAAAAATCACTTTCTGGTGGGGAACAATCTCTCACTCAAAAAGATACTTGAAAAGCGCTTGCTCAAGAGCTTTCCGGACTATTTCGTGCGGCTGGCATCGAGATATGTTCAGGAAGATAGCGAAGAATTTGCGGTGGCATTAGGGAAATTTGCTCAAAACGCGGCGAAAGGGGTCTATCTCTTTGGCGGAGAATGCTCTCTGCAGGTGACGGGCAAGGGTAGTGGCGGCAGGCTTAGCCATCTGGCTCTGGCGCTTGCACGCAGGATATCCGGTGAAAAAGAGATATTATTTTGTGCGCACAGCAGCGATGGGAACGACAATCTGAAAGAAAGTGGCGGTGCAATTGTCAACAATCTTAGCTGGGCAAAAATGCAAGAAATCGGCGATCCAAAAGCTGCTCTAAAAGACTTTAATTCCTTTGAGATATTGAACAAGATCGGCGGCATAATTCCTGGTAGATACACGGGCTGCAACGTAAACGACCTCTATATTTTGATCATAAAATAAGCCGCCATTTAAGATACATTGCAGCGATGACCTTTGAAGCCGACAGTCGAGCCCAGCAAAAAGCTCCAAGAAACAGATTATCGCCGCAAGAAAATCGGTTGCAAAACCTAAAATATTAACAGCTAATTTTTTCGAAATCAGCGCAATTCTGAGATTGAAAACGGCAAATTATTGCCTGCTTACAGCCTCTTCCTTAGAGGTTTCTGGTCATGATCTGGTCATGATATGGTCATAGGCATGAGCACATCATAAGCGCAAGCTAAGCTGTATCCTCTAAGGAAGCAATGGTTTATCGTCATTATTCATGAGTTTGATTGTTAGTGCGAGCAAATATCCCCTATTGAGAATGCTTATGTGCCCATTTATACCCAAACATTTCTCGATTCATCTTTGTGTAACTTGAGTCATATTCAGCACAAAAACTCCTAAGAAACAACAATATCAAACGCCGCGAAGTAGAAAAGCGTCCCTGCGATAGAATTAAAAAAACATTTATCTTGACACGATACAGCGACATTTTATTTTGTCTTATATGAAAGAAGCCGTCAAAATCGGCTTTAAGTTGTTGTGGTTCCCGCTATTGCGGGCAAATTAGATAGCTACTTTGTATAGCTATTTTTTTTGAAGCAAATCCGGTATGCCGTTTTTCTCGGTGCAAAGCGGATTTAATATGAAACATAAGATTTAATGCGGTTTTCCGCATGATAAAGAGGTATTTAAGGTGCGATATTACCGAACTCAGATTGAAGAAATAGCCAAGAGGATCTGTTCCGAGATGAACGTGGCACTTTACGACATCGATGAAAAGATGAGCGGAAAGGGGCGCATCATCGTAGTTTATCTTACGAAGATCGGCGGCGTTACCCTGGATGAAGTTGCGAAGTTTAGCAGGGCTTTGAGTTCTGATTTGGACAACCTTGATCTCATTCCGGATCGTTACTTTTTAGAGGTTTCATCTCCTGGATTGGAGCGGCCTCTCAAGCTCAAAACGCATTGGGTGAGCGCCATTCAAGAGAAGGTTGCCGTCCAATATCAACTGGAAGAGAACAAGCATTCGGTGATGGGCACGCTTGTGGAAGTACATCAGGATATGGTGGTTTTGGATGACAGGGGCGAGAGAATTGAGATTCCCCTGCGCGCTATATCCCGCGCAAAAACAGTATATTTGGGACTACCCCGGGGAAGTGATAATGAACGCTAATATTTTGGACGCAGTGATCAAGCTTGCAGCGATCAAGCAATTGGATGGAGCTCGGATTCAAGAGATCATCGTTGAATCCATAATCAGCACTTTGTCAAAGAGGCTGGAACCGGAAAATGAGCTTGAAGTGTTTATCGATAAAGAAAATAGCTGTATTAAAGTTCGCTATAAATGCAGGGTTGTGGAGCAAGAGACCGGCATAGGTGAGATTACTTTGGCTGAAGCTCAGGGATATTATGACGCCGAGGCGATGTTGGGCGACTTTATTCAAAAGGAACTATCCTTGCAAGAGTTTGAGCCCAAGCTGGTTAAGACTGTGCAAAAGATCATTCAGGATAAGATTCGCGAGATGGAAGATGAGAAGATCCAAAACGACTTTGATAAGCAGAAACATACCATCGTTTCCGGCAGAATCAAGGCTATAGACGAGCAAAATGGCGGCTATAGAGTGGATATCGGCTACACCGACGCCCTCCTTCCCTTGGACGAACAGATAGAAGATGAATATTATCGCGTCGGCGACAGCATAAAAGCTTATGTCACAAACGTTCGCAAGATGCACAAAGAAAAGAGCATTACGGTCATTCTCTCGCGCACCAATCCGGAGTTTGTGAAACGCCTGTTTGAGGCAGAGATTCCGGCCATTTTCGCCGATAAACTCAGGATTCGCAAGATTGTTCGCGATCCCGGGATTCGCACAAAAGTTGAGCTTGAGGCCCTCGAAGAAGGGATTGATCCCATCACGGAATGTGTGGGACCCAAAGGCACGCGTATTGACAGCATTCGCAGAGAGTTGCACGGCGAACAGATAGACCTCGTGGTGTATAGCGAAGATTTGCAGCAAAAAGTGATTAACGCTCTGGGTGTGAACACCATCCGCCGCGTGGTGATCGATCGCGGCAGAGCGGCATTCGTCATTGTGGATGCTCAGGATAAGGTTACTGCCATCGGTAAACAAGGCAAAAACGTGAAGCTTGCAGCAAAGCTAACTGAGCTCAAAATTGACATCTTCACTGCCGAAGAATATGAAGAGAAGATGGCAAAAGAACGCCGTACTATCAGCCACGTCAGCGATCTCGACGGCGTGACGCCTAAGCTTGCGGAAGTCTTGCGCGCTGCAGGATATACCTCTGTTCAGGATATCTTCCAAGCGTCCATGGACGAAATTGCCGGTTTGGACGGTTTGGGACCCAAGACCGCCGAAAGACTCAAAGAGGCAGCGAGGTATTTCTAAGATGCCAAATAAAAGCAGTAATGCCGGACATACGCCCATTCGCACCTGTGTGGTGTGTCGCAGCCGCATGGCTCAAGACAGGCTGATGAGCTTCATTAGCCAAGATGGGGGCATCTGCTTTGATCCCAAGAGGATACTGCCTTGTAGAAAGCATTATGTTTGCCTCGATGAGAGCTGCATTTCAGCTCTTTCTAAATGGCAGAAAAGAAGACTTAAACTCAGGGGGAAAAAGTGAGACAAGAATGTGCGCTTAATCCCCGTATATTGAATTTGATGCAGCTTGCCAGGAAGGCAGGAAAGCTCGAAGCAGGAAGTGAAGCCTGTATCAGGGCTATGCATCGTGGACACATTCACACCATTGTTGTCGCATCAGATGCGGCTCAACGCAGCAAAGATAGGATCAAGCACGAGCTTGAAAAGACCGGCAAAGCCATAGCTTTCATCGATGGCGGCACCAAGGAAGAGATCAGCCTCGCCTTAGGACTTTCAAATACCGGCATCTTTGGTATCTGCGACAAAAATTTTGCCGCCGGAATAGCCAAGCACTATTTCGGTGATGTGGAGGAACCTTGCAAGTAAGAGTACATGAATTAGCCAAGGAACTCAAGATAAGTACAAAAGCTCTGATAAAGCATTTGACGGATCTTGGCGTTATCGTGAAAAGTCATATGAGCTTCATCGAAGCAGATGTGGCAGATAAGATCCGCGAGAAATATAACGAGCAAATTGATGCCGAAATAAGAGCCGAGCGGGATCGTAAGAAGTTTTTAGAGATGCGTCAGCAGGCCAAAAAAGATGAAGCCAAAGCTGCCGCAAAACAGGAAGAGGCCAAGGCTGCTTTGAAGAAAGAAGAAGCCAAGCCGGATGCCGCGGCTGAGAGCAAGAAAGAAGTCAAGAAAGAGAGTAAAAAAGCAGAGCCAAAGAAAGTAGCAAAGCCTGACAAAACTGAGCCAAAAGAGCCCGCTTTGGAAGAGAAAACTGTCGATGGATTGCCCACATATCTCGAAGAACAGGAAGCAAAAGCTCGCGAGGAAGCTCTCAAACATCGTGAAAATCTCGATATCAGGGTGCCATATCAGCAAGCAACTCCGGAGATTAAACCCAAAGAAGCCAAACCAAAGGCTCCCGAAAAACCGCGTAAACCCAGAACTCGGACGGTTGCAGAACAGCCTACAACACCGCCTCCTCCTCCACCTTTGCCAATTCCGGATAAGCCGGAAATTGACAAGAAGTTTGGCAAAGTAAAGCAAAGACCAGACGAACTTGGCGACAAAGTTAAGCCCAAGAAAGGCGTAGCTCAAAAGAAATCTAAAGGCAAAAGTGTGGACATCACCGAAGCTGATGAGGCGGCAATCTCTCGCAGCATTAGAAAAGTGATGCAGAAAACGGGCAGACGCAAACGCCATCATCGCGAAGCTCAGACCGTTATAGACCGCAGCCAAGAGATTATCATCCGTGAGTTTACCTCCGTTTCCGAGCTTGCCAAGATCATGAACGTTGCCGCCAGTGAGATCATCTCGAAGTTCTTTATGATGGGACAATTAGTGACGATGAACCAGCGTCTCGACCGTGATTCCTTGGAGATGATCTGCGACGAGTTTGGCGTTGAATTCCGCTTTGAAGACGAATATGGCACAGACATCATTGAGCATGAAATGGAGCAATATGCCGACATCGAAGAAGAGCCGCGCCCTCCCGTTGTGACGATTATGGGGCACGTTGACCACGGCAAAACTTCCATCTTGGACTATATTCGCAATGAAAACATTGTTGCCGGCGAATCAGGCGGCATCACTCAGCATATCGGCGCATATCAGATTGAAATCAATAAACATAAGATCACTTTCTTGGATACCCCCGGGCACGAAGCTTTCACGGCTATGAGAGCTCGCGGAGCAAACGTGACGGATATCGCAATCATCGTTGTCGCCGGAACCGAGGGAGTGAAACAGCAGACCAAAGAGGCGATTGACCACGCTAAGGCTGCAGGGGTTTCCTTGATCGTTGCGATCAACAAGGTTGACCTTCCTGAGACTAATATAGACAAGACTATCGCCGAGCTTTTGGAAGCCGGAGTATATCTCGAACAATGGGGTGGAGACATTCCTTGGGCAAAGACTTCTACGGTCACCGGCGAAGGAATCCTCAATCTCATAGAGCTGATCTTGCTCACTGCCGAAATGATGGATCTTAAAGCAAAGCGTCGAGTTCCCGCCGAAGCAATCGTTGTGGAAGCTCAAAAAGACTCTCGCATGGGCTCTGCGGCTACGATTCTTATGCAGCAGGGAACGCTCAAGAAAGGCGATATCATCGTCTGCGGAGCGGTTCATGGACGCATCAGGCGCATGGAAAACGAGCGCGGCTTGGAGATCCTTGAGCTTGGTCCCAGCGATGTGGCAAGAGTCTATGGTCTCAGCGATACGCCCAAAGCAGGCGACGTATTGAACCAAGTAGATAGCGAAAGAACAGCGCGCTCCATCTCTTCCGAGAGGTTGCAGATACGTCATGAACGCGAGAAATATCAAAACAAATCGAGCTTGCAAAACATCTTTGCCAGGATCAAAGAAGAGCAGATCAACACCCTCAACGTGATCCTCAAAACCGATACAGACGGTAGCACGGAAGCACTCGCAGACAGCTTGCAAAAGATATCCACGGATGAAGTAGCGGTCAATATCGTTCACAAAGGCGTGGGCGGAATCAGTGAGACAGACGTATCCTTGGCAGCCGCCAGTGATGCGATCATCATCGGATTCCACGTTCGTGCGGGCCAACAAGCTCGCAAACTCGCCGAGGATGAAGGGATTCAGATCAAGCTCTATCAGATTATCTATGATGCAATTGAGGATATTAAACATGCTCTCGAAGGCATGCTTGCGCCCATCATCGAAGAGCAGAGCATCGGTTCTGCAACGGTGAAACAAGTGTTCAAGATCAAAGGTGTGGGCGTGGTTGCCGGCTGTCATGTGGATCGTGGCAGTATTCAGCGCGACTGTCTTGCTCGCATCTATAGAAATGATGTGCTCATCGCCGAAGACAAGCTCAGCTCATTGAAACACTATCAAAACGACGTCAAGGAAGTGCGTGCAGGCACAGAATGCGGCCTTTCCTTTGTGAACTACAACGACGTGAAAGAAGGCGACGTGATCGAAGCCTATGTTGAGCACGAGATTGCCCAAAAACTATAATGAAAAACTATCGCATACCCAGATTACAGAATGAGCTCAAGAAGCTTTTTAACATCACTCTCAACCAGAGATTGAATGACCCCAAGCTTGAATGGGTGCAGATCACGGAAGTGGTTCTTTCTCGCGATCTACGCTATGCGAAGCTATATTTTTCACACTACAACAATCCCGCAAAGCATGAAGTGATCAGAGACAATCTGACCAAGTCATCCGGCTTTTTCAAAAAACAAATTGCAGGAGCAAAGATAATGAGAACAATCCCGGAACTGTCTTTCCACTATGACGATACGGAAGATCGTGCAACAAAGGTTGAAGCCCTCCTCGCTCGCATCAAGAGTGATTATGACGATGATGATGACGGCTATGATCCGGACATCGATATCGAAGATTACTTAGATGATGAAGATTATTTTGATTTCGAAGACGAAGAGGAAGACTACGACTACGAGGATTATGAGGATGATGAAGACGAGGACGAGCTTGATCTCATCTGATCAGGACAGCCTCTTTTAGCAATCAGACCATGAACAACAGCTTTTCAAATTTGCTCTTTGTCTTGCTCAGCAAGACAGAGAGCATTGCTCTTACTACCCATGTCAATTCCGATGGCGACGGCATGGTTGCCCTTTTTGCCCTGCAAGAAATCCTTTGGCAAAAGGGTTTGGATAGCACCATCATCAGCGATGGCGAAGACCTCTCCCGCTATGATTTCCTCATGCACAAAGCCAAGATTTTGCCCTTTGAAGATGAAATGCAGTTTGATGCGACAATTGTCGTGGATTGCAACAGTTATGACCGCTTGGGCGCACGCCGTGCATTGGTGGATAGGGCAGAGAATGTCGCCGTGATAGACCACCACATTTTGGAACACAATCCCATAGAGGGCGACCTCTTACACATTGACTATTGGCAAGTTTCCGTGGGCGCCATGATCTGGCAACTCTTTGAAAACGAGATCATGAGCTATGAGCCTGACTTGCGAAACTTCCTGGCAAATTGCACCTATGTCTCCATCCTCAACGACACAAATAACTTCGTGAATGCAAACAGCAAGAAAGAGGTATTTGAATTGGCGGCAAAGCTTTGCGATGAGGGGATCGAGCCACATGTGCTCAATCGTGAGTTCTTTCACAATTGCTCAGTCAGTGAGATTCTCTACAACGGCCGCACTCTTTCCACGATCACGATGGAGCTTGATAGACGCGTGCTTTTCCTCTTTTCGGACTACGCTTTGGCTCAAGAGCTAGATTATGACCCCGAAAACAAGATGAGCGTTGTGCGCCAAGTTCAAGGAGTAGCCGAGGCTCTCGGCGTGATATATTGCCAAGAGATCAAGCCCGATGTTTGGAAAGTATCACTGCGCTCCATCATCTTGAACGTTCAAGAGATAGCCGCAAAATATGGCGGCGGAGGCCATCGCAAAGCATCGGGATTGACCATGAAAGGCAAGCTTGACGCGGTCAAAGCAACTCTTCTTAGTGAGTTTGAGAAAGCCCTGGAAGAAGCATGAATTTCTTTTTGCTCATAGACAAAGATGAGGGCTCTTCGTCTTTCAACCTCATCAGGCAATTAAGAAAACTCACAGGGATCAAAAAGATAGGTCATGGCGGCACGCTCGATCCTTTTGCAACGGGGCTAATGATCTGCGCCGGCGGACAATACACGCGTCTCTTGAGATATGCCGAAGCAAAAGATAAGACCTACGAAGCTTGCATCAAACTGGGCTATTTTAGCGATACCGGAGACCCTGAAGGTGAGATTAAGCAAGGCAAGCTCAGCGAAATAAGCGTAGAAACCATTGCCGAACTGCCGATGAGAGTTTTAGGTGAAAGAGAGCTCAAACTCCCCAGACACAGCGCCATCAAGATTGACGGCAAGCGTGCCTACAAATATGCCAGAGAGGGCAGTGTTCTCGAGATGCCCACACGCCTCAGCCAGATCCACGATTTTGAAATCCTAAAACAAGAAGAAAATTGCCTACACTATTGCGCAAGAGTGTCCAAAGGAACCTATATACGCTCGCTAAGTGAATACATTGCAGAGCTTTTGGGCTGTGATGGCTACACGCTGAACCTCCGGCGGACGATGATCGGCAAACACAGCGTTAACGAGGCACACAAGATGAACCAATTAGGCGAAGACTGGCGAGAAAAGACCATTGATCCCGCCGGCATAATCTCACACTTGCCCGCTCTAAAGATAGACGACGAGCAAGTTCAGGACATATTCTGCGGCAGAAAGATAAGCTTCCAAGAGCAATTTCAAAACATCTCCGGCGGCCTCCCAGAGCAAGAATACGCACTTTTTGACGAAGCCTCAGCCCTGATAGCAATAGGAAAAGCCAGTGAGGGACTCATCTATCCCCAATTAGTTTTCAACCGGGAGAACAGAGCATGAGCGTGATCAGCATCGGCACATTTGACGGCATACACCTTGGTCACCGCAGCCTGATTTTGCGTATGATGGAAATTGCGCAAGAACTGGATATGCAAAGCGTTATCATCTCTTTTTATGACCATCCCACCTACACTTTGAAAAGCCCAAATGCTCCACCGCTGCTTTGTCCTTCACCGGTGAAAAAGCGTGAGCTTGAGCGGCTTGGCATCGATGAAGTAGATTTAATGAAGTTCACCCCGGAATTGGCCGCAACTTCAGCCGAAGGCTTTTTAGAAAGCATTGTAAACAAATGGCATCCCAAGGTCATCGTGGTGGGTTATGACAGCCATTTCGGCGCCGGCAGACGCGGAGACAGAGAGTTTTTGGAACACAAAAGCGAACAATATGGCTACCGCGTGGAATATATCCCGCCTTTACTTTTTGAAGGCAAACCGGTCAGTAGCAGCACGATTAGACAAGCTCTTTCCGATGGGCGCATAGATGATGCAAACGAGCTCTTAGGACGCAGATATCGCCTCTTAGGCAAGGTTGTGCAAGGCCTCGGCAAGGGCAGGGACTTCGGATTCCCCACGGCAAACATCGCTTTGAACAATCCCTATCAGCTCATCCCCAAAGAGGGATTGTATCTCACGATTAGCGAGATTCGCGACAGAAAATATTTTGGCTTGACGAATATCGGCAAATCTCCCACAGTGAAAACTCATGGAATCGTAGAGATTGAAACCTTCCTTATCGATTTTAAGGGAAATCTCTACGGCGATGAGATTGAGGTTGAACTCATTAAATACCTACGGGAGGAGAAGATGTTTGCCAACACAGATGAGCTGATAAGTGCAATGAACAAAGACTTAGCTCATGCCCGAGAGCTGATTGGGGAGATGAGCCAATGAAGCGCATATTGCCCATAGCCTTCTTCCTTTTTGGCCTTTTATTTGGCATAGGCTATCATCCTTCCAGCGGTGAGGAGGTCTTTCCGCCCGAACGTGAATATCATTTCCGTCATCACAGCGGCACAGAAGACTACAACTTTTTTGGCCCCTCAACTTGGGCGGTTCGCTTTGATTTTCGCAGTAAATATTCCTCCGTATCAGAGGTCTATTTCACCACTCGCGGCGCAAGATTATATTTCCCGAGCATTGGCAATGATGCTATGATTCAGCTATATAGCGATAATGCCGGCGAGCCCGGCACACTCATAGAGTTTGCGACAATCACTGTTGACGATCACATCATCGACCATCATTTTAACACTCAATATAGTGCGGAAGCAGCGTGGCTCTTCGTTGATTATCAAACAAATATCCTCAATAAATTCGTTGCTGCAAGTGCGGGCGGAGGCAGTCACAGCTATTACATGCAGGAATATGGTGACATCCAGACCTTAACAAATTTTGAGCAAAACGGATTTGCGGCGGAGCTGCTTTTTGGCCTTTTGGGAGACTATGTGTTCCCGCAAGACGGCTTGGAATTGGAGCAGATCAGCTTCGCAGGTGATATTCTTCCGGGCAACCCAGTTTATCCCGTCTTAAAGGTATATAACCATAGCCAACAGATGGCTTATGACACGAAGCTGAACCTGATTTTCAGCCGCCCGGGCGAAACCGGTTATGAAAATCTTGAATTCAGCGTTCCCCAAAATTTGTTCGGACAGACCCAACACGATATCGAGCTGACGAGTGCAACATTTCTTTTGCCGAGCGAACCCACTCAACTTCGTATAGAAGCGAAGATTAGCTCTTCTCTTGTTGAGAACGATACGCTGCTTGTAAACAATAAAAAGACCGTTAATTTAAATGTTTATCAGGACGAATATCCCATATATTTGGTGGAAAACTTCGTTCGCAGCCAGGATGCCAACACAATAAGATATTATCAAGAGTCTATTTTATCAGAGAAAATGCATCCCATAGAATATTATCCGCTGCTCACGGATGAACCGGGCAATATCCCATCGCAACAACGCTTTAACGACTATCGATTCAATTCTTTACCGCGCACGATGATTGTCGGCGAGAAGCTGATAACAGGGCTCAATACGGCATATTCACAAAACTTTCAAAATGCCACAAATGGATTGTCGAAATATCGCAGCTTCATCAGCAGGTCCACCCTCAATCTGGTAGATTCGGAAAGCGCGGCACGCAAAGAAGTGACGATAAGATTTGATAACGATAACACTCAACTATTTGATACACAAGCCGCTAACCCCGTCCTCAATTCCAAGCTTCATGTGGGATTATTTAATCTATCCAGAGAGGATGATGGAAATTATTACATCCTTAGCAGATGGATAGCCCGTGCCGACACCATTAATCACAAGATACTCAAAGGCCAATCTGCCGGCAAAAGCTATAGTTTCAGCACAGTTGGGCTCGATGATGGATATTCCTCCGACTATCGCATCTATTATTGGCTGCAACAAGGTGGCACCGGAAAGATCCATCATGTTGGCTATAAAGACTTTAGCATGGAGTCCGAAGGGCCGGAGCATGAAGAAGAGACCCCGCAAGTCGCCATTGAGATTTATCCCAATCCGGGTTACGGTCAACAGGATTTCAATTGCAAACTCAACGGAGAAGGTGGCAGAGTGACTGTCTATAACCTGCGCGGTCAGAAGATATTTGAAGAAAAACAAAGGTCATCCACGCTGGAACTATCCAGCAGAATATTCCCTTCCTCGGGCATCTATTTCATTAGATATGAAGAGGATGGCGGAAGATATGACATTAAAAAACTAAGCATTATAAAGTGAAAATATTATGAATGAACACATCCCGGTAAGTGACTTATATCAGCACGAAAACAAAGAAATTACAGCCTTTTACCTCGTTAGTGAGAAAGAACTGCGAGACGGAAAAGGCGGACAGTATCTCAGAATGAAATTGCAGGATAGAAGCGGAAATGTGACTGCAAATATTTGGCGCGATGCCGCAAAGGTCTCCAATGATTTTAACCAAGGAGACGTGGTTAAGATTCAAGCTCAAGTGGTTAATTTTAAAGGACAAATACAGCTTTCCGTCACGCGGCTAAGGTTTGCGGATAAGAGCGAATATGACATGAGCTTTTTCCTTGCCAAGAGCCGTTTTGAGCCTGATTTCCTTGCGGAACGCTTTTGGAACTTTGTCGATAAGGTGGAAAATCCTCATCTCAACCGTCTCCTGCATGTGATTTTCGACGACAAAGAGCTCTTCCAAAAGTTTCTCTTTGCACCGGCAGCAAAAGGCTGGCACCACAACTATCGCAGCGGACTCATCGAACACACCATTGCCGTTGCAGGGCTATGTGAATATTGCGCAACGATTTACCCCGTGTCTTTGGACTTGATGATCTGCGGTGCGATCTTCCACGATATGGGCAAGGTTGAGGAATATGCCGGTGAAGCCTCTTTCGAATTCACCGATATCGGCAGATTGGTGGGGCATCTCAGCTTGGCGGACAACATGGTGGTCGCCGCTGCTACCCAGATTCCCGGGTTCCCCGAAGACCTCCTCCTCAATCTTCGTCACCTAATCCTTTCTCATCACGGAGAATATGAAAAAGCCTCGGTGCGCCTGCCGCAGACTCTCGAAGCCGTCTTGCTCCACAATTGCGACAACCTCGATGCGCAAGTGACCGGAGTCGCCCAGATTCTCGAATCCACTCCGCCGGATGCAGTTTGGAGCGAATATGACAGGCTTAACAACCGATATTACAGAATAGTTAAGGTAGATTAACCCAGCGATGTTTCAAACATCCGTTCTTGCCAGCGGGAGCAGGGGGAATAGCATCTTCGTGCGCAGCCGAGATACGGGGATAATCCTCGATGCCGGCGTTAGTATGAAGCGCATCTTCAATGCTTTAGATGAATTAGGGCAACCGCATTCCATCATCAAAGCTGTGATTGTTTCGCATGAGCACACCGACCATGCCCGCAGTGCCGGCGCCCTTTGCCGCAAGCTCAATATTCCGCTTTTCATCTCGGCGGACACCTATTCATATTCTGCCCACAAGCTGGGAAAAGTGGACGACTATCTGCAATATTTTGAGAGCGGCACAGATTTTATGATTGGCAATATTCTTGTTCGTCCCTTTTATTCCTCTCACGATGCGGCGGACAGCAACAACTTTTGTTTTGAATATGACGAGCGTAAGCTGGGAGTAGCTATAGACTTAGGCTTTGCTCATCGCCTCACCCTGCAAAAACTTCAGGGCTCCAGCACCTTGATTTTGGAGAGTAATCACGATCACGAGATGCTCATAAATGGTCCCTATGAATGGCAATTAAAGCAGAGAGTGAGCAGCAATCTCGGGCATCTTTCCAATGAAGAAGCGATTGGGCTGATCTCGCAAGTGATGCACGAGGGGCTGAAAAACGTGGTTCTTGCGCATCTTTCGGAGCAAAATAACACTCCTGAATTGGCATATAGCTCCATGAAAAGCTATTTGGAGAGCATTCGCAGCGATGCAAAACTGATGGTTGCCTCTCAAGATTTTCACACTCCGCTCATCGATATTTAAGTTTTTTTCGTCAATTTTCTCCTCATTTTTCTGCCTTTCCATATCGCATGTTTTGGCTTTTTCCCACTGCTTCCTTACTGGGTTCTGGTCATGATATGGTCATGATGTGGTCATGGGCATGACCATATCATGAGCGCACGCTAAGCAGTAATCAATAGGGAAGCAGTGGTTTAGCCGTGTTTGCTACATGAGAATCGCGGGATCGATGTCAATTTGCGGTTTTAGCTTGCTTTTGAAGTTGTTTTCGATGTGTTTTATGGCGTCTTTGAGGATGGCAGGAGACTGCGCTTTGATGATGATGTGATAACGGTGCATCATATTGATTTTAGGAATCGGCGCCTGCACGGGACCAAGGATAAGGAGGCTTCCGTCTCTTTTGGGCAACGTTTCCGAAAGCAGGAGCATCTCCGCCTTAAGTTGTTGTATATCCGTGCTTTGAAAGAGCATGCGCCCAAGGCGATAATATGGCGGATAATAGAGTTTTTTGCGGTATCTCAGCTCAATTTCTGCAAAATCACAGAAGTTTTGCTCTTTGGCATAGCGGATGGCATAGTGTTCGGGGTTAAAGGTTTGGATGATGACTTCGCCCTTTCGTTCGGCGCGTCCGCTGCGTCCGGCAACCTGCGTGATGAGCTGAAAACTACGTTCAGCAGAGCGGAAGTCGGGGATATTCAGCGCGATATCGGCGTTGATTATGCCCACCAAGGTGACGAGTGGAAAGTCCAGTCCTTTGGTGATCATCTGGGTGCCGAGGAGAATGTCTATATCCCTGTTCTTCATCCGTTTATACATGCTTTTCAGGTTGGTGGACGAGCTATCGCTATCCAGCCTCAAAATCCGGGCGGAGGGGAAGAGCAGCTTGAGGGTTTGCTCCACCTTTTGGGTTCCCGGCGAACCATAGGCAAAGGAAAAAGAGCCGCATTTAGGGCAGCGTCTGGGGCTGGGATAGAAGTGTCCGCAATAGTGGCAGTGCATTTCTTCGCGATCACGGTGATAGTGCATGCCGATCTCGCAATTGGGACAACTCACGAGTTCACCGCACTTTAGGCATTGCACGAAGGAGGAGTAGCCTCGCCTGTTTTGAAAGAGTATCACTTGCTCGTTTTTGTCTAATCTATCGGCAATGGCTTCGCTGAGTTCTTCGCCGATGATCTCTTTGCTGTGAGCATCGCGCATGTCGATGATTTTCACTTCGGGCAAGGAGAAATCCAGCGGGCGATTCATCATCTTGTGCAGGGTGTAGCGTCCTTCGAGGGCGTTGTTCCAGCTTTCCAAGGAGGGCGTGGCGGAGCCTAAAATCACCTGTGCGCCTTGCAATTTGCCGCGCACGATTGCCATATCCCTGCCGTTGTAGCGAGGACTATTGTCTTGTTTATAGCTCTGTTCGTGTTCTTCATCCACGATGATGAGTCCGAGATCCACGGCGGGCGCAAAGATGGCGCTACGTGCTCCGATGATCAGCTTGCATTTTCCGCTGCGGATGTTTTGCCATTGGTTAAAGCGTTGTGCATCTGTGAGTTGGCTGTGCAATACAGCGAGACTATCGCCGAAGCTGCTGTCAAATCTATCCAACATTTGAGGGGTGAGCGCGATTTCCGGGATGAGAAAGATTACGGATTTGCCTACTTTCTGATATTTGCGGATCATCTCGATATAGACTTCGGTCTTGCCGCTGCCCGTGATGCCATAAAGCAGGTGAACTCCATATTTGCCAAAGTTTTCGGACATCTCGGCGATGGCGGTGTTTTGTTCGTCATTTAGCACGATGTCCTTGGCTTTGGCGCCGGTATCTCGCAAAAGCTCTGCTTCGCGAAGTTCGCGCTGGAAGATTTCGATGATGCCTTTGCTCACCAAAGCTTTGATGGCGCTATAACTTATGAGGTTGCTAACATCCGCCATGGGGAAGGGCTCGCTCTCGATTTTGATGAGTTCCCACGCTTCGCGTTGTCTGAGGGGGAGCTTGTCTTCGTCAAAATCGTGCTGGATAATGCGGATAAAATTGCGCACTTTGGGCTTGTCTCGCCGGCGTAATTTGCTCTTGTAGCTGATGAGTTCAAGGTCAAAGGCCTCTTCGCAGAGAGCGTATATAGCTTGGTTTTTAAGCTGTTTTTTGATCTGGGAGAGACGTAGCTCGTCTTGGCCTTTTAACGCCTCATATAACGGCTCAAATCGGGCGTGTGGCGGTTTTGTTTCGCTGATCCAGCTAATCTTTGCATCGATGTCTATCTGCAGACGGGAGGGGAGCATGGCAAAGAGCACTCTGCCGATGCTGAGATGATAGTAGTTTGCCATCCATTTGGCGAGTTCAAAGAGTTCCAGCGGAAGGATGGACTCATCATCAAGCACCTCGATTATCTCGCGATATTTATAGCCCTCGGAGCGCACTTCTTCGCCGCAAAGCCCCATCATGGGCTTGGCTTTCAAGGGGACGACGACGCGCGCGCCAAAAGGGAGCTTGTCCTTGCTGGCATAGCTGAAATCTTTTTGGATTCCAAGAGGGAGATAGACCTTGTAATAATGCATATCTTCAATATCCGCGAGCGGGAGTTTTTGTCAATAGCAAAGCTTAGTGTATAGTTCATTATTTGGGCGATTGCAGATGGAAACAAGACCGATGCTCTGGTTTCGTTATAAGAATCGCAGGAATATAAAAAGCCCCGCCATGATAGCGGGGCATGTTGTTTATATATGGTTGTAATGCTTATCAACCAGCACGCATGCGGAATTGATATGGCATTGCTTCTCTTACGTTGAATCTCCAGCTATCGACAACTTGTTTTACTTTCGCGACGAATGCTTCAGGATATTGTCCATTTGGCACTACTTTTGATTCGCGAACGGAGCCGTCTGCTCCAACAAAGATGGTGATGGTGAAGCTTACGCTTTGTCTGATTTGCATCTCTCTATAGACAGTTTCGATCTGTCCTTTGCGAGATTCGACTTGGTCTTTGAGACTGGCATACTTTGCTTTTCCTGCTTCATCCAAGGTTCCGATTGAAGCTTCTGTAACGGTGCTAAGTCCCATTTGCCTGTATTCAGCTTCGATCCTTTGTTGGGCTACGATGTCTCCCCAAGCTTTTCCGCTGGGTGCAAGTTTACTTGCGTCTCCTGTTACGTGTGTGCCGACAGCGCCTTCGGGGCGAGTAAGTGAGCCACTGGTGCGAGGACCTTGAGTTGCCACGCTTCCAACATCACCGGAGACCGGCAATGCGGTGGGATCAAAGACGGTTCCTGCACTACCTGCGCCACCGCCTGCACCACTGCCGCCTGTTCCACTTCCGCTTCCGGGTCTTCCGCCACCGGGACGGTTTACGGCGAATCCGGTTGCAACGGTGACGATGGAGATTGTGGGAGCAGCAGAAACTGCATTAGGATCAAATCCTCCCATTGCAGCCCCCAAACCTGAGGGTCCACTTGGTCTTGCAGCCCCTGAGCTTGCAGCACCGGTGGTCGGAGCTGCATCATCTCCCGTCACTTCTTCAACGGGTGGGGGCACATCATAACCGGTTGTGGGTGCATCAAGCTTTGATACTTCCACTTTTTGGGCTTTTTGTTCCATCGATTGTAACAGTTCAGAAATAGTGTCAGCTTGCGTTTTATATTCAGGTTTGAGGAATAACTCAAATATAATGCTGAATACTATCGTAAGTGCCAACACAAGTAAAATTACGGTTCGATTAAATCGGGCTACTGCATCCGGTCTTGCTCTGCGAGCATATTGGGCTACAATTGCCTTTTCTTCGGGAGTAAGCACGACAACCCAAGGGGTTCTGTATTCAAACTCCACTTCCCAATCGGGAGCCAGAGAAAGGGTTCCCTTCATGTCTTCTTTGAGGGTAAGCTCGTTCATGGAGAGCAAATTGTTCTGTTTTAGATAATTTGCATCTACAGAATTGCCTCCTTTTTCCACGCTCAGCTTTGCGCCGGGTAGCATGTTCAAAACATATTCCCCGCCTTTCTTTTTGACTAAGACGTGTTTGTCCGGGAACTTGGGATCAAGGATTTGCCATTGCATGAATTTGTTAGATCCAACGGTAAAGCTCTTTTTGATCTCTTTACCTTCCTTGGCATAATCCAGGAACTTATCTTTATAGTTGAGTCTTAAACTTAATATCTTTGCCATCTGACCTCCGTTATTTTCCAGTAGAAGAAACATGGTGTTGTAGCCATTGTTCATCTTCTAATGTTGCAAAATAAATATTCGCAAAACCGGTGCCGACAGCTGCGCCAACGATTTCCGTGATATATCCGCAAGGGATATTTGAATCCGATTGCACTATCAAACAGGCGTCATCTTTTTTGTCTTCTGGGATGACGTTGAATTCATAGCGCAAATAGTTTACCATATCCGAGCGCACCTGAGGGTTTTCGGTGAGGTCTGCAGGGCTTCCGAGTAATTGGTTATCATTACCCAAAAGGACACGATCTGTATAGATCTTAACAGGTGTCACGGCTGCATTTTCCATCAAATTCTCAGTGGTGATAGTAGTCGGATATATCATATCGGGCAATTCGGAAATCTTCACGGCTTCCATCGATACGTTTTTGATGAGGAAAACCAAGATAATCGTCAGAACGTCCAAAAGCGATGTAATGGAAAGACCTTGAACATCATCAGCTTTTTTTCTGACTACTCTGGTTCCGGGCTTGGAACTTCTTAATGCCATAATATTTATCCTCCCCCTTCCTAATAATAATAAGTACTTCTTGGGCTTTTGTAATGGACGGTACTAAAGCCATTATCTTTGCAGAGGTCGATCGTGCGGATCAAAGTGTCGTAGATCACATCATTGTGGGCGACAATGCTGATTTCTTCAGTACTTGTATTACGCTCTTTCATTGCTTTCAGAAGAGTATTTAAACCGTCAAAATCATAGATATTCTCGCGTACCCAAGGTAATCTAACAGTGTCAGTACCAGGCTCTCGAACTTCCATGCCGGGGAAAAGTCCCAAGGCTTGGTTATCCGTCAGCATGAGATGAATTTCGATTTGCTTGGCTTTATCGCCACCGCCACCATCTCCGCCACCTTCTCCACCTCCGCCTCCATCCGAGGAAAAATTAAGGGCGACCAGCGCAACCTGTGAGATCGTCACCATCAAAAGCAAAAACGGAATGATGGTTAGAAACAGGTTCATAATAGGAATCAAATTTGGTTCCTGAGGTGCTGTCTGGCCCTTTTGTTGCCTCGCCTGCGAAGGACGATATACTGCCATGCTCTTAGCCCTTAATATAGTTGTTGATGTGGTTTACGAGTTTAACGCTGTATTCATCAATATTGTTAATGATATTGGATGCACGGGTGAAGAACCAGCCTTTGAGAAGCGTGAGCGGGATTGCACCGAACAAACCGAGAGCTGTCGTTCCCATTGCCATTTGAATACCATTTGTAAGAGCTACGTTTGCAGCAGCACCGGTGAGACCACTCAAGCTGCTAAAAGATGCGATCAAGCCCCAAATGGTTCCCAGAAGACCGAGATAGGTGGCAATCTGAGCAAGGGTATCAAACCAGAAAAGGCCGCCGTCAAGTTTGTGAACTGTTTGGAGAACAGCTTCGTCAAAAGCATTTTGTACTGAAATGCGAGCTTCTTCGCCGGTTTTACCGGATTTGCGTACATCTTTATAAACAGTTAGGCCGCTCCAGAAAATAAAGCCCATTGTAGTTCCGCGGAATTCACCGGCAACCTTAATGGCTTCGTCAATCTGATCGTTTTTGATAAAGTTTTTAAGCTTTAAGAAAAACTTTTCAGCATCAATCTTCTCGCGCACATACAACTGCATGTAGCGAACTACTGCCATTGCTAAGCCAATTAGCACGACAATTGCGATGAGATGAGCGAAAAATCCGCTTGTGGTGTACATTTCGATAAAGTTGACACTGCCAGTAGGGGCTGGGGCAGCAGCAGCTTCAGTCTCTTGTGCAAACAGCATACCCATGCTTAAAAGCAGAGATACCATTATCAGGATGTTAAGTTTCTTTTTCATTTTGACTCCTTAAGCCATGTATTTAGTAATTCTTCACTGTATTCTTCGACACACTCATCCGTGAGCTCCATCCTATATTTATAGCTCATGAAAAAGGTATCTAATTTGATTTTATAGATTCCAGAGTCGGGAGCCATGTCCCTCAACTCAATTACGAACTCTTCTTCTTCTACATAGACTCCCTCAGCATTGATGTAGCCGCCTCCTGTATATTGGGCGGAAAGGAAGCCGATTCCAAGTAAAGCGAAGAGCAGGATTAATAGTGATTTCCTCATCTGATTTCCTCCTTACCGGCAACGAGGTAATGGATGTTTGCCATGATTCCACGGTATTCGCTGAAGTTTTCCACTTCAAAACGCAATACGTTTCGTCCTTCCACCACCTGATGTGGCTCGATTAGTATTTGACTCTTATAGACCGTGAGAGGCTCGGGATCATAGTCAAACATTGCTCCACCTATTTCTACGTCATTTAGATAGACGGTGACAGATTCGGGCGCAATGATGTCGATCATGCCTTCAAGGAATTGAGTGTCAATCATGAATTCCGTTTCAAATACGATGTTATTTATAGTTGTTTCTTCATCTTCGACTATCCAGATCGGCAGTGCTTCTGCGATCTCCCAGTCGAAGAGGTTTTCGTTTTCGATGTTCCAATTCTCAGCAAGATTTGCTCTTTGTCTGATCTCCTCACCTTCATCATCGACGTGGTAAACAATCCAGTTCGTCGAGCTGCTAATGCTCTGACTGACGGGAGGAATGTTCTCCAAGATGCGTGCGCGTGAGGTGAAGAGCTTCACTGCAGCGGCTGCCTGCAAACTTGATGAGTCGTTATTGTTAAAGACAATCTGCAGTTCATTTCCACCGGGGGCAAAATATGAACCGTCGATCATATAACTATAACGTGTGGTATCAGCATTCTTTGTGTCCAAAGTATCAACGGGCACCCAACTGGAACTCACAGCACTGCCATTAACCCAGATATCCATTTCAAGAGGGAAGATGAGCTGAAGTAGAGCAAAGTCAGGCTCTAAGTCAAACTGCAGGCTGCGAGAGATGGTGAGAGTGTTCTCGGCAGGAACGTTGATGCTACCCAAAGCTACATTCTTTGGAGTCCTGATCTGCGTGATGTTTGTGTCTGCACTCTGAGGATTGCCGGTGATCTGCCACTGGTTGTCGAGCACATAGTCCACGGTGCGATATTCAGGAATCTGTTCATATTTGTTCAGGGCTGTGATTGCAGCTTCCGTAAAGCTGTTTTCATAACCCGCTAAATAATAGTTTGTATGTAGAAAAGAGTGATAGCCAAGAGATGCTTGAATATGAGGCAAGATCTGTTGCCAGACAGTCTGTTCTACGAGAATCCCGAAGTTTTCGCCATAGTAATTTCTATTTTCACGACCTTCACCGGTGATTTCCCAATAGCTTCTTACTTGTGTGTCCAACACATCTACAGCTTTTTCATGGATTTTAGCCATGAGATTATAGGATCTCGTGATGCGGTCATTGTCTAAGTAGTATCCGGAGGCAAAGCCATCGTTGAGAATCTTCTCCACCTTTTTAACTTCGGCAGAGGTTGCCGTGTTAAAGAGCGGAATGCGACGGTCGCCGTTCTCTAAGTTTCTATTCCATGTCGTAAGATTGTTTACTCTCACGTGCTGATTCGGAGTCTTACTCATGAAGTCTCCGTGCTCAATGGCACTGAGCTTATCGTCAAAACTCTTGAGATAGGCAAGCTTGCGCTGCAGCTCATCATATTCTGCCTGAACTTGGGCAAAGATATTATAGACAGCTTGGTTATCAAAACTCAGCCCCTCATTTTCAAAGCCATGTTGCATTGTGCGATATTCATCACGGATAGCAAATGCTTGGGTATAATCCTTTTCGATGTAGGCTTCGTCAAAGCGCAAAGCGACCTTGTGAAGCTCACTATTGGCATAATATTTATAATATCCATCTTTCGAGGGATCTTTTTTCATGAGTTCTTTGGCAAGACGAAGATGTTCGTCCATCTCATTTCTGTCTCTGTGTCCCACAACCATGTGTTCAAGATATATCAGTGCTTCGGGAAGCTCGGGGTAAAGCTCAATGAATTGATGGCACAAACGGTACTCTTCTTCAATGCGGTTTGCTCTGCTGTTCATCAGGATAGCGTCCATGAGCAATTCGCTGACCACTTGGTCACCATAGTCGATGGTGTTTGCTCTGGCTTCATTAAAGAGCTGTAAGAAGCCTTCTGCGGCTTGAACATGCTCTTCTGCCACTGCTTTGCGACTTACTGAAGCCAAGCGCAACTGGAAGGCATAGAGGCTTGCAGGATACTTTGTCAAAAACTCTGATTCGAGAGCCTGGGCATATTCCTTGTCGAGCATCTTTTCTTCTGCAATCTCGATGGCTTGGTGATAGCGGTAATACACTGCATCGATAGTATCGTCAGTTTCAGCTAATTCCATCAAGAGATCAATTGCCTGTTGATAGGCTCCGGCTTTTGTGAAAGCTTCCACAGCAGCGTTCTTTTGACCCAAGACTTCAATGCCGCGTCCGGCTCCCATCTCAGCAGCAAGGCGCAAACGCTCATTAGCTTCTGTGATGAAGTCGCCGCTTTCGCTGGCTTTTTCAAAGCTGTTTTGAATCTGAACTAAGATATCCTGTCTGATGTTTGCTTCATCTTCAGAGTTTTGGGCATATGCCAATGCTTGACGGAACCATCCCTCAGACTTGGCATATTCACCTTGACGCTCACTCATGTCGGCAAGCTTGAGATAGGTTTCTCTCTTTTGGCTATTTGTCATGATATCTTCTTCTTGAAGAGCCTGCAAATAGAGCTGAGTAGCCTCGGGCAATTTTTCGCGCATGAATTGAGTATCTGCCAAGAGCAAAATCAGATCGTTTGCTTCTCTGAGTCTCTGAGCAGTGTAATATTCTTCTTGGCGAATAACGTTCATATATCGAGTAGTTCTATTTTGCAGGAATGTGAAGGCCTCATCTTCGTCAGTAAAATCACCTTCGACGGGAACAAAATCTGGGTCAGCAAAGTTATTTTGAGCTCTGACGAAGAGAGCCTTGGCATATTCCAGTGTCATTTGCTCATATTCGAAGAAACGTGTGTTGTGGGGATATTTATCGTTATATTCGTTCAGCTTGGATATTGCCAAGACAAAGTCTTTTGAATCTTCGGTTGTTGAAGCCAAAACTGCATAGTTAAACACCATGACACTATCACGTTCTGCCTTGAAGGCAAGATAGTCATCATTGTGCAGCTCTGCATATTTTTCAAACACTGCCATGTGCTTGTCATAATTGTTTAGGGTCTCATGTCCAATGTTATTGGCAAAATTGTTGAACAAGCGAATAGCTTTTTGGGAATAAGCATTTTCTATGATGTCAAGCTGACGGCTGATTTCTTTATCTTTGTTAACGTCATACCATTTACTACCATAGCCATATTCATCAATCATTCTCTGATAGATGTTCTGAGTGATGGCATCAAGGTCTTGGTCATCGCGCAATTCCTGTCCGGCATTGTGATAGAGAACCAAGATAGAGTCGAGGATGACGGGATTATAATAGGAATAAGGGACTGCATTCAGCTTGAGTTCCAACAGGTCAACAGCCTGCGTGGATGCGCTGAGGTCTAACTTGTTGCGAATTGCGCCGTCAATGATCTGCTCCATCACCTCTTCATTGCTATAGTTATTGAAGACTCTTTGAACTTCAGCCACACTCTTGGTCTGGGAATAGAAGTCTGTTCCGTCAAAAGCAATGAGACAGTAGGCGATGTTATCCACGGCGTCTTGACGATAGTCAGCCACGAGTTGAGGGTCTTCTATGTGACCTGCATCGATGGCCAAGAGGATATAAACAAAGTCGTCCATAGCCTGGCGCAAGACATCGTGTTCAAAGCTGTTCATGCGAACCCAACCACGCTGATAAAGTGCCTCATAATAAAGAGGACTATCCTCATTGGCAATGATCTGGTTGAAGTGGGCAAGTGCAGCATCTTCATATTGCTCGGGGTCTTTCGAGTCGCGAGCAAAGCTAAAGTTCAAAAGACCGAGACGATATATTGCATCTTCATGCATTTTTGAATTCGGATAGTTATTCACGATCTCGGTAAGAGCGTTAAAAGGTTCGGCAAAGTTTGCCACGGAATAGATGCTGTTTGCCGGAGGCTCTTCATTGACTCTTGCATTCATGCGATAGCTAATCTTGTTGTTATCCACTTCTTGTCTGATGAGTTCAGTGCTGATGAAGGCAAGGTTATAAAGAGCGAGGTCTCTATCGGGGAATTTCGGATCTAATCTAAGAGCGCTGCGGAAATGATTCTGTGCGATCGTCATATCTTCGGGATGAGCATAATACTCTAATTCACCCAACATATAATGAAGGTCAGCTTCTTGTGCAAAATATATCCCGGTGGGCTGAATCATCCCCTGATAATTGGGATGTTCTCTGCGGAAGGCCTCAATTTCGTTAGCTATTGCAGAGAGTTTACCGCGCTGTATTGCTTGGTTTTCAAATAGCTCATCATCGCTAAGTTCATTTTGTGTGGCGATAAAAGCTTCATATTCATCGATCTGGCGACGATATTTTAGCTTGAGAGTGATGAAGTCAAGCTCGGTGACAGACTGTTCATAAGCTTGGCCAAGCTCATCAATAAGACCTTGATCCGCCAAAAGCTCTTGAATGCCGGTATCTACTCTATCAATCTTTGCTTGCTTGAGATCAACGCCCAAGATGTCTGTCATATCGTTCATCACAAAATCTTCTATCTCGTCACAGATCAAGGTCATTAGGCGAGCTTCTTCTTGAATGTCGTTATATCCGTCAAGCAGCTCTTCAAAGATAATCATATCTTCGCTACTCTCAAATTCAACGTTTGCGAGCAGTTCTCTATGAGCAGCTTCGATGCGAGCTTTTTCCGATACGATCTCTTCACGCTGTTGTCTCAGTTCTTCGAGGTATCCAGCTTCGATATCTTCCAAAAGCAGTTCGTCGAGGATCTCAAGCATTTCTTCATAGATCTTAACCGTCTGCTCCAACTGGATTGCACTGTCAAGATAGAGGTCACCCATAAAGATTTCATCTTCAACAAGGAGGCCTGCCTCATAGTCTGCATAATATTTGTTCAAATAGGCTTCAATGATGTCAAGAGTGCGATAGTATTGTTGTATGCTTACGCGGATTTGTGCGATAATATCCAAAGTTTGGTCTTGAACCCGTTCGGAGAGCAAAGGCACTCCGGCATACACAGTAAGATGGTCTCTAAGCTCCTGGAGCTTCTTGACCTCAGATTTATGTTGCTTGTTCAAGCGAGGCTTAAACAAGGTGTTCGGCATTTCTTGAACGATGCTATTTAATGCACCAAGGTCTATCTCAATTTGGTCTATATCTCGGATAATAGCTTTAAGGTTGTTTTCACTTGGGTTCTGATAAAAAGTTTCAAAATCAATTTGTTCCAATCTGGATAACACTGAGTTTTTAACTGGAAGGATCACTTCAAGCAGGGTTCCATTGTTCTCCATATAGGATTGGATGGTGCTGAGCACATCTTGTTTGTCCTGATTTAATTCAGAAAAAAGATAGAGATAACTGAGTATGAGTTCATCAGACACCAATCCGTGGCTGAGGATAGTATTCAGATAGCGGAATGACAGTTCATTTTCTCCCGCTTCTATGAGTTCAGACAAGATGCTGTGGAACATGAGTCCCATCATTTTCCGTGAATCAAGATCAAAATCTGTTTCGAGCAAAGCGGCAAAGGTGTCAATAGCCCTATCCGTCTGGCCTATACGCGCATAGAGATGTCCCAAAAGATACCTGACTTCCTCATCTCTCATATAGTTGAAAGATTCGGAAAAGCTCTCCAATGCTATTCCTGCTTGCTCTGGATCAAGTGCTATTAGTTGGGGAAGCTCGTCGATCAGGAACTGTTTTGAAAGCTCTCTCATCATCTGCTTTTCTTCGCTTATGAATTCCATAAGCATCTCTATGTCTTCTTCTTGCAACTCTTCGGCAAGGATTAATATCTCTTCTTCACTAAGGTTTTCGATGAAGGCATTGGCAAGAGACAGACAAGCCTGCAACAAGAGTATCATCAAGAATACTTTTATAAAATTTCTCATAACCTGCTCACTTTTTACTCACAAGAAGTTCAATGGCATAAAGCCGTCTTCAATAGCGTGCCAGGATGCTTGTGAAACATCCTGGCGCACTTCTATTAAGGGTTTAGGAAGCATGAATCCTACACACCACGCTACACAATATACATGTTAGTTATTGTTTCAGTTCTTGGATAAGCAGACGTAAGTCGTCCAAAGATTTCTGTGCTTTACTGCGTTCTTCACGTAAGATTCTGAGCTCTTCTAACAAGTTTCTTACTTCAGGTGAAAGCATGCTTTGTGCGGTGCCCGTGGAACCTGTGGGCGGTACAACGACCCCACCGGCCTGACCTTGGGAACCAACGTCAACAGTGCCGCCGGTCATTCCAGGCTTGTTAAGGCTGCTAAGCTGAGGACGGCGATGAGCTTCGGCATACTTGTCAAAGAGATAAGAAACAGCGAAAGCAACGCGAAGGTTGTCTTCATAGCCATTGTTTTTCGCTAAGTCTTCCACGGACTGAGCACCCAGCTTGAATGAGAAATTATCATAGCTGTATCTCAAACCCAGATTAAAGTCTGCACCGTCAAATTCGCCTTGAATAGCGAGATTGTTGACGGGTGAAAACTCAGCAGAAACAAAGCTTGATTGAAGGATACGAGAGCGTTTAACCTGTCCTGCAAAGCGATTTGATCCCATGCCAACATTCAACATCCAAGGCATACCGAGGAAATAAGCCTGCTTCGAGACAACTCCATAGATTGAATAGTTTTCATAGTCGGTCTTATCCGGATGGGTATAAAAATCATCGCCGGGATTTAGGTTAAGACCATTATGATACTTCTGGCTGGAGAGGATGTTGTCCATTCCAAGTGCAAATTGCGGAAGGGTGTTTGTCTCTTCCAAAATCTTTACTTTTGCATTGAGAAAATAAACCATAGGCTCATCGTTGACCTTGCTTCCGACAAATGCACCGATTTCTAAACGGTCTAATATGCCGGCTCCCACCATTGCATAAGGCATAAAGCCCTTAAATGCCGCATCTTGCGGTTGGGCAATATCAAGATAGTATCCTGCGACCATAAATTCTGCTGCTTTGTGTGGCAAAACATACGCGTCTGGCGTTCTCAGCATGCCAAGGGTCTGAAATGGCGCTGCATTTAACAGACCAAACATCGTTGAAACAACGATAAGTGTCAAAATAACTTTTTTCATACTTCCCTCCACCTCATGCGAGGTGATGTTTAATTATTAGTTTTATGATGCGATTACAATCATGAGCTACAAATACCATTGACAAGTTATCCGTCAAGCTTTTTCTTGCGTCATGAATAAAAACAATAAACAAATATTGGCTTCTGCTGGCGAAAAGAGAGCGGCTGAATATCTCCTAACTTGTGGATACACAGTGCTATGCACCAATTTTCGCACACGTCAAGGAGAGGTCGATATCATTGTAGAAAAAGATCAACACTTGGTATTTGTTGAAGTAAAAACTCGTTCTTTTTTCTCCGTAGAAAGTGCCGCTGAAAGCGTGAATTACCATAAACAACGCAGGATTTCGCTTGCAGCGTTAGAATATTATAACCAAAATGACCAATTCGCCAACTATGAATCGAGATTTGATGTGATTATCGTCTTACACGATAGAAAAGATCACACTTACAACATAAAACACTTTATCGATGCTTTTTTACCTATTCTCTAAATCTCGTTCACAAACCAAAATAGACAAAGCAAAGCACAATAATTGAGATTGACTAAATATGACAATTTCTTATCATAGCTTGCAAAGATAATAATCAAATAAAACAGGAGTCAAGATGAAGAAAACCTTAGTAGTTAGCGCAAGACGCAGTTCTTCCAAAAACTTCGGCAGAGACTTTAATCTGTTTGGGTTTAGCTCAAGATTTGGACGCCTCTTAGATAAGAAAAAGGTGAATATAATCAGATATTGCATGATGGTCCCGATCATGTTACTATTACTGGTTTCTTGCAGCAAACCCACATCTTTTTCATATTTGGATCAGGTGATAGACTATGAGTTTCAGCTACAAAAGGTTGATTACGGCAGTCTTTTCAAAAACCGCGAACGCATCTTTGACACCATCAATGCCACGCCGGCAGATTCAAACGGGGTAAGTCTTTTTATGTGGAAAGACAAAAGTTATTATCATCCCGTAAACCTCAGCTACAAAGCCCTCGAAGCCCTGTCGGATTATAGTCATACAAAGGAAGAGCGCTATCTAAATCACGCCATTAAGACCATGGAAGCTTTGCGCCTTCGTGCCCACCGAGAAGGTGAGGGCATCTGGTTTGTCTATGATTTCACTTTCACGAGCTCCGGCTTTACCTATCATGCACCCTGGTATTCCGGCATGGCGCAAGGCACGGCTCTTTCTGCATATAGCCGATTATATCACTATACCTCAAATCCTCTTTTTGCCGCCGCAGCAGATTCCATCTTCTACACTTTTACAGATTTTACGAGTCCTAAGAGCACTGTGATGATCGCGAATAATGATGAACTTTTTGGAGAAGGAACATATTATTGGGTGGATGAATATCCTTATGCACCGCGACGTTTTGTGCTCAATGGCTCCATCATCGGCGCCATGGGTTTGTATGATTATTGGTGGGTTTTTGATTCCGAACATGCGCGTCGGCTTTTCAGCATGGAACTCAGCAGCGTGAAAGACCAAGTTCTAAAGTATCGTAATCCATCTGATGTCAGTGCTTATTGCCTGCGACTACGGCGGAAATTTCCCGATTACCACACCGTGCACATATATCTGTTGAGGCTTTGCCACCAATACACAAATGACGAATTTTTTGGGTATGTGGCGGACCTTTTTGAGAGTGATTATTCTCAGTGACCATTTCCAAGGCAAAGAATGGGACGATTAGTTGTGTCATTAATATCGTACGAGATTCCTCTCAAATTTGCTCACCCGCCCTTGTCGAATTCCAGCCTATTTTCCATAGCTTCCTTACTGGGTTCTGGTCATGAT
>DIQS01000033.1:25241-37224 GCA_002427325.1 Cloacimonetes bacterium UBA5456 | reverse complement strand
TGGTCATGATGTGGTCATAGCCATGAGCATATCATCACCTGACGATGAGCTGAACCCAATAGGTAAGGTGCGGCAATGCATGCTCTTATGGGAGATGGATGGAGCTTGGCAGAAGAAAATTAGACACAGATATTGAAGAACAATTCATAAAACTGTGTTAAGTGCCTCAAAATGAAGCTTATCGGAAAAGTTTAAGGGTTGAGTAAAAAGTCAATTTCTGAGCAGGTTTTCATCAAAATCTGAGCCTAAATATCTCAGCCAATCCGGATTATTTGCTTCCATATCATCGCCGTCCACATAGATCAGGCGATAATTGTTATTCATTTGGATGTCGATGAAGAGATAGACGGGTTTCTCGCCGGTGCTATATTTCCAGATTTGATAATCTTTGATCGCAAAGCGACTATCGGTGGAGCTTTGTCCTTTTTCTATGTCTGAGGGACGCCCTTGTCGCACGTAAACTCTTCCCATATCGGTTTGCCAGCCGGGTTTGATCGAAGCAAAATATTGATTTGAGTGATCCACTCTTTCCTGAACAAGATCGATTATGCCATCCACGCTCATTCTATTGGTCAGTGCCATTTCCTTCCAGAAATTACTGATATAATATCTCTTAGATTCTTCTTTCATGCTATCCCAGTTGCGCGGCAGCTTGCTCACCATAAAATAGCGCATCAGGGCGTATTCTTCATCCATATCGGTAAATAGCCGGTGTAGTATTTCCTTTTCTTCGCTTACCACGAGGTCAAACTCTTTTTCCTCGATGATATCATCCAAGAGCAGGCTAATTTTGCCCACATAAGTTCCTGCCTCAAGGTCTTCCAAGGGGATTTTAAGGCTCAATCCATTGCTGAGAGAGTTCACCACAGAGAGGTCTAAATAGTCTTCCATCACGGTTTTATCGTCTCGGCTCAGATTGAGGATGAGCAAGAGGTTTTCGCCAAGATTTTCTTCGCGAGAATATAGCTCGGTGTAGATGATGGCGTGGTCATAGTGGTTTTTGCTGATGATCAAAGACACGGCAGGCTCAAAGACACGGCTGCCGCGGCGGAACTTCTTCATATAGCTCCCGTCGTCTTCGCTGATGCGATTGTTGAGTTCGATATCGGAGAGTCGGCTGTCTTTGGGTAATGCTTTCAAGAATATGCTGCGGCTGAAAACCTTCTCAGAGAGGATGTCTTTGGCGGTGAAAACAATCGTTAAACTATCCTGATCCATAGGGATAGCAATCCGGTTAAAATACGCTTTTTGCATTGATTGTGCATCAAATTTATTTGTGATGCCGATGACATCGTCGATCTTCTGTTCGCTCAAAAGAGAATCTTGGGCAGAGATAGATATCCCCACTTCCACCTGGGCAAAATATGCACCATTCCCTGCCTCAAAAAGCAGGGATTGATAGGGAATCTGATAGTCCAAGAAAACAACCGTTTCTCTGTCTTGATCCAAAAAGCGATGGCTATCTAAGTGCATGAAAAGATACTGATTTGCCAAAAGCGAGATTGGCAAAAGAAAAAAGACTGCTGCGATTAATCTAAAAGTCTTCATACTCTTCTTCTTTGTTTTTCAATCTATATTGACCAAAGCCTCTATCATCTTCAAATCTAAAGCTTCGGTTAAGCATGTAATAATGCCAAACGATGTTCGGATTTCGCCCGATGGGAAAGGCTTCGGCGGTGATCTGATCCGGCTCGCCGAACTTGATGAAGATGCGACCTCTATCGGACTTCCATCCCGGCATGCGTTTATGGATGCTAAAGCGTTGATCTGCTTCTAATACTCTCTTATAAAAGAATTCCCGCGTCTCATTTTTCAGCGTTCCCGGGCTGGGGTCTTTCGCCTGCCAAAAGCTTTCTATCGCTTCTTCATACATATCTTTGGGGACCTTGCTGAGGGTTTTCCACTGTGCCTGAGTGGCGATATAGCGGATTTGTTGCATTTGATCTTTGAGACTATAGTTTCTGGAAAAAGAAAACCATGCGTTATAGAGCAGAGGTTCAACTTTGTAGCGGATATTGCTTTCGTCTAAATAGACGAGCATCTGGTCGATTCTATCCTGTTCAAAAAACTCTGTAAGCTCCAGTTCAAAGGGACTTTCGGGGTTAAAAAAAAGACTGCGCTGAGAATCGGCTTCAAGGATGATTTGCCCAATATTCAAGGAGAATCTCTGTTTCAGCGTAAGTTTATCGGGAAAGCTGAGGTCTAATTCTTGCGGGATATATTCAAAGCCTTCCTTTTCGGCGATGATATATGCCAAGCCGACCTCGGTGTCGTTAGTGCCTTTGTTAAAAGTCTTGCTAAAGCTTTTCTTATCACCCAGTTGCTTGTTTTTTAAAAAAACATTTACGGTATGGCTGCCATAATCCAGATCCCAGCTCTGAAGCACCGGCACAGCACACCTATCCAGCCAAACACGATTGGGAATAGAGAGACTGATTTCTTGACTTACCACCTGTTTCTTGCGTGAGTTTCTTACTTCGATAGAGAGCTGATAATTCACATGATCGGCGTCTTTTGGAAAGATAAACAGATCATAGGGGAGAAGCAGATGTGCCTCGACTTTCTCGCCATAGCTCTCAAAGAGGAATTCCTGAGCCGAAAGCGCAGACACGCAAAGAAACAGAAAGAAAAAGACGCTAAGAATCTTGACTTTGGACATTTTGTCCCACCATAAAATGCTTAATATTATTAACTGTCAA
This sequence comes from Cloacimonetes bacterium UBA5456, assembly GCA_002427325.1. Lineage (GTDB taxonomy): Bacteria > Cloacimonadota > Cloacimonadia > Cloacimonadales > Cloacimonadaceae > UBA5456. The sequence goes on along the minus strand of DIQS01000033.1, from coordinate 34,525 downwards.
AAAGTTTACATACTCATTTTTGACGGCGATTGGATAACCTGCCTCAATCTGATATGTATCTCCGCTCGAGGTAGTTACTTCCAGGAGTAATGTCACTGCACCTCGTTCTTTGATAAGTGGGGTCATCTTTTTCAGGATGCCGGCTTTAAGCTCGAAATCACGAACTTTGACGACCAGCGTTCCCTTCAGTCTGGGCGAAAGCTCCTCGAAGGGGATAACGACTTTTGGCAGAACGCGCAAGATGGTGTCTTCATTGCCGTTATAGGTGCTTCTATTGCCCTCGATATAAAAAACTTTGCCTTCTTCTAAGATGTCGGCAAAACGACCAACATCCTTATTGAAAAGTGGAACCTCAAAGTTGCCGTGCAAATCTTGCATCTCGAAGAATGCCATGGGATTGCCGCGTGAATCTCGTTTGCGCGAAACGGCGCTGACGATGCCGACAAGGCTCATCTCACCCTGAGCAAATTTGCCTTTTTCGGAGTTTGCCGTGCTGACGAGATCCACCATGGGCTTCAGCTCCTGCAAGGGATGCCCGCTCATATAAAAGCCCAAAACCTTCTTTTCATTCTCGAGTTTATGCAGGTTTCCCCAGTCTTTCACGGCTGGCAGTTCCGGGTAATAATCATCCTCCTCGTCTTCATCTAAGATGAGATCAAATAGCGAAGTTTGCCCCATTTTCTTGTCTCTTTGTTCGCCGGAGGAAAAAGCAAGCGCTTGTTCTATGACCTCCCATTTCTGGGCTCTGCTTCCTTCCAGATCGTCCAAAGCGCCGGACGCAATCAGACTTTCGAGCACTGTCTTGTTCACCGAGCTACTATCCATGCGCGAACAAAAGTTGAAGATATTGTTATACGTCCCGTTTTCTGATCTATCTTCCAAGATACAGTTGATAGCGGCTTCTCCGAGGTTTTTGAGGGCACGCAAGCCGAAGAGCACTTCTTTGCCATGCACACTAAATTCAGCTTCGCTACGATTGATGTTCGGCGGGATGATGTTGATAGCCATATCTTTACACACCCCGATGATGGTGGTCACTTTGGTGGGGTCATCTTCCAAAGAGAGAAGTGCAGCCATGAATTCCACGGGATAGTGAGTCTTGAGCCATGCAGTCTGATAGGCAACTAAGGCATAACAAGTTGCGTGACTCTTATTAAATGCATATTCGGCGAATTTCAGCCAGTCGCTCCAAATCTTTTCCATCACAACGCGCGGGACATCGTTTTGAAGTGCGCCATCAATCACCTTTCCCTGATATATCTGCATGAGATCGGTCTGCTTTTTGCTGATAGCTTTGCGAAGGATATCTGCTTCGCCGCCACTGAGTCCGCCGAGCTCGCGAGACATCTGCATCACCTGCTCCTGATAGATCGTCACGCCATAGGTATCTTTCAGCGCGTTTTCCACTAAGGGGTGGTCATAGCTCACCTTTTCACGTCCGTGCTTGCGAGCGATATAGCTATCAATGAATTGCATGGGACCCGGGCGATATAGCGCAACCATTGCGATGAGGTCTTCAAACATGTTTGGCTTGAGTTCTGTTAGATATTTGCGCATGCCGTCGCTTTCAAATTGAAACACTCCATCGGTCTCGCCTTTGCCGAGCATGCGGAAGACATCCTGATCGTCCAAGGGGATAGTGTCGATATCTATCGCTGTGCCATGGCTTTGCAATACTAAGTCTATAGTCTTTTTGATGATACTGAGCGTTTTGAGCCCCAAGATGTCCATTTTCAGCATCTTAAGCTCGTCCAGCCACTTGCCTTCATATTGGACTAAGACAACGTTTTCACCGCCTTTTTGGCTGTTGCAAGCCAGCGGGACATAGTCGGTTAGATCACCTGGGGCGATCACCACTCCCGCGGCATGTATGCCCGTCTGCCGGATGAGCCCTTCTAACACATAGGAATAGTCAAAGATCTTTTGATAGAGCGGGTTATCCTGCAAAAGCTGAGCAAATTCAGAGCTTTGCTTGCGGGCTTCTTGAATGCTCTTGACGTTTCCCGGCATGGTTTTGGTCACCTGATTTGCCTCAGCAGCAGGAACGGAAAGCACACGGCTCACATCTTTGAAGGCACTTTTTGCGCCGAGTTCACTAAAGGTAATGATCTGTGTAACGCTTTCTCTGTTATAGCGTTGAACGATATATTCTATAACTTTGCCTCTGTTTTGGGCACAAAAATCAATATCGATGTCAGGCATGCTTATGCGATCGGGATTGAGAAAACGCTCAAAGAGAAGGCCGTATTTAAGGGGGTCAACCTTCGTGATATCCAAGAGATAGGCGATGATGCTGCCGGCTGCCGAGCCTCTGCCGGGGCCCACGGGAACATCGTGACTGCGCGCACTATCGATGATATCTTTCACAACGAGGAAATAGCCCTCAAAGCCCATGCGTTTGATCACGCCTAATTCATAATCAATTCGATTCTTAACCTCTTCGTTCATGTTGGGATATTTGGTCTTTGCTCCCTCATAACACAGGTGTTTCAGATAGTCGCCCATGTCCTGATATTCCTGCGGCGTTTCCACTTGTGGCAGCAAGAAATCATCATATCTCAGTTCGAGATCGATGCTATCGGCGATCTTCAGCGTATTCTCATAGGCCTCAGGATATTCGGGGAAGAGCTCCTTCATCTCGTCGGGAGATTTGAAATAGAGTTCGGTGGTGTTATAGCGCATGCGGTTTTCATCTTCCAAAAGCTTGCCGGTTTGGATGCAAAGCAGGATGTCGTGCGCTTCGTGATCTTGTTTGTGCAGATAGTGGCAGTCGTTGGTCAAAACGAGGGGGATATCCAGCTCTTTGGCGAGCTCAATCAGCTTGGGCATCGCCTCTTTTTCGCTTTTCAGATTGTGGTCTTGAATCTCAAGATAATATCTATCCTCAAAGAGTTCTTTATACCAAAGTGCCGCCTCTCTTGCCTCTTGTGCTCTGTTTTGCAAGATCAACCACGGAATCTCGCCTTTGACGCAAGCTGAGAGGCAGATTAGCCCTTCGGTGTGCTTGGCTAAGAGAGATTTACTCATTCTGGGTTTATAATAAAAACCGTCGATATAAGAGGCGGAGGAGAGCTTCATCAGGTTTTGATAGCCCTGATAGTTTTGCGCAAGGAGTATGAGATGATGGCGCACATTGCTTTTGCTGAGTTCACAATCCAATTCATCACTAATGATGTAGGCTTCTATGCCGATGATGGGCTTGATCCCCTGCTTTTTTGCAGACTTATAAAAGTCTATCGCACCGAACATATTCCCGTGATCGGTCATTGCCACGGCAGGCATACCCATTTCATGAGCCAGTTTGATCATTCTGTCAACCCGGCATGCCCCATCTAAAAGGCTGTACTGTGTGTGATTGTGTAAGTGAACAAAAGACATTTTCAACTCCTCGCTTTGAATATATTCATGCTTTGCAAATGTGGTTAATGTGTCAAACAAAATCACAAAAAAAGCTTAGCTCCATGCCACATGTGCATAGAGCTAAGATGCATGCTTCAAAGAGACTAAAGTTCAAAATAGGCTCGTATTCTTTTTTTTGAATATTCTTTCTGATCTCAAATCACACCAAGAATTCTGAACCGACAAGAGGGCTTAATATCGCCTATAAAGGGAAGCCAAGTTACCGATCAAAACAAAATCTTCATGATCCTCAGGCTTGATCAACAGCGGCTTATATTCTTTATTAAGAGGTAATAGCAACACCGTCTTGGTGTCGTGGTCCAAGGTCATCATCTTCAGCGTGATGGCACCATCGATGCGGACTGCACAGATCTTGCCGGACAGCTTTTCCCAATCTGCACACTGATAGATGATCACGATATCGTCGTGATACAAAGAAGGCTCCATACTGCTCCCATTCACGCGCAAACTGATGAATTTGCCGGGAGCTCCTTTGAGCTGGCCTTTACGGATGGTGATTGTATCCGCGTGTGGGAAATGACTTTCCTCGGGCGGACCTGCTGCGATCTCTCCACTTACGGGGATGCTTATCACGCCGCTGTCAACGAGCTCCATCTTGGCTTGCGCAATCTCTTCCAGGCTGTTATTAAGCATCTCTTGCAGGGTCTTCCACCCCTTGCTCTTAGATGCTGCCAATTCTTTCTTCTCGTTGCCAAACATCGTCCCCTCGCCGGTGATAAGCCAATGTAAGTCAACACCAAACGTCTTCCAAAGAAAAAGCATGTTTTCCATAGAAGGCCTGTTTTTCCCGCTTTCCAATTGGGATATAGCAGATGGATTGACCTTCATTCGCTTGGCGAGTGCTACCTGCGTGAGCTTAAGCTCTTTGCGTAGTTCCTTGAATCTTTTTCCAAGCATATATACCTCCATACCTTTAGTTATCCATGCTAAGTATAAATGACAATTTAAGGATCCCTGTGAAGATGTCAAGCAAAATCATTAATTTATAATGAATAAATATTATTTAAAGTAAGCTAAAATGCCCAATTGCTACTATTGATCGCGTTTTGGCTGAGCTGAAATTTTCTGTCATAATCATGTGGATAGCCCCGTCTGCTATCAGTTCCAAAGCAAAACACTACCATAATATGTCTTAACTAATTGTAAGTTTTGCTAAATAGATGCCATCATATTGCCTTAGATTGCATAATAAATCTCCAAGCTGCATCAAAAAGACTTTTCTTGACAGCATAAGCCAAACAAATATGTTTGCTTAAATAGATATACCGAGAGGAAATAATGGATTTTGAAAAAGACAAACATGAGCAAGAACAATTAGCAGACCTTGATCTCAGCGCACTTGAAGAGATGCAGCTTCGCAGTCTCTTGGAAGAAGCCGAGACAGACAGTGAAAATTATTTTGCCATTTTAGAAGAGCTTAGACGTCGCAATCCGGATATTGAAACCATTAGCTACGAAGATGATAGCAATGATGAGATCTCTGACGAGGGCAACCTGGAAGGCGATGATGAAGCCACTCAAGCCGAAGTCGCTCTGCCTCCCTCAGAAAAGCCATACATACCGCTTACCGCCTTGGGCAGCCGTTTATGGATCATCCTCACCGCCCTAATCAGCCTTGCCGGCGGAGGATATTTTCTCTATGAACAAAACAGATTTAGTGAATTATCCGACCACCATATCCTTATCATGCTTGCGATTGTATTTCTACTTACCTCGCTGAGCTATTTACTGGCAGGGATACGTTTTCTGGTTAATCGCGCCAATGGAACCACAAAGAGAAACATGATCCACATCGAGCTATGGATAATGACCGGCTTATGGGCAATTATTGGTGTTTTCTTGCTTTATTACACCGTGAGCTCCGTTGTGCCTTTCTACAGGGTTGGATTTGACATGAAGTATATAGTTCTCCTATCTTTACCTCTATTGATTCCCGTCTTCTCTGCTCTGCTTCTTTCTGTTTCTTTCTCCTATTTGGCTCAAGAACTAAGTAAAAAACTATAAATGGAATAAAGCAAATGAAAACGAAAGTTCGCTTGTTATTAATCACGCTACTATTCGTCCTATGTTCCGTTTCTTTATTTGCGCTGGAAGGCATGCCCGGACTGAGTTTTGGGATGAGTGCCGACGATGCAGTCGCTCAGCTTAAAAGCCTGGGTTTCACGCGCGAAATGGGAGAGATAGGCTTCTTATTTTCCCAAGCAGGCAGCACCATCCGTCTATATTTTTCCCCTGATGAAGACGAACTGGTCTCTTGGCTGGTGGTCATCTCCATGGAAGATGAAAACATAGACCTCTTTGAAGAGGAGATAATTGAGCTCTTAGCTGATTTGCACGGCTATGAATTGGACTATGATGCCGAATATCGCGAAACGTGGTGGAAAATCGATCTTTACCACTTCCTCAATGCCGGTTTTGATGAGGGTGAAAATAACTATCTCATTTTCTATGGAGACATTCGCTACGAAGATATAATCCCCTATTGAACTTTGTCCCTACAAAAAACCCCCCTCCTTTTTTGAACAAAAAGAAGGGGGGCAGGATGTTTAGGGAGTGTTATAATTTTATATTAGAATCCAAACCAAGGACCAACAGTGATGGTCATACCTTGGAAAGTGGTATCCGGTGAATTCTGAATCTCATAAGTTTCGCCTGACAAGCCTTGTACTCGCCAATCATTATTCAGAGAATAGCCGTAGTTATATCCCACTTCTGCGCGCAATCCCAGCCATGAAAGGAAGTGATATTGCAACTCAGCTCTCGGCTGTATGGTGAGATATCCTTTATGCAAGAGGAAATGCGTGTTATTTGTGCCGGTGATGGTGTTTGGCATCACATTCCAGTCATAATTTGAGTCTGTATTGAGGAACTCCATTTCCTGATATGCACCCCCCACCATGATTCCCAAGCTTCCGACAAAGTGTTTGCTAAATGGAATACGTTTGTCCAAGGTGACGCCACCCAAAAGGTTGTTATATTTCATCCAAACGTGGTATCTGGGATCAGCTTCGTTTTGTTTTTTCTTGGTATCCGAAAAGGATGTCACCTGTCCACCGAGCATAAAGCCTTTACCAATGGGGAACTTTCCTGCAACACCCTGCTGCAAAACTCCCCAAGAGCGATATTCTTTGAACCCTAATTGGCCATCAGAGATCAAATTGTTGACATCTGTCATATCCAAAGTGATCAACATCGGCACCCAACCACCGCCGCCATAACCGGGACTGAGGCGCTTCTTGCCGGGAATACGAGCCTTTTCCACATCTTCTCCGATAGTGCCGGGACGTGCGCCGACCGTCATATCCAAGCCCATTTCTTCGCCATCACGAAAGATTTCCAGAGTGATCTGATCATCTGCTCTCAGACTTTTGAGAACCTTGTCAAATGCAGCCATATTAGTGATTTTTTGGTTGTTTATAGAAAGGATAACATCATCTTCCTGCAGGCGGAAATGCCAAGCGGGAGACTCCGGGCTGACCCAAGAGATCAAAACGCCATAATTGTGGCTCAAACCCAATTCCTGAGCTTTTGGGAAATTGATATCTTCGGCAATAACACCAAAATATGCAGCATCAGGCGTCTGGTCTGTAGGCGCCTTGGTCACGGTGATTTTCACGGGCGAATCTTTAGGTCCGTCGCCGGGATCACTCGCGGTCTCATTTGCCATAACCACAGCAAAGAGCAAACTCAAAATTAGCGTTAAAAAAAGTGTCTTTTTCATCTTATTTTCTCCTTGAAGCATTTTTATTGTGTATAAACATAATATATGCAATTGGCATGCCAAATCCAAATACTAATCTATCTCTTCAAAAATCAGCGTTTTACAGGAATATTTCGACTTGGCTTGCCAATCAACTATATCATTTTGATATAAAAGCTATATCATTCTGAGATAAAAGGCTTTAGGATTTGCAGAGATTTGTTGCTAATCCTCACTCCGAGATACAAGATTGGATGTTGCAAGCTGCGGTCTTTGCCTCGCACATATTCTCTGCCATATTGCGTCACGAGCTCCAGCTCGGATGAAAGCCGGATATCCGCATGCACCATCGCCGCATAACGATTTACCTTGTTTTCAGGCTGATCCCAGAAATCATAATAATGAAAAGCGAATGGGGAGGGATATGATATATCTCCTCTAAAAGTGTCCTCAGCACCGCGAAGAGTTCCGCTCAGCACGAGATTCATCGGCTTATGAATCTCTTTGCTAAGGGTGAGAGGCAGCTCCACTCCTTTGTGTCGATATTTCATGCGATGCCGCCTTGTGCTTAGAGCGTCCACGCCTTGCGAGATATAGATAGCCGGAGATAGTGAGACATGGTAATCTCTTCCCAAATCCAAAGACTTAGCAAGGTGGAGCTTGAGGGCGGTGCATGTCACTGTCGGAGAGAACATCTGATCAAAACCGGAGGGATGCAAGTCAGTGCTGCTAACCATGCTAAAATCATAGCCCGCCGAAAATCCCTTGCCCAAGCCAAGGCGTATGGATTGTGGGACAGACCTAAAAAGCCTTGATTCCAAATCACGATTGTGTATATCGGTATTCAAGCTATCCGGAGAATATGTTCCCGCTCGTAAAATGCCGCCGGTCGAAGAAATGCCATAGATTGACCGAATCTCTGCTGCCTCAGGCGCAATCGCATTATAGGGATGGGCGTTGTGCATAAATCCGCAGGCGGAAAGAAAGATTAGGGACAAGATTAAAAGCGATGCCCTGAGCATTGATTTTCCTTTGGTTTCGTTTTTTCCCATGACTTAATATAAAAGCTATCTCATTCTGCGATAGGAGGCTTTAAGATTTTTGTAGCTTTGTCGCTAAAACTAAAGCCGAGATACAAGATTGGGTTTTGCAAGCTACGGTCTTTGCCTTTCACATATTCTCTGCCATATTGCATCACGAGTCCCAAATTGCGGGAAAGCAGGATATCTGTATGCACCATCGCCGCATAACGTTCTACTTTGTTTTCAGGCTGATTCGGGAAGTCAAAATTACCCCACGCCCAAGGCGCAGGATATGATATATCTCCGTTGAAAGTGTCTTTTGCACCGCGAAGAGTTCCGCTCAGCACGAAATTTATGGGCTTATGAAACTCTTTGCTAAGGGTGAGAGGCAGCTCCACTCCTTTGTGTCTATATTTCATGCGATGCCGTTTCGTGCTCAACCCCTTGACGCCCTGCGAGATATAAGCCCCCGGAGATAGTGAGACATGATAATCCTTTCCCAAATTCAAAGACTTCGCAAGGTGGAGCTTGAGGGCGGTGCACATCACTAATTCAGGAAACATCTGTTCATAACCTCTGGGATGCAAGGCATCGCTGATAACCACGCTATAATCATAACCCGCCGAAAAGCCCTTACCTAAGCCAAGGCGCACGGTAGAGGGGAAAGACCCCAAAAACACTCGTTGCGGAGCGTGATCGTAAATCTGAGTGTTTAAACTGTCCGGAGCATATGTTCCTGCCCTAAATATATCGTTGGTAGAAGCAAAACCACCACGCATCTGACCTTCTAATGTTTCAGGCGCAATCGCGTTATAGGGATGGGCGTTGTGCATGAATCCACAGGCGGAGAGAACAAGCAGTGATAAAAATAAAAGCGATGTTCTGAGCATTGATTCTCCTTTGGCTTAGTTTTTTGTGTTGTGATAATTGAGTTGCGATTCCTTAAAAGTAAGTTTTAATCAACTCAATCAGAGTTTCTGCACCTCTATCATTTTGGATTATTCTGTCAATATGTATTTTTGTGTTGCGGGTTGTTGAGTCAATTATTCCGATTGTTTTTTGCGAAAATCCCATCTTTTCCTGCTTCAATTTCCACTCTTTTTTTGCTCTTTTCTTAGGGCTTCCTTACTGGGTTCTGGTCA
>DIQS01000033.1:23827-25049 GCA_002427325.1 Cloacimonetes bacterium UBA5456 | reverse complement strand
TGGTCATGGGCATGACCATATCATGAGCGCACGCTAAGCAGAAACCTATAGGGAGAGAGTGAGTTAGGCTCGCTTCGCTCGACGATTTAACGATTTAGAGATTTAACGATTTAACGAGTCATCGTTGAGCTAAACACTTCGTAACCTTGGCTTTAGCCGGCTTTTTTATGCTATGCGCAGGCGCATCCCTTAAATTTGGGCGAATAACATCTTGTTGCCCGAGAAAACACAGTTTTCTATCAAACAAAACTTGACAAATATTTCATAAACATATAAGATGCAACTCATGATATCAATAAACATAAAACATTAATAACGAGGGAGCGAAACAAACCCCTCACAAGCCTGAAAAACAAAGAGTTGGACACTGCGATGATACTAAGAGAATTGCAGTTTTCAATATCGGCAAAAAGAAATCCGAAGGAGTAAATCCATGAAAAAATTCAAAGATATTGCCATTATTATCTTTATATTGAGTTTGTCTATTCTATTTTTTAGTTGTGGCGAGAAAACAACAGAGCCTACTATTCCAGACATTGCAGATATGATACATGTCTCTGGCGGCACTTTCATTATGGGTAGGACACAGGGAAGTGGAGAAAGCAATGAGCTTCCCACTCACAGTGTGACGCTTAATTCCTTTTCCATTGGTAAATACCAAGTGTCACAAAGTGAATATCAAGCCATCATGGGCTCCAATCCGGCTTCCGGCTATGGCGTAGGCAGCTACTATCCAGTTTATTATGTAAGCTGGTATGATGCCATAAAATATTGCAATTTACGTAGTATGAGCGAAGGATTCATGCCGGTATATAGCATTAGCGGTTCTACTAATCCTGATGATTGGGGATCTGTCCCCAGTTCAAGCAATGCTACATGGAATGTTGCAGTCTGTAATTGGAATGCCAATGGCTACCGCTTGCCCACGGAAGCAGAATGGGAATATGCCGCACGCGGTGCTACAAATAATCCTGATTATCTCTATAGTGGCTCGGATATTATTGACGACGTGGCTTGGTATTGTGATAATTCAAGCAAGGCGCGTCTCGTGGGAGGCAAATCTGCCAATGGGCTTGGAATATACGATATGAGCGGCAATGTTTATGAATGGTGCTGGGATCGGTATGTGTGGGATTATTATGAAAGTAGTCCATCCAACAATCCAAGCGGTCCTGAGAACGGGTCATACCGTGTTCTACGCGGCGGTTCTTGGGTCAACTAC
>DIQS01000033.1:17439-23676 GCA_002427325.1 Cloacimonetes bacterium UBA5456 | reverse complement strand
CGCGGCGGTTCTTGGGTCAACTACCGCGACCGCTGCCGGGTTTCATATCGCGGCTACTTTGCTCCTTATAATGAGGGCAACTATGTTGGCTTTCGGGTTTGTAGGACTGCAAATTGATAAGCTAAAAAGTAAGTAATTGATTGGAAGATGCCCTCGGCTGAGGGCATCTTTGTTCTGTTAGTGTCACTTGATATCTGGTAGGTTAACGCCCTCGTTAACCGAGAAAACGCAGTTTTCTATTCTTTCATCCATGCAAATCTGTTAAATCTATGTTCTATCTAATAAGGAATGCTGTCGCTCGTGGCAACGAGGGCGTTCCCACACCGTCCGTGACAACGCAGTTTTCTATCAAACAAAACTTGACAAATATTTCATAAACAAATAGCATGCAATTAACGATATCAATAAACATAAAACATAAATAACGAGGGAGCAAAATCAGTCCCTCAGCATCCTGAAACACAAAGAGTTGGACACTGTGACGCTACTAAGAGAATTGCAGTTTTCAATATCGGCAAAAAGAAATCCGAAGGAGTATCTCCATGAAAAAGTTCAAAGATATTGCGATTATTATCTTTGCATTGAGTTTGTCTATTCTATTATTAAGCTGTGGCGAGAAAACAACAGAGCCTAAAGAAACAAAGGTGGCAACACCCACATTTAGCCCCAGAACGGGGACTTATGAAGGTACACAATATGTGACCATCAAATGTGCTACAAAAGGTGCTGCTATCCTTTATACCACAGATGGAAGCGCGCCGGGTGCCGCCTCCCCGGTTTATAGCGAACCTATCATGATTGATTCAGATACCACGATTATTGCACAAGCCTTCAAAGCTGGGTTGATTGATAGTGATATTTCAAGTGTGTCTTATATTATTAATATGCCAACTGTCGCAACGCCGGTTTTCAATCCGGCAGGAGGTGTCGTTGATTCTCCTCAAAGCGTTTTAATCAGTTGTGCAACTGCGGGTGCTGTGATTCGTTATACGACAAATGGGATAAGCCCAACGAGTTCTTCAACTCTTTATGAGGGAGCAATACAGATTAATCCAAATACAATGCTAAAGGCAAGGGCGTTTAAGGAGGACTGGAATGATAGCGATATTGCAACTGCTAACTTCCTTTTTCCCACCGAGATGGTCCTTGTTCCCGGCGGCACTTTCACTATGGGTAGGACGCAGGGAAGTGGAGAAAGCAATGAGCTTCCCACTCACAGCGTGACGCTTTCTTCCTTTTCCATTGGTAAATACCAAGTGACGCAAAGTGAATATCAGGCTGTCATGGGCTCCAATCCGGCTTTAGATTATGGAGTAGGCAGCAATTATCCTGTTTATTTTATAAATTGGTATGGTGCTATAACATACTGTAATTTACGCAGTATAATAGAAGGACTAACGCCGGTGTATAGCATCAGCGATTCTACTAATCCTGATGATTGGGGTATCGTTCCCTATTGGTATGATGCTACATGGGATGCTGCAGTCTGTAATTGGAATGCCAATGGCTACCGCTTGCCCACGGAAGCAGAATGGGAGTATGCCGCACGCGGTGCTACAAATAGTCCTGATTATCTCTATAGTGGCTCGGATATTGTTGATGACGTTGCTTGGTATTGTGATAATTCAGATGGTATTGCGCATCCCGTGGGAGGTAAATCTGCCAATGGGCTTGGCATATACGATATGAGCGGCAATGTTTATGAATTGTGCTGGGATCGGTATGTGTGGGATTATTATGAAAGTAGTCCATCCAACAATCCAAGCGGTCCTGAGAACGGGTCATACCGTGTTCTACGCGGCGGTTCTTGGGTCAACTACGGCGACCGCTGCCGGGTTGCATATCGCGGCTACTTTGCTCCTTCTAATAAGGACAACTATGTTGGTTTTCGGGTTTGTAGAACGGCAAATTGATAAGCTAAAAAGTAAGTAAATGATTGGAAGATGCCCTCGGCTGAGGGCATCTTTGTTCTGTTAGTGTCACTTGATATTTGGTAGCTTAACGCCCTCGTTAACCGAGAAAACGCAGTTTTCTATCCTTTCATCCATGCAAATCTGTTAAATCTATGTTCTATCTAATAAGGAATGCTGTCGCTCGTGGCAACGGGGCGTTCCCACACCATCCGCGACAGCGCAGCTCCCTCGTTAAATCGTTAAATCGTTAAATCTCTAAATCGACGACCACCGCGAGCCCCGCGCCCCGCGCCAATAGTTCTTGACAACATTTGCCCCTTCAATCTAATAGCAAAAAAGAGGTATAATCAATGAAGATCTGCATCATATCAAATTCACATCTCACCAGCGATGTGCGTCTCTACCACAAGCTGGCGCAAAGTCTGGCGCAAAAGGCTGAGACTTATGTCTTGTCCGGCAAGGGTATGATCAATAAAGAATCAAACCCATTTCAGATCATCGTGGATGCAGAGTCTCCGAACAAAATCCTCCCTGCGCTCTATAGGGAATGTCTGCGCCTGAAGCCGGATATCGTGATCCCCGTGGAGCCGCTCACCGTGCCGGTTGCCCTGCTTTTAAGGCGTCGTTTGGGCTGTCGTGTGGTCTGGGACATTCATGAGTTTTTTGCCCACGCTCATTCGGAGCGTTATCAAGTGCCGCTTCGCTATTTCATGCGCTTTGCCTATCTGATGTATCAGCGTGTGCTTGCTCGCCGCGTGGATGGCATCATCGCCGTGAATCAGGGCATCTTGCATCAGCTTTTGTCCGGCAAAATCTCGCCTAAAAAGCATATTGTTTTGCCCAACTATCCGGTTGCCGGAGTTTGGGAAAATAGCCAAGACGTCCCGCATGGACTCAGCGATCTCTGCAAGATGAGGTTTGACCTGATTTATATCGGCGGAATCAGCAAGGATCGCGGCATCTTGCAACTGCTCAAAGCCGCTACGCTGCTCAAAAAAGATTATCCTCTGCTGAGGATTCTCATCGTGGGCAAATTTGCCAATGAGGGGATTCAGCGCGAGTTTAATAACAGCGTAAGTAACTATAATCTCAACCGTACGATATTCTATCAAGAGTGGATTCCGGCGGATAAAGTGGGGCTTTTGTTGCAGCGTTCGCGCTTTGGAATCTGGTTTTTCAATCCTTCAAATTGGCGCATGCGCCAGGGTCCATCGTTGAAGGTTTTGGAATATCTTGCCGCGGGTTTGCCGGTGATTTCGATCAAGACTTCGCTGATGCAGGGGCTGATTCATCACAATGAACTCGGCGCGCTCAGTCCCAGTTTCCGTGCGAGAGATATAGCGCAGACCATCATCAAGATGCTGAGGCTCTCCGATGAAGAATATGCGGCGATGAGTGCGCGTTGTGTGGAGATTTCTCAGACCCGCTTCGTTTGGGAAAGTCTTGAACCTGCATTATTTGGACTGATTGACAGGCTCTCATGAAAATCCTATATATCAGCTATTTCTATCCGCCTTTGGGGGGACCTGCCTCGCTCAGAAACCTCAAAAGCGTGAAATATCTCACAGAGTGCGGGGCGAAGATAACGCTGCTCACTGTGGGGCAAATTCAATATTCCTATGAAGATGAGAGTTTGGTGCAAAGTTCACTGGCAGAACGGATTATCCGCGTTCCTTCCTGGGACCCGATGTCGCTTTTGCGTCGTTTTAGTAAGGGCGATGGCTCGTCATCTGAGGCGATCTATAAAAAGAGTCCGGAGCGGCTCAAACTCTTTGTGAGGCGCCTCTTTCTCATCGATGATAAAGAGCTTTGGCTTCCTAATCTTTTTGCGAAGGCTTATCGCGAGCTTAAAGATGATGATTATGACATGATATATGTATCTTGCGGACCTTTTTCCTCTGTCTTGGCGGGGTGGATCTTGGGGCGTAAGTTTGGCAAAAAGCTGGTGATTGACTATCGGGATTATTGGACGCTGCTCTCGGATTATGATCTTATGGGTAGCGCGCTTAAACGTAAGCTAAACCGCTTTTTAGAGAGGAAGATACTCCGCTCGGCGAGTTATGTGGTTTCGGCAACAGAGGGGATTCTCGATGAACTGAAAAGTGAGTTTGATCCCGATTTGGCTTCGCGTAGCTATGTGCTCTATAACGGGCATGATGAAGAGGATTATTGCGGCTTGCCTTCTGCCTCGCCGGATAAAGATTATTTCACGCTCAGCTATTTTGGTGCGCTCTATGCACGGCGCAGTCTGAAGTCTCTCTATCAGGCAATCGCAAAGCTTGATGAGGAAAACGTGAGCAAAAAGCCCATCCGTATCAGGCTTTATGGCAGCTATAACCTTGAGGCAATGCGGGAGATAGAAGAAAGCAGGATTGTGGATAAGATTGAGATTATTCCGCCCAAAAGTCATGCCGAAGCACTTTTCGAAATGCAGAAATCCGATGCATTGATTCTCATCATCAATAGCAGTAGTCCCAAGGGAACACTCACCTCTAAAGTCTTTGAATATCTGCGACTTGGCATGCCGATTCTTGCGCTGGTTCCCAAGAATAATGAAGCAGCGAAGCTGTTGGAAGAATGCGGGGCAAAATATATTGCGGCGATGGAGTCTGCAAGGTCTATAGAGGGGATTTTGAGGGTGATGCTCAAGGACAATCCCAGAAGGCAGAAACACAGTCTGCATCTTGTTAAATATGAGCGGCGTAGGCAGGTGGGGGAACTCTATGAGAGGCTTAGGGAGTTAATTAGTTTGTAGTTCTTTAGTTCGTGGTTCTTTGGTTCTTTAGTTCGTGGTTTTTTAGTTTGGGGTTGATTTGTTCTTGATTGATTTGTTTTGTTTTCTTTTTTACCACCGAGCTCACCGAAAACACCGAGAAGTTGTGGTTTTAGGGTTTATTGATATGTTCACCGTTTTGGAAACAGAGTAACTTTCATTCGCGTTCATTCGCATCCATTCGCGAATATTCGCGGTAAAAACCCCCTCATTTTCTCACAAATCGCATTCTCCGCAAATAAATGTATTGACAAAATAATGCAGTCCTCATATATACTACCAGATTAAATATTAAGGAAATATCATGGCAAGGCTTTTTGCGAAAGACTATCACGAGCGCTCTAATAGCTGGTTTTTCAATCACGCTGTCAGTGTCTTTGAAGAGGGTGATCTTTGGTATTGGCACACTGAGGACGAATCCGGCAATATTCTGATGCGCTTTTATCCCACTGAGGAAAAACGCTCCTATTTCAGTGAATGGGTCGAGCTCCTATATGACACTAAAGCCCAGAAAATCAGAGAGTTCCATTGCGCTGAATGCGGCCGGGACGAGGGCTGTCGCCACTATCTTTCCCTTTTGCTTTATGCCTATAATTATATTTCCGACGACATTTTTAAAGAAGAGATCATCCAGACCGGTGATGGCGATAGTCTGCGTGGCTCAAATCGGCTTTTGGACGGCATCGCCGACGCATTCTTTGAGATTGAGGGGATTTATAACCCCAAGCAAAGCAAGGTTCGCGTCTATCATCGCGGCTTTGAGGGGATTGACCTCTCTGCTTATGCCAAATATCTTTGCGGAACAAATCCCGACAAAATCAGCTTTCCCGAAGACGAGCTTTTTGACGAAAACCTCAAGAGTTTCATCGCTCATTTAGAACAAACGCGCTCGGCATATAGCAATAAAAACCACTTTTGGTCCTTGAATAAACCTGACTTTGCCGGTCTTTTGGTGAGGATGAAACCGCTTTCCACGCGGCTTGTGATCAGCGAAACCAATGAAGAGCTTGTCTTTGCGAAAAACCCCTTTGAACTGTCTTTGCGCATTGAGCCGGCGGGCAAGAGTGCATTTCGTCTCATTCCCGTTTTGATTGAGGAGCTTTCTGCCGTGTATTCCGGCTATCCTGCCTGGCTGTTTTTCCGCAATAAGGTCTATGAACTTCACCTTCCTTTCACCAATGAGGTGATAGATAAGATGTTTGCCGGCAATATGTTACTCAATGATAAAGACCTCGTTTTCTATCGCACAATCGTGCGCTATCACCTCAGCAAAAAGAACATATATCTTGATTTTGACAAGGATATCGTCTTGCCGCCCATCATCAGCACGTCACCTCAGTGTCGCATATATATCAAGCCTTTAGGTGAGGATATCTTGCTCGAAGGCGCCTTGATCTATGATGAAATCTATGAAATCCCGCTCTCGCATCTGCGTTTTGGCAAGCCGCTCATCTATGCTAAACCTGTGCAATATGATGAGCAAATGTGGTTTTATCTGCCATACGATCTTGAGGATAAGGTGAAGAAACTATTGAGTTCGTTACCGCCTGC
>DIQS01000033.1:12594-17290 GCA_002427325.1 Cloacimonetes bacterium UBA5456 | reverse complement strand
TATTGAGTTCGTTACCGCCTGCGCAGACGGATAGATTCGAGCAAAAGGCGCAACTGCTCTATACTCCTGACCGGTTTGAATATCTCAAAGAGGCAATGTTCCAGATTGATGAGCAGGAGTGGGATATCCGGATTGCAGACGAGCTTAGCGGTAAGTTTGTCACCAAGATACGCCTTGAAGCAGAGTTTGAGATAAGCCGCACCGAAGACATTGATTGGTTTAGCTATAACGTGTCCTATCGGCATAAAGACCTGCGCTTTTCGCACGAGGAACTGAAGGCGTTTTTCCGCTCCGATGAAGAGTTTTTGCACACCGTTGACGGGCGCATATTCTATATCACCAATCCGCAGATCTTTAGCGAGATAGAGAAGCTGGTCTCAAAAAGCGAAGAAGATATTGATAATGTCTATCGTGCACGCATCCGTAACTTGCCATATTATCAGCGCTTGCAAGAGGAAAATCCTGCATTCCGCATCTATGGTGATGACTTCATTCAGGCGATGTTCCGCGATCTCAAACGCCGTCATCTCGAAGAGGAAGTTCAATTGCCGCTAAACTTACAGCGCGTCTTGCGTGGCTATCAAAAGTCTGGTATCGCCTGGATTAAGATGTTGCAAAACTATGGCTTAAACGGCATACTCGCTGACGAGATGGGCTTGGGGAAGACCATTCAAGCGCTTGCTCTCGTGGCGTCCGCTCCGCCTGAGCGAACGAGCATCGTGATTTGCCCCAAAACCCTGCTCTATAACTGGGCGGCGGAGATTGAAAAGTTCCATACAAACATCAGTTTTGCCATCGTCGAAGGCAGCAAAGAGCATCGGCAAAATGTGCTCAAGAGTCCGAATATCCGCTTTTTCTTGATCGGCTATTCTATGGTGCTCAGTGAATTGGATGTGCTCAGAAAGATGGATTTTGAGTGGATAGTCTTAGACGAAGCGCAAAACATCAAAAACGTGTCGGCACAACGCACTTCGGCGATCAAAAAGCTGAGCGGGAAGCATCGTCTTGCCCTCTCGGGAACGCCCATAGAGAACAATGTCACCGAGCTTTGGAGCATCATGGATTTTCTCATGCCGGGCTATTTGGGAACCCTGCCGCGCTTCAAGAAGAGGTTTGCGCAGAGCGAGGACGATGACGAGGCGCGCGATGGCTTGCATAGGCAAGTTTTGCCCTTCTTATTGCGTCGTGTGAAGAAAGATGTGCTGCTCGAATTGCCGGATAAGCAAGAACAAATCGCCTGGGCGCCGATGAATCCTCTACAAGAAAAGCTCTATCTGCAAATCCTCGATGATGTGAAGCGCAAGCTCATGCCAAACAGTGATGAAGAAATGAGCTATGTGCATATTCTCGCTGCGCTTACCAAGCTCAGACAAGTCTGCAATCATCCCCACTTAGCAAATCCGGATATCTTGCCTAAGCCGGAGCTTTCGGCAAAGTTGGAGCTATTACTCGAGCTCGTTCAAGACGCAATCGCCGGCGGGCATAAGATACTCGTCTTTTCTCAATTTGTGCAAATGCTCAAGATTATCAGAGGCGTATTTGACGAGATGGGAATCAAATACAGCTATTTAGACGGGCAGACAAAGAATAGGGCAGGAGCGGTGCAGAGCTTTGAAGAAGATGAGGATATCCGCGTCTTCCTCATCAGTCTGAGAACGGGCGGAACGGGACTGAATCTCACCGCGGCAGATACCGTCATACTCTATGACCCGTGGTGGAATCCCATGGTGGAAAATCAAGCCATAGACCGCGCGCATCGCATCGGGCAGACCAAGAAAGTGCAGGTCTATAAGCTCATCACCAAAAACAGCGTGGAAGAGAAGATCATCTCACTGCAAAAGAATAAGTTAGACATGTTTTCCCACGTTATCGAAGGCGGTGCTGCTTCGCTGAAGGCAATGAGCATCGACGACCTTCGTAGCCTCTTTGATTAAGCTGTTTTATCATCACTAAAAAAGCCTGCAAATCCTTTTGGATCCACAGGCTAAATATGCTTGTTATTAATTAGTTAGGGCTTGGGAAAGATGCGCGCCCAATCCGGCTCAATCATGTCGTCAGCACCAAAGCCGTGATACTTCCCATCATCGCCGTCAAACCAAAGCTTGCGGCCTTCACCGATGGGGTTATCCTTTGTTGCCACAGCCATGATGATCTTGAAAGGTGAGACGTGGATATAGCGGTTATCGTCCACATTTTTCAGCTTTTCCACCATTTCGGTTGTGTATATCTCAGATGATTTCCAAGCAACTGCGAAGTTCCAGTTCTTGGATATCGATGGCTTGATATTCAGTTCAGTGAGTGCTTTTTCGATATCAAAACCGCCGGCACTTTCGTGGGTTTGCCAATATGATTCCACATATTCTTTAATCATTGTAAGTGTCTCAAAAGCAGTTTCCTCACGCTGTTTTCTCTGCATTTCCCGCACGCGGGGAACGATGAGAATCAGCGCAACCATGATCACGATCAATGCTGCGAGAAAATAATACTTAACACGAGATTTATTGTTCTTTTTTGTCATTTCTGACTCCTTGATTCAGGTGATAGCTTAGAATTTCAACAGACAAAAAACAGTCAAGGACAATCTTTTGTCACGACTCGCCTTGACTGTTTTTATCTGTGTTAATATTGCGGTTTAGTCTTTATCGATCGCAGAGAGAAGCTGTTGTGCCTCTTCACTTGTGATCTTGCCGGATTCCAGCATCTGCAATATTTTCAATCGGCTACGCTCTGCAACTTGCGCATCTTCTGCTTTCTTTTGACTTCCTAAATATGGCTTGAGCAAGGGGCTTTCCACCACCTTGTTGATGTAGTCGCTGAGTGCATCTTGTCCAAAATACTCGCTTTTGATTTCGTCAAATTCGGTTTTTATCAGCTTCAGACTGTCTTTGATGTTTTCATAGATCTGTTCACTGAGATCATCCGCCTTTGCGACAACGCTTGCTTTTGCCACCTTAAGTCCCTCTTCAGAGAGGGTTTCTTTCATCTTTTCAATGGCTTCGTCCACACGAGCCTTGATGTTTTCCTCTTTGATAGAGCTCGCCATCTCGCTTAGCTGCGCGCCAATTCTATTGATGTGCTCTTTTGCGACTTGCAATTCCTCACCTTGCTGGGCTTTAGCCAGTGCCGTTTTGAGCTGATCCAAGATAACCTTGATGATGCCCGAGCCGGCGTGAGGGCCATAGGAGAGCTTGATCGGGGCGTTTTCGGCCTTTATCCTTATCTTGATCGGAATCTTGCCTTCAAGGCGGTTTTCGATGTGATAAAGGCCTGAATCCAGCTTGCTTAACTTGTTCTCCAAGTGTGATTTGATGCGCCCTCGTTCCGAATTTGCGGTGAGTTCAAAGGGAAGCTCAGGAGGGAAGACGAGGTGCAGGATGCCGTTCTCGCTTTCCAGCTCAAAGTCGCCGTTTTCGAGATATTCTGTTTCATAATAAATCGCGCTGTTCTCTGTCTTAATCTTCAGTTCAGGAAAGTTTGCCATGCGTATTTTCATGGGACCGTTCTCACTTTCCAGTTTGAGATAGTCGCCCCGGATGTTGTCTGCAGAAAGAGGAGCGTTTTCCATGTCTATCTGCATGTTTCCAACGAGGTTTTGCAAAGAGACGGGGCCGTTTTCACTCTCGATTTCAAAGCTACCGCTGCAGTCGATGAGGGCAAGCGGAGCATTCTCTGTTTCCACATCGATCTCTGCGCTGATGCCTCTCAAACTCACGGGATAGTTTTCTGTTTTGACCTTAAGCTTTTTGCCTGCGGGAACCGTGACGATTAGCATGGCGCGTTTTGAATCTTGCCAAGAAATCGGCAGTCCGAGGAGTTTTAGTTTAAAAGTGCCGTCTTGAGTAGTGTCTTGAACATATTGCTCAAGCTCGACCTGATAATTCTTGCCGGAATCAAAGACGAGAACCTCAAGGTGGAGCTTTTCGTCTGTCGAAGCCGCAATCCTCATGGGTGTCATATCGTTGTCGATAACGAGCTTTCCGACGGTGCTGAGTTCCCATGTTTTTTGTAATGAAAGCTTATTCATTGTTCTCTCCTTTTGTTAATCATTTCTACTGCACCTTCTACATCGATGAAACCGGATTCGAGATCACCTAAGATGTCCGAAAAGTCGTCAACTTTGTCATGATCTTCTTCGTCGGCAATGATGCGCACGATCTCAGAAAGCCTGCTTTTCACCGTGGGATATGAGATGCCAAGTCTGTTTTGCAATTCCTTGAGGTTGCCTTGAACCAAAAGGAAAAGCTTGATAAATTCCAGTTGCGAGGAGCTGAATCCTTCTAACCAATTGCGGGCGAATTCCCCCTTGAAACTGATCTCGCAAGAGGGACAGTGATATTCTTTCACCAACAGTGTGTTTCTGCAAATAGGACAATTCGATAAGTTCATCTTTCAAAAACCTCATTAATGTTAAAGACAAAATAAATAATATTGATATATTGTCAATATAAAAATCAATAAAGTTAATCTAATAATGAATATTATCTATGTTTTGCCATGCTTTTCTTGCATTATGATGAGAAAGTATTCATTATAGAGAAGATAAGCTCTGTTTTGTGAATTTTGCGTCAATTATCAGCTTTAATTATTTGAAGCCAAGTTCAATGACCACTCATAACATCTTGTCTTACTGTGTCTTGCCTATATGGTTCAGGCTATGATACGGTGGAGATGCGCTCATGACTATGACCACATCATG
>DIQS01000033.1:0-12422 GCA_002427325.1 Cloacimonetes bacterium UBA5456 | reverse complement strand
ATCATGACCATATCATGACCAGAACCATATAGGGAAGCCATAGGGAAAGCATGAAATATCTGAGTGTTGTGCAAGTGGGATAAAATGGAAATAATATTTTATGAAAGCTTATATTTGCCTTGACCGATTCTTTGCTGCAAAACAAAATGCAAACATCAAAGAGAAGGAGTTGCCACATGATTTATTTGACTAAAGGGGATATCACAATGTTTGACGGCGATGCAATCGTAAATGCCGCTAATGAGAGTCTTTTAGGCGGCGGTGGGGTGGATGGTGCAATTCATCGTGCCGCTGGTAAAGAACTCTATGAATATTGCAAGACTCTGGGCGGTTGCAAGACGGGACAAGCCAAGATCACGCCTGGCTTTAAGCTGAAAGCAAAGCATATCATCCACACTGTGGGACCCATCTATAGGGACGGAAAAAGCGGCGAGCCGGAGCTTTTGCGTTCTGCCTATCACAATAGCCTAAAACTGGCGCAAGATCATGATCTGAAGTCAATTGCCTTTCCCAATATCTCCACCGGAGTGTATGGCTATCCCAAAAAAGAGGCCGCGAAGATAGCCTTCGAAGTCGCACAAGATTTCCTCAGGAGTAATGCTGATATTGAGATTTGGTTTTATGTCTTTGATGACGATAACTTCGAGCTTTATAAGAACTTTGAGGGTATTTTGTTGCAGTGAAAATTCGCAAGATTTTGCTAATTATCTTGGCTCTTTCTTTCTTTGTCTTACCGCTTATGGCTGAGACCGAGAGCTTTGATTTTAAGGAATATCTCTTATCCTATCCCAAAATCGTCATGGATGCGCCGCAGTTTTATCTTAAGGAAAAACCGGAGTTAATCGCATCTTTTGCGCTTGGTACCCTTGCGCTATATACCTTGGATTATCCGATTACGGAGACTGCGATGAAGCTCAATGATGAAGGGAAACTCAATGACGTATATTCAATTGTAGGTGGTTTTGGAGAGGCAAAATATGTGTTTCCTGCATTAGGCGTCACTGCGCTGGGTGCTCATCTCTTTGATGCGGACGAGCTTTTGGACATATCTATGGTGAGCCTGAAAAGCGCCGTTCTGAGCTCTGCGGCCACCTACACCATCAAGACAATCGCTCAAAGAGGGCGTCCTTTGGAGTCTATAGACAAGAAATTTCTCGGGCTCGACTTTGATCTTGGCGGGGATAACAAGAGCTTTCCCAGCGGGCATAGCACGCTTGTTTGGAGTATTGCGCCGATCCTTGCAGCTCATTATCCGGATTCTGCATGGGTCAAATATCTCGTCTATTCTCTTGCCGGTGCGGTGTCTTTTTCGCGTGTCGCACAGGGGGAGCATTGGGCATCGGATGTCTTTGCCGGCGCAGTTATAGGCTATTCCACGGCACAGCTTTGCCTCAAAGACAAAGCTCAGATAAGGCTGATTATCTCCGAATACGGCAGCATCGTCGCCGGCTTTTCAAGCTCTTTTTGATCTTAAATATAAATAAAGGGTTGCAATCCAATTAGATCGCAACCCTTATTGTTTTGATATTTAGTTAGTTAATAGTAGCGCAACAGTATGTAGAAGGTGCTGATAATTATCGCCAAGAACATAAAGATTAAACCAATCTTGGTGAAATCCTTGAAACTGATGCGATAGCCGTTGCGGGTGGCTATTCCCACGGCGACGATGTTTGCAGATGCGCCGATAAGGGTGCCATTTCCGCCGAGGCAAGTTCCCAGCGCCAAAGACCACCATACGGGGTCCATTGCTTTCGGTGCAGTGATCACAGTTCCCATCTGCTCTAATACGGGGATCATTGCGGCAACAAAGGGGACGTTATCCACGACGGAGCTAAATATTCCGGAGAGCCAGAGCACGGCAATCGAGGTCTTGCGCGGTTCTCCACCGGTTGCAGCCATGATTCCATCAGCAATCTTGCCAATAAAACCAGTTTCTTCCAAGGACTTGATGATCATGAAAAGTCCCATAAAAAAGAAGATGGTCACCCAGTCGATATCTTTTGCCAAGATGTGTTCCACGCGCTTTCTATCCGAGAGCAACATCAAGACCAAACCAGCTGTCATGGCAATAGTCGCCGTTCCAAGGTGCAAGAGGTGTTGCACGGAAAAGGCAGCTAACATGAGCCCAAGAATGATGAGGCTAACGTAGAGGAGTTTTTTATCTTTGATGAGATTCCCTTCGTTATAACTCATGAGCTTGGCTTTATCTTCGTTGGAGACCTTCATCTTGTTTTTATACATAAGCCAGATCAGTCCCACGGAAGCGGCTGTGATGACGAGCACGGGAGGGGTTAGATTCACGATGAAATCGATAAAACTATAGTCCGTTGCTGAGCCGATGAGAATGTTTGGCGGATCACCAATCATGGTTGCAGCACCGCCTGCATTCGAGCCTATCGCCATGGTGATGATGAATGGCACGGGGCTTATCTTTAGCTCACTTGAGATAAGCAGCGCAATGGGCACAAGTATCATCACAGTTGTCACACTACCCAAAAAGGCGGAAACAAAAGTGGTGAGCACATACATCAAGATCAAGATGGTGAGAGGCTTTCCCTTCGCTATTTTGGCAATCTTTATCGCCAAATACATGAAGAGCCCGGTCTTCTTCAACACCGAGATCACAAACATCATCCCGATGAGGAAAAAGATAACATTCCAGTCAATTGCCGAGAATGCAATGTCTTGGGAGACAATCCCCGTGAGGATGATCGCAAAGCCGCCGATGAGAGCGGCAAGCATCTTGTTTATCCATTCAGTGATGATGAATAGATAACTAAGTCCGAAGATGATCAGAGCTAAAACCATTAGAGTCATTTGACTACACCCATAAATATCTGCATCATTATATCCATTGCCGTCACGACTCCGACTAAGATGCCGTCTTTGTCCACGACTGAAAAGAATCTCTTGGGTCCTTGAATCATCTCAAAGACAACTTCGGGGATGGATGCATCGGGTCTGAGCGTGGGGCAATCTTGATCCATAATCTCGCCGACGGTGATTTTATCTTCCATCTCAAAGAGCTTTTCGAGAGGTTCATAGGCACGCAGGAAGCTGAGATTGTCCAGCATCATGAGATAATCCGGCACGCCGACTTTGAGCAGGTTGAGGATGCTTGCTTCGCCCAAAAACTTGCCGCTTTCATCCACGACAGGGAGGCAGGAGTGAGAGTATTTGCCGAGCGTCTCGCTGAAATGTGAGAGCAGGTCTCCGGGTTTTGCCGAAACAATATCCGTCACCATGATGTCTGCAACAGTGATATCTTGTTTGATGCGTATCTCTTCTTTTTTGATGATATGCACGGTTTGCGCACCGCCATGAGCTTCAAGCAGAGCCTGCATCATCTCTTGGTCTTTGGATATCTTGAGCAGAGCAGCAACAAGGTTTAGATATAGGTTTGAGGAGCTTTTGTCTGAAAAGACGAGGCATACCCAGTTTATAGGCGTTCCGCTATAATCCAATGGTTCTTCCAAAAACGCCATGGAAAGCACGGTATCTTTGAAGCCTTCCACGCGGATGTGGGGGATGGCAATGCCCGTCTTGTAGGCTGTAGGCATCTGGGTTTCTCGCTCCATCACCATCTTATAGAGCTCATCTCCACAGGTGGAAAGCTGATGCTTTTTGCAGATAAGATCGACCATCTCGCGATATAGCGATTCCTTGCTCTCTGCTTTGGGCAGGTGTAATATGGTCTTGGGGTTCAAAAGACTGGCTAATAGCATTTTATCTCTTTATCTCCTTTTCTTGCTGCGGCAAGTGACGACGGGGAGGATCATCTCTTCCATCGAGACACCGCCATGTTGGAAAGTTCCGTTATATTGTCTTTGATATTGATGATAGCTATTGGGATAGACGAAATAGTAGTCGTCTTTGGCAAAAATGAAGTTATCCACAATGCTCTTGGAAGGCAAGCCAAACTCTGCCGGCTTTTTCACGAACAGGGCATGGCGGTCGTTCACAGAGAGGTTTTTCCCCTCTTTATAACGAACCGTGACGGAGGTATCTCTATCTCCAATGACCTGCGTTGCGCGGTTGACCTTGATGGAGCCATGGTCTGTGCTGATCACGACGATTGCATCCTGCTTGGCTATCTGCTTCAGCGCCTCATAGAGGGCGGAATGCAAGAACCAGTGCTTGGTGAAGGCACGCAGTCCTTCCTCATGCGGGATGGTCTCTTGCAATATCTGATCACGGGAACGATGATGCGCCAAGAGATCGAGGAAGTTATAGACGAGCACAACGAGGTTTTCGCGGTTCCAAGTCTCAATCTTACGCAGGACAAAGTTCCCTTCGTCCATGTTGAATATCTTCACATATTTGGAAGTGGGATCGAGGTTATAGCCCAAGTCCACGATGTGCTCATCCAAAAGCTGGTGTTCATTGCGGTTACGGCTGTTATCCATCTCGGCAGAGGTCACCCAATACTCCGGGAAACGCTTGGCAATATCAATGGGCAAAAGTCCGCTGAATATCGAGTTCCTGGAGAAAGGCGTAGCGGTTGGCAGGATGGAGAAATACAGATCCAGCTCTTCCTCAAAAAGCTCTTGGATATAGGGCTGAATTGCCAAATATTGATCCAATCTCATGCAGTCTATGACGATGAAATATATAGGCACGCCCTCTTCAAAGTGAGGCGCAACATATTGAGAGATGATGTCGAAGCTGAGATTTGGTCTTTCATCCGTCTTGAGCCACTCGCGATAGTTTCTCTCCACATAGTTAGTGAATTCGGTATTGCAATTTCTCTTCTCGAGAAAGTGGGTCTGCCTGAGTCCGTCGTCATTGACTTCATCAATGCGCAATTCCCACTGTGCCATCTCTTTGTATATCTCTTGCCATTCATCCCAATCGGGAGCAGAAAAGAGCTTTTGATTGAGCTGGCTCACATATTGTGAATATTGGCGTCCAATCTCATTGGCACGAATCTCGTCTGCCTGAAAGATCTTCTTGATCGCCATGATGATCTGCGATGGATTGATTGGTTTGATGAGATAGTCCGAGATTTGCGAGGCGATTGCTTTGTTCATGAGCCCTTCTTCCTCGCTTTTGGTGACCATAATGATGGGGATGGCGCTATTGATCCGCTTGATTTCTTTGAGGGTGGTAAGCCCGTCCATGCCCGGCATCATCTCATCCATGATCACCATATCATATTTATTTTCAACAACTTTCTCGATGGCGTCTTCGCCGTTGTTGCAAGTATCAACTATGTAGTTCCTCTCTTCCAAAAAGAGGATAAAAGGTTTGAGCAGATCGATCTCGTCATCTACCCAGAGTAGTTTCATCTGTTTCATCTTACTTATCACAAACCTCCTTTATTGATTTGTGCTTTGTTCAAATTCGCGCTGTCTATCGCGAACAACCTTCTTGATATCATCAAGATCGGCATCTTGGAAGAAGAGTGCGAGCTTGAAATTCAGCTCAGCTTTGGAGCAATTGAACCATGTGGTCATCTTCTCAAAATATTGGTCGATGAAGACCTTTTTCATGTCCATATTCTCTTCTTTCTCTTGTTTGCGAATCTCCTTGATCTCTTCGCGGAGCTCATTTGTGGGAGTATCGCTTGCTTTTTTGATCCATTCTTCACGAACTTCCCAGTCCGCTTTTTGGATCATGGGTTTGATCAACTGAAGTCTTTCAAAACCAATCTCTTTGACACTCATTTCGTCAATATCCATATCTTCGATAAAGAGGTCAAATGTGCTGGCGAGTTTACCAGCTAAAGAGCCGGAAAGCTGGTATTCTGCTTCAACGAAGTCCTTGAAATTGTCATAACCTCTAAAGCGATAGAGTCTCATACGCTTGATTTCGCTGAGCAATTCGCCCAATGCCACAAAATTATCTTCCAACTTCTCTTTGAGGTTGGCGATAGCGTCAAACTTTTCTTCCGGCGTCATAGTTGTTTTGATTTCTGTCATAGTTTTTTCCTCATTCCCCTGTGGGATAATATATGTATTCTTCGGAGGGGAAAGTTCCGTCCTTCACCTCGCGATCATAATCGTTGATGCCCTGAACGATGATCTCGTCCAGATTGGCATATTGTTTCACAAACTTTGGTCTCATGTTGCTGTGTCCGAGCATATCGTGATAGACCAAGACCTGCCCATCGCAATATCTTCCCGCACCGATCCCGATGGTGGGGATATCCAGCAGGCGCGTAATCTTTTTGGCAAGCTCTTCTGGGATGGCTTCGAGAACCAGCATGAATGCACCGGCTTCCTGAACTGCAAGAGCTTCGCGCTCAAGGATTTCTGCCGCAGTCTCGCCTTTGCCTTGAACCTTATATCCGCCGAATTTGAGCACTGATTGCGGAGTGAGTCCCAGATGTGCACAGACAGGAATCTCGATATCCACGATCTGTTTGATTGCATCCAATCTACTCTGGCTTCCGCCTTCGAGTTTCACCGCATTTGCCCCGCTTTCGAGCACCAATCTCGCCGCATTCCTCTTCGTTTCTTCCGCGGAGACATGATAGCTCATATATGGCATATCTGTGACCACAAACTTACTTGGCGCACCACGGCGAACTGCGGCACTATGCACCACCATGTCGTCCATCGTGACGCCGATTGTGCCGTCATATCCCAAAATCACATTACCGAGGCTATCGCCCACGAGGATGATTTCTACTCCGGTTTGAGACACGCTTTTTGCGCCGGGATAGTCATAAGCCGTGATCATTGTGATCTTTTGTCCTTTCTTTTTCATGCGAGCGAAGCTGCTCGGGCCGAGAATCTTATTCGCGGATACTGTCATTGTCGCTTCCTTCTTGTTCATATATTTCGCCCTCGGAATGCAAGCGGGAGTCGTCGTCTCCCATGAGCAAATCTGAGGCAAACTTTCCTTGATTTAGGACGAGGTCGTAGATGGTTCGCCCATCGGGATACCAACCTAAAAAGCGTCCATGTGGCGCATTTTGAATGTAATACACACTCATCATGGGTTTCCCGTCCGGATACCAAAAGAGGCCGCTACCGTCCTTTTTCCCTTGTTTATAGCTGATTGCATAGAGGATAGAACCGTTTTTATCGTGCTCACACACCCAGCCGCTGAAGGGAATTTCACCACTATAAAGAAGATCGTCTTTCATCACAAGCTCTGTCATATCTATTGCAGAATCAGGCAGTTGCCAGTTTTGTGCATAGAGATATTCATCCGAATAGTTCATAGCTATGGCAGGGCTTATGAATATAAAAAACATCAACAAAATCAGCGGGCACAGCGCATTCTTCGCCTCAAAAGGACGGGGTTTTGTTAGCGCCGCTTTTTTCTTTTTCATATACAAACACATTTTTTAACTCCATGAGACAAGTCAATCTTTTTCTTGAATTATCACCACATATTAAAAGATAAGCTGGAAATATAGCATAGTCAAGGGATATTTACCCGCTTTTTGCTCTTTCTTTTTGCTTAATGGCTTTTCAAGAATCTTGCCTCTACTTACTATAGGGTGACAAAATGGGAAAAAAAGCCCAAAACATTCAATAATCTTTTATCGAATTAGCTAAGTGCCTGCAAAATGACGCCTGAAATAGTTTGAGAAAATATGTGCTGATAGCGCAAATGCAAATATGAAAAAAGCAGGCTTATTAAAACCTGCTGAATTTGATTGACATGTCTGATGTTTGAGTCAGAACCTCGTCTCGTTGTTAATTATTTCTGACACTTAGGACAAAAGAAACTGGAGCGTCCACCCAGGCGGATGTTTTCGATATCATGCCCCTTGGGACAAGCTTTCTTTTGATAAACTCGTAAAAACCTCTGGAACTCTCCGCTCTTATCGTCAACGTTTCGATAGTCCGAGATGCTTGTCCCACCGGCGATTATCGCCTCTTTCAGAACCTCTTTGGTATCTTTTACAATGCGTTTTATCTCGGAGGATTTGACGCTCTCACCACTGCGATCGGGACGCACCCCGCTACGATATAAAAGCTCACAAACATAGATGTTCCCCAGCCCCGCAATCAATCTCTGATCCAAAAGCAGGTTTTTCACCGGCGCTTTTCTGCCTTTGAGTGCGTTCGCCAGATATGCCTCATCAAAGCCATCGTCCAGCGGCTCCACGCCCAGATTCGGCAGATATCGCTGTAAGTTTTCACTCTTAAACAGCCAGATTTTGCCAAAGGTGCGCGGATCGATGAACTTGATCGCCTCGCCATTTTCAAGCTCAAAACGCGCCCGCTCATGCTTATGAATTCCCACCGGACAAGGCTCATAGACCAGCTTCCCCGTCATCCTCAGATGCACGATAAAGCTATAGCCTTCCTCAAAATCAAAGATCATATATTTCCCGCGCCGCCACGTCTTTTTCAGGAAAAGAGGAAACACCTTTTCACCCAGATCAGGATCGAGGATAAGCGTGCCGGGATAGTAGCTTTGCAATCCCAAGACACGCCGTTTTTGCAGGATGGGCAGAACCCCGTCCAAAACGCTTTGCACTTCGGGCAGTTCAGGCATGATGCTCTCCTTTTGCTTCTCCGATGACGGCAGAAAAAGCCCACAATCTACAGAACCCGACAGCTCCGCCACCGATAATGATGAGATCAAAGAGCTGATCACTATTGATGTCGGAGGCTGCGAGACTGAGAGCGGATTCTAACACTCTTTAGATAGATTCCTTGATTTTTGCAACGATATATGATTCGGGAGCGGCGCCCTCTTGGAACCAATCTTCATTGATCACCGTGCGCGGCACACCTGCAACCGAATATTTGTCGCCAAGATGCGGGAATTCCGTAACTTCCACCATATCGGCACGCACTTTATCGCTGTAATATGCCATCTGATGAGCAAGGATCACAGCCGGCGGGCAATGCGGACAGGTAGGCGTCACAAACACTTGCAAGTGAACATCTTCCTCGAGCGAATCGAGATAGCTCTTGGTCTCGTCTTTGAGCTTTGTGATTCCCGTAGATACCATTAGAATTGCCGAGAGCAGTGAGGAAAACTCATATCCCGAAGGAATGCCGAAGAGGCGGATGCCACGATCTTTTTCATCCATAACCACCAGTGCCGGAACTTTATCGATTCCATATTTTTCCACCTGATCTTTATCTTTGTCAAAGTCGTATGCTTCCAGCTTCACCAGCGGATTTGCCGTAGTGAGTTCCGTCATCAATTGATGGGTTTCCTTACAGAGATGACAGTCATTTTCCTGGGTAAACAGCACCAAATTTACCTCATTTTTCATGTTTGACAGTGCTTTTATTACGTCTTTCATTACCTTATCGTCTAAGATTTGCATGATTACTCCTTAAATAATTACGTGTTATTGACAAATAGTATAACAATAATCCGACGACAGGCAAATGTTTTGTTAGTGAAACAAAAAAAGCGCTACCCGATTCACAGATGAACACAGGTAGCGCACTGCTAATTATATTTATTCAAAGTCCGCAATCTGAGCTCTAACCAGCTCGACCTTGGTCTTGTTTTCCTCTTCTCTTTCTCGTTCTTTGGCAACCACTTCCGGCTTGGCATTTTCCAAGAAATTAGGATTATTCAGCTTCTTTTGCACGCTCATCAGCTCTTTTTCGTGCTTTTCCAATTGCTTCATCAGCCTTGCTTTTTCGATTTCCGGGTCGATGAGTCCAGCTAAGGGGATGAAGATTTCGATGTTGCGCACCACTGCACTCACAGCCGGCTTTGGCTTCACCGTGTCCTTTCCGCTATGGATTTCTTCCACCTTTGCCAACCTCATGAAATATCCCGCATAATCCTCAAAAAGCTTGTTTTGAGCATCTTCTGCCGTGCGCACATAGATCTTCACGCCCAAGGCAGGGGAGAGGTTCAATTGCTTACGCAGGTTACGGATAGCAGTGATGCTTTCTTGCACAAATCTCATCTCATCGGCGATATCTTTATCGATCAGCGCCTCATCCGCAACGGGGAATTTTGCAATGATCAACGCCTCATCTTCCATGGGGAATTGTTCTTTCACGCTTTGCCAGATTTCCTCGCTGATGAAAGGCATGATGGGATGGAGTAGCCTCATTCCTGCCTGCATCACATTGAGCAACACATACTTAGCCGTGAGCTTTTCCTCTGTGCTTGCATCCTCACCAAGCCTGTCTTTGCTGAGCTCAATATACCAGCTACAATATTCATCCCATAGGAATTGGAACACACACTGCGCCGCATCGTTAAGACGCAGGTTTTCATAGTGTTCACCCGCTTCCTTGGCGACTTCATTGAGTCGAGAGATAATCCACCTATCGGCAAGCTCCAATTTAAGCTCGTCCTCACGCGGCAAACCCGGAATATCAGCGGTACCGAGAGCGATAAACCGATAGGCATTCCATATCTTATTGGCAAAATTACGCCCCGTTTCGAGGATGGCGTCGCTATAGACCACGTCCGCCCCCTTTGGCGTATTAAAAATCATCGAAAAGCGCAGCGCATCCGCACCCACCTTATCTATGATATCAATGGGATCAGGCGAATTGCCCAAAGATTTACTCATCTTGCGTCCGAGATCATCGCGCACGATTCCATGCAAGAGCACGGTGTCAAAAGGTATCGTTTTCTTGAAATGCAAGGTGCTCATGATCATCCTCGCCACCCAGAGATAGATGATTTCCGGAGCGGTGATCAAGACCTGCGTCGGCAAAAATCTCTTTAGATCCTCGGTCTCTTCCGGCCAGCCCATCGTGGAAAAAGGCCAAAGCCACGAGGAGAACCAAGTGTCAAGCACGTCCTCATCCTGACGGATCTTTGCGCTTCCGCACTTTTCGCAAGACTCAGGCGTCTCTTTTACCACCATCATGTGATCGCAATCATCGCAATAATATGCCGGAATGCGGTGTCCCCACCAGATCTGACGCGAGATACACCAATCACGAATATTATTCATCCAGTGCATATAAACCTTTGTCCATCGCTCCGGCTGGAAGCGAACTTCACCTCTTTCGACCACGGCGATTGCCTCGCGTGAGAGAGGCTCCATTTTCACGAACCACTGATCCG
The DNA here is from genome assembly GCA_002427325.1 of Cloacimonetes bacterium UBA5456. Classification (GTDB taxonomy): domain Bacteria; phylum Cloacimonadota; class Cloacimonadia; order Cloacimonadales; family Cloacimonadaceae; genus UBA5456. The sequence continues at coordinate 1,454 of DIQS01000033.1, read as the reverse complement.
AAAGATAGGGCTCGATCACGGTGTCACAGCGATAGCAATGCCCCACGGCGTGTTCATGCTTCTCAATCTTTTCCAAAAGTCCTTGTTCTTCCAACATCGCCAAGACCTTTTTGCGTGCGGCATAGCGCTCCATGCCTTCAAATTCTGCACCGGCATCGCTATTCATCACGCCATGTTCATCCATGATGAGCAGACGTTCAAGTGAGTGCCGCTGTCCAATCTCAAAGTCGTTCGGATCGTGTGCCGGCGTCACTTTCACGCAACCGCTACCGAATTCTTTATCCACATAATCGTCGGCGATAACCGGGATATTGCGTCCTGTGAGCGGCAGAATCAGCTCTTTGCCGATGAGCTTTTGATAGCGTTCGTCGGAGGGATTCACCGCCACTGCAACGTCGCCTAACATGGTTTCCGGACGCGTAGTTGCAACCGTCACAAAGCCTTCGCCCTCGGCAAAAGGATAGCGAACATGCCAGAGTTTGCCTTCTTCGTCGCTGTGTTCCACCTCGTCGTTGGCGAGCGCCGTCACGCAGCGCGGACACCAATTGATGATATATTTTCCTTTATAAATCAGTCCTTTTTCGTAGAGGCTCACAAAGACCTCTTTCACGGCACGCGAGAGCGTCTCATCCATGGTAAAACGCTGTCTGCTCCAATCGCAGGATGCACCTAAAAGCTTGAGTTGATCGATGATGATGTCGCCTTTTTCTTCTTTCCATGCCCAGATGCGTTTGAGCAGTTCCGCGCGACCTATCTCATGACGAGTTTTGCCCTCTTTTGCCAGGTCTTTTTCCACCATGTTTTGCGTGGCGATGCCGGCGTGATCCACTCCCGGCAACCACAGCGTGGAAAGCCCTTTCATGCGATAATAGCGAATTACGACATCTTGAAGAGTGTTATTTAGAACGTGTCCCATGTGCAATATTCCGGTGACATTGGGCGGAGGGATGAGGATTGTGAAGGTCTCACCTTCGCCTTTGGGCTTGAAATAGCCCCGCTGATTCCAAATATCATACCATTTCTTTTCGATTTCTTTCGGTGAATATGTTTTACTGATTTCCATGTTAATTATGTCCTTCTTGATGTCATTGATGCTTGAAGCTGTTATTTTTCAAGCAAATACCATAAGAGAAAAGAAGCGTTTATTGTCAAGGGATATTTTGAACTTGCCTGGTTTGTCGATTTAACGATTTAGCGATTTAGGGATTTAACGATTGCTGCGCTGGGCATTCGGTGCGGTGACATCCTGTCGCCGCGAGCTACTCTGCTACGGCTGGTGTCGGAACGTCCTCGTTGCCACGAGCAGAAGTGATGCGGTCGGGGTGGGAATGTCCTCGTTGCCACGAGCGTCAGAATTCCATATATATAATAGAACACGGATTGAACGGATTAAACGGATTCACACGGGATTTAGCTCGCTTTTAATTAAGTGTGTCAATGGCAATCTAAACTGG
>DIQS01000007.1:50967-53551 GCA_002427325.1 Cloacimonetes bacterium UBA5456 | reverse complement strand
TTGATCATCATTTGAAAAATGCTATGGTGTCAACGGAAAAGAGTATAATGATGTTCTTGCAAAACTATATAAAAAGATGTTGGAATTTACACCAACCTTTGAGACTTAACGGAAAAAACAAAACAAACCTTGATATGTTTTTACAACGTAAACAAGATGCAAGGACTGTAGTCTTATCATGTATTAATGAAGGATAGAAAGATGCCTTCGGAAAATCTGACGAACTTCGTGGACTAAGAGCCACGTTTGTGAGTCTATAAGTAAACATTAACTTCCCTTCAAGGAAGAAGAAATGAAGAAAACGTTAGCATACGCAAAATTCTGGGGTACCCCCCCTCCGCAAACAAAATCAAGTAGTGCAAGCAAAAGCTTGTGTTCGTCTTTGAATCGTGCCAAAAGGCACTGTAGCATGAATGTAGGCAAACATATAATTCTTTTGTTTGTTTTCATGTTTATGTTTGCGCTTTTATCGGGTAATGAATTCACTGCTAATAGAGGAGGCACAAGTGGTGCCATCATAGCCCAAGGTGAAGGAAAAATTATCATCAAAAACAACATTTTTTTTGATAATTACCGCTCGCATTTCAACTTTTCCTCCGATCGATACAGAGCGCATGCCTTATCAGTGTTTAATTCTTCAAATGCAGTGATCCGGAACAATCTGTTTGTTGATAACTACTACGAGAACTCGGCTCATGAAGCTGTGATAACAATAATAGCAAATCAATTATACGCTGGACATCCAATCCTTTTTGAAAATAACACCATAGTAAACTCACCGCTTTCTAATGGTCCCGGCGGAATAAAAGCTTTGGAATTCTCTATCGACCTCGAACAGGATATACAAATACAAAATAATGTGTTTAGCTGCCCGAATGATATGGAAAGCAGTGTGCGCTGTATATCTGTAGTTTCACCATCAATATTTAGGCACAATATGCTTCATAATACTGCTTTAACGGGGCTTGATGTCAACTTATACAATCCTCATGACCCGGATGATATCTACAATCCTCATGTCGATTATTTTAATTATGAATGCGACCCGGAATTAAATGAATATTTCCAGCCAATGTGGGATGCAAGCACCATCTCGCCCTGCATCGATGCAGGCTATGGTTTTGATGAAGACGGCACCCCTGCCGATATCGGAGCCTATACCATCGGTAGCCATCGCTACTGGGAATACACATTTGAGGATCAAGCCGATGTGGAAAGATGGCATTGGGTAAGCTATCCCATCCTCAATACCGTCACGGATAACGCACTTTATGCTAATGAATTCTTTAAGGATTTGATGCATGTGCATGAAAATTCAAACTATGAAAATGTACCCAGTTACCTTGATGAAATTATATGGCTATTAGCAGGTGAAGGTGAACAGAGTATATATTGGGTCGATAATGCAACAGGTTGGTATGATCATCATTTTTCACATATCGTCACCAGCCCTCAAGGTTATAAGATCAAATTACTCTTGAGTTCGGCATTAGATTCTACGCAACATGTGCTTTTAAAACACAGCGGCTATAAGACCCCCAATCATACAGAATTTCCCATATACGGAAACATGGAAAACTGGATAGGCTATTTTCGCGATGATTCCCGCATGCCCGAAGACGCCTTTGCCAGCATCTGGGACGACATCACTATGATCAAAGCCAAGGACTGGAGTTTATTCCGTTCCGGCGTACCGGGTAGTTATCTATGGACTCTTACCGGCAGGATAATGCCGCTGAACCCGGGCGATATGGTGATAGTAAAGACCACGCAAGACCACATGTTTAAATGGGGAGAAAATATTCCCGTCCCTCCACGAACGAAGTCAAGCCCGCAAGGCTTTGTTTATGATGAAAAAAAAGACTATATCCCCATCTATATCACGCTTACGGATGAGATGGTGATGCAATATGAAGAAGTCGGTTTGTATATAGACGGCGTGTGCAAAGGTGCGGTCGTGATAGAAGAAAATCTGGAGCAGATCTCTGCTTATATTGCAAATGCAGATGATTTGACTAATGGCGAGGTGGAGCTGACGTTTGTTCCGCGAGCAAGCAAAAGCGCACCTTTCTTGCCCGAGGTCAAAAGGATAAGTCACGAGCAATTGATGCCTAAGCACACTGCGGCAGGTGCAAACTATCCATATTTTGAGATAAACTTGGCAGATAACAAAGAAGGGGAAGACATTCCTGCACTTCCGAGTTTAGGACAAAACTATCCCAATCCCTTCAATCCCAACACCACCATCTCTTATTCTGTACCCACGGCAGGCAAGGTAAAGCTAGAGGTGTATAACCTGAAAGGGCAATTGGTGAAGACATTGGCAAATAAGGAGATTGAAGCAGGGATATACAGCGTAAGTTGGAATGGTAAAGACTCAAACGACAAGCCTGTAGCCAGCGGAGTCTATTTCTATCGTCTCAGCACCCCCGGATATAAACAAAGCAAAAAAATGCTTTTAATGAAATAAAAAAACAGTAGGGAAGGAAGAGGATGCTCTTCCTTCCCTCATGATTAAAGAGGAATAAAGATGAAAAATAAAGTTTTGATAATCCTAACGTTCCTGGGCGTTTTGCCCTGTATG
>DIQS01000007.1:42350-50612 GCA_002427325.1 Cloacimonetes bacterium UBA5456 | reverse complement strand
TAGATTCTACGATTATTGATGGTACAGGTAATGTGGGCGGGATAGTGGTTCAGCAAAACAAAACCGGTATCAATGTTAGGGGATTTTCTATTACTAATGGTGTCGGTGCCGGATTTGCTTTAGGACCCCACTCAGATTCGTGTATTACAAATTGTGAAATTTTCAAACGACAATCTACATTTGGAGGTGGAATCAATATAGCATCAGCAAAGGCATACCTTTCAGGCGTAAATATACATGATAACTATGCGCTTAGTCAGGGTGGAGGCATATATGTTTCCAGCATATCTGACATATACCACTTGAGCTTTGATCCCGATAACCGCTGTTCAATCTATAACAACCGCTCCGGAGCCGGACAAGATATATTCATTCGTTATGCTACCCGAGATTTGGATATGCCGCTCAATACATTTTCCGTGCTCAATCCATCAGAATATCATGTTGTCTATTTATGCAATAATGCTTTTATCAGCAATTTTCAAATCAATTTTGATATTCTGAACGCATATCATGAGGAAATTGATAGTGATCTTTATGTATCCATAGAGGGGGATGATGCAAATGACGGACTTACCCCCGCAACCGCCCTAAAGACCATACATGAAGCCATTTATAGAACCGCTTCAAATAGTGAATCTAAAAATAGCGTATTTATATTACCGGGAGAGTATTCTCGCACAGCAAATGACCAAGTCTTCCCCATTGCTTTGAAACAATGGGTAAAAGTGCAGGGAAGTGGAATTGACATCACTAAGATAATATGTGAGCCAAGCACATTAATGGATATAAGTTTAGGCGGTCAAGTTTTTAAAGCTAATGTTGAGCCTCACATTTATTTGGATGGCATGTCTATCACGGCACGAGGCTTTGATAATTATTGTATTGTTCTCTATGGTAGCTATAGAAGCACTGAAGCACATTTATCAAATTTGCGCATACATGATATCCCTGCCGGGAATTATAGTGGCATCATATCTAAGTCCGCACTAATTTACTTATGCGCATCTGGTGAAAATGAAAGCACTTTTGAAAACATAATAATAGAAGACATTGATACGGGCGTTGTCGAGTTACTGTACACAGGAGCAGGTAGAACACCGGATGGAGAAATATCTGCCTTTAGAGGCAAGATCAAAAATCTTATAGTCAGAAATTTCACAAATGATTACACTTCACAGTCTGTTTGGACAATGCCTATGGTTTCCATAATAGCTGATGAAGAGCTCATAATGGAAAACTGTGAGTTTAGAAATCTAACCATGCTTGACGATGATTCCACAATCATGCAGATTTCTGGGGTACAATTTCCGCAACAGCAAAATCATTTTACCCTAAGAAATTGTTTAATTGCAGATAACGTATCTCCCGGAGTAGGTCAATGGGGAGGCGGAATAGCGACAATCAGTGGGGCAAATAATCCCCGAACTGATATTATTAATTGCACTTTTGCAGGTAATCAAAGCGATACATATATCCTAAATACGAAAGGCGAGGTAAATTTCATTAATACCATATTTGATAACGACAGTGAATATCAGATAAGGATAATCCCCACGAATGATCCCGATGAACAGACCCATCTCACCTTTGATTATTGCCTGATAAAAGATGGTATAGACGGCATCTTAGAGCATCCGGTCCCAGGGAACAGTATTGACTATCGGGATACGAATATCGATGGAGATCCTCTCTTTGCCGATAGTGGATATGGCAGCCCGGGTAAGCACAACTATAATCTTTCTGAATACTCGCCCTGTGTAGATAGCGGCACTCCGGATATCAGCGATCTTGATTTACCACCTTACGATCTGGCAGGAAACATACGCGTATGGAACGGCCGCATCGACATGGGCTGTTATGAGTATAATTCCGAGCCTTGGGTTTCAAATGAAGACCTTATTTCACTTATTTTTGAACATTTGATCTTAGAGCAAAACTATCCCAATCCATTTAATCCTGAGACCACCATAGCTTTTGAGCTAAGGGAGCCGGCGATGTGTAGTCTGAAAATATATAATATGCGCGGACAGGTGGTGAGAACCTTAGTTAATGAGGAACTTAGCAGCGGGCGGCATAGCAGAATGTGGGACGGTTTGGATGACAATGGTTCGTCTGTGGCGTCAGGAATGTATCTTTATAGGGTTAAAATAGGAGCACAAAACGAGAGTCGAAAGATGATCTTGATGAAATAGTGTCATATTTCATATTGAGCCCGGTCTGATCAATCGGGCTCAACTTAATTTGCACAGAATTCTGTTGCGCTGTTGAGTTGAAAGCGGCGAAGAACTCACTCTCAAACTATACGAGTCAGATTATTACAACGCAGCGAGACTGTAAGAAACTGATTGAACAAAAGAGAGTGATTCATAGGGTGAAGCAACTCATAGCATATAAGAAAAATGTTTATAAAAGCTGTGATGAAACAAGAGTTATATTAACTATGTTAAATAATCACAATGATTTTCATGAGCCATATCTTGGACCCGTATGTGCGCTTCTGCGAGAGGGCTTATGCAGGACAAATTATATTGCATCACCCTACTCGATTGTCTTTATTTAACAGTATTTTTGTTGTAGGACATGCAAGACTTGCTCAAGATGCATTATAGTTTATCTTATAGCAAAGAAGAAGATATTAATAGATAGGTTTCATGAAAAAGTCACTGTTTTTAATCGTATGCCTTATTGTTTTTTCAGGGCTCGGTGCTCAAAATCCGGTCTGGGTTCAAACTGAATTAGGACTGGCTTTTTGCGGGCAAAACGAGCTGCGCTTTCCCAATAAAGATAACGATAGCCAGTTGCTTTCTCTTAATAAAGACCTCTCTATGAATCCCAAGATGGACACACGTCTAAGTCTCGGCTATCTGATTAGTCCCAAGCATGAGATTAGATTGTTGATCACGCCGAAGAACTATAGCTTCAAAGGGAAATTGCCCGGTGATATGCGTTTTGCAGAGCTGACGCTTCCCTCCGGTAGCGAGGTCTCGGGGCGCTATCATCACGGCGTCTATCGTCCATCCTATCGCTATATCTTTGCAAAGGATAATCTCTGGCTGAGGTCTCTGGGAGTCTCGCTGAATTTCTCGGAATATAGCACGGAGATTAAGTCAGGCGGGCAAAAGGCAACTGCACGGGATTATGCCTTTGTTCCGCTGATAAATATGGATATCGATATCCCGATTCTTGAGGAACTTAGCTTGGTTTTTGAAGCTGAGGGGATGCTGCCCAATCTCGGCAGAGCCGATGATGTGTTTTTGGGGCTGGAGTTTATGATCAATAGCGATCTGAACTTCAGAACTGGTTATCGCTACACAATCTTGGGGCGCGAGACGGATAAGATGCACAGTATTGCTTCTTTCCACAGCGCGAGCATAGCTTTTAACATTAGTTTTTAGATAATTAAGGAGAATATCATGGAAGCCTTCTTTTTTCACAACCCTACGAAGGTGATATTTGGCGCAAATCAGATTGCGAATATTGGCTCTCAAATGAAAAGAGACAAGATAGATAAGTGCATACTCGTTGCAGGCGGCGGCTCGATAAAACAGAATGGCGTCTATGATCAGGTGGTGCACAGCCTCGAAGAAAATGGCGTTAAATGGGTGGAAAGCTGGGGAATCCAGCCCAATCCTACCTTGGAAAAGCTTGAAGAGATCATCAATTTGGCGCGCAAGGAAGAGGTTCAAGCGGTTCTCGCCGTGGGTGGCGGCTCTGTTTTGGACACCGGTAAAGCAACAGCGGCCGGCTTCTATATGGACGACATCTGGAATGCATATATCGGCGAAGATAAGATCACGAAAGCCCTGCCTATCTACACTGTGTTGACGCTTTCGGCAACGGGGAGTGAGATGAACGGCAATGCCGTGATTACAAACATGCAGACCAAGGAAAAGATCTGCGTGAGCTCGGGGCATCTCTACCCGCGGCTCAGCATCATCGATCCGGCGGTGCAAAATAGCTTGCCTTTCAAGCATACGGCATCCGGAGCGATGGACGCCATGGCACATATCTTTGAATATTATTTTGCAAACGATACGGCGCTAAGCACTTTGGCGATTAATGAGGCTTTGATCAAGACAATCGTGGAATCTACAGACAGATTGCAGGCAAATCCCGCTGATATCAATGCCAGGTCAAATCTTGCGTGGAGTAGCACGCTCGCATTAAACGGCATGACCGGTGCCGGTTTGGGCTATGGAGATTGGGGCTGTCATGCAATCGAGCACGCGATTTCTGCTTTGCGTCCGCATGTCTCCCACGGCGAAGGGCTGGGGGTGATCTTTCCCGCATGGATAGAATATCTCAGTGAGAAAGACCCGATGCGCTTCAGCCGCTGGGCAAAGGAGATATGGGGCGAAAGCAGCGCAACCTTTGGTGTTAAGCAGATGCGCCTCAAACTCAGCGCTTGGGGGATGCCGCTTTCGCTGAGAGACTTAGGACTTCATCAAGATGATCTGCCGATTCTCTTGGATATGATTACGAAATCAGGGTCGATTGGGAATATCTTTAAGCTCGGGAGAGACGAGATTCACATCTTGCTCATGTTATGTTTTTGAGCAGATAGGCAGCATGCTAAACTTAAGTTTTTAACCATTTAATGCACATATTACCGCCCATCTATCCACTTGGGCGGTTTTTTTGTTTGACAATATATCCGCAATCCAAATTTATCGCTACAAAGGACGTTTGTTTATTTATTTGAATAACAAAGCTCATAAGAGCGTGATTAAAAGGACGATCAATGGAAAAAGACTTTACTCAGCTTGATGCAATAATTGCGAAATATCAAGGCAAACCTGAGATGTTGATCCCGCTATTGCAGGAAACCCAACACCTCTTGGGGTATCTCGGCAAAGAAACTATGCGCTATCTTGCTCAAAAAACGGGCATACCGGCAGCGGAAATATATGGTGTGGCAACCTTTTATAGCCACTTTTCTTTGGAGCCGAAAGGCAAACATATTATCAAGGTTTGTGATGGAACTGCGTGTCATGTACGCGGCTCAAGCAAGATCATCGACGCTCTTCGCAAAGAATTGGCTTTGGAAGGGAAGCAGATCACAACGGATGACAGGCTTTTCACCTTGGAGATCGTCTCCTGTCTCGGTGCCTGCGGGCTTGCTCCGGTCTTGGTCATCGATGAACACGTTCATGGACAAATCTCACCCGAAGCGGCTCAAAAGCTGATCGCCGCCATAGCAAAAGAGGAAGAAAGCAATGCCTAAACTCGAACAAATCAGAGATATGTATAATGCTGCCAGAGAACGCTGTGACAAGCGTATCATCGTCTGCGCAGGAACAGGCTGCATCGCAAACGGCTCGATGGAAGTTTTTGAAGAACTAAAGCGCGAGATACTTAAGCGCGATCTCGAAGTGACGGTTTCGCTCAAATCCCACGGTCCTGAAGATAACAAACGCTATGATGTCTATATGATTGGAAGCGGCTGTCAGGGCTTTTGTCAGGTGGGACCGCTCGTGACGATCGAGCCTTCCGGCATACTTTATGGGCACGTGAAGCCCGAAGATGCCTCCGAAATCGTTGAGAAATCCATACTCGGCGATGAGCTCGTGGAACGCTTGCTCTATCACGATCCCGTGTCTGATACCACATACAAAGGCCAGGCAGAGATTCCTTTTTACACCAAGCAACAGCGCACCGGACTCAAGGATTGCGGGCGCGTTGACCCTCTTAATATCGGCGAATATATCGCGCATGGTGGCTATTTCTCAGCTCGTGACGCCTATCAGAAATACTCTGATGTTGACCTGTGCAACCTCTTCATCGAGAGCGGTTTGCGTGGACGTGGCGGCGGTGGATTCCCCACGGGAGTGAAGTGGAACTTTGCCCGTTTGGAAAAGAATGAAAAGAAATATGTGGTTTGCAACGGTGACGAAGGCGACCCCGGTGCATTCATGGATAGATCAATTCTCGAAGGTAATCCGCACAACGTGATCGAAGGGATGATGATCGCCGCGCGTGCAATCGGCGCAGATGAAGGCTATGTCTATGTTCGCATGGAATATCCACTTGCCTGCAGTCGCATCCGTGAAGCCATCAAAGACGCTGAGGAAATCGGCATCTTGGGTGATGACATCTTCGGCAGCGGGCGCAGCTTTCGCATTCACGTGATGGAAGGAGCCGGCGCTTTTGTTTGCGGCGAAGAGACCGCACTTTTGGCATCCATCGAAGGCAAACGCGGCATGCCCACGCTCAAGCCTCCCTTTCCCGCTCAGAAAGGACTTTTTGGCAAGCCTACTGTGATCAACAACGTGGAAACTCTTGCCTTGATTCCCGTTGTGATGAAGGACGGCGCAAAAGGCTATCGCAAGGTGGGAACCGAGAAATCTCCCGGAACAAAGACCTTTGCGCTCACCGGACACGTTGCCAACACCGGACTCATTGAGGTTCCTTTTGGCACCACCATCCGCGAGATCGTTTTTGAGATCGGCGGCGGAGTCTTGGGCAAAGACGGCAAGGTGGATAACAGCACTTTTAAGGCGATTCAGATCGGCGGCCCCAGCGGCGGATGCCTCATCAAGGAACACCTCGATCTCCCGCTGGATTTCGACTCTTTGGGCTCCATCGGCGCCATGGTCGGCTCGGGCGGAATGGTGGTGATGAACGACAGCACCTGCATGGTCGATGTCGCTCGCTTTTTCCTCAATTTCACTCAGAACGAATCCTGCGGGAAGTGCACATTCTGCCGCATCGGAACGCGTCGCATGTTAGAAATCCTCACGCGCATCACCGAAGGCAAAGGCGAGCCCGAGGATATACAGCACTTGGAAGACCTGGCAAATAACACCATTAAAGGTTCACTCTGTGGCTTGGGAAAAACCGCTCCCAATCCCGTGCTCACCACCCTGCGCTATTTCAAAGACGAATATCTCGCACACATAAATGATCGTAGATGTCCCGCAGGCGCATGCACCGCACTTATCAGCTATGAGATCAATCCTGAAAAATGTGTCGGCTGCACCGCTTGCGCTCGTAAATGTCCCGTTCCATGCATCAGCGGATCGGTTCGCAAGGTTCATGAGATCGATCAAAGCAGATGCATCAGATGCGGAGCCTGTTATGACGCCTGCACCTTTGGCGCCATCAGGAAAGGATGAATTTTATGAAAGTAATACTCAATGGAAAAGAAGTTCAAGCCAAAGCTGGGATGACCATCCTCGAATTGGCAAGAGAACAGGGAATCAATATACCCACCTTGTGTTATGACGACGAGCTCAAGCCCTTCGGTTCTTGCTGGGTTTGCGCCGTCAAGGTTGAAGACCGCAAAGGATTTGTCACCTCCTGCGGCACCGAAGTTTTGCCGGATATGGTGATCACCACCGATAACGAAGAGATTCATGCCGCTCGCAAGATGGCTTTAGAGCTACTGATCAGCAATCACTATGCGGATTGTGAAGCACCCTGCAAGATTGCCTGTCCGGATCATGTGGACGTTCAGACCTACGTTTCGCTGATTGCAAACGGGAAGTATCACGAAGCCGTGAAAGTGATCAAAGACACGCTTCCCATGCCGCTTTCCATCGGGCGCGTATGCCCCGCTTTTTGCGAAGTGGAATGCAGAAGGCAGATCATTGAAGAACCCGTTGCGATCCGTCAACTCAAGCGTTATGCCGCCGATGAAGACCTCAAAGATTATTGGCAATATGTTCCCGAAAAGAAGCCGGATCAAGGCAAGAAAATCGCCATCGTGGGTGGCGGTCCCAGCGGACTCACCTGTGGCTATTATCTCAGCTTTGAAGGCTTTGAAGTGGATATCTTTGAAGCCGAAGACAAGTGCGGCGGCTGGCTCAGATATGGAATTCCGCAATATCGCTTGCCCAAGGAAATACTCGATGATGAGATTGAGCTTATGTGCAGCGGTGGCATGAAGATACACTATAATAAGGCATTGGGCAAAGACTTTAGCCTGAATAAGCTGAGCGAGGATTATGACGCCGTATATCTGGCGATCGGCGCTCAAAATGCAGTTCCCATGCCCGTTCCCGGCAGCGACCTAAAAGGCTGCTATCTCGGGGTGGATTATCTGAAAGCACACGCCAAAGGCAAGAGCCCCAATCTGGGCAAAAAGGTTGCCATCGTGGGCGGTGGAAACACGGCTATAGACTGTGCGCGCACCGCTGTACGTATGGGCACAGACGTCACCATCATCTATCGCCGAACTCGCAAAGAAATGCCCGCCGAGGCCTTTGAAATCGACGCAGCCGAGCATGAGGGAGTGAAGTTCTATTTCCTCAGCAATCG
>DIQS01000007.1:39940-42193 GCA_002427325.1 Cloacimonetes bacterium UBA5456 | reverse complement strand
CCCTCAGCAATCCCGTGGAATACATCGGGGAAGACGGCAAACTGCAAGCCGTGAAAGTGGAAAAGATGATCTTAGGAAAGCCGGATGAGAGCGGAAGACGCCGTCCTGAGCCCACCGGTGATTTCTTCATCGAAGCCTTTGATAGCATCATCGCCGCCATCTCGCAAGTTCCCGAAGTTGCCCTCTTTGCCGAAAAGGAAAACGAGGTGGAAGGCAAGATGCTTCCCATCTCGCGCTGGCAGACGGCGATTGTGGATGAAGACAGCATGTATAGCGGCATCGCGAACGTTTTTGCCGGCGGTGATTTCCAGCGTGGAGCAGCAACGGCGATTGAGGCAATTGCAGATGGACGTAAAGCTGCCGAAGCAATAGCCGCATGGCTTTCAAGCGGAAGCCTGCCCAAGCATCCTTTCATCTTCGATTCCAAGAGGGGGAAGAGCGTTAAAGACATATCTCCCGATGAATACAGCGTTTTTGAAAAGATCGCCCGCGTGAAGATGCCGGAGATCGATCTCAAACAGGCAAAGACCACCTTCATCGAGGTGGAAAAAGGCTTTAGCGAAGAAGAAGCCAAAGCCGAGGCAAGTCGTTGCATTGAATGCGGTTGCCAAGAAAATAGTGCCTGTTCATTGCGAGATTATTGCAGCGAATATCAGATCGAAATGGATAGATTTTTGGGCTCAATTTCGCGGCACCCAATCGACTATAGCCATCCTTATATCGTGCGCGATTCAAACAGATGCATCAATTGTGCACGTTGCATCCGAACTTGTGCAGAGATTCAAGGTCCAAATGTGCTCAGCTTTGTCTATCGCGGATTTGGTACCACGATGGGGCCGGAGCTTGGTGATTCTTTGACCCAGACCACCTGCATCTCCTGTGGCAAGTGTATCGACGTTTGCCCTGTGGGTGCGCTGGTGGAACGCAATCTAAATTACAAACTCAATCCGCTGGAAAAAGAGAAGGTCTTGCAAAACTGCGGGCTTTGCGGAGTGGGTTGCGACGTGGAAATCCAGCTCCAAGCCGGAGAAGCTGCGACGATCACCACACCGGATAAGCCGGGATTCAACGGCAAAAACCTCTGTTTCAAAGGCAGATTTGGCTGGCAATCGCGCAAAGAGCAGCTCACCAAACCGCTGTTCTGGCGTGATAAAGCATATCACGAGATCAGTTGGGATGAGGCATATGAGATCATCGCGGAGAAGATCGCAAAAGCCAAGATCAAAACTGTGGAGATCACGCCGCACATCACTTTGGAAGAGATGTTGATTGCCGACAAGATCGCCAGTAGCCTGCATGTTCCGCTTTCGGCGAATCCCATTTACGGCGCTTTCAGCGATCCGCTTTTGGATATCACGCCCAAGGACTTTGCACTGGATATCTTGGATGATTTTGAGGAGTATGTGGTTGTGGGTGAGCTAAATGGCGCTTTGCTTAGCCTCATCAGGCTCAAACAGCGCGCAGGCAAAAAACTCACGCTCATAGATTTCCCCAAAACTCATCCATACTCGAAATTTGCCGATCAAAGCTTGGACTCTTTGGAGCAACTGAAAGACAGCGAAAAACAGCTATTTATCTACAACCAAAACCGCATCTCGGAACAGACTGCACTGAAGGTACATAGCCGCGCAAAACGGGCGGAACGCATCCTGCACACCACGGACTATGCAAATCACAGCGGATTCTTGGCGATGTCGCCCATGCCCATCAAAGAAGAATATGCAGATTTTGCGCTTTCTTTTGGCAGAGAACCCGCGATCCGTGCGGATTTCATCCTCGCCATCTCCCAATATGAGGAAGATGTGAGGGCAAATCTCATCCTGCCGGCACCGGGATTTTTGGATATAGACGGCCACGTTTTAGGCGATAGAGGCAAGGTCTCACGCTTTAGAAACCCGCTCAAATCCAGCATAATCAGCGAACTCATGCGCCTCTTTTATCGCCTTGATTGGATCTCGCCCGCAACTGCGGATATTCCTTATTGGAACAATCTTGCCGAGATGCTCATCGAAGGGCTCAAAGAGCGTAGAAATAGAGACTTCTCTGCCATGCCTAAGAAGGAGGAACTGGCAAAGAAGATCATGAACAGCGATGCACCCATCCAAAAGTATCTGGATGAGCTCTATGAAAATCGACACAATCCTACCGCTTTTTAATGCGGTTTTAAGATGAATAAATCCGGCGGGGAGGAAAGAATCTTTCCCGCTTTTTTTGACTGAATTTACCTGTCTTTTCCACTGCTTCCTTACTGGG
>DIQS01000007.1:39173-39636 GCA_002427325.1 Cloacimonetes bacterium UBA5456 | reverse complement strand
ATAAAAATGGGGGTTTCAAGAGGGTTTTTGCTTAGCATTGAGTGGATGAAAAAAAGTATAAATAAGCATGTTTTTTCGGAGCAAAAGCAAGGCGATTGAAGAGCTCGTTTTTGGGTGAAAAAGGGCAAAAAAAGCAAATAAGCCTCTAAAACACTACACTATTTTCAGGTGGAAATGGGTTTGTTTACGCGGCATCAATCCTTTACTTTCTCGGGATAAAATGATAAAATTTGTGTCTTTGCAATATATTGAAATCGTGTAAGATGCAAGTCATCAGTTAAATAAAAAAAGAAATATGTTGACATAAATACTGAAATCAAAAAGAAGGTTATGAATGAGATAATTCCTAAGAGTATAGAGTGAAGCCAAGAAAGTGATTGACAAAATAAGGGTTTCGAAATTATTTGAATCGACCTATGCGCCGATGTAGCTCAACGGTAGAGCAATTGATTTGTAATCAATA
>DIQS01000007.1:33302-38928 GCA_002427325.1 Cloacimonetes bacterium UBA5456 | reverse complement strand
AGGGAACAGACTGTAAATCTGTCGTCAGACGACTTCGGAGGTTCGAATCCTCCCCTCTCCACCACGTTTTTTAAGCGGGAATAGCTCAGTTGGCTAGAGCATCAGCCTTCCAAGCTGAGGGTCGCGGGTTCGAGCCCCGTTTCCCGCTCCATTTCAACGCGAGTCAGCCACTTTTCAGTGCAATATAAAAGGCTCAAGTAGCTCAGTCGGTAGAGCGCATCCTTGGTAAGGATGAGGTCACCGGTTCGATTCCGGTCTTGAGCTCCATATTTTTTACGGCGGATCATGGGGATAACTCCATGATTATGCCATATTTACAGCGAATAATACAAGGACATGGAACAGTGATTCCAGGAGGAACAATGGCAAAAGAAAAATTCATTCGTACCAAAGACCACGTCAACGTCGGTACGATCGGACACATTGACCACGGTAAGACGACGCTCACTGCTGCGATTACGGCTTACCTGGCAAAGAAAGGCGGAGCCAAAGCACGCTCTTTTGATAGTATAGACAATGCACCCGAGGAAAAAGCTCGTGGTATAACTATCGCAACCTCACACGTTGAATATGAGACAGAGACACGTCACTATGCTCACGTTGACTGCCCGGGTCATGCTGACTATATCAAAAACATGATTACCGGTGCAGCCCAGATGGACGGTGCCATCCTCGTGGTTAGCGCTTATGACGGTCCTATGCCCCAGACTCGCGAGCACATCCTGCTTGCTCGTCAGGTTGGCGTTCCTGCAATCGTCGTATTCATGAACAAATGCGATCTCGTTGAAGACGAAGAGCTTCTCGAACTCGTTGAAATGGAAGTTCGTGAGCTTCTCGACAAGTATGATTTCCCCGGCGACGAAATCCCGGTTATCCGTGGTTCTGCTCTGAAGGGACTCAACGAAGACCCGGAAGGCGAAGCTCAACTTCAAGCTCTTATGGATGCTGTTGACAGCTACATTCCGCTTCCTGAGCGCGCAACCGACAAACCTTTCCTTATGCCCGTGGAAGACGTTTTCTCGATTCCCGGACGCGGAACGGTTGCAACCGGTCGTGTCGAGCGTGGCGTGATCAAGATCCAAGACAAAGTAGAGCGTGTTGGAATTCGTGAGACCATCGAGACCACCTGCACAGGCGTCGAGATGTTCCGCAAACTTTTGGACGAAGCCCAAGCCGGCGACAACATCGGACTGCTCCTTCGTGGATTTGCAAAGACCGACGTCGAGCGCGGAATGGTTCTTGCCAAACCGAAATCCATCACCCCTCACACCAAGTTTGTGGGTCAGACCTATATTCTCACCAAGGAAGAAGGCGGACGCGAGAAACCTTTCAAAGACGGATATCGCCCGCAGTTCTATCTTAGAACCACTGACGTGACCGGCAGTCTTACACTTCCGGAAGAAGTCAAGATGGTCATGCCTGGTGACAACGTTGAGATCACTGCTGAATTGATCACCCCGATCGCCCTCGAGCTCGGCTTGCGTTTTGCAATCCGCGAAGGTGGACGCACCATCGGTTCCGGCGTTATCTCTCAAATCATTGAGTAATCAAACATTATTGGTAAGAAAAGATGAGAGACATAGTCATCCTTGCTTGTGAAGAGTGCAAAAATCGTAACTATACGACCACTCGCAACAAGCGTAAGAATCCGAACAGATTGGAACTGAAGAAATTCTGCCCCAGCTGCCGGAAACATACAAACCACAAACAGCGCTAAGCGCTAATAATAGATATGTTGCAGGACAGTAGCTCAATTGGTAGAGCATCGGTCTCCAAAACCGAGGGCTGCGGGTTCGATTCCTGCCTGTCCTGCCAACATTCTTTAGCATTGATGCGCAAGTCTATAAATTAGCTATAGTTGGAAACGAAAATGAAATTTGAAAAAATAACTCGCTTTTTCCGCGAAGTCCACTCTGAGATGAAGTCAGTGACATGGCCTGGGAAGGATGACCTTAAAGAGGGCACGCTCGTAGTGATCGTGATCTCTGCAATAGTCGCAATCTTTCTTTCGGTCGTAGATTTTGGTTTCAAGAATCTCATGGGACTGTTTTTTTAAGGGTAAAGGCTTGCGTCTATGAAATGGTATGTGATCAATACCTACTCGAGTTTTGAGAAAAAGGTAAAGGCCGCCATTGAGAAGGGCCTGGAAGGAACAGAGCTGGCTGAAAAGGTTGGCCAGATATTGGTGCCCGTGCGCAAAACCTTCATCATCCGCGAAGGCAAGAAGATCGAGCGCGAACGCAAGGTCTTCACCGGTTATGTGATCCTTGAAGCTGATCTTACGCCGGAACTTCGAGCCTATATCATGGGAATTGCCGGCGTGACGAAGTTTTTGGGCATGAGCAAGACCCAGAAAGACCCCATTCCGCTAAGTCAGGAAGAGATAGATAGACTTTTAGGAATCGCCGATCCCGACAGGGATTTGGAGAAGTTTTCTTATATGCCCGGTGATATGGTCAAGGTTGTATCCGGACCTTTCACAGATTTTGAAGGCGTCGTGCAAAAGACCTCCGATGAGGGCGCAAAGCTCACCATCGACGTTACGGTTTTTGGCAGACGCACACCTGTCGAGCTTAGCGGTAGTCAGGTCGAACTAATCAAAAAATAATTACTTATATAGAGGAATAAATAACATGGCAAAACCTAAAGATGCCGTATCCATATTGAAGTTGCAATTGCCGGCTGGCAAGGCAACACCGGCTCCGCCCGTCGGACCGGCACTGGGACAAGTGGGAGTTAATATCCCTGAATTTTGTCGCCAATTCAACGAGCGTACGCAGGATCAACCTGGGATGATATTCCCGGTGGTTATCTATGTCGCTAAGAATAAATCGTTTACCTTTGAGGTCAAGACACCTCCGGCAAGCGTATTGATCAAGAAAGAAGCCGGTTTGGCAAAGGGCTCTTCCGAGCCGCATAAAGACAAAGTCGGCAAAATTACTCAAGCGCAAGTCCGGAGCATTGCTGAGCTCAAAAAACAGGACATGAATTGCCATTCCCTTGAATCCGCTATGAGTATGATCGCAGGTACTGCACGGAGTATGGGCGTCACAATCGACGGCTAACCCGCTGCAGGAGATAGTATTCAAAAGGAGATTCGATGAAACATAGCAAAAGGTACAAAGTCGCCTACGCAATGTATGATCGGCAAAAGAGATATGAGATGGACGAAGCCATCAAACTTCTCAAGAGCCTTCCCGCTCCGAAGTTTGACGAAACGGTGGAAGTTCACTTCAACCTCGGAGTTGATCCGCGAAAGGCAGACCAACAGATTCGCAACTCACTAATCCTTCCGCATGGAACGGGTAAGGTTGTGCGCGTCTTGGTCTTTGCTGAAGGCGACAAAGCAGACGAAGCCAGACAAGCTGGCGCCGATTACGTTGGTGTTGACGATCTCGTCGAAAAGATCACCGGTGGGTGGTTTGATTTTGATGTGGTGATCACAACGCCAAACCTCATGGGACGTATCGGAAAATTAGGCCGGATCCTCGGTCCTCGCGGACTGATGCCAAACCCCAAAGTTGGGACGGTTACAATGGATATAGCCCAGGCTGTGGAAGATTCAAAAGGCGGTAAGGTTGCATACCGTGTGGACAAATTTGCCAATCTTCACATCCCAGCCGGCAAGATAAGCTTTAGCGAAGTCCAACTCAAGGACAACATTAAAGTCATTATCGGTGCCATCCTCAAAGAGCGCCCCGCCGCACTGAAAGGAACCTATATCAAGAGCATCACGATGTGCACGACCATGGGACCCGGAATCAAGTTACAGATCGCAAGCGCAACCCTGGAAGCGAAGAGCTAAAAGGAGGATTTAGAAATGGTTCAACAGTACAAAGTAGATTTGGTTAAGAGCCTGGTCGAAAGACTGAAAGACGCAAAGGCGATCGTACTTGTGGATTACAAGGGAATTAACATCGAACAGGTAAATGAGCTGCGCAATCGGTTCCGCACAGAAGAAGTGGACTATTTGGTGCAAAAAAACACCCTGCTCAAACTGGCACTTAATGAACTGGGAATTACAGATTTGGACGAGTATCTCGTTGGTCCTACGGCAGTAGCCATCAGCAAGATCGACGAAGTTTCGGGAGCCAAGACTGTATCCAAATTCATTAAAGAGGTAATGGAAAACGCTGAGTTTCCAAGTTTCAAGGCCGGATACGTGGGAGGCCACGTATTTGATAACAAACAATTGGTTGCTTTGGCAAATCTTCCTTCACGCGAGGAACTTTTGGCCAAGGTTTTGGGCAGTATGTCTGCTCCGCTTACCGGTTTTATGGCGGTAAATCAAGGCATAATCCGCAAATTTATCTATGCTGTGGATGCGCTTAAAAACAAAGCTGATGCCAGCTAAAAAAAAATAATTATTCATATATCCTATGGAGGAAATGATGTCCGATAAAAAACAACAAGTGATTGATCTGATCAAAGAAATGACCGTTCTTGAGCTTTCAGAACTCGTCTCAGAAATGGAAGAAATATTCGGCGTATCCGCTGCTGCCCCAGTTGCTGCAATGGTTGCTCCCGCCGGTGGTGCTGCAGAAGCGAAGGAAGAACAGACAGAATTTGACGTTATCCTGACCAGTGCAGGCGATAAGAAGATCAACGTTATCAAGGTTGTTCGCGAGATTACCAGCTTAGGTCTTAAAGAAGCAAAAGATTTGGTTGATAGCGCTCCGAAGCCGATCTCAGAAAAGGTTGGAAAAGAAGAAGCCGAAACAATCAAAAAGAAACTTGAAGACGCTGGCGCATCAGTCGAACTCAAATAATTGGCAAATAGCCAAGATTCAGGTCCAAAAAAAGTCATCACGACTTTTTTTGGCCTGATTTAGCTATTTATACAAGATTTGGCAAGATATTACTACTGTTATTCTGAAAATATCCGGCAACACAATAGTCGCAGGCATATAAGTGAAAAGATTGCAATATAATCAACCCAAGCTACTGTGCCGTAAGGGCACAAAGGAGTGAGCTTTTGAGAAAGATCAAAAGTTATTCCCGCGTTTCGTCAAGATTTGCCGAGCTGGGAATTCCGGAAGTTGAGATTCCAAATCTTCTGGCAATGCAGGTGGATTCCTTCAACGATTTCTTGCAAAAGGATATACATCCGCAGCGCAGAGAAAAGAAGGGACTGCAGGCAGTTTTTGAATCCACTTTCCCGATAGAAGATAACAAAGGAAACTTCTTTTTGGAGTTCATCGAATACAATGTGCTTCAGGAAAAATATACTATAGACGAATGCCGTGAGCGCAACCTGTCTTATCAGGCTCCGCTTAAAGCAAAGCTTCGTCTCTCTGTGTTTGAAACAACCGAAGAGGAGCGTCTGCACAAAGATACCCTCGAACAAGATGTGTTCTTGGGCGAGATTCCTCTTGTTACGGAACAAGGGACATTCATCGTGAACGGTGCAGAACGTGTAATTATTTCCCAATTACAGCGTTCACCGGGCGTCTTTTTTTCTGAAGAAAAACACCCCTCCGGCAAGACTCTTTATTCTGCCAAAGTCATTCCATATAGCGGGAGTTGGCTGGAATTTGGCATAGACATACACGACGTTATGTATGTGCATATAGACAAGCGTCGCAAATTGCCGGTAACGACATTACTCAGAGCCATTGGTATTTCT
>DIQS01000007.1:32226-33130 GCA_002427325.1 Cloacimonetes bacterium UBA5456 | reverse complement strand
AGCCATTGGTATTTCTGAAAACCAAGACCTGAGGAATACATTTTATGAAAGCGAGACTCTCAGCCTCGCCGACGCAAAAAACAAACATCTGTTTTGCGATATCAGAATAGAGGGGATGGATGAACCGCTGGCTTTTGCAAATGAGCAAGTGGGCGACACCCTCACCAAACTGCTTAAAGAACATAAGATTAACCAAGTTGAGGTGGTCAATTATGACTATGAATTGGTGCGTAAGGTTTTGGAAAACACGATTGCCAAAGACCCCACTATCAATCGCGAAGAAGCCTTGGCAAAGTTCTATAATCTGATCCGTCCCGGCGAAGAAGCTCCCATCGAGGCAGCTCAACAGCTCGTGGAAAGGATGTTCTTTAATGAAAAAAGATATAATCTGGGAGCAGTGGGCAGATATAAGATCAACACACGCCTCGGAGTCGAGGTTGATGAAGATCAGATGACGCTCACGCTCGTGGACTTTATCCATATATTTAAGACACTGGTCAGCATCTATAACGATGATGACGAAGTGGATGACATAGATAATCTCTCAAATCGTAGAGTGAGAACGGTGGGAGAACTGTTGCAGGACCAATATTATAATGGATTGAGCACCATCTCGCGCATTATTCAAGAGCGCATGGCGATTTCCAATATTGATGAAGTGACGGTTCATGACCTCGTGAATAGCAATGCATTGATCAACATCGTGCAGGGCTTTTTCCTCACCGGTCAGCTCTCACAATTCATGGAACAAACAAATCCGCTTGCCGGAATCAGACATAAGCGCGCACTTTCTGCGCTTGGTCCCGGTGGATTGGCAAGAGATAGAGCCGGCTTTGAAGTTCGTGACGTGCATGCCACTCACTATGGCCGCATCTGTCCCATCGAAACTCCGGAAGGACCAAAC
>DIQS01000007.1:13756-32063 GCA_002427325.1 Cloacimonetes bacterium UBA5456 | reverse complement strand
ATCGAAACTCCGGAAGGACCAAACATCGGTCTCATCGTGTCTCCTGCCATCTATAGTCGCATCAACCATTTAGGCTTCATAGAAACGCCCTATCGTAAGGTTGTGGATGGATATGTGACAAATGAATACGTCTATATGGACGCCAGCGAAGAAGACAAATTTGTCATCGCACAATGTGACCTCCATCTGGATGATGACCGTAAGATTACGGATGAATTGATCTTTGCTCGTGATAGAGGAGACTTCATTCAGGTCAGCCCTAAAGATGTGCAATATATGGATGTTGCGCCGCAGCAGATGGTCTCCGTCTCGGCATCGATGATTCCTTTCCTTGAGCACGACGACGCAAACCGTGCGCTGATGGGTTCAAACATGCAACGCCAAGCCGTTCCGCTGATCAATCCGCAAGCTCCCATCGTTGGCACGGGAATGGAAAGAATCGTCTCTCAGGACTCTTCCGAATTGGCGATTGCTCCTTTTGATGCCAAGGTTGTGAGCGTCACATCCTCGCATATCGATCTGAAAGCACTTGATGAAAAAGACGAAGCACTCTATCTCGGAGTGGGGAGTCGCATCAATCTCAAGAAGTTTGTTCGCACAAACCAAGATACCTGTGCAAATCAACGCCCTATCGTGCGCGTTGGTGACACGGTTCGCAAAGGTCAGCCGCTCTCGGACGGCGCTTGCGTGGAAGACAATCGTCTTGCGCTGGGTACCAATATGATGGTTGCCTTCATGCCTTGGTATGGCTATAACTATGAAGACGCTATCGTTCTCAGCGAAAAAGTAGCCCGCGAAGACACCCTCACGTCCATCTATATTGAAGAGATGGAAGTTCTGGTGCGCACGGTGAAAAATGGCAAGGAAGAGCTGGCATACGACATTCCAAACGTGCCCTCACATGCTCTTCGTAACTTGGATAAGACGGGAATCATCCGCGTGGGTTCCGTGATCGAAGCCGGTGATATCATCGTCGGTAAGGTCACGCCAAAAAGCATTGAGATCGATCCTTCTCCGGAAGAAAACCTCATGCGCGCACTCTTTGGCGATCGTGCCGGTGATTTCACCAATAGCTCGCTGAAAGCTAAGCCGGGCATGGAAGGTGTTGTGATTGATGTTAAGGTCTTCTCTCGTCTCGAAGACGGCACAGATATGGAAGAAGAGCATGAGGACAAAATCCAAAAGCTCAAAGCCGATCTTGCTCTCAGACGCAAGAAGGTCGAAGAATTTAAAGAAGAAAAACTCACTGCAATACTCTTGGGACAAAAGGCAAAAACGATCTGGGACGAAAAGACCGGCGTAAGCTTTATTGCACCCGGTAAGAAGATCAATAAAGATGATATCGAGCGCATCAATTTCCGCAGATTGGATTTGGACGTGGAGATGGTGGAAGACCCCGCTGTCAACGATCTCATCTATCAAGATATCGTTCTGAAGATCCGCCAGTCTCTCGAGCAGAGTGAAAATATATATAAGAAATCCCGCGAACGCATCAAACACGGGGACGAGCTTCCTTATGGCATCCGCAAGATGGTGAAAGTCTATGTTGCCAAAAAGCGGAAAATCGAGGTGGGAGACAAGATGGCAGGACGTCATGGAAACAAAGGCGTCATCTCCATCGTTGCGCCCATCGAAGACATGCCTTTCATGGAAGACGGCACACCGGTTGACATCGTTCTGAACCCGCTTGGCGTTCCGTCCAGAATGAATATCGGACAGATCATGGAGACTCACCTCGGTCTTGCAGCAAAGACCTTGGGTTTTGAAGTGGAAACGCCCATCTTTGACGGTGCTTCAAACGAGGATATCCGTAATGAGCTCCGTGCTGCGGGCTATCAAGACGATGGCAAGACCGTCCTCTATGATGGCAAAACGGGAAATCCTTTCAAAGAAAGAGTGACGGTTGGCGTCATCTATATGATGAAGCTCAATCACCTCGTGGCAGACAAGATGCACGCACGCTCCACAGGCCCTTATTCCCTCATCACGCAACAGCCTCTGGGCGGAAAAGCTCAGCACGGCGGACAGCGTTTGGGTGAGATGGAAGTCTGGGCACTGGAAGCCTATGGTGCGGCACACGTTCTGGAAGAAATGCTCACCATTAAGAGTGACGACGTTGACGGACGCAATGATGCCTTCAAGGCGATCACGCGCGGAGAGAATCCGCCCGAAGCAGGCGTTCCGGAAAGCTTTAACGTGCTTGTGAGTGAGCTCAAATCTCTGGGCTTCGACATCGAATTTGTCAAAGAACAGGATTATAAATAATAGGGAGGAAGACAGATGAAAGAAATAAAACGTGATATTCGCCCCAATGACTATGATGCAGTCAGGATCAAGATCGCTTCCCCCGAAACGATAATCAATGAATGGTCGCATGGAGAGGTGACCAAGCCGGACACCCTCAACTATAGAACCCTCAAGCCGGAGAAAGATGGACTCTTTTGTGAGCGCATCTTTGGCCCGGAAAGAGACTATGAATGCTCATGCGGCAAATATAAGAAGAAACGCTTCCAAAACACGACATGTGAAAGATGTAACGTTCTGGTGACGAGTAGCCGCGTACGCCGCACTCGCATGGGACACATCGATTTGGCAGTTCCGATTGCCCACATCTGGTTCGTGAAATCCGCTCCCTCAAAGATAGGAACGCTTTTGGATATGACGATCAAGAACCTCGAGCGCGTGCTCTATTATGAGTCTTTCATCGTCATCGATCCCGGCGATAGCCCCTATGAAAAGATGGAACTCTTGGAAGTTGATGAATATCTCGAGATCCGTGATAAGGTCGGCTCAAACTTCATCGCTAAGATGGGTGCCGAAGCAATTAAAGAGCTCTTGGAAGGAATAAACCTCAAGAACGAAGCTCTCGACCTGAGAACGCGACTCAAATTTGAAGAATCAACGCTGAGAAAACAGAAGTTGATCAATAAGCTGAAAATAGTCGATGCTTTCATTCGTAGCGGGAATAATCCTGCTCACATGATCTTGGAAGCATTGCCCGTCTTGCCGCCCACGCTACGCCCGCTGGTTCCTCTGGAAGGTGGACGCTTTGCTACGGCAGACTTTAACGATCTCTATCGCAGAGTGATCACACGCAACAACCGCCTCAAAGGTTTGCTTGAGATCCGCGCACCGGAAGTTATCCTCCGCAATGAAAAGCGCATGCTTCAAGAAGCTGTGGATGCATTGATCGATAACAGCCGAAAGGCACGCCCCGTGCGTGGTCGCGGCACCCGTGCGCTCAAATCGCTCACCGATCAGCTCAAGGGAAAACAAGGACGCTTCCGTCAAAACTTGCTCGGAAAGCGTGTTGACTATTCCGGACGCTCTGTGATCACGGTTGGTCCCGAGCTCAAACTCTATCAATGCGGCTTGCCCAAAGAGATGGCTGTGGAGCTCTTTAAGCCCTATCTCATTGAACGCTTGCAAAAGATGGGCGAAGCAGATAAGATCAAAAATGCAAAGAAACTCATTGAACGCAAACAGCCTGAAATCTGGAGCATTTTGGAAGACGTCGTGAAGGACTATCCCGTTCTTCTCAACCGCGCTCCCACCCTGCACAGATTGGGAATACAGGCGTTTATGCCCGTTCTTACAGATAACAAAGCCATCCAGCTCCATCCCATGGTTTGCGTGCCTTATAACGCCGACTTCGATGGAGACCAGATGGGTGTATATATCCCGCTATCATTAGAAGCGCAGATCGAAGCCAGAGTGCTCATGCTCTCTACTCGAAACTTGCTCCTTCCCGCAAACGGACGCCTTGCCATGGCTGCAAACCAAGACATCGTTTTGGGATGCTATTATCTCACCATGACAGAAAGCGATGCCCCGGAAGAGTTGGATAAGTTGCGCCACTTCTATGGCCCGGATGAAGTCCTCGCCGCCTATGAATCTCAGGAGCAATCCCACAGCGTCAAAGGCGATGATGAAGCAAACCGCGATCTTGACCTACATAGCTGGATTCGCGTGATTATTGATGGCAAATATGTTATCACAACAGTCGGTCGTGTGATCTTCAACCAAATCATCCCGCCTGAAGTGGGCTACCAAAACATCACCTATGACAAAGGCAAAATCAATGATTTGGCAATGATTTGCTATGAAGCAGTAGGTCAATCCCGCACGGCTGAATTCTTGGACGAGCTCAAAGATTTAGGCTTCTCCTATGCCACCCGTGCAGGTGTCACCTTTAGCTTCGGCGATATCGTTGAACCCAGTCGCAAAGACGAGATCATCGAGGCCAGCGAAGAAGAAGTCAACAAGATCTGGGACCTCCACCAAAAGGGCGGAATCACCGAAAACGAGCGTATGGGACGCGTTGTGGATACTTGGAAAAAGACCACGGTTCACGTCACCGACGAGATGATGGACGAGCTTTCACGCTCCAGAAAGGGATTGAACTCCATCTATATGATGTATAAATCCGGAGCTCGTGGCTCGAAAGACCAGATCAAACAGCTTGGCGGAATGCGCGGACTCATGGATAAGCCTTCCAAGATCGGTGCCGGCGGCGGAGCAGACGTGATCGAAACCCCGATTAAGTCGAACTTCAAAGAAGGTCTCACCGTTTTGGAATACTTCGTCTCTACTCACGGCGCACGTAAAGGACTTGCGGATACAGCTCTTAAGACGGCAGACGCAGGATACCTCACCCGTCGTCTTGTGGACGTTGCTCAAAACGCCATCATCACAATGGAAGATTGTGGAACGGCTCGCGGCGTGCAGATGACGGTTCTCAAAGAAGGCAACGAGATAGTCCAGAGCCTCGCTGAGAGAATTCAAGGACGCTATGCCGTTGAAGACATTGTTAGCCCCGTTTCCGGTGAAGTCTTAGTTCAAGCCGGAGAAGAGATCTCCAACAAGATGGCACGCATGCTTCAAAATCATGGCATGATCAGCGTCTATGTGCGCAGTGTGCTCACTTGTGAGGCAGAGAAAGGCTTGTGCGCAAAATGCTATGGTCGCAACCTCGCAACCCTTAAGCCTGCTGTTATCGGCGATCCTGTCGGCGTTATCGCAGCTCAGAGCATCGGCGAGCCCGGAACTCAGCTCACCCTGAGAACTTTCCACATCGGTGGAGCTGCTTCAACCGCAACCGACCTTGCCGAAATCGCTTCCAATAACGACGGTATCGTCCGCTTTGACCGGATGAATACGGTTACAAACCAGCAAGAGGAGATGATCTCGGTATCGCACTTGGGACACCTCTTCATCGTGGATAAGGAAGACGAAAAGAAAGTCCTCGAAGAATACCGTGTGGAATATGCCGCAACGGTTCACGTTCAGGATGGAGATGTGGTCACTGCCGGAACCAAACTACTTTCTTGGGACCAGTTCAACAACCCCTTGATCTCGACCGCAAAGGGACAGCTCCAATATGAACACTTCATCAAAGATATTACGTTCAAAGAAGAATATAACGATATCACCTTCAGCAGGGATATCACAATCATCGAATCCAAAGACCGCAAGAAACAGCCGCAATTTAAGATTATGGCAGAAGATGGCAACTTCAGACTCATCCCGCTCCCTGCCGGCTTGGTAGTGCGCGTGGAAGACGGAAGCTTTGTGCATCAAGGAGACATCCTTGGTCAAACTTCCAGAATGACCATCAAACAGCGAGACATTACCGGCGGCTTGCCCAGGGTTCAAGACCTCTTTGAAGCCAGAACTCCGAAGGATAAAGCCTGCATCACCGATATCGACGGAATCGTCACTATTGGTGGCTTGCGCAAGACCGGTCGTGATATATTTGTCACCCCGCCAAATGGTCTCTTTGCTCCAAATGACGGCCAAGTCGTTGTCCAAGTGGATGAAGACAAAAACCAATATATCTACGTGCTTTCCAAAAAGACGGTGTATGCAACCAATGGTGGCAAAGCAACTATCGTCATCGAAGGCAAGAAAACCGTGGTGCAAGTGGGACGTCGCAAGCAGACTCCTACGGAATATGTCATTCCTAAGGGTATGGACATCATCGTTAACGAGGGCGAAACAGTCAAAGAAGGCATGCCTCTTTGCGGCATTCGCTATCTGGTTCCCGCAGAGCAGGAAAGCATCGTTGAAAACGGTGAAGTTGTGAACGAAGGCGAAGCACTCGCCGGACGCAAATATTCCATCCCCACCGGAAAGCGCATCATCGTGCATCAAGGCGATAGAGTGGAGAGCGGAGACGCTCTTTCAGACGGCCCGCTTGATCCTCACGATATGCTCGTCAAAGGCGTCATCGAAGCCCAGCTCAATATTCTCAACGAGATTCAAGAGATCTATCGCAAGCAGGGCGTGAAGATTGACGACAAACACGTTAGCGTTATCATCCGTCAGATGTTTAAGAAAGTTCGCATCACCGATAGCGGGAGCACCAGCTTCCTCCAAGGTGAGGTTGTGGACAAAGTTCGCGTGGAAAAAGAAAACCGTGAAGCCATCAACTTCGGCAAGCAGCCTGCCCAGTTTGAGCAGCTTTTCTTGGGAATCACCAAGGTATCTTTGCTCACCGATAGCTGGCTCTCTTCGGCTTCGTTCCAAGAAACTACCAAGGTTCTCACCAAAGCCGCCATCGAAGGCAGCGTAGACCTCCTCGAAGGCCTCAAGGAAAGCATTATCCTCGGCCATAGAATCCCTGTGGGAACCGGAACAAAGAAATATAACAACATGATCAAGGAATCTCTTGCTAAGAGCGAAACCGTTGCCCAGATCATCAACAAGCTGGCGCATGCGGAAGAAAGCGAAGAGCTTGAGGATATCCTCGATTTCTAAGTATAATATAGATGCAAAAAAGTAAGGAGAAAATCAGTGCCAACAATTAACCAACTGATCAGAAAAGGAAGATCCACGGTTGAGGTTCGAAAGAAAAACAGGGCGCTTATGGGATGTCCGCAAAGGCGCGGAGTATGCACTCGCGTATATACGAGTACGCCCAAAAAACCCAACTCGGCTCTTCGTAAAGTTGCACGTGTCCGTCTCACAAACGGATATGAAGTCACCGCTTATATTCCCGGTGAAGGCCATAACCTGCAAGAACACTCCATCGTGCTCGTTCGCGGTGGTCGTGTGAAAGACCTTCCCGGTGTTCGCTATCATGTCGTTCGCGGAGCTTTGGATACTGCCGGCGTTGCAGACCGCGCAAATTCACGCTCCAAATATGGAACCAAGCGTCCTAAGAAAAAGTAGGAGAATGAGTAATGAGCAGAAAACATAAAGCAATCGTTCGCGAAGTACTTCCGGATCCAATCTACAACGACGTAGTTCTAACTAAGTTCATGAATTGTCTCATGGTGCAGGGCAAAAAGTCCCTCGCTGAGAAGATAGTTTATGGTGCTTTTGACATTATCGAAGAAAAGACCAAGCAGAATCCGCTTGAAATCTTCAAATCTGCGCTTGAAAATGTTCGCCCGCAGGTGAAGGTTGTTTCTCGCCGCGTTGGCGGTTCAAACTACCAGATCCCCATGGAAGTGAACGATAAAAACGGACAAGCGATCGCCTTTAGATGGCTGATCGGCAACGCCCGCAAACGCAGTGAAAAGTCCATGGTCGAAAAGCTCGCAGCAGAGCTTATGGCAGCCCACAAAAAAGAAGGCGCATCGATCAAGAAACGTGAAGAAACCCACAAGATGGCTGAAGCAAACAAAGCTTTTGCCCATCTTAGATGGTAGAAATATCACAAGTGAAAGAGCCTTCGTCGCAGGATGAGGGCTCTTTTTCTATTGTCCCTGAAATCTGAAATAAAACAAAACCCTGTTTTTCTTGACAAGATATCCTAATGCAAAGAATCTGACGCACATCGTAAAGTTGATTTAGGAAGTGATTATAAATGACCTTTGAAAAAGAATTGAAACTGATCTCAAAAGGTGCAGAAGAGATCATACCAATGGACGAGCTAAAGGCAAAACTCGCCAAAAGCGTCAAAAGCGGAAAGCCGCTCCGTATCAAATATGGCATAGACCCCACCGGTCATGAGATTCACATCGGACACCTCGTTCCTATCCGCAAGATGCGTGATTTTCAGGATTTGGGACACACCGGCGTGATCATCATCGGGGACTTTACCGCGCAGATCGGCGATCCCACAGGACGCGATGAATCTCGCCCGCCACTGACTTATGACCAAGTTCGCGCAAACAGCGAGAAATA
The DNA here is from genome assembly GCA_002427325.1 of Cloacimonetes bacterium UBA5456. Classification (GTDB taxonomy): domain Bacteria; phylum Cloacimonadota; class Cloacimonadia; order Cloacimonadales; family Cloacimonadaceae; genus UBA5456. The sequence continues at coordinate 23,930 of DIQS01000007.1, read as the reverse complement.
TGTACAGCAACTCTACACCATCCTCAAACCCGAGCAGACCGAAGTTCGCTATCAGAGCGAATGGTTTTCCGGTATGACGCTCAAAGACGTTCTGCAGATATTAGGCAAATTCACCTTAGCTCAGTTCATGGCTCACGACACCTTCCGCGAGCGCTATGAACAGGGACTTTCACTGGGCATGCACGAGCTGATGTATCCCGTTCTCCAAAGCTATGATTCCGTTGCTGTAGAGAGCGATGTGGAATTGGGCGCAACCGAGCAGAAGTTCAACATCCTCTGCGGACGTGACATGCAACGTTATTATGGCATGGAACAGCAGGTCGCCGTGCTTTCACCCATACTTTTGGGCACGGATGGTGTAAACAAAATGGGCAAATCTTTGAACAACTACATTGCCGTGTTTGACACCCCTGCCGACAAATATGGTAAAGTGATGTCGATCCCGGATAGCCTGATTATAAACTATTATACCTATGCTGCCTACTACGACAGTGATGAGATAGAAAGGATCAAAGCCGAGCTGGATAAGGGCACAAACCCGATGATCCTCAAGAAAAAGCTCGCTTACGAAGTGGTGAAAATCTACCACGGTGAAGCCGAAGCAGCCGCGGCACAGGATGGCTTTGAAAAGCTTTTCTCCAAGAAAGAAATCCCCGACGAGATGCCTGAATACACACCTGAAGCTAATGATATCTGGATAGTGAAGCTCTTGGTGGACAGCGGATTGTGTGCGACCAACGGCGAAGCCAAGCGTTTAATAACCGGTGGTGGGGTAAGCATTGATGGCGAAAGAATAAACTCTTTTGACGCCGAAATTAAGATCTTCGACAACTCAGTTCTCAGAGCCGGTAAGAGAAAATTCATCCGCTTACGCAAAAAGTGTTCAGATCAATGAGTTTCTCAAGCCTGATTTCCAATGCGCTGATCATTGTCATCGTATTTTATAGCATCATTATCCACGAGGTAAGCCATGCTTTTGCCGCTTATGCTTTGGGCGACGACTCTGCCCAACGTGCAGGAAGGCTGAGCTTCAATCCGCGTAAACACATTGATATTTTCGGAACGATTATTCTCCCTTTGCTCTTTTACTTCAGCCTTGGTGTTGTCTGGGGATATGCCAAACCCGTGCCTTTTAATCCCTACAACTTCAAGAACATCAAGCGAGACAGCGGACTTACCGCACTGGCAGGGCCTTTGTCAAACATCTTGGTCGCCATTGTTTTCAGTCTCATTTTCCACCTGATCAAATTGCCTTCTATTCAATACATTGTTTACTTTGTAGTATTCATGAATCTCATCTTAGCGTTTTTTAATCTTATCCCCTTCCCTCCCTTAGATGGCTCCAAGGTCGTGGGAATGTTTCTCACCGACGAAGCTTTTTTTAAGTGGGCAGCCTTTGAACGCAAAGGCATGCTCTATTTATTTATAATTCTCATAGCCTCCAATCTTTTACGCATTAACATCATCGGCAAAATCATCTTCCCGCCCGTGATGTTTATGCTGAAGATTTTGGGACTTCCAGTAGTGTAGAATATAAAAGGAATTGCCTATGACGGCTGCAAGCAATACTTTTATATCTTATCGTTTTGAATTTTCTTTGAAGGTGCATAGCGCCGCCATTTACCACACTTTCAAGTCTTTTAATTGTATAACCAACAATATCATGTATTATTATGATATTACGGAACGAAACTTGCATAATACTTAAGAAAACCAATCCAATATGAGGATGACCGATGAAAAAACTATGTTTGCTTTTGGTAGTGAGCCTGCTTTTAGGGCTTGCTTTTGCCACCGACGCAGAGCAGGAGTGCTTTAGTTCATTCAACTCCACCTTCGAGATACTTAGTTCGGATCAGAGCAAAATGGAGATTAATTTCCAATTGCCGACCTTTGAAGTTGAGGAAGTACTCAGCTCAAACCAAACCTTCCACAAAATTGCCCTTCCGGGTGCCCCTTCATTGATGAAGAGCGGATATCCGGAACTGCCTTTCATTACCACCAGTGTTGCAATTCCGCACCAAGGCAAGGTCAATATTGAAATTCTCGATTCCGCACAAAGCGTTCTAACTTCCTATAATGCCTATCCTGTTCAGCAGGGAGACAATATGGAAGCCCCCAAAGCCTTTGTTATAAACCAAGATTATTATAGCGGAAACATCAACTATCCCGAGGAAATAGTTCAATATACCGACCCTATGATTCTCCGCGAATTGCGCATAATCACGGTGCAGATCAATCCTTTCTCTTATAATGCCGAAACCCAAGAGCTCACCGTGCGCAACAACATCCGTATGCGGTTGAATTTCAGCTCGGAACCCGGTGTAAATGAATTGCCCGGGCCGGTAGAATACATTTCTCCCAGCTTTGACAAGATATATGATTCTTTTATCTTGAACTACGATCAATATCGCTATGCCATGCATGCAAACACTCCGCCTCGCTATCTCGTTATCTATGGACATTCCACTGATGCTTCATTCCAAGCTTTGCTCAACGGTTTTGTTCTTTGGAAAAAACAGAAAGGTGCGGACGTGGATGTTTTTTCCACCCAACAAGCAGGAACAAGCACCACCGCAATCCAGACTTTTATCCGCGGCAGATATACCAACCTTGCCACCCGTCCGGATTTTGTGATCCTCATCGGAGATACAACCGGCAGCTATCCCATCCCCTGCTGGACGGTTACGAGCGGCTCGAGTGACTATCCATATTCATTTATGAACACCGAGGACAGTCTTGGTGATGTCTTCATCGGCAGAATCTCTGTGGAAAACCTCGCACAGTTTTCGAATCTCGTCAGCAAAGGATTTACCTACGAGAAAAATATTAACCTCAGCAACGCAGACTGGCTGAATCGCATGTTGCTCATCGGGGACTGGCAACCTTCCGGCATTTCAACGATGTATATCAATAAATATATCAAGGAAATTGCCCTCAGTGTGAATCCCGAATATACCTTTACCGAAGCCTATTCAGATGGCACCAGCACCCACATTGCAAACCCTGCCATGACAAACGGTGTTGCATTCTACAGTTTTAGGGGATACATCGACTTTGTTCCGCCTTCTGAAAGTGATATAAACAATGGGCCAAAGCTGATTCACGCTGTGGTGATCACCTGTGGAACAGGAAACTTCAACGGTCTTGCCGAGTCTGAGCAATTTATCCGCCTCGGAACGGACGCAAGCCCCAAAGGCGCCGTCACGTGCATTGGCATGGCAACCTCCAGCACCCAAACAACCTTTAACAACACCATTCATGGCGGTATCTTTGAAGGAGTGTTTGGGCAAGGCATGCGCACCATGGGCGAAGCCCTCCTCCACGGAAAGCTTTTCCTCCATCAAGTTTTTGGAGTGTCTTCTCCGTCAAGCGTCGATAAGTTTTCCGGTTGGTGTAACCTTATGGGTGATCCTACCGTTGAAGTATTTGTCGGCATTCCCGATGCATTGACAGTCACAACAAATACCACCATCCCCGTCGGTCTCTCTCTTATGGATGTTTTGGTGACCAATCAGGATGACGAGCCTGTTGCAGGTGCAGCTGTCACCATTTCTATGGGAACGGGTATTCTCGCCCGCGGTTATACCGACGAAGCAGGTCTGCTCATTCTCCAGCTTCCCGAAAATCTCATCGCCGGAAACGCAGCGATGACGGTTAGCAAACACGATTGCAAACCTACACAGATAAATATTACCATCGATGGCTCCGGAACTCTTATCCCTGCAACGGTTCTGGTTGACGATGACAACGATGAAGGAACCGTCGGAAACGGCAACGGCATCGCCACTGCCGGTGAGACCATTGCTCTCACTTTGGGACTTGTAAATACCGGTGATAATACCGTTACGGGAATCAGCGGCACCATTGTCTCGGATAGCCCATTCATTGAAATCCTCAATCCCGAAGTCAGCTATCCCGATGCCCACAGCATGGTGGTCGTAGATAACATCGAGCCCATCCTCATCCAAATCGATCCCGCAACCCCGCCCAACAGCATGGTTCGCCTCCATATTCTCCTCACCGACGACGATGATAACGAATATGACATCTCCGAATTTATGCCCGTAGAAGCAGTAGAACTCATTTTTAATGATCTACACGTGATCAGTGATCCCAATGGAGCACTCGATCCCGACGAAGAGCGTGTCATCACGGTTGCCCTCAACAATATCAGTGAAGTCAGCGTTGAAGGCGTGCATGCTCGTCTATACACTGAAAACCATCTCCTTTCCGTGATAGAAGGAAGCTATGAAGTTGGCGAAATCCCCGCAGCCATCGGCAACGATCCCGCCATCATCATGGCAGATTTCACGGTTTGGCAACGTCCGCAAACCTTACCGGGAATGGTTATGCCGCTGCGCGTGCGTCTCTATAATGATGACGGATTTGAACAGACGGTATATTTCACGCTCACCGTGGGTGAAGCCACTGAGCACGATCCGCTCGGTCCCTGCGAATATGGATATGTGATCTATGATGTGACAGACGTAGGCTATCCGGAGTGCCCCAGCTATAACTGGACTGAGATTGCCACACCTCTCGGGGGACAGGGGACAGCTCTGACTTTAACAGACCCCTATAACTCAAGCAACGAAGGCGACCAAGTCGGTTCACAAGCATTAGCCGTGGTAAACCTTCCTTTCCAATTCAAATTCTATGGCGAACTATATAGCCAAATCACGGTTTGCTCAAATGGCTTCATCGGCTTGGGTGTAACCGAAAACGCAGAATTTAGAAACTTCCGCCTCCCCGGCCCCATGGGTCCCAACCCTATGATAGCCCCCTTCTGGGATGACCTTGCAATTCACAACGGAAGCGGAGTCTATACCTTCTATGATCGTGGACGCAAGCTCTTCATCATCGAATGGTATAACATGAAAAACGGTAAAAATGGAACAAGTGTGGAAACCTTCCAAGTAATCCTCTATGACCAGGTCTATCACGCCACGAGTCTCGGCGATGGACCAATCAAGTTCCAATATCAGACCTTCAACAACGTGGACTCCCAAAGCGGCGGTCGCCATGGAAACTATTGCACCATCGGCATCAAAGACCACACCGGAACCCGCGGATTGGAATATACCTTTAACAACACCTATCCCACAGCGGCAGCTCCTCTCGAAAATGGGACTGCCCTCTATATTTCAACAATCCCTACCTACTATGAAGAAGCAAATCTTGAGATTGTGGAAACATATATCGCCGTGGAAGACGATATCGTTACCCCAGGTAAAGAAGTGGAACTCGGAATCTTGCTCAAAAACAGTGGCAACATGGGCGTGGAAAACGTTTCTGCAACCCTCGTATCCAACGATCCCTTTGTCACAATATACAATGATGTTTCCGAATACCACCCCTTGGGTGTGGGAGATAATTCCGTTAACAGCACCCCCTTCCTTTTCAAGGTCTCAGAAGCCTGCCCCAGCAATTATTTGATCAATTTTAATCTGATCATCTCCACCGGGCTCGATGAATGGGAAAGACAGTTCAGCATCCAAGTAGTTGCTCCTTCTCTGGGCTTCCATTCTCAGATGATTGACGACTATGCCGGCGATTACAACGGCGTCGTAGGCATCGATGAAAGCATCAAATATGTGGTGAATATCCGCAACCAAAGTGATGCTATCGCCAGAAATGTGAGTGCATTCCTCAGCACGGATGTTCCCAATATCAGCATACTCAATCCCGAGATTACGGACATCACAATCATGCCAAATCGCATTATGCAGTTGGTCTTTGATCTCGAATTTTCCGGTGAGAGCGGCTCTGGCACTTTCCTGCCCCTGAATCTCAGTTTGAGCTATAACAGTGGTGATGTTCTTGAAATCCCGCTCGCGATTCCTTATAATATCGAAGGAGTCTATGAGGACTTTGAACTCAATAACGGTGGATTCATCGGCGAAACCGGTTGGGAATGGGGCGTCCCCGAAGGTATTACCCCCTTCAGTGGAACGAAGCTCTGGGCAACCGGACTAAATAGCAACTACGATGACCTCGTGCAATATTACCTCTACTCTCCGGAATACTATCTGAAAGAAAATAGCCAGCTTAGCTTTATGCACTATTATGAGCTGGATAACGGTCAAGACGGTGTGAATGTGAGCATTTCCGTGGATAACGGACTCACATGGGAACTCATGACCCCGCTGGATGGATATGACAACACAAGCATACCCGGACTCGACAACCAGCCTGGCTGGACAGGGGAAAGCTCAGTGTGGACAAACGCTTTGTTTGATCTTTCAAACTATGCAAACCAAAAGATTATGATCCGTTTCCGTCTCGGTTCGGATGATAACTACAACAGCCGCGGTTGGTATATTGATGATTTTACGATTAGCAATGTCCATCAAAAGACAGGATTCATTCAAGGAACAGTGATTCTCAGCTCTATTGTCAGCCCCACAGAGGTGGAACTCTTTGCAACAAATAATTTTGCAAGTAACCCGGATGAGTTTGGCGCATATAGAATATATCTGCCCTATGGAACTCATTCGCTTACGGCAAACCTTGATTTCCATCGTAGCTCAACCTCTCACAACCTGGCAATAACCGTCGAACAGCCGATTCTTAACAGAGATTTCACACTGATCGATATGCCGCCGGTCTCAAACCTCAGTAGCACTCTTTCTGAGGATAAGACCGTTTTCGACATGAGCTGGAATGCCCCTGAAGCAGCTATTCTCAACCCGCAAAACTATCGCGTATATCGCAAGTTTGACAGCGGTCCCTATGACGTCGTTCAAGAATCCTTGAATATGGTCTATCACGAAGTTTATAGCATCGAAGGAAAATACTTATATTACGTTGCCGCGATCTATGATGGCATCGAAGGCGAGCCAACCATGATTGACCCTGATCCACCGAGCAATGAAGACGACTTGAGCCCACAGCTCGTCACAGCCTTGGATACGAACTATCCCAACCCCTTCAATCCCAGCACGACGATTAACTTCTCCTTGGCAAAACCCGGTAAGGCCTCGATCAGAATCTATAACACCAAAGGTCAGCTCGTTAAAAATCTTATCTCCGGTGAGTTTAACGCCGGATACCATAATGTCGTTTGGAACGGACGCGATGATAAAGACAAGCCCGTAGCATCGGGAATGTATTTCTATCGCATGGAAACAAATGATTTCAAAAAGACCCGAAAAATGGTTTTAATGAAGTAGGATTCAACAAACATATAAATCAAAAAGGGGTTGTGATAATACAGCCCCTCTTTTGTTTCAAGAGAGATTTGCCTTATATAAACAAATCAAGTTAACCGAAATATGAGTTGACAAAATTATTATTCATTTAACGCTTGTAATTATAGGTTGCGACACATAATTGCATAAAAAAACGTAAAACACAAAGTGGAAGGACGCAATGAACTATATCAATGAGATTAATAAGCTGATTAACAAAATACCTAAATCTTTGATTGACCTTAGTGAACCTGATAGGCAAATCAGAAGGCCAACACAAGCATCTTCAAATTTTATTACAAATAAGGCTCAAGGGGATTGGGCGGAGAAGATAGTAACCGATGCTATTAACAACACTTCTCAGAGCTTTGTTGCTGCAAAAATATGGTAGATCAGACGACATTATCGCAGGTGATGACGGCTTCCCAGAGTTTTTTGAAGAATTTAGATGCGAACTTGAAATGATAGGCAAGAGACCAGATATTCTTATCTTTCGTAAAGAAGATTTCCAATAAGAGTTAGGCTTGGATATTAGCAACTATAATGTAAATAGCACGTGTGATTACGTTAAGCAGGCAATAGCCGGCATAGAAATACGGTCAAGTGCGTTTCTTATCGACAAATATGATGATTATATGGCTGAGTATATAAGAGAAAATACCATTAAAGCCATTGAGTTAAAAGATGTAATCTTAGGTGAATACAGGCATCTTTTAGATCAGGGTAACAAGGCAAAATATATCCCAGTTTTAAATAGTATCACTGAAGAGTCAGTAGATATAATAACGCTTAGAGTGCCGGGTTGGACTGCAACAGAAGAATTGCGGGAGCTAAACGATAAACTAAAAGAATTGAAAAAATACCTTGATAACACAAAAAAGAGGTCTTTTTTGAGCATCACTCCAAAGGTGGAAGACTTAAAGGTTGTTCATCGTTGGATAAACTATTTCGGTGTTCCCCATTATTATTTCCAAGTATTTTTTGATAAGATATTTGCTATTTCTTTCTTAGACATTTTAAGCCTCTTAACAAGACCTGATATGGAGGATGAACTTTATTATGTCGAAGGTGACGTGAGAAACATGAACAAGAGAACCGTAAAAATAAGGGCAAGAAGCACAAGTGAAATAGCTCATAAGGTGGATGAACCTGACCATTCAAGTGTTAAAAAAGAGTTAGCCAGAGGGCAATTACTATATTATGTCGTGTTTGAAAAAGGCGGTGCTAAACTGAATATTGATTCTATTAAATCCCTCCTCGGTATTGCAAAATGGTAGTTGAAAATCGTATTATCACAGATTCTTCCTTTGAAAACAGATATATACAAACGCAATCAAATGAACACAGGAAGAAATATGCACAATTCTTCACTTCTCCTAAAATTGCTGCTTTCATGGTTTCTTGGCTATTACAAAATAGCCCTAAAAGAATTCTTGAACCTGCCTTTGGGTTGGGCATATTTTCAAGATTCATTCTAAATGCTTGCAATCCAAAACATATTCACATTTCGGGGATAGAATTGGATCATCACATCTATGAAGTTGCAAAAGGCATATTTAAGCCACATGCTAATATAGAGATAAGCAAGGGGGATTTCATTTTTTATGATTGGTCTAACGAATATGACGGCATAATCTGCAATCCGCCATATCTGAAGTTTCACGATTACGACAATAAGAGAGTAATCGGTGAAGTAGAAAACAGAACAGGATATTCTTTTAAATATACTTCAAATCTTTATGTAATGTTTTTGATTAAATCTATTGTGCATCTTGCAGAAGGGGGCAGAGCAAGTTTTATTGTGCCCACAGAATTCCTAAATTCTGATTATGGTGTTGCGATCAAGAAGTTCTTATTAGATACGAACGTGCTGAGATATATTTTTGTGATAGATAGCAATTACTTGGCATTTGAGAAGGTGTTGACTACTTCCACAATTCTTTTACTTCAAAAAGATAGAACATCGGATTTAGTGGGTATTCAGAGCATAGAGAATGTTGACTGCTTAAGCTCGCTTACTGATATAATAGGACGGGAAAAGCAAGTTGACGGACTAAAGTATTTTAATAATAGCGAATTAGACCCGAATAAGAAGTGGTCTGAATACTACAGATATGATGCCCCTGAGAATAAGATTAAAAAAGTCGTGCCTTTTTCGTTTTATGCTCAAGTTAGCAGAGGTATTGCCACAGGTCACAATGACTATTTTACTTTTAACAAACAAAAAGCCGAAGAACATGATATTTCAGCCAAAACCCTTTTGCCATGTATCACAAAAGCTGCTCATGTTCGTTCATCCGTGTTTACGCTGGAAGATTTAGCAAAACTAAGGGAAGAAAACAAAACAGTATATCTCTTTGATGGAGAGCGTTACGCAGATACCAATACGGAAAAATATTTAGATTATGGCGTCTTGATGGATGTTGATAAAAGATATCTTACCTCAAAAAGAAATCCATGGTATAGGCTTGAAAACAAGTTGCCGGCAGATTTGTGGATTGGTGTTTTCAATCGCAAAACTCCAAGATTCATACTAAATCAAGCCGGAGTGCTTAATTTAACTTGCTTTCATGGTGTGCATCTGCGAAACGCCTCAAAAGAGGATAAGCTCCTGATGGTGGCATATCTGATTTCTGATGCATCAATTTACATGCTGGATTCATACAGACGAGAATATGGAAATGGACTCAAGAAGTTTGAGCCTAATGATATCAACCACTCCATGATGATGGATATCTACAGCTTGCCTGAAGAGATTAAGAAGCGACTTATTAAACTGGGCGATGTTTTCTTAGAAGCCAATAAAGAAGGCGATAAATCACAAGATATCTTAGACACAATTACAGATATATTCTTCAACTATTTCAGATGAGTATAAGCCCAGTTTTTTAAAAATATCATATTTATCGCAAAGATTCTCCCCCTATGCCTTCCTTACTGCATTCAGCCTATGTTCTGCTTATGATGTGGTCATGCCCATG
>DIQS01000007.1:1033-13563 GCA_002427325.1 Cloacimonetes bacterium UBA5456 | reverse complement strand
ATCATGACCAGAACCCAGTAAGGAAGCGGTGCTTTGCGCTTGGGCTCAAGAGTGCTGGATAATGAACGCATCATTATGATTATTAGCCGCTTAGCTGATATATTTCTATTGACAGGAAAGGCATTGGGTATATTTTTGTTTTAGTGAGGTCATAGGTCAAACAATTTAGACTGAAAACATGACCGACTTCGCTATTGAAAAAAAGTCAAATGCCCCTCTTTGCCTTCGATTCAAATTGGCGGAATACTACAAATAAGGATTAAAACACTAAGAAAAAGAAAGGAGAATATCATGAAAAAGCTTGATTTCATGTTTCGCATTTTCATCGTACTACTTTTCACACTTATTTTTTTTAGTTGTGAAAAGAATGTCACAAGGCCTACTGATCCTGCGGTCGTTCCTGCCGGTATGGTTTTTGTTCCTGGCGGCAACTTTCTCATGGGTTCAGCAGAAGGCACTCAGATGAGCGTCATTCTTTCCCCATTTTACATGGCAAAATATCAGGTCACTCAAGCCGAATATGAAGAGATGGTTGGCTCTCTCCCGCATTATCTATATGGCTTAGGAGATGACTATCCCATTCATTCCATAAACTGGTTCAACGCCATAAAATATTGCAACCTTCGTAGTGCGCATGAAAATCTCACCCCTGTCTATAGTATAGATGGTGTCACAGATTTCGACAAATGGGCACATGGAGGAATGGAAGGGGAGATTGTCTGTGATTGGGATGCCAATGGATATCGTTTGCCCACCGAAGCCGAGTGGGAATATGCGGCAAGAGGCGCGACAAACAATCCTGATTATCTCTACAGTGGCTCAAATGATCTGGATGAAGTGGGCTGGTTTGACGGAAATAATACGACAGATGGAGTCAAACCCGTAGGCCAAAAGCTTCCCAACGGGCTTGGTATCTACGACATGAGCGGAAATGTTTGGGAATGGTGTTGGGACTATCCTGGCGGCTATGAAGATGCACCTCAAGTAAACCCAAGCGGTGGCGAAGGTAGCGGATATCGCATCTTACGCGGTGGACACTGGGGAAATTTTGACACTAATTGTACTGTTTTCTTCCGTCATGATTACTATGATTTTACTGAATGTTATAGCTTTGGCATGCGAGTTTGCAGGTCTATAAGATGATATCTCACATGTAAATAGCGGCTCATGCAGGGCGGATTTATAAAGCTTTTGCATAGTTTTGCACTAATCAAGGGGTTTTTCAGCACAGAAGAGCCCTTTTTCTTTATATTTTCATAAGCTCTTTAAGGCAAAAATCATAGGTATATAAGAAAAAATTAAAACAATCTGACAGCTTATCGAAAGCCGTATTGTGTCTTCATTTGAAGGCTGTATAATGGATATGAAAATCAAATAAGTAAAAAAACTATTTGACAGAATAGACGGCTTAAATTTCTTTGATAGAACATGAAAAAAGTGCCCAAGGGCACCGAAGCACAAGTTCCGAATTTTGCAGGAACTTATAGATCTTTCAGGAGGAATGATGATATCCTTAAAACCGGATACTCATTGTGAGTATCACGGCAGTCATCTTATTGGTGACAGCCAAACTAATATGAAAACAAACCGACGGCTTATCCATCTGATAGTGAGGCGGAGCTGTGTTCAGCATCACGTGTGCCTTTCAGGTGTCATCTGCCTAAAAAATGGAGGTTTCAGTGAGTAAACAAGAGAATCGTATTCGCATAAAGTTGAAAGCTTATGACCATCGGTTATTGGACAGTGCTGTTGAGGAAATTGTGAAGAACACGCGCAATACGGGCGCCAAGATTGTGGGGCCTATTCCTCTTCCTACGGACAGGACAATATACACGATTTTACGTTCACCCCATGTTGACAAGAAATCACAGGATCAATTTCAGATGTTGGTCCACAAGCGCTTAATCGAGATTGTGAATCCCACGCAACAGACTACCAATGCTTTGAAGAAGCTTAGTCTCGCTGCCGGTGTTCACGCCGAAATCAAAGCAAATCCCGGGAGTTAAACAATGATCGGTCTTATCGGAAAGAAAATTGGAATGACTCAGATTTTTGACGAGAACGGGAAAGTATTCCCCGTGACGGTTGTTCAAGCCGGCCCTTGCAAGATCATTTGCAAGCGCACTCTCGAAAAAAACGGTTATGAAGCCTGGCAGCTTGGTTTTGAAGAAGTTCACGAGCGCAAAGTGAGCAAGCCCATGCAAGGGCATTTCAAAAAACATGGAACACCTAATTACCGCTACGTCACAGAGTTTCGCCCTCGTTATGGTCAGGAAATTGATGACTATAAAACGGGTGATGATCTCAAAGCCGACATCTTTACAGCCGGCGAGACAGTGACGGTTACTGCAAAGTCCAAAGGTCGCGGATTCACCGGCGTTGTCAAACGTCACGGTTTTGCCACTGCTGTTTCCAGCCATGGCAGCCATGAGTCCTTCCGCGGCACCGGTTCAATCGGCATGAGCGCAACCCCCGGTCGCGTTCTCAAAGGCAAAAAGATGCCCGGACAGCACGGTAATAAACAAATTACAACCCGTCATTTAGACGTGGTTAAAGTAGATGCCGAGCGGAATCTCATCATGATCAAGGGCGCAGTCCCCGGTCATCGCAATTCCGTGGTTCTGCTCTATAAGGAACAATAGGGAGAAAGAAATGGTTAAAGCAAATAAATACAATGTCCAAGGCGAATTGATCGGTGAAGTCGAGCTCCCGAGCGCAATCTTCGACGTGGATGTGAATTCTCCCAAAGTGCTTTTGCACGAAGTCGTGACCATGTATCTCGGCAATCAACGCCAAGGTACGGTTCAAAAGAAAGACCGCAGCATGGTTCAAGGCAGCTATCGCAAGCTTTTCAAACAGAAAGGCACCGGTAATGCTCGCGTTGGAACCCGTCGCAGCCCGATTCGCGTTGGCGGCGGAATCACCTTTGCGATCTATCCTAAAGATTGGTATCGCGCCATTCCTAAGAAAAAGAAACGTATGGCGCTGAAGGTTGCCCTCACTGATCGTGCCCGTCATGGTCGCATCTACGTTGTGGAAGGCCTTAATTTTGAGACTCCGAGCACCAAGGAAGCCAAAGCCATCATCAGCAAGATGATCCCCGAAAGAGGACGTAAGCTGGTGGTCACTGACGGACATCACGTTCCCACGGTCAAGAGCTTTACAAACCTTCCTGACGTGATGGCAGAAAGAGCCGATTCGCTTAATGCCTATGGAATTCTCAAGAGCAGCTACATCATTCTTAGCGATGCAGCTCTCAAAAAAGTTGAGGAGGTATTCAGCAAATGATACATCCGCGTAATATAGTCATTGCCCCAATCATCACTGAAAAAAGCAGTGGACAGGTTGCAACGGATAATTCCTACAGCTTCAAAGTTTCGATAAATGCAAACAAAATCGAGATCGCCAAGGCTATCGAACATATCTTTGCAGTTAAGGTTTTGGCTGTGAACACCATCCGCATGACCGGAAAGCCAAAACGTTTAGGCAAATATAGCGGCAAGCGTCCGGATTGGAAAAAGGCGATCGTAACCCTTCGTGCTGGCGACAGAATCGCCGATTTTGAGGTATAATAGAAATGGGAATTAAACATTATAAACCTACTACCCCAACCATGCGCTATCGCACGGGCTATACCTTTGAAGAGATCACCACCGCCAAACCGGAAAAGTCTCTGCTCAAGGCAAAGCCCAAAACAGCGGGGCGCAACCATCAGGGACGGATCACCTGCCGCCATCGCGGTGGTGGACACCGTCATCACTACCGGATTATAGATTTCAAACGCGATAAATTTGGAATTCCGGCCAAAGTCGCTACCATAGAATATGATCCCAATCGCACTGCTCGCATCGCTTTGCTCCACTATGTGGACGGCGAAAAGCGCTATATCATCGCTCCGGAAGGATTGAAGGTGGGCGCAAAACTCATGAGCGGACCCGATGCTGAAGTATCCCTTGGCAATGCTCTTCCTTTGGAGCGCATTCCCTTGGGTAGCACAGTTCATAACATCGAACTCAAGAAAGGCCGTGGCGGTCAAATCGCCCGCAGTGCCGGTGCTTATGCTCAAGTGGTTGCCAAAGATGGCGATTATGTTCATGTTAAAATGCCCTCAAACGATGTGCACCTTATCCGCAAGGAATGCCTTGCAACCATCGGACAGGTTGGCAACCTCGATCATTCACTGATCAAGATTGGTAAAGCCGGTCGCAACCGTTGGCTGGGTAAGCGCCCGAGCGTTCGCGGCTCTGCAATGAACCCCGTCGATCACCCCATGGGTGGAGGCGAAGGCAAGACCCACGGTGGCAGACACCCTGTTTCACCTTGGGGCAAGCTTGCGAAAGGCGGCAAAACCCGCCGCACCCGTAAATATTCGGATAAGTATATCGTGAAAGCGGTTAAAAAGAGATAATGAGAGGATATAGATAATGGCACGTTCAATCAAGAAAGGCCCGTTCGTCGATGATCACCTGATGAAAAAAGTTGTTGCCCTCAATGAAGATGGCAAGAAGAGTGTGGTCAAGACATGGAGCCGTCGTTCCGTGATTACCCCTGACTTTATCGGACACACTTTTTCCGTGCACAACGGTCATAGATTTATCCCTGTATATGTAACGGAAAACATGGTTGGTCACAAGTTGGGCGAGTTTTCCCCAACCCGCACTTACCGTGGACATAAAGACAAAAAGAAAAGAGGCAGATAAACAATGGAAGCAACAGCAAAATTACGTTTCGTCCGTGGGTCTGCCCGTAAAGCCCGCCTTGTTTTGGATACCATCCGAGATAAGAAGGTTAGCGAAGCCCAGACTATTCTGCGTTTCTCGCACCGCAGAGCAGCCGGTCCGATCTACAAACTGTTGGAATCTGCAATAGCCAACGCCCAGGTTAAGGATCCCAAGGTCAATCTCGATGAGATGATCGTGAGCCAAGCCATGGCCGATGAAGGCCCGCAGATGAAGCGCTATAAGCCCAGAGCTCAGGGAAGAGCCTTTATGATCAGGAAACCCACCTGCCACATTTCCCTGGCAATTCAGAGCTTGGAATAGGAGGAAGATATGGGACAGAAAATACATCCAAACCTGTTTCGTCTCGGTGTAAATAGAGATACTGAATCTACTTGGTTTGCCCAAGGCGGCACCTATGTGGATTACCTTCATGAAGACTTCAGGATTCGTGAATATCTCACCAGATTGCTCAGTACCGACTTTGACGAAATTGATAAGAAGAAAAGCAAAGCCGAAGACGGTGATCAAGAAGATAGAGGTGAAAAGAAAGGTAGAGCCGATTCTAAGCCTCACGAGATCTTTGAGAAAAAGAAAGTATCAAATATCAAGATTGCACGTAGAAGCAATTCTATAAATATCGACATCTATACCGCTCGTCCGGGACAAGTCATCGGTTCGAAAGGTAAAGAGATCGAAAGAATCCGCAGATATATGAGCGTCTTTATCAATAAAGGTCGCACGAGTCCTTTGAACATCTCTATCAATATCATCCCGATAGAAAATGAATGGCTGGACGCCCGCATCGTCGGCAGAGATATCGCACGCCAATTGGAACAGCGCGTATCCTTCCGTAGAGCGATGAAGATGGCTATCCGCAATGTAATGAATCACGATGCTCTGGGAGTTAAAGTTCAGGTATCCGGTCGCCTCGGTGGTGCAGAAATTGCCAGAACCGAGCGCTATAAAGAAGGCCGTACACCGCTGCATACCCTTAGAGCCAATATAGACTATGCCCACGTTGAAGCTATTACCACCTATGGTATCATCGGCATCAAAGTGTGGATATATAAGGGCGACATACTGTCGTAAGGAGAGAGTTGTGTTAGCACCTAAGAAAATTAGATATCGCAAGATGATGAAGGGCAACCGTAAAGGGCTTGCCTGGACAGGATGCAATGTCGATTTTGGTGAATATGGGCTGATCGCTCTGGAAGATGCCTTCATTACCAGTCGCCAAATTGAAGCTGCTCGTATTGCAATCACACGCCATATGAAGCGTGTTGGTAAGGTGTGGATCCGTATATTCCCGGATAAACCCATCACCAGCAAACCGGCAGAAACCAGAATGGGTAAAGGAAAAGGAGCTCCGGAGTATTGGGTTGCAGTAGTGCGTCCCGGTCGTGTGCTCTTTGAAGTGGAAGGCGTAGACCCCGCTACTGCTAAAGAAGCAATGCGCTTGGCTGCCCACAAATTGCCCATTAGAACAAAATTAGTTGCCCGTGAAGGAGTGGAATTATGAAGATCGACGAAATCAGATCAATGGAGCACCACGAGCTCATGGAAAGATTAGAAGAGCTGCGGATTGAGCTTTTTAACTTGCGCTTCCAAAAAGCCAAGAACTTGCTTGATCGCACGGATCGTATCCGGATCGCCAGACGCGAAATTGCCCGGATCAACACCATCATCAAAGAAAAAGAGCTAAAGGCTTGAGGTGAAAGTGAAAGAAACACGTAAGATGATCAAACAAGGTGTGGTGGTTTCCGATAAGGGCGACAAGAGTATTGTTGTTCGCGTCCAACGCCAATACATCCACCCCCTTTATAAGAAAACCGTTCGTAGCCATAAGAAATTTATGGCTCACGATGAAAACAACGAAGCGCGCGAAGGCGATATCGTTCAAATTCAAGAATCTCGTCCGCTCAGCGCACGCAAACGTTGGACTCTGCATAAGATTGTAGAGAGAAGTAAATAAAGGAGTTTGGGAATGATTCAAGTTGAAACAGTATTGAATATCGCCGATAACTCCGGTGCAAAAAAAGCCATGTGCATCAAAGTATTAGGCGGAACCAGAAGAAAATATGCTACCGTCGGTGATATCATCGTTGTGGCAATCAAATCTGCATCGCCCGGCGGAAAGGTTAAGAAGAGCTCTGTTGAAAGAGCTGTTATCGTGAGAACCGCAAAAGAAGTGCGTCGTCCTGATGGATCATATATCCGTTTTGCCGATAACGCAGCAGTTGTAATCGATGAAAAGCTCGAGCCCAAAGGAACCCGTATCTTTGGCCCGGTTGCCCGCGAATTGCGCGAAGCCGGCTATATGAAGATCGTATCCCTGGCGCCGGAAGTGCTGTAAGGAGTAGAGATGAAAAAGAAAATGAATCTTAGAAAAGGTGACTACGTCGTCGTGATCAGCGGCGAAGATAAAGGCAAAAAAGGACACATCCTCAAAGCCTTCCCTTCAAAAGGTCGCGTCATCGTTGAAAAAGTCAATATCATCAAAAAACACTCCAAACCTAGCCAGTCCAATCCGCAGGGTGGGATCATCAACAAAGAAGCACCAATCGATGCCTCAAATGTGATGCTCTTCAATGAAAAACTCAACGCAGTCAGCAAACCTGTGATGCAAAATCGTGAAGGACGCCGCGTCCGCGTTTGTAAGAAAACCGGAACCGAGCTGTAAGAAAGGAGTTAACAAAGCATGAACCGTATAAAAGAGAAATACAATAGCCAAGCAGCTCCTGCTCTGATGAAACACTTTGACTATAAGAACCCCCATCAGGTGCCTCAGATGGTCAAGATCGTCGTGAGCATGGGCGTGGGTCAAGCAACCCAGAATAAGGCGCTTTTGGATAACGCAGTGAAAGACCTCGAGCAGATCACCGGACGTAAGCCCATCGTGACCAAAGCTCGTAAGTCTATCTCAAACTTTAAGCTGCGCCAAGGCATGCCTATTGGCTGTAAAGTAACCCTGCGTGGTGACGCAATGTGGGAGTTCTTTGATCGTCTCACTTCCATCACCATGCCCAGAATTAGAGACTTCCGTGGTGTGAAAACAGACTCCTTTGACGGCAGAGGGAACTATTCCTTCGGCATCAAAGAACAGACCGTTTTCCCCGAGATCGAATTTGATAAAGTAGATGCTATTCGCGGATTGAACATCAGCATCGTAACCACAGCTCACACGGACGAAGAATGCCGCCAGCTTCTCGCTGAACTCGGCATGCCCTTCACCAGAGCTGAATAAGGAGAAAAAGTGGCTAAAAAATCACTTATTGCAAAGCAGCAAAGAAAACCAAAATTTGAAGTAAGAGCATACAACCGTTGCAAGATATGTGGACGCCCACGCGCCTATATGCGCAAATTTGGGATGTGTCGCCTTTGCTTCCGTAAATATGCCGCCGAGGGTCTTATCCCCGGTATCACCAGAAGTAGCTGGTAAATTTAAGGAGATATAAATGAGCGTATCTGATCCGATAGCTGATGCATTGACCAAAATTCGCAATGCATATCGTGCCGGACATTCCCAAGTGATCGTGAACCATAGCAAGATAATCGAAGCTTTGGTGCGCATCCTTGCGGAAGAAAACTTTGTAAATAGCTTTCAGATATTAGACAAAGATCCGGAGCAAAAAATCAACTATAAGCGTGTATTGGTAATCCTGCGTTACACAAATGACGGTCGTCCCGTGATGCAAGGATTAGTTAGAGTTTCAAAACCCGGAAGACGAGTCTACGTCAAAGCAGACAGACTGCCCAGCGTGTTCAACAACACCGGCTGTGCGCTGATCTCCACCTCCTCGGGAGTGATGGTGGATCGCGACGCCCGTAAGTTGCACGTTGGCGGCGAATATGTCTGTAGAGTTTGGTAGGGAGGAATAGAGAATGTCCCGCATAGGAAAAGCCCCCATCAAGCTTAGCTCCGATCTTAATGTGACGATCAAAGATAATCTCGTCACTGTTAAAGGCAAATTGGGCGAACTGAATTATACCCTCTTGCCCGGAATCACTGTGGAAATCGAAGAAGGCGTGCTCAATGTGAAGCGCATGGACGATAGCAAAGAACAACGCGCCCTTCATGGACTCACCCGCTCTTTGGTGCAGAATATGGTAACCGGAGTCAGTGAAGGATATGAAAAGATTCTTCATATCTTTGGCACCGGCTATAGCGCTGAAGTTGTTGGTCCTTGGCTCAGACTTTCTCTGGGCTATGCCCACGATATCCTGATCGGGATTCCAAAAGAACTGACGGTGGAAGCTAATGCCGTGCCCCGCTCCAAAGGTGGCCGTAGCGATTTTACCACCATCATAAATGTTAAGGGAATCAGCAAGCAGCTGGTTGGTCAGTTTGCTGCTGAGGTTCGAGGTTGCCGTCCTCCGGAAAACTATAAAGGCAAAGGCGTTCGTTATCATGACGAATATGTTGCCATCAAGGCCGGAAAAGCCGGAACCAAATAAGAGGTAATATCATGATTAAATCACCTACAATGATCAAACATTCCCTGCGCGACCGTCGTCGCCACGCAATTCGTCGCCGCCTTAGTGGCACGAGCTTGCGTCCGCGCCTCGCCGTGTTTCGCTCAAATAAACATATCTATGCTCAGATCATCGATGACAGCAAGGGAATAACCTTGGCTTCGATGTCTTCCAAACATAAAGATTTCTCCGCCGGCGATGCCAAAACAAAGACGGATTATAGCCGTGTTGTTGGCCGCATGCTTGGTGAAAAAGCACTGGCTGCAGGCATCACAACAGTCGCCTTCGACCGTGCCGGATACAAATATCATGGTCGGGTCAAAGCCCTGGCCGATGGTGCCCGTGAAGCCGGGCTCCAGTTCTAAATAGGAGGAAAGCTTGAATTACCAACATCAACAAAGAAACGAAGAAGAAAATGCCCTGATCGAAAAGATCATCGATACAAAGCGCGTGGCAAAGGTTGTGAAAGGCGGACGTAACTTCTCCTTCACGGCAATCGTTGTCGTAGGCGATAGAGAGGGCAAGATCGGAGTTGGAAACGGGAAGGCGAACGAGATCGTCGATGCCATCAGAAAAGCCAAAGAAAAAGCTGTGAAAAGCATGTTCACCGTGCCGATAGTAAGGGGCACCGTTCCTCATGAGATCGTAGCACGCTTTGGCGCCAGCAAAGTTCTTATCAAGCCGGCAGCTCCCGGAACAGGAGTCATCGCCGGAAACACCACCCGTGCAATATTTGAAGCAGCCGGGATCGAGAACGTTCTCTGCAAATCATTGGGATCAAACACTCCCACAAACGTTGTTAAAGCCACTATTCAAGGCCTTAAAGACATGCGTACTATTGCAGACGTAGCTCGCCTGCGTAACAAGAGCGTTGCAGAACTCACCGGCAGGGAGGAGAAATGAAACAGCTCAAAGTGACGCTTGTGCGCAGCACAATCAGCAGAATGGAAAAACACAAAAGGATTGTCAAAGCATTGGGTTTGGGCAAGTTAAACAGCTCCAGAGTCCATGACGACACTCCTGTCATCCGCGGAATGATCGACAAGGTATCATATCTGCTTAAAGTAGAAGAAGTGCAGGGAGAATAGCCATGTTAACACTCAGTAACTTAGGCCGGCCTGCCGGCAGAAAGAATAAAAAGCGTCTCGGAAAGGGACACGGTTCCGGTTGGGGCACCCAAGCGGGACGCGGACACAAAGGTAAAAAAGCTCGCTCCGGCGGCAACGTTCCCGCTTATTTTGAAGGCGGACAGATGCCCATCTATCGTCGTTTGCCGAAGCGTGGTTTCAAGAACATCTTCCGCGTTGACTATCGTATCCTCAATCTTGATCGTCTTCAAGAGATAGAAGAGACCGAATTTGATATCGCCAAGCTCGAGCTATTGGGCTTGATACCCTCAAAAGGTCAAAAAGCTAAAGCTCCGGTGAAAATCTTGGCCGGAACTACTGAAGAATTCACCAAAGTCGTTAATATCAAGGCAAATGCTTTTTCAAAACAAGCAGTCGCTATTATTGAGAAGAACGGCGGAAAGGCGGAGGTAGTTTAATTTGTTTAAAACAATAGCAAACATGTTCCGGATTCCGGATCTGAAGAAGAAGATACTCTTTACGGGGCTATTTTTGGTGCTCTATCGCTTGGGAAGCTTCGTGCCCATCCCCGGCGTGGACGCCTCAGCTCTTAAGGCTTTCTTCGAAGGTGCCAAAGAGGGCGGAAACACTCTCTTTGGTCTCTTAGACCTCTTCGTTGGCGGAAACTTTGAGCGTGCATCTGTGTTTGCCTTGGGAATCATGCCATATATTACGGCATCTATTGTGCTCCAGCTTCTCGGCAGCATAGTTCCCTATTTTGAAAAGCTGCGTAAAGAAGGTGCTGAAGGACAGAAAAAGCTCAATCAGATCACGCGTTATGCAACGGTCGGATTGGCTGCTTTCAACGCTGTCACCATCACTATGTGGCTTGCAAACCTCACCGGTAATGTTGTTCCTCTCAAAGGGTTCCTCTTCCATTTCACAGGAATTGTGACCCTCGTGACAGGAACCATGATCGTGATGTGGATAGGCGAACAGATCACCGAACACGGAATAGGCAATGGTATTTCCCTAATTATCTTTGCCGGAATCATATCCCGCTATCCGGAAGGATTTATATTGATGTTCCAAAAGATCAACGCCGAGCCCGTTTATGCTTGGAAAGCTGCTCTTGCTATTGTCGTGATGGTTGCCGTTACAGCAGCGGTTATCTTTGTAACCGAAGCAATCCGCAAGATTCCGGTGCAATATTCAAAGCGCATAGTAGGACGCCGCGTATATGGCGGACAGAGTTCCTACATACCTTTGCGCGTGAACACCGCCGGAGTGATCCCCATCATCTTTGCACAGAGCGTATTGATGTTTCCTGCCACCATCGCCCAGTTCTTTGGTGGTCAAAGCGGATTTTGGGTAGGCTTGCAGCGCATGCTTTCCCCCGGCGCTATTCTCTATACGATATTATATGTTGGCTTGATCATCTTCTTTGCCTATTTCTATACGGCGATTGTTCTCAATCCCACCGAGATGGCAGAAAACATGGTCAAATATGGTGGTCATATCCCCGGCAAAAAGCCCGGTAAAAGGACTGCCGAATATATCAACAAGGTTCTTACCAGAATCACGCTTCCCGGTGCAGTATTCTTTGCATTTGTAGCGCTATTACCCGAGCTCATGAGCCATCGTTTTGATCTGCCATTCTACTTTGGCGGAACGGGACTCATCATCGTGGTCGGCGTTGCATTGGATACCGTGCAGCAGATAGAATCCCATCTCACGATGCGTCACTATGACGGTTTCATGAAGAAGGGGAAACTTCGCGGACGCAGCAGTTAAATGATCTACCAAAAATCGCCTGCAGAAATCGATAAGATAAGAACGGCAAGCATGGTCATCGCCGAGCTCTTTGACGAGCTTAGAAAGATGATCGAGCCGGGAATATCTACTTTGGAACTGGATGGGTTTGCAGAGAGTTACATCCGTGACCGCGGTGGCAGACCTGCCTTCAAAGGATATCAGATTCCGGGGCTAAAGCCTTTTCCGGGAACCCTGTGCACCTCAATCAATGATTGCATTGTGCACGGCATTCCTTCCCGCAAGGCTATCCTCAAAGAAGGAGACCTCATCGGCATCGACGTCGGTGTGGTTAAAGACGGTTATTATGGAGATGCAGCCCGCAGCTTTGCGGTTGGCGAAGTATCAGAAGAGGCGATTCGCCTTATGCAGATCACGGAAGAAGCGCTTGCCCGCGGGATAGACGCGGCAAGAGCCGGCAATCGCGTTGGAGATATATCCCACGCCATCGGCTCGC
>DIQS01000007.1:697-862 GCA_002427325.1 Cloacimonetes bacterium UBA5456 | reverse complement strand
CCACGCCATCGGCTCGTATATCCTTGAGCAGGGCTATTTCGCAGCAGATAATCTCACCGGCCACGGAGTAGGCAGGCAGCTACACGAAGAACCACAGATCCCCAATACGGGTAGAGCAGGCTATGGGCCTCGTCTCATGCCCGGCATGACGCTGGCGATCGAACC
>DIQS01000007.1:0-550 GCA_002427325.1 Cloacimonetes bacterium UBA5456 | reverse complement strand
CGGCATGACGCTGGCGATCGAACCAATGGTAAACATCGGCACAAATCGTGTGAAAGAAAAGGGATGGGAGTTCTTTACGGCAGACGGAAGTCTTTCAGCCCATTTTGAACACACCATCGCCATCACCGATGCCGATGCATTAATCTTAAGCAAAGCGTAAACGAAGGAAGATACATGAGTAAATCTGGTGTTATTGAAGTGGAAGGCGTCGTTACAGAAGCTCTTCCAAATACGACATTTCGCGTTGAGCTGGAAAACGGCCACGAGATCTTGGCACATTCCTCCGGCAAGATGCGGATGAACTATATAAGGATTTTGCCCGGAGATAAAGTCAAGGTCGAGTTATCGCCTTATGACCTCACACGCGGCAGAATCACGTATCGGTATAAATAAAAGAATTGCCTTATCCTAATAGATAAAAGGAAATGCAAGGAGACGACAATGAAAGTCAGATCATCAGTAAAAGTAATCTGTAAAGATTGTAGAATAATTAAACGGCACGGCGTGATCCGTGTTATCTGCAAAACTAACCCTAAACACAAACAAAGAC
>DIQS01000061.1 GCA_002427325.1 Cloacimonetes bacterium UBA5456 | reverse complement strand
TGATTACTGCTTAGTGTGCGCTTATGATATGCTCATGGTGATGACCACATCATTACCTCATCATGACCTTATCATGACCAGAACCCAGTAAGGAAGCCCTGCGAAAAACTAAAAACACGTCGCAATGTAAATCGACAATGCTTCCATATCCGACCTATCTGACAACATCGCGAAAGTCGAGCGCAAAACTCATCCATCTTATCAACCGGAAAACAGCGAAATCAGCCATCTCGGAAGCCGCTAATTCTTCACACAGATCCCCTTCAAACCCGCATAAACACGCATAATCAAAAAAATACCTTGACGTTAAAGTAGCATAATAGACATTGGCTTGCACTGATACTAATTAACACAAAGGAGGACCTTGTGAAAAGAAAGGTTATCATCATGGGTGCCGCCGGACGTGACTTCCATAACTTCAACGTCTTTTTCAGAGACAATGAAAACTATGAAGTTGTAGCATTTACGGCCACTCAAATCCCAGGAATCGACGACAGGAAATATCCCGCAGAACTTGCCGGAAAACTTTATCCTAACGGAATCGAGATTAAGGCTGAGGCTGATCTCGAGCAAATCATTAAAGAAAATAACGTTGACCTCGTAATCCTTGCCTATAGCGATCTTCACCACATTCAGGTGATGAACAAAGCATCCTTAGTCAACGCCATTGGCGCAGACTTCATGCTCATGGGCGCAGACAACACCACCATCAAGACCACCAAGCCGCTGGTAACGGTTTGCGCAACCCGCACGGGCTGTGGCAAATCCCAGACCACACGTGCAGTAGTGAGAGCTCTCAAAGCTCGCGGTCTCAATGTTGTGTCAATTCGCCACCCCATGCCTTATGGCGACTTGGTCAAACAAAAAGTCCAGCGTTTTGCAGAAATCGCTGACCTCAAAAAGCACGATTGCACCATCGAAGAGATGGAAGAATATGAACCCCACATCGAGATGGGCAGCATTGTCTATTCCGGCGTGGACTACGAAGCCATCGTTCGCGAAGCTGAGAAAGAAGCCGACGTCATCATTTGGGACGGCGGAAACAACGACATTCCTTTCTATTGCTCAGACGAAATGGTTCGTATCGTTGTGGTTGACCCGCATCGCCCCGGCGACGAAGTGACCTACTTCCCCGGCGAAACAAACGTTCACATGGCAGACGTTGTCGTGATCAACAAGATCGACAGTGCCGACCTCATGGACATCAATGAAGTTCGTGAAAACGTTCGTGCAACCAACCCCAAAGCAATCGTTGTTGATGCAGCTTCTCCGCTCTTTGTGGATAACATCGATATGATTGCCGGCAAAAGAGTTCTCGTTGTTGAAGACGGCCCCACCCTCACCCATGGAAACATGGCGTTTGGCGCAGGCACCATTGCAGCCGAGAAATACGGTGCAGCCGAGCTCGTCGATCCCCGTCCTTGGGCTGTCGGCGAGATCAAAGACACCTTTGAGAAATATGACACCATCGGTCCCGTGGTTCCCGCAATGGGCTATGGCGAACAGCAACTGAAAGACCTCGAAAAGACCATCAACAAAGTAGAGTGTGACGCTGTTGTGATCGCAACTCCGATCGACCTTCGTCGTATCATCAAAATCGACCATCCTGCTTGCCAGGTTGGTTATGAACTGCAAGAAATCGGCGTTCCCACCATTGCGGACGTGCTCAAAGATTTCGCAGTGAAGAAATAAAGAATGCTCATGGCAGAAAGAAAAGATTCTTTTGCCTAAGAATGCATAGATTGGGGGGATGAGTTAATCACGACTCATCCCCTTTTTTAGGATCAAAAATTAAGCGCAAAAGGGGAAAAACTTATGAATAAGACAGCGCTTATCGCCCTTGGCGGAAACGCCATCATCAAAGCCGGTCAGAAAGGCACGGCAAAAGAGCAATTTGAAAACACAGCCCAATCTTTGGACGGAATTGTCCGGCTCATCCAGATGGGATATCGGCTTTGCCTCAGCCATGGCAATGGTCCGCAGGTGGGCAATATGCTTCGCCAACAAGAACTTGCGGAAGTCCAGGGCATCCCGCCGCTTCCCTTGGGACTGCTTAACGCTGCAACGCAAGGAACCATGGGTTATATGATCGAGCAGAGCTTGCTCAATAGATTGAAAGAGCGAGGCTTAGAGCGTGATATCCTCAGCATTCTCACCCAGATTGTCGTTGATAAAAACGATGAAAGCTTTTGCGCGCCCAGCAAATTCATCGGTAGCCGCTATTACTCTGCGGATGAGGCAAAAGAGTTGGAAAAGAGCATGGGTTGGACGTTGAAAGAGGACTCCGGCAAAGGATTTCGCCGCGTTGTCGCTTCTCCAAAACCGCAAAAGATTATTCCTGCAAAGAGCATCGCCGCACTG
This sequence comes from Cloacimonetes bacterium UBA5456, assembly GCA_002427325.1. Classification (GTDB taxonomy): domain Bacteria; phylum Cloacimonadota; class Cloacimonadia; order Cloacimonadales; family Cloacimonadaceae; genus UBA5456. The sequence continues at coordinate 2,567 of DIQS01000061.1, read as the reverse complement.
GTTGAATCCGGCATCATCGTGATCGCTGCAGGTGGCGGAGGCATTCCCGTTATTGAAAACGAGAAGGGCAGTCTTTCCACCATAGATGCGGTGATCGATAAAGACCTCGCTGGTGCACTTTTGGCGCACGAGATTGGCGCAGAGAGCTTTATCATCCTCACCGGTGTGGATAAAGTTTGTCTAAACTATGGCAAATCAGGGCAAAACGAACTTAATGAACTCAGCCTGAAAGAGGCGAAAAGCTTTTATGAACAAGGACACTTCCCCGCGGGAAGCATGGGTCCCAAGATCTTGGCAGCCATAGACTTCATCGAGCGAGGCGGCAGGGAAGTCATCATCACCTCGCTGGAAAAGCTTGTCCTGGCAATAGAGGGAAGGGCGGGCACGAGAATCCGCGCCTAAGACCATTTTTATCACAGACATAAAAAAAAGACCGGCATGAAAACCGGTCTTATCTTTTTGATTTGATTATTACATTTCGATGTGCTTAGCGTTTACATATTCGATTGCATTGAGCTTGTCAATCATTTCTTTGATTTCAGCTTTGTCGCCACCGACTTCGAGAACCACGAGACCGTCGTTTGCACACTTGTCTTCGGTCACTTCATGCAGTCCCAAGCGGACTTTGATATTGCAACCAAACTCAGTGAGAACTTCTTGAACCTTAATAGCTTCGGTTGCGCGGCTGTCGATCTTGATTAATACTACTTGATATGTCATTTATTCCTCCTTGGGAAGGCGTTGCCTCTCCCTTTGTTATTTGTTTTGAGCTCTTGCCCAGCTATCACGAAGCCCCGTTATGCGGTTGAAGGTGGGCATATCTTCGCTTGTATCTTTATCCACGGCAAAATATCCCAGCCTTAAAAACTGGAACTTCTCGCCTTCCTTAGTGTCTCTTAAAGAGCTTTCACCAAAGGCTTTAGTGTTGATTTCTTTGCTATCGGGATTGATGTAATCGAGATAGCTTTTCCCTTCTTCGACGTCGTTGAGATCGGCAATCGTGAGCAGGTGGTCAAAAAGCCTCACCTCGATTGGGATGCAGTGAGCCTGCGAAACCCAATGAATGGTGCCGCGAACCTTGCGCCCGTCTTCCGTCCAGCCTCCGCGACTGTTGGGATCATAGCTGCAAATGATCTCGGTGATCTCGCCGTTTTCGTCTTTGATAACCTCTTCGCAGGTGATATAATATGCGTGTTTTAGGCGCACTTCTTTGCCCGGTGCCATGCGGAACCAGCCTTTGACCGGTTCTTCCATGAAGTCGTCGCGCTCTATGTATAACTCGCGAGAGAACTTAACCTTTCTGTGTCCGCCATCGGGGTCTTCGGGATTGTTCTCGGCGTCCATTTCCTCGATCTTGCCTTCGGGATAGTTGCGAATGGTGAGTTTGAGCGGGTCGAGCACCGCCATTCTGCGCTGGGCTCTTTTGTTCAAATCCTCTCTGAGGCAGAAGGTGAGAAGCTCATAATCAACAACGCTATTAGCTTTTGCGACTCCTATGCGATCGGCGAAATCACGGATGGATTCCGGAGTGAAGCCGCGACGTCTGATGCCGGCAATCGTGGGCATGCGAGGATCGTCCCAGCCGTCAACGATGCCGCCTTCAACCAGTTCCAGGAGCATTCTTTTGCTCATCACGGTGTAGGTGAGATTCAGGCGTGCAAATTCTATCTGTCGGGGATGACTCGGCACGGGAAGCTGATCCAAAAACCAGTCGTAAAGCGGGCGGTGGTCTTCAAACTCAAGGGTGCAAAGTGAATGGGTGATCATCTCCAAAGCGTCGGAAACGCAGTGCGTATAATCATACATGGGATAGATTTGCCAAGTATCGCCGGTGCGATGATGCTCGGTCTTTTTGATGCGATAGACCACGGGGTCGCGCATGTTTAGATTCGGGCTCGCCATGTCTATCTTTGCTCTCAGGCTCTTGCTGCCTTCGGGGAATTCGCCATCACGCATCCTGCGAAATAGGTCGAGGTTTTCCTCAATTGATCTATTCTTATAAGGGCTGTCTTTGCCGGGCTCTGTCAGGGTTCCGCGATATTCACGAAGCTCGTCAATGCTGAGATCGCAAACAAAAGCCTTGCCGTCTTTGATCAAGATTTCGGCATATTCATAAAGTTGGTCAAAATAGTCTGAGGCATAATAGAGCCTTTCGTCCCAATCCCAGCCGAGCCAACGCACGTCTTCCATGATGCTTTCAACATATTCGAGCTCTTCTTTGGCGGGGTTTGTGTCGTCAAAACGCAGGTGGCATTGACCCTTGTAGTCTCTTGCAATGCCGAAGTTTAGACATATAGATTTCGCATGACCGATGTGCAGATAGCCGTTTGGCTCCGGCGGGAAGCGCGTGATGATATAGTCGTGCTTTCCGCTCTCAAGATCATCATCGATGATATTGCGGATAAAATTAGTGGGTGTAGTTTTGCTTTCGCTGTCCATTGGCTCTCCCTGATAACACTTTTATATTCCTTTTGTTTGCCATTTTGCCATAAGTGATATTCAAGTCAAGAAGTATTTGAATTTATGATTAATTGAGAATTGAAAATTGAGAATTGAGAATGTGAGGT
>DIQS01000044.1:7018-7204 GCA_002427325.1 Cloacimonetes bacterium UBA5456 | reverse complement strand
AAGAATTCATCCCCTTAGAAGAAGGCAAGCTCAAGCTATATGCCTGCGGTCCCACGGTTTATAACTATTTTCACATCGGCAATGCCCGCGCTTTTCTGTTCTTCGACGTCGTGCGCCGCTATTTTGAATATCTCGGCTATGAGGTGAGCTATGTGCAAAACATCACCGATATCGACGACAAGATCA
>DIQS01000044.1:2464-6868 GCA_002427325.1 Cloacimonetes bacterium UBA5456 | reverse complement strand
TCACCGATATCGACGACAAGATCATTGAGCAAGCCATCGCCGAAGATACTGATTTTAAGACAATTGCCGATAAATATGCCGCGGCTTTCTTGGAAGACACCGATGGCTTGGGCATCAAACGTCCCGATTTCCAACCCCGCGCCACTGAGGTCATGCCCCAAATCATCGCGCTCATCCACGATCTCGAAAAGAAAGGCTTTGCCTATGAAGTGGAAGGCGATGTATATTTCGACACCGCCGCCCTGCCGGCTTATGGCTCCCTGAGCGGCAAACAAATCGAAGATCAGAAGGCTGGTGCACGAGTTGCCGAAAACATCCAAAAGAAACATCCGGCAGACTTTACGCTCTGGAAAAAGAGCAAACCCGGCGAACCCGTTTGGGATTCACCTTGGGGAGAAGGACGCCCCGGCTGGCACACGGAATGCGTGGTCATGAGCCAACACCATCTCGGACAAAGCTTTGACATCCATGGCGGCGGGATTGACCTCGTCTTTCCGCATCATGAAAACGAAAACGCGCAAGCCCTCGCGTTATCCGGCAAACCCTTAGCACGCTATTGGATGCACAACGGCTTCCTCAAAATCGAGGGCGAAAAGATGAGCAAAAGCTTGGATAACTTCATCACGGCACGCGATATTCTCAAGAAATATGACGCCGAAGCTATCCGCTTTTTCTTCCTTTCAAAACACTACCGCTCGCCCATCGACTTCAATCGTGAGCTCATCATTGAATCCGACAAAGCGGTAGATAACTTCTATAAGGCATTAGCCGGCATTGATATAGAGAGTTTGGACGACAGCGCCATAAGTTCAGCGGATATCCTTGCTTTTGAAGATAGTTTCCGAGAGGCTATGAACGACGACTTTAACACCGCCAAAGCAATCGCCACCCTCTTTGAACTCGCCAACATCACGCGCAGTGCAAACAGTGAGCTTCCCTTGCGTCAGGATGCCGCCAAGATGCTCCTCAAATTAGGGAGAACCTTAGGCTTTTTCAAAGACCCCGCAAAACGCCTAAACCAAGAGATTCCCGATCTTTCTAAGGCACTGATAGAGATGATGATAAACTATCGCAACGACGCCCGCGCACGCAAAGACTGGGCACTGGCAGATAAGATTCGCAAAGACCTCTTAGAGCTCGGCATTGAGATCAAAGACTCACCTGATGGAAGCACTTGGAATATGAGGAAATAAAGCATGAAAAAGAAAACACTTTTTACAATATTGGGCTTGCTCATAATCATCGTAATCGGCATAATTGTGCGCAATTGCAGCGAGACCTTGAAACCCTTGAACAAACCTGAAAGCGTGGCATTTGATCCATCAAACAACCGCTTTCTCATCTCGAACGTGGGAAGCGGAAGCATCGCCGCCATGGACTCCTTGGGCAATTACAGCATTTTCCTCAACAAGCTTTTCGAGGCGCCGAAAGGGATTATCGTGCGGCATGGCAGGCTCTATGTCACCGATCCACAAACCATTCACGTGGTGGATATAGCTAAAGAAGAGATCATTCAAAACTATGATATCGATGGTGCTATTGCCTTGAACGACATAGCCTTTGGAGATAACAATCGACTTTATATCACCGATTCAAAGGCAAATTGTGTCTTCGTTTTGGACATGAATAACGGCAAGCAAGACAAGATCGTCAGCCAGCTTTTTGATTCCCCCAATGGCATCGTCTATGATCGCCCGCGGTGGCAGATGTTTGTGGTGAACTATGCAAAACACTCTCCCGTGCTCAGCCTCGACACGCGCGATCACAGCGTAAGCATCTTTATGGACACCATGTATTCGATGTTGGATGGCATCGCAATCGACGATAGAGGAAGGATATACTTCGGCTCTTGGGAAGACGATATGATTGTGCAAATCCCACAAGAGCAAAACCGCTTTCTCACTGACCTCACGGGGTATAGAGGAGCGGCAGATTTCTTTTATCACCTGCCGACCAACGAACTCATCGTCCCGATGCTAAACAAAAACACCATTGAAAGGATCAAACTCGAACCTTAAAAATCAGCATTAAAATCAGAGCTTTTCCACTGCTTCCTTACTGGGTTCTGGTCATGATATGGTCATGATATGGTCATGGGCATGACCACATCATAAGCGGAGCATAAGCGTATCCTATGGGGAAGAAAGGACTTAGGCTCGCTTCGCTTTTTGACATAACGATTTGGAGATTTGGCGACTGGGCGAGCTAAGTGCTTAGTAAGGCTGGCGTTAGAGGGATGTTTTGTTGAGTTTAGTCGGCTATTTTAGCTGAAAATGCGCAAAATGCATACCTTGTTTTCCTTATTTTATAATAGTAAATTTCTTAGTAGTAGCACGCTCGCCGATCTTTACTCTGCATAGATATAAACCCGCTGGATAATTGGAGAGATTGATTGACCTGACCAATTTATTAGACGATATGCCACCCACTTTAACTTCATGTATAGCTTGCCCCTTGATACTGAAGATTTCGATTGTTATGGATACTTATATTTTGTTCATCTGATACTCCTTTTTATTTGTTTTTGACCAAGCTTGATTCCGCTCTACATAAGACAGAATCTTTTACTGTATTTGGTGTTTCCTTTGGCTTTGATGTTTATTACATAAATCCCAGCAGGATATTTATTGAGTTTAAGTTCCAATAAGCTTTTCTGTAAGCTGTTTGGATTTAAGGTCTTTTGGAACAGCCTTTGCCCTTTGAGGTTGTATAACTGCAGAGTGATCCCATCCTGCACTTTACTATATGCATCTCCTGAAAATGCCACCTGAAGATTTGGGCTATCTTTTGGTGTAGGATTGGGATACAGGTCGATCCGCCAGTCTTCTATGAGTGCTGGGGGAAGAACATCATCCTCATTAGCAGCCGTGGTGTCTATTAATTCTGCATTGCCGGCATAGATGAATACTTTGCCGGCGGTGTACCAGGTATGACCTTGTGTCCAAATAGGCGCACTGACCGCTAAGTCGCAATAGCCATCACCATTAAAATCTCCGGCAGCTTTACTCCAGCCGAAATTGCGATAACTATAACTATCAGGAGGGTTCAGAGCAAGATCGCGGGTGCCATTCATGTTTGGAGAACCCAGCCATATTGCTGCCTGCCCTGACATACCTGCATAACGATTGTCGGATGCTGCAAAATCATCGTAGCCATCTCCATTAAAATCCCCGTGTACTATATGTGGCCACATACCATAGGAAAAGCTTAGCCATGGCGCAATGTCAATAGCGATGTCTGGCTCACTGTCGATCACACTATCCCCCAACCATATCTTATTTTTCCATGATACAAAATCCGGTATGCCATCTCCATTCACATCACCAATTTGACCTGCATACCTATCAACCGGTTCCGAGGAAGTGCCGATCAGCAAACTATCTGCCATACTGCAAGTTTCATTACCGTAATAGAATGAAAAGCTACGCTCTTCACCAACTTGGTTGTAATGCACCATATCTGCAAAGCCGTCCCCATTCACATCACCCACTCCGCATAAATCTGTAAACGCTGCACTTGTCCTAAAAAGCACAGGATTATCAAATACATCTGTCCAGATCAGAATGGAAGCAGCAGGCACGGTATGTCCGGGTATTAACAAAATGGATATATCGTCCTTTCCGTCGCCATTGATATCTCCAAGGGGATAAACGAATATACCGCGTGTATCTGGTTGGGGATAATACAATTCTATATCAGGTTCTGTTTGTGGAATTGCCCTACCAAAATAGACAGATACGGTTCTGGTGCCATCCGCAAGCTGTTCAGGTATTACCAAATCATCAATCCCGTCTCCGTTCATGTCCCCGGCGTTAATCATGTGGTTTTGAAGAGATGAATATGTGTAGCCGGAAAAGTGTAAGGGATGCTGACCTTCTATGACAAAATCTGGCTGATCACTCAAGTCCGGTCCCCCCCAGTAAAAATATATTTTCCCATACATCCTCTGATAATCACCTACTTGGCACTCAGGGTGCCAAAGAGCTGCTTTTACGATCAGGTCATCGTAGCCATCTCCGTTAAAATCCATGCTGACAACAGATGTTCCATACTCGCTACCTACGTATTCGCCGGTTAAAGTCATGATCAAATCCATGTGATTCTGTGAATGTACTGCCGTAATAGCCATAACAAGCAGTACGAAAACAAGACTAAATTTTCGCTTCATTTTAATCTCCTATTTTACAATAAATCTGTGTGTAGCAAAGCTTCCACCTTGCCGTGATACTCTCAGGAAATAAACTCCTGAATTTAATTTCTGAAGTTTAGCGGAATATTGGCCATTTGCCAAAGAGGCACGATCCACCGTATATTCGCTTATCATCTGTCCTCTTAGGTTAAATATCTCTATTTTTGCATTTTGAAGTTCCTTAAATCCACTTCCGGTGAAATGAATCTTGATAT
>DIQS01000044.1:0-2282 GCA_002427325.1 Cloacimonetes bacterium UBA5456 | reverse complement strand
TTCCGGTGAAATGAATCTTGATATTTTGATCCTTGATTGAAACAGGGTTTGGTGATAATGATATGTCCCACATCGAAGATTCATTTATGGACGGAATGGTATCATCTTCATTGCTTACCGTGGTATCAGTAAGTTCTGCATTTCCCAGATACACGTAAACCCTGCCCGGGGTACGAAGAATATCAGGATCAGCATAAGGTTGAGAGATTGCCACATCACAGAATCCATCGTTATTGAAATCCCCGGTAACTTTCTCCCAACCAAACTTTTCACTGATGCCGGGCGGTGCATTAAAAACTAAATCACAGGTGGCGTTCATATTTGCTCCTCCTAACCACATGAATGCCCTGCCGTGTCTTAAGGAATTTGGATTTGAACTAATAATATCGCTGTATCCATCTCCATTAAAATCGCCATGGATAAAATTATATGTACGGGGGAGATAGGTATAGCCGACGTTGTCTGGTATATACAAATCCCATTGCGGCGTCAGGGTTGAGGAGCCATACCAGATCCTGAATGCACCTCCGCCTACCCAAGCTAAAAAATCGTCAATCCCATCACCATTCAGGTCTCCCAAGGGACCGACATTTAATTCAGTCAACATGTTTGTATCTTCAGCGATTACTAAGCTATCCGGGGATGAGATGTTTTCCCCGCCAAAAAATAAGGTAATCCGGTGGTGTTCTCCGCCAGATTTCTGTAGAAGTCTCGAAACCAGGTAATCATCATAGCCATCACCATTAACGTCCCCGATTCCGCCTATAAAGCCCATGTGGCTCCCTGAAATCATGGTTCCTACCGGGATCAGGTTCATGGAATATCCATCTAAGATAAATAACTCCGAATCTATTAAATGTCTACGAACAAATATACCCACATCGTCGTAGCCATCGCCATTGATATCTCCCAAGGGGCGTGCACAAATGCCTATGTAACCCTCAGACCAAGTGCCGCTCAACTCATAATCGGGAATCGGGCTCGGTTCAGTGCGTCCAAAATAGATGCGAAACACGCTTCTTGTCCCTCCACTTCCAACATTACCATAGTATCCCAGATCGTCTTTACCGTCATTATTGATATCTCCCAACGCGATTAATCTTCCGTTAATATAATCTTTTTCGCCACCATGGATGGACGCGTCAAAATCGGCATTAAAACTATCCCCGCCCCAATGAAAATTGAGCCTGCCGTAGAATCCGCTCGGGGGAGAATCAACAGTACCATCCGGATTCCATAAAGACTCCAGAATAACAAGATCATCAATTCCATCCCCGTTAAAATCCAGGCTGGCTAAGCCTTGCCCCAAATGGGCACCCAGAAATTCGCCATACATCGTGCATAAAAGCGGCATGTGGTTTACAGCTCCTAAATAGCTGACCAAAAGCACGATTGTTAGGCATAACATTTGTTTCATCTTTTCTCCTTGAGATTTAGTAACACAGCGTTACTTTTTTTGTTGTGATAAATTTCTCTCCTAACTTCAGCCTGAGCAAATAGACTCCTGAAGATAGCTTGCGTCCTGCATGATCTTTGCCATCCCAGATTTCATTGTGCTGCCCAATTCCTTTATAGCCCTTACTGATATTAGCAACTAATTGTCCTTTCACATTATAGACAGATAGCCCGATTACTCCCGGTTCCTTAAGGTTGTAGGTTAAGGCTGTCTGCTGAATAAAGGGATTAGGAGAGGCTGAGAGCTGAACCGGATAACTCTCGACAATGTCATCCGTTGAATCGGTGTCGTACTCGGTAGTGAACACTTTAAATTGGAACGGGCTACATGAACGATCGGATAAAAGAATCTCATAGTGCCCATCCCCATTCACATCCCCCAAATAATAGGATTGTTGCGTTGCGGTAGTGGGGTTGTAGTTTTCGTTAATCGTGTAATCCAATGTAAATCCTGTTTCATTATCCCATCGGTATAAATTGAAAGTTTCAAGTCGTGGGGATCCATAACACAGATAACATTCTCCCCCAAATTTGCCTGTGTAAATTGACCTAATAATTGGGGGTGGTGTATGACATATCTCAAAATCAAGTTCTACGTCGGCTGATCCCCAGCATATTTTGAAATCATTTTCGTCCGCTTGATATATAAGCAAATCATCATACGAATCGTTGTTAAAATCTGTATCCATCATGAATGTAATGAGTCCATGGTGCGTGTTAAATCCTCCGTAGATTGCATCACATACATTATCGAAGTTCAGACCCCCGAAAAAAAGCTTAATCTCCTGATTATGGGCTTGATGCCAGTTGAGAGAACATACAACAAG
>DIQS01000039.1:36412-46654 GCA_002427325.1 Cloacimonetes bacterium UBA5456 | reverse complement strand
GCTAAGCTGAATGCAGTAAGGAAGCAGTGGGAAACTGATGTGGAGAAAGAGGATAAGGCAGGATGATTTTGCATCGATAAATCAATCAACATGGGTTTGTATTTCCTAAAGCTTCCACCACCTAAGCTGGGTCAACATTGAAAAATATCCTCAATAATCCTGCGTAATGATCATTATCTTAAAAATATATCTTGACTAATTATGGCATTGAATAACAGTCAATCAAATGCTGTAATCACATAACAGCATAATAATTAACAAGGAGAATAGCTATGAAACAGCTCCGCAGTATTTTACTATCGGTGATGATGTTGCTTGTAATTGGGCAACTATTTGCCGGCGGATTCGCTCTTTCCGGAGTCGGCTCCAAGGCGACGGCTTTGGGTGGTGCATTCCGGGCTCTTGCAGATGATGGCAGCGCAATGTATTGGAACCCTGCAGGTCTTGCTTTTCAAGATGAAAATTCCGTCTCGTTGGGTGGAACTTTCATTTTACCCTCAGCATCATGGGAACCAACTGCAGCTTATGCCGCGGCAAACCCCGGTTATCAAGCCAAAGAGTATGAAGCAGAAAAATCTCTTCGTGCTTTCCCAAACCTCTTGGTGACGATGGCCAAGAACGAGCGCATCAAATATGGCTTGGGCGTTTTTGTGCCATACGGTCTGGGAACGACTTGGAGTGCTTATGAGAATCCGAGTTCAGCTTTGATATATCAAGGCGGCTTTCCCGAAAACGACATGCTCAGTAGCATTCAGGTCATCGACGTTCATCCCACAATTGCTTATAAGCTTTTGGACAATCTCTCATTGGGAGCGGGTTTGAGCCTATATTATGGGAACATCCATATTGCTCAGCTCGAGATCATGCCGACTTCGGTATTTACCCCTGTCACCTTTGATATGGCAGGCAAGGGCATCGGCTTTGGCGCCAATCTCGGCGTGATGTATCAACCTTTGGAAAAGCTCTCACTCGGGCTTTCCGGCAAGATTCCCAGCGATATCCCGCTTAAAGGAGATGCAGAAATCTTGCTTTGGACTCCGGCTCAGGCAGACGGTACACCTCCGGGAAAACTGGGCGGAAAGGAAGATATCAAAGCCACGCTCAAGCTTCCGGGTGAAGTAGGACTCGGCCTTGCATATCAACTGACCCGTGATCTTACCCTTCTTGCAGACTATTCCTACACGATGTGGGAGAGACTGAATGAGGTGGAAATCGAGATGGAAAACGCTATCAATATCATGCCGGGCATGAGCGTTAGCGAAAAAGCATTGGTCTTTAATTGGGAAAATACCCATCGCGTGAGCCTCGGCGGAGAGTATGACCTCTTGGCAAATAAGCTTCGTTTGGGCTTTTTCTTCGACCAAACACCCGTTCCGGAAGAGACGCAACTGCCTACTCTCTCTGATATCAGCAACAAACTCAGCGGAAATATCGGCTGGGGGCGTGACTTTGGTAAGATCGGAGTGGAAGCAAATGTGCAGATGGTGCTCTTTTCCGAGCGTGAGATTGCGGACAGTGCACAAACTGCAAACAACCGCCCCGGTAAATATAACACCAATTCCCTATCGGGAAATATCGGGCTGAATTACAGATTCTAATTGAATTGAATCAAAATAATGGGAGGCTCCTGCTTGCGTGGGAACCTCCCTTTTTAATTGTATCGATGTGGGTGGATTGTGGGTGAAATCCACCTTCTAAAGTGGGGGTTAATCTATATCGAGATCGGCTTCGATGGCTTGGATGTGTTCGATGCTGTCATCTTCGCCAGAGGGGAGTTCCTGCACCTTTTCCAGTCTTTTGGATATCTGGCGACTGCGATGCTCGGCATTACCGAGTTCCTTGCCTGCGGCTTCGATCTTTCTCTGGGTTTTCTCTAAAACATCGCCAAAGAGCCCAAATTGCTTCTTTATCTCCGCGAGGAGTTTCCATACTTCGCTGCTCTTTTTCTGCACTGCAAGCGTTCTGAAGCCCACTCTGAGGCTGTTTAATAATGCAGCGGTGGTGCTGGGACCGCAGATCACGACGCGCATGTCTCGGCGGACTTCGTCAAAGAGTCCGTCGATGCGCAATATCTCGGCATAGAGGCTTTCTACAGGGAGGAAAAGCAGGCCGAAATCGGTGGTGGTGGGGGGATCGATATATTTGTCGCGGATGTCTCGAGCGGAGCTTTTGATCGCGGTGGCGAGCTCTTTGCGTGCTTTTTCGATGGCCTCCTTGCCGCCTTCGTCATAGGCGTCGATGAGGCGATAGTAGCTCTCGATGGGGAATTTGGAGTCGATAGGTAGATAAACTTTGTCGCTTTTGCCGGATTGTCCGGGGAGGATGATGGCGAATTCCACGATCTCATTGCTGCGCGCTTTGGGTTTGAAGTTCTTTTCAAATTGATCCGGGGTGAGCATGTCTTCGAGCAGTGCTTCGAGCTGGATTTCGCCCATTACGCCGCGGGTTTTCACGCCTTCGAGGGCTTTCTTGAGTCCGCCAACGTCGCTGGCGAGAGTGCGCATTTCGCCGAGACCTTTGTGCACTTCTTCGAGGCGTTTGCTCACTTGTTCAAAGGATGCATCGAGGCGTTTTTCAAGGCTTTCGTGCAGCTTTTCGTCAACTGTCTTGCGCATTTCTTCGAGCTTGACTTCGTTGCTGTTGCGGATATGTTCGAGGCGTTCCTCCATGCTCTTTTTGAGTTTTTCGGATTGCTCGCTATTGGCGGTGGTAAGTTCGCTCATCTTGCGTGCGAGGCTCTCGGAGAGGCTTTCTAAGGACTTCTTGAGCTCCTCGCGGTTTTGCGATGCATCGCGGTTTAGCTGTTCGTTTTGTTTGTTCAGATAGTCGCTGAGTTCTTTGCGTTGCTCAGATGCCTGTTTCAATTGGCTTGCGCTGGCTTCAGAGATCAGAGTGCTGAGTTCTATTCGATTGTCTGAGTGGGCTTTATTGAGCTCTGTGCGCAGGTTTGTAAGCTGTTCATTAAAGTTTTTTGAGAGGATTTCCAGCTCTTTGCTGAGGTCTTTGAGCTCTTGATTTGCGCCTTCCGGCTTGCGTCTTAATAGGATAAAAAGCAGGATTAACCCTACTACGATTAGTGCGAGACTAATGTATTCCATCGTTGTTACCTCCAGGTGATAAGTTGTTGTGTTATGTGAATATCCACATGATATGCAAAATGTGGATTCAAGGGTGGCAAGCCGGAGAAAGCGTTTCTCCCCGGCTCGCCTTTATTATCAGATTATAGTTCGGGATAGAGGGGGAATTTTGCGGTCAGAGCGCGAACTTCGGCTTTGATCTTTGCCAATTCCTCTTCGTTTTCATAGTTATCACGCACACGGGCGATCATCTTGGCGATGGTTTTCATCTCTTCGACGCCCATGCCGCGGGTTGTCACGGAAGGGGTGCCCAAGCGGATTCCTGAGGATACAAAGGGGCTGCGGGTATCGAATGGAACGGTGTTTTTGTTTGCCGTGATGCCAGCTAAGTCCATGGCTTCCTCCATCTTCTTGCCGCTGGGTCCGCCTTTCTCTTCGGGACCGAGGTCAATGAGCATGAGGTGGGTGTCTGTTCCCTTGGAAACGAGGTCAAAGCCTTCTGCGATCAGGGCTTCGGCGAGCACAGCAGCGTTCTCTACAACCTTCTTCATATATGTCTTGAATTCCGGCTTGAGAGCTTCGCCAAAAGCAACTGCTTTGGCGGCGATGATGTGCATGAGCGGGCCGCCTTGGATGCCGGGGAACACGTTTCCATCGACGTCTTTGGCATATTCTTCTTTGCAGAGGATGAGTCCGCCGCGAGGGCCGCGTAGGGTCTTGTGCGTCGTGGAAGTCACGATGTCGGCATAAGGCACGGGGTTGTCGTGCAATCCGGCAGCAACCAATCCGGCGATGTGTGCCATATCCACCATGAACTTTGCGCCAACCTTGTCTGCGATCTCACGGAAGCGGGCAAAATTGATCTTTCTGGGATATGCGGAAGCACCGGTGACGATGAGCTGTGGCTTGTGCTCAAGTGCGAGTCTCTCGATCTGGTCATAGTCCATTTCATGCGTCTTTTCGTCCACGGTGTAGTGCACAACATTGTACATCTGTCCGCTGAATGAGAGCGGGTGTCCGTGGGTGAGGTGTCCGCCGTGCGCGAGTTCGAGAGTGAGGATGGTGTCACCCGGCTTGATCATGCTGAAATATGCTGCCATATTAGCTTGTGATCCACTGTGGGGCTGCACGTTGGCATGCTCTGCACCGAAGACTTCTTTGAGTCTTTCGATGGCGAGACGCTCGACGTCGTCAACATATTCACAGCCGCCATAATAGCGTCCGTAGAGATTGTAGTTCACTTTTCCGGTCTTTTTGCTAAAGCGATAGGGATAGCCTTCAGCATATTTGTTGGTGAGAATGCTGCCTTGGGCTTCCATAACGGAAAGTGAAGTGAAGTTTTCGCTGGCGATCAGCTCGAGGTTTTCCTGCTGTCTTTTCAGCTCATTTGCAATCGCTTCAAAGACTTCGGTGTCTGTTTGTTTGATTGTTTTCAATTCCTTTCTCCTTGATGTATTTTATTAAGTCTATCTTTATGTCGTCCCTCTTCAAAGGGGGTATTTAACCATGTTTCAACGATTTGCTTAGCATATGAAGGGGTGGTGAAACGGCCTGCTAAGACGAGTATATTTGAATCGTTGTGCATGCGTGCGAGTCGTGCGAAGTCTGTATAATAACACAGTGCTGCACGGATGCCGGGAACCTTGTTTGCAATGATGCTCATTCCTATGCCGCTGCCGCAGATTAGTATTCCTTTGGCGCAATCGCCGTTTGATACTGCTCTTGCTGCGGGATAGCCGGTGTCGGGGTAATCCATGCTATTTTCATCGTGTGTGCCGAAATCTTCAAAGTCAAGCTCGGGAAGAAGCTTCTTGAGTGCTTCTTTGAGGCTGTATCCGGCGTGATCAGACGCTATTGCTATTTTCATGTTTCCTCCGCCATAAGGCAGCTTAGTGCTATGCAATAATACTTTGAATTCTCGCTCTCGCTACGACTCATCACGACAACGGGCTTGGTGGTTCCTTGAATAAGGCCGGCGAGTTCGCCTCCGCCAAAGAGCATGAGTCCTTTATAGAAGGCATTGGCTGTTTCGAGATTGGGGAAGATGAGGATGTCGGCATCGCCGTCGATGGGGGTGGGAACTCCTTTGGTGGCAACTGCTTCTTTGTCGCAGGCGAGGAAGACATCCAGCGGACCGTCTATGGTGCAGCCTTTGATCTGTCCGCGGTCTGCCATCTTGCAAAGCAGGGCATAGTCGAGGGTGTTCGGCATTCCCGGGCTCACCTTTTCTGTGGCTGAGATGAGTGCAACCTTTGGCTTTTCTATGCCTAAGGTGTGTGCCATCTTTACGCTGTAATTGACCATGGCGAGCTTTTGGCTGAAGTCGGGCGTGGGCAAGACGGCGGTGTCTGAGATGATGAGAAGCTTGTGATACTTCGGCAGTTCGAGAGCGCAGGCATAGCTCATCACGGCTTTGGGAGGGAGAAGTCCGCGCTCTTTATTCAAGACCTCACGCAGGAACTGATCGGTGCCCACCAGGCCTTTCATGAGCACATCAGCTTCGCCGTCACGCACCATGCGCACAGCTTCTTTGGTGGCTTGGGCGGGCTCTTTGATGTCTATGATCTCTGTCTCAGAGAGAGGCAAGCCTTGCGCTTCCAACAGACATTCTATGCGATGTTTATCCCCGATGAGAACGGGATGGATGAAGCCTTCTTTGGTGGCGCGGCAGATTGCCCCGATGGTGTTTGCATCCTCGGCAAGAGCCACTGCAATGCGTGTCCTGCGCCCCAAAGACTTGGCTTTCTCGACTATTTCGATGAGTCTTTTCATCTTTAATACGCCATCATTGCGGCGAGTGCAATGGAATAGAGTTTGCTGCGTTCGCTATCACCGCGAGAGGTGAGAACGCAGGGCACACGTGCGCCCATCACGATTGCGCAAAGTTCGCTTTTCACGAGCTTTACGACAGTCTTATAGAAAGTATTTCCCGCTTCGATATTGGCAAAGAGAATGCAATCCGCATCTCCCAAGACCTCGCCTTTCATGCCTTTGATCTTGGCACTTTCGGCATCGATGATGAGGTCAAGACCCAGCGGTCCGTCAACGATTGCGTTCTTGATCTGTCCGCGTTCTGCCATCTTGGAGATGATGGCGGCTTCTGCGCTGGAGCGAACCTTGGGAAGAACCTGCTCACTGGGTGCTTGCAAGCCCACTTTCGGGCGCTCGATTCCGAGGAAATTTGCCACGCGGATGAGGTAGTTTGTGATCTGAATCTTTTGAGCAAGGTCAGGCTCGGGGATGATCGCCACATCGCCAAAGATAATGAGTTTGTGATAGGTGCTGGGCTCGGCGACTGTCACGTGTGAAAGCACCGCGCCGGGATTCATTAAGCCCTTTTCTTTGTTCAAGATAGCGCGCATATAGCGATCCGTGGAAAGCAGGCCTTTCATGAGGAAATCACCCTCTTTATTATTGATCATTTCCACGGCTTTTGCGGCGGCTTCGACGTCGTTATCCACGTCCACGATAGTGAGTTTCTTGCAATCCACACGCTTTTGTGCACAGATTGTTTCGATGGTCTTTTTATCGCCCACCAAGATTCCTTCAACGATGCCCATATTCACAGCGTCATTCACTGCGAGAATGGTGTGTTCATCAACTGCCCAGGCTGCAACCAGGCGTTTCTTTTCTCTTTGTTTTAATACTTCGAACATTTGGTCGAGTTTGCGGATTTCCATTGTTACTCCATTTATTTTTTAAGTTATTGTTTTTTAATAATACCAAGAATAGATCAGCCTCGGAAGCGATCTATCATCTCTTGTTTCAATGTTTTCACTATAGATCATCCTGCCGTTTTGGGAATAATATTGCAGGGTGATCGTTTCTTTGTCGCCCAATAAAGGTATCTCGGCGATATATGCTTCTGCGGGAAAGAAATGTGAGATGCGCAGATCGGCATTTTCGCTGAGGAAGACCGCTGCATCGGCAAGGAGATAGATCAGCGATGAAACGAGGTCATTTTGCTGATTTGCCAATTCTTTCTTGATCTTTTCGGCGGCGAGCGCTTTAATCACCGTTCTACTCACGCTTTTGAGGATAATCAGCGGCTCTTTGATCTCGAAGCTACGCCGCGCGACCCTGCCCAAGTCTTCCAGTTTCTGCAGTTCAAAGCGGCGTCCATCCTGTGTTTTAGCAACGATACGCGCCACGCTTTTGGGTCTATCCTCGAGATAAGGGAGGGCAAATTTGAAATAGTAGCCTTCGGCAATTCCTTCCCAGCGAATGTTTTGAATCGCCACCTCGCGACCGGAACTTGCCAGCATGAGGTTATTTGGCGAACTGTGGATATGCATCTCGTAAGCATCTTTATAGGGGCCTCGATTGACGAAGCAGATAACACGCGTAAGCCCTTTTGCTTCCTCGCTATGCGGATGGATAATATCCGGCATTGCAAAGGGATAGAGCTCCGGCTGACTGCGAAAAGCAAAGCCGAGATTATCCCAATCAATGCGCGCATCGTCAAATTCGCCGCTATTTTCATAGAGAATCATGCTCAGATAGCTCGCCAAGGCAGAGGAATGGAAGCGTCCTGAGCCGGCTTTGAAGCTTATCCGTGCATCGGATTCTTCATTCATCTCTTTTGCCATGCGAGCATATTTTTCTTCGAGGAAATAGAGCTTATCATTCACGCGCCTGATCTCCACGAAGGCATTGTCTATCTCACCCATTGCCAAGAAGTTCAGTGCCTTGAACACATTGATATAGATATCCTCATAATCCTCGCCGGAATATTCGAGACTGCTATCGCCCAAGACTGCAGAAGCCGCACCATGTAGGATGCTTTTGGTATGCAAACGTTCAATTTCATCTTCAGCACGATGCAAAAGCTCGTTACTTTCCTGCCATTCACCATTGAGATGGCGCAAGATGCCGGCATCAAGATAATAGAGCAAACGCTCTTTTTTCTTGTAGAGACCCGGCTTTTCAACGATGTCGATGACCTTGCCCAAATCCCGCTTATCCAGAGCTTTATCCATTTTACGGATAGTGTGCGGCGAATTGATATTAGCAGTGCATGCCGAGAGCAAAAAGCCCAAGACAAGCACTGCCAAGAGCGGGAGTTTCCGCATTCTCAGAGCAAAGGCAAGGCTGCTAACTATCATAAAAGATTATTTAAAGCGACTCTTTTCAACGATTTTCATGATTTCTTTGCTAGCGATCCAGACCATCTCGGTGCTCTCCATATCAATCAATTGCAGATCAACCTGATAGAACTTCGCCTTGGTGCGGTCGATTTCATCCATGATCGTCTTCACCGAACCTTGGAGCATGAAGTCTGCACCGGTCTCGTATGCAAGGCGTTTAGCCGTTTCTTCCGACGCCCAATATTGCTGATCCTGCCGCTCTTCGCGAATTTCGTCTCGATCATCGCGTGCGGCGACAAAGCGAACGCTGCCGCTATTGATCAATTCACGAGAAAGATCGGCGACGATGGTGCGCATTTCGATGTGTTCACTGGAAAGATTGCGCATTGAACCCACGATGACCACGGGTGCTTTGCCGTGTTTTTCCACAAAGCGAGAGAGCCAAGGACGGCTGAGCACGTCGCGGATCATCTCATCTGCAACGAGGCGGCTGTCCGTGCTATTCCACTTACCGCTGAGATCGGCGGTTGTATCCGGAGACACACGCTGAACCTTGACGCTTGGCCCACAGGCCGAGACCAAAAGCGCAAGGCTTAGAAGGATGAAGAAAAATACTCTTTTCATTGTTTTCACTCCTCTGTTTTTAAAGTTATATCGTATATATTCTACAGTATATTACCAAATCTTTAGCGTAATCCTGCAACGTTATATTAAAGGCTCTAAAACGTTGATTTTTGTCAAGCGCAAAATCACCTTGTGCGAGATATCTGCAAATATTACGGCTTAATACCAGGATTATACGCTATTTATGAGTATATTTTCACAAAGGAAAATCGGTGTATTCTCAGCTTGAAAACACTGACCCATACACAATTTCACTAAAAATTATCACCTAAAACCCACTTTTTTGAATATTTTCCTTGCCAAATATCTTAACTTTCAGTTTCATGTAAAAAAGCAAATACATGGAGGTAATCATGTTCTCTTTATACCTTGTTTTAGCTTTTGCCTTTCTCGTCGTGATCTTCATAGCCCGCGGGATCATCGTGGTGCGCCAGGCAGAAGTTGTAATTATCGAAAGACTCGGTAAATATCACCGCACTCTGCCCAGCGGATTGCACCTCATTATTCCTATTTTCGACAAAACGCGTCCCGTTCACTGGCGCTATAATAAGAGCGATTATCGCGGCAATGTCATTGTCGTGCAAAAGATTGAAAACCGCATTGACCTGCGAGAAACCGTCTATGATTTCCCGCGTCAAAACGTGATCACCGCTGATAACGTCTCCATGAATATCAACGCACTTTTATATTTCCAGATCACCGACCCCTATAAATCTGTTTATGAGATCGGAAATCTTCCCGAAGCAATCGAAAAGCTGACCCAAACCTCGCTGAGAAACGTGATGGGTGAGCTCACCTTAGACCATACTTTCACCTCCAGAGATTCGATTAATGCAAAGCTTCGCGATATTCTCGACGAGGCGACCGACAAGTGGGGCGTGAAGGTTAACCGTGTGGAATTGCAAGAGATACAGCCTCCGGAAGAGATTCGCAACGCTATGGAAAAACAGATGCGCGCCGAACGCGACAGACGTGCTAAGATTCTTACAGCCGATGGCGAAAAAGAATATCAGATCAGAGTTGCCGAAGGTGAGAGAGATGCCCGGATTGCGCGCGCCGATGGTGAAGCCCAGTCCAAGCTCTTGGTCGCCGACGCCGAGCGCAAATCCATCTTGCTCGTTGCCGAAGCCCTCAAAGAAACCGGAGTTGACCCCGCACAATATCAGTTAGCCCTCAAATATATCACAGCCTTCGAAGAAATAGTCCAAAAAGGCGACAAAACCGTGGTTCTGCCCTACGAAAGCACTGCGCTTTTGGGCTCAATCAAGACTTTGTCCGACATTTTTAACAAATAATATCAAAACAAGATTGTCGTCATTTTCCCGTGGAATCTGAGTTTTCCCGCTCGTTTTCCACGGGAAAGGCGACAAATTTCAAACAACAAACAAATAAGTGTTCCGCTGCTTCCTTATTAGGTTCAGCCTATATTGCGCTTATGATGTGGTCATGCCCAT
>DIQS01000039.1:19149-36221 GCA_002427325.1 Cloacimonetes bacterium UBA5456 | reverse complement strand
GACCAGAACCCAATAAGGAAGAGGCGGGAAAGAACCCGGCGAGAAGTGCCTTACCGATTATCAAACAACAAGTTGCGCTTCCGTCACCATGTAATAAGCAAAAAGAGGTAGCTTATCATGAAAAAACACATATTAATAATAGCCTTTTTACTGGCGCTAACGTTGAATGCCACGATAGTCGCAGAGCTGAATCAGACAGCATGCGTTGACACGGATTTTATTCACAGACAGGTCTATTTAGACTCACAAAATATCATCAATCTATATAATT
Organism: Cloacimonetes bacterium UBA5456; assembly: GCA_002427325.1. Lineage (GTDB taxonomy): Bacteria > Cloacimonadota > Cloacimonadia > Cloacimonadales > Cloacimonadaceae > UBA5456. The sequence goes on along the minus strand of DIQS01000039.1, from coordinate 35,950 downwards.
GGGACCCATCGTCAGGTCAGCCAATACAAAAGCTTTGGGTAAAACGCATTCACCCGGACGGCACCGAAGAAGAGCCTTACCTGCTTTTTGACTTTGACGATCCCGTCAATTTAGGAAGTGGATTTCACCGAGTGTTACATAGGATACAAGCAGAGGATAGCATGCTTTTTGTATTCGCGAGCTCAACTCACATGGTTGCCTTAACTGTTCATGGACTTGAGGTTCAACCCTATGTTATTGCCGGCTCTGAGATAGCTCATTTCAACGGCTGGTATAGCTTTCCACTCTCCGGCGGGAACTTTTTGATCTTTGCAGGAACTGAAGGTTACGGACACCGCGTTTGGAAATGGAACTATCAAAGCGGGGAGTGTAACCATTATTACGATGTCCCTGATCTCTTTGATTCCATTTGGGTTACAATGCTTGGTGACACCATGGTGCTAAGTGAATGGCGCCAAGATGCTACTGATGAAATAGTGCCTGTTTTGGTGGTGGATAGTGATCTGAATGCCACACAGCATCAAGCATATCAATATTCCATACGCGTGCTATATATGCTTGATGATGAAACCTGTTATGCATATTGGGAGGAAGATGGAGAATACTATCACGGTATAATTTATATTGGCAATGGCGACTTCGTTGCAGATCATTGGACATCTACTGCAGACCCCGATGGATCAGCAGGGACTGATAGCTTTTCTTTAGCATTGCCAAATTCAATTTATGGTGCGTGGAATTATAAATTACTTCCAATCGGAGAAAATCCATACGAACTATACCAAGAAGTTAACACATTTAGACTCTATCAGCGTATGCCAAATGGAATAGTGACGGACTATAGCGGTTTTCCGAATATCAACACAGATGATGATAACTATTTAGGAGCTTTGAAAATAAAGGGCAAACTGCTGTTGATTCATGATGATGAAGAGACATATTCTTTTGAATTGGCAGATATGGAAACTCTTCAATACATTGATTTTGTGGAAGATACATGGCAGCCGGACTTGGGAGAAAATGGCTCCTTGCAGACTGATATCTATAACACCGACGAATATATAGTATTCAAAATGCTGATGTCAGATGTGCATACAGGCGTGCTTTGGCGCTACTATTTTCTGAGTTTCAACGAAAAAGTGTCCACGAGCGACTTGGTTGAGCCCGTGCCTACTCTCAGTGCATATCCCAATCCCTTCACCGAGAGCGTGCAGATATCCTCTTCAAAGAAGCAAGGTGAGGCCACACTGGATATCTATAACCTGAAAGGACAGAAGGTTAAGAGCATTAGAACCAGAGATGCAAAGTATGTCTGGGATGGAAAGGATGAAAAGGGGAACAGCCTCGGTGCGGGGATATATTTCCTCAGAGAAGACAATCATGCAAAGCCTGTAAAGATCATCAAGTTGAAGCCCTAAAAAATAACGGAGTTGATCCTGAATATCAGTTAGCTGTCATTTTCCCGTGGAAGCTGAGTTTTGCTCCTTTTCCACGGGAAAGGGCGGTAAAGAACCTGGCGAGAAGTGCCTTAACGATTATTAAACAACAAGTTGCGCTTCCGTCACCATGTAATAAGCACAAAGAGGAGGCTTATCATGAAAAAACACATATTAATAGTGATATTTTTACTGGCACTATCACTGAGTGCCACAATAGTCGCAGAGCTGAATCAAACTGCATGCGTTGACACGGATTTTCTCATCCGAAAGACTTATTTGGATTCACAAAACGTCATCAATCTATATAACTATCATTATTCATTGGGCTCTAATGATGCGCAAGAGCTTTGGGTGAAACGCATTCACCCGGACGGCACCGAGGAAGAGCCTTATCTGCTTTTTGACTTTAACGATCCCGTCAGTTTTGGAAGTAAATTTCACCATATAACGCATGAGATACACACAGAAGATAGAATGCTTTTTGTATTTTGGAGTTTAACTCATATAGTTGTGTTATCTATTCAAGATGCTGAGGTTGAGCCTTACGTTATTGCTAAATCAGAAATAGGTAATCCCGCGAGCTGGTATAGCTTGCCGTTCCCCGACGGAAACTTCTTGATCGTGGCAAAAAGTGAAGAGGGGGAACACAGCATTTGGAAATGGAACTATCAAAGCGGGGAGTGTAACCATTATTACGATGTCCCTGATCTCTTTGATGTTACTTGGATTACGATGTTTAACGATACCATGGTGATAAGTGAAGGTCGCGAAAATGATACTCACGAAATGGTTCCGGTTTTGGTGGTGGATAGCGATCTGAATACTACACAGCATCAAACATATCAATATCGCATTGAAGCGCAATATATGTTTGATGATGAAACCTTTTACGTACGTTGGACGGAAGATGATGGAGACCATCTCGGCTTAGTCCATATTGGCGATGATGACTTCGCTTGTGAATCTTGGACATCTACTGCAGACCCCGATGGAATGCTTGGGTCTGCCAACTTTAGCATGACTTTGCCAAATTCAATTTATGGTGCGTGGCATTATACAAGAGATACAGACGGAGATGATCCATACCAACAAATTAGCACATTTAGCTTATATGAGCTTCTGCCAAATGGAACCGTGACAGACTACAGCGGTTTCCCGAATATCAACACTGATGATAATAATTACCTTGGAGCTTTGAAAATTGATGACAAATTGCTGTTGATTCAAAATGATGAAGACACATATACCTTTGAATTGGCAGATATAGAGGCTGCTCAACATATTGAGTTCGTGGAAGATACATGGCAGCCGGACTTAGGGGGGAATAGCTGTTTGCAGACCCTTGTCTATAATACTGACGACTATATAGTTCTCAAGATGTTTATGTCTGATGCGAATAAAAGCCTGTTTTGGCGATTCTGTTTCCTGAGTCTCACTCAAAGGGTGTCCACGAGTGACTTGGTTGAGCCCGTGCCCACTCTCAGCGCATATCCAAATCCATTTGCTGAAAGCGTGCAGATATCCTCTTCAAAGAAGCAAGGTGAGGCCACACTGGATATCTATAACCTGAAAGGACAGAAGGTTAAGAGCATTAGAACCAGAGATGCAAAGTATGTCTGGGATGGAAAGGATGAAAAGGGGAACAGCCTCGGTGCGGGGATATATTTCCTCAGAGAAGACAATCATGCAAAGCCTGTAAAGATCATCAAGTTGAAGCCCTAAAAGGATGTATATAGCTTTAATAAGCTGATAATTAAATCAATTGCCTCGGTTTGAAAAGAGCAAAGTTAAAGGAACTCTATTTCAAGCCGAGGCACTTTTATTTGGGCGCATAAAAACGGGGATATCAAACTTGGTAAGCTATGTCGTGAAAAGCGTGCAGAGCCTGTTTTGGAGATTTGAGAGCTAAGAGTGCTTGCGTTGTTAAATTAAGTCTTGACTGATAATCGCCCTCAGTAGATTGTAGAATGAATTAGAGTTTTGCTCTAAAATCTATAATAGTGACTGGACAAAAATTATGTTTAAGCGTATGATAGTTATAGCGATCCTGCTAATGACGGGGATGCTATTTGCCCTTAATCAGACCATTGTGCTTGATTTTGGAAACAAGCAACTTGGCAGTGAAGAATTGCCTATTCTCATCGAAGTTGGCAAGCCAAAATTGCCTTTTTATCCCTTGGCTGTTCTTTTGCCTTTTGGCGAGGAATATGTCAGCGCCGAATCAAATCAAACTGCTCCCGAGATCGTGGGAGAAAAAGTATATATAGACTTTGCCCGCCAGCAGATCCCGATCAGCCAGCCCATGGCATATAGCCCCACTTTGGCGGATCCGGCGGTCTATGAAAACGACGCCCTTTTCCCCGGTAAAGACTGGGAGTATCTGGGAACACAATTCTTTCGCGGCTATGGCATTGCATATTTTAATGTCTATCCTTTCCAATATAACCCCGTGAAGGGATATGTCCAGCGAAACAATCACTTTACGCTGGAAGTAAATAGCGTTTATAACGAAGAATTGGCGCAGGATAAGGCGCGCTTTGTGAGTTTGCACGCTCAAACCCAAGAAGACTTGGCGAGATTGGTGCACAATCCCGAGCTGGCAAGCGATTATCAGAAAGCAAGCATGATCAAGACGGGCGGCAAACTTCCGCTCAGCGATGCCAAAAAGATGATCATCATCACCGGTCAGCAACAGGCAGATTGGTTTGAAGACTATGCCACTTGGCGGACTTCAAAAGGAATCAGCACGGGTATCTATACCACAAGCTACATCTATGCAAACTATGATGGAGTAGATAATGCCGATAAGGTGCGCAACTTTATCATCGACGCCTATACATCTTGGACGGATGCGACGGAACTCTTTGAATATGTGATCCTTGGCGGCGATGACGAGATTATCCCCGAGCGCGGAGTCTATGGCAGAGTGTGGAACACCATTGATAGGCGCATGCCTTCAGACATATATTATTCGAACCTTGACGGGGACTGGAACGCCAACGGAAACAACATCTATGGCGAGATGGAGGACGAGGTTGATATGATCTCCGAAGTGCATATAGGGCGCTTCACGGCAGAGACTCAGGCGGAATTTGGCAACATCATGCGCAAGACCAAGCACTATGTGGAAAACAGCACTTTTAGCAATAATATCGTCACCTTCTTCGGCGAAAACCTCAATAACAATCCCGTCACCTGGGGCGGAGATTATAAAGACGAGGTCTATGGTTTTGTGCCGAACGACTATGCCTTTTACACTCAATATGAAAGAGATGAAACCTATGGTTCTTTGAACGTCTGGGATGCGATACAGCGCGGTGTGGGCGTGATGAATCACATGGGTCATGCCAATGAAAACTTCCTGATGGGACAGGGTGCGGGAACGGTGCAACAATGGAGAAACACAGAATATGGCTTCCTTTATACCCAAGGATGCTATCCTGCCGCTTTTGATGAACGCACCTCCAAGGAATTGGAATCGGTGGGCGAGCATATGGTCATGGCGCAGGGTGGACTCTTTGCCTTCATCGGTAACACGCGCTATGGCTGGTATATGCCCGGAAGCACGGACGGTGCATCACAGTATTTTGACAGGCAATTCTTCCGTGGACTCTATCAACAGGGACGTCCTGAACTGGGCAAGGCGCTGACTTTTTCACGCGAGCAAAACCTCAACAATGCGCTGGTTTCGGATGTAATGCGCTGGTGTTTCATGGAGGTTGTGCTCTTTGGTGATCCATCGGTCGCGGTGAAATTGCCAGATCACGATTTGCCTATGTTGGAATGTGATAGCTATGTTTTTGACGATATATTGGGCGATCAAGACGGGGTTCTCAATCCCGGTGATGTCGTCCGCTTTTTCCCTAATATCGAGAACTTGGAAGGCTGGGCAACGGCTTATGATGTTCGCATCGTGGTCACGAGCATGCCGGAAGGGATGGAGATGCAGGAAGATACGATAATCATTCCCAGCGTCCTTCCTGGACAGAGCAATAATGATGTCTTTTTCACTTTTGAAATCCCGCTGGATACCGGCTTTGGAGTGCAAAAGCTGACTTTTGAAATCGATTCTACTCATCCTACGACGGGGCTGACAACCGGAAGCAAGAGTTATGATGCCTATTTCGATATCACGCTGGTGGATAGTCGCTTCCCGTGGGAGACCGATCAGCTCATCAAATCAGCTCCGATGGTCTTGCCTATCCTCGATGACGGCGCTAATGCCATCGTTTTGTCGGATACCTATGGTAAGGTCAATTTCATCTCAAGTGCCGGAGAGTCTTTTAATTCTTTCGAAGCGCCTTTGGAAGACCAAAACATCATGCAGAGTGCAGCTTATGCCGAGCTTGAGCCGGGAGGTGAAGGCGTGATCGTCTTTGCCGGCAGAACCGGTGATGTCTATGGTCAAACCTTAGATGGTGAGCTGGTTTTTGAATATCAGGCGACTACTTCTTTCCCCAATACGCCGGTGATTGCAGATATCGATGGCGATGGATATTGCGATGTGATCGTTGCGGGTTTGGATAAAAAGCTGTATGTGATTGATCGCAATGGTGATGACCTTCCGGGCTTCCCCCTTGATCTCGGCTCTGTGACACGCTGTAACCTTGCCGTGGGTGAGCTTGAAGAGGGCGGCGGGATGAAGATCATCGTGGGCACCTCCGATGGTGATATCTTTGTGGTCGGCGCAGGCGGGATCATCGATAGTTCGCTCAGTCTCAATGTGGCGGAATCAATCAGTGGAGAGCCGGTCATCCTGCCCAATGGAGTCTTTGCAATTGCTTCAAATAGCAAGCTCTACATCATTCAAAATGGTGAGATCATCGCAGAGACGGCGATAGATAGCAAAATTGCGGGTGGCCTAACTTGTGCAGATATCAATAGGGATGGCGAGATTGATCTCGTGTTTAATAGTATGGGTGGAAGGACTTGGGTGGTGTCTCAAAGCGGAGAAACTCTGCCCGGCTTCCCTGTCTTGCTCAATACCAGCATTTCTACTCCGCCGCTCATTGCAGACCTCGATGGCGACGGCTATCCGGACATCCTGGCAATTGATTCACATAACAGCGTTTTTGCCCTTACGCGCTTTGGTGAGAGCCTTCCCGGATTCCCCTTTACCACAGCCTATATGGGCTCGACGCCGGCGACGCTGATAGACTTTGAACGCGACGGCAATTTCAAGCTGATCAATGGCTATTCCGGCGGTGTTTTGGTGATTAATATCAGGAGACCGAGCTCTGCTATTGCGCCATGGACAACCTATCGCGGCGCACTGAATCGTCAGGCTTCCTATGCCGCAACGGGATATGTTAGTATCGATGACGAGACGAATGCTCCGCAGGTCAATAGACTGCTCGGCAACTATCCTAATCCATTTAATCCCCAGACTACGCTCACATATACTATGGCGAAGCCCGGCGAGGTGGAGATTGATGTCTATAACCTTAAAGGACAGCACGTTAAGAAGCTCGTCAATCGCCGAGTTGATGCCGGCACTCATAGTGTGGTTTGGGACGGTCGCGATAACGGCGGCAGGTCGGTCTCAAGCGGAGTGTATCTCTATAGAATGAAGACAGATAAGGGCAATGAAAGCAAAAAGATGCTCCTAATGAAATAAGGAAATAATCAATGCAAAATATACAGTCGAATATAGATAATTTGAAGGCTGAGATAAGTGCGGAATTGAAGCGTATCGGGCGTGAGAATGAAGAGATAACGCTGGTTGCGGTCTCTAAGACTCACCCCGTTGACGCCATCGATGAGGCACTGAAACATGGGATCAAGCACATCGGAGAAAACAAGGTGCAAGAAGCCATGCGCAAAGTGCCGATGATCTCGCAAGCTCTTGAAGGCTTTCACTTTATCGGCAGATTGCAGACAAATAAGATCAATCAATTGCTCACGCTCAAGCCTTTTCTCATCCATAGCATAGATTCGCTCTATCTCGCGGAGAAACTGCATCGGGCTTTGGGCAGAACAAATCGCACGCAAGACATTCTCATTCAAGTCAATACCACCGGTGAAACTCAGAAGAATGGGGTGGATTTTGAGAATGCTGAAGAGCTCATCAAAAGGATTGCGGGCTTTTCTTGTTTGAGAGTGCGCGGACTGATGACAATCGGGATGATGGACCCTGATCCCGAGGTAAGTCGCAAGTATTTCAAGCAGTTGAAGTCCATCTATGACAAGGTGCGGGCAGATGATACTCAAGGTTTTGACTATCTCTCCATGGGCATGAGTCACGATTGGAAGATCGCTCTCGAAGAGGGGTCAAACATGCTTCGCATCGGCAGTGCCATCTTTGGCGCACGAGATTATCAGGAGGAAAGATGATCCCTCTCATTGCAATACTAATCTTTCTCTTGGCATATCTTTATGGCTGTTTTTCCACTGCCAGAGTGGTAGCCAAGACCTCTCGCTCCCTCAATGTCTATAAGGTGGGAACAGGGCTTCCGGATACGGAAAACATCTTTATGAACATCAGCAGATCCATGGGAATACTCGTGGGTACGCTGGACGCCACCAAGGCTTACTTCTTCCTTTTTGCGGTGGAGATACTGTTGAGATTGGTCGATACCCATCTTTTGTATTTTGATATCGGCATGCTTTATAGCAAAAAGCTCCTGTTCTTTTATGGATCAGGAATGCTGGTGGGACACTGTTTGCCTGCCACAAACAAGCTCCGCGGCGGGCGAGGGATACTCACCTATGTGGGTTTCACCTTCTTCTTTGTTCCGATACCCACTTTTGTGACGGCTGTCATGGCGCTTATTCTCGTTGCAAAGTATAAACAATCTCGTTTTGCGCAATATGTTATCGTTATCTTGCCCGCGGTTTTGCATCAGCTTGCTTATTATGTTGTGCCCCGTATCAGAGATTTGTTGCCCAGCTCTTTTGGCCGTTTCTTGATGGGCAGCGCACTACCCAGCTATTTCGGCATTTTATTGATGGGCAGTGCGGTCTTTATGGGCGTCTTGAATATCATGGTATCCAAAAAATTAGGAGAAATATAAGGAGGAAGTTATGATCGAGATTATTCCCGTATTACACAAGAAGGATTTAAAGCGTTTTATCATGCTTCCCTTCAATCTTTACAAAAATGATCCGGCATGGGTGCCGCCCTTGATTGCAGATCAATTTGCCTTCTTCAATCCAGCAAAAAACCCATATTATTTCCACTCAGAAGTGCAGCTCTTTCTCGCTGTGGATGGCGATAAGGTGGTGGGACGCATCTCTGCCCACACGAACACTCAACACGAGTTGGAGCACGATGAACACATCGGTTTCTTTGGTTTCTTCGAATGCATAGACGATCTCAAAGTGGCACAAGCTCTCTTTGACGCTGCCGGGACTTGGAACAAAAACAAGGGATATGACTCCATGCGCGGGCCGATGAACTTCTCCGTGAATCAGGAATGTGGCTTGCTCATTGATGGTTTTGAGGATCCCCCTATGGTTATGATGCTTCACGGAATGCCCTACTATCAAAGGCTTTTTGATGAATGCGGCATGAAAAAGACCATGGACCTCTATGCCTATCTTAGCGACAGAGACGTGATCCCCGAACGCATAGAGAAAATGGCTACCTTGATAGAAAAGCGCGCCGGAGTGGAGATTCACACCTTGAGAACCAAAAAGAAAGAGCTCAGGGAAGATATCGAAACCGTCTTTGAGGTCTATACCAAAGCTTGGCAATATAACTGGGGAAATGTTCCCATGACCAAGGCAGAGTTCGACCACTTAGTCGATGAACTCATGCCTTTAGCTGAGACCGATCTCGTCTTTATTGCCCTTAAAAATGGCGAGCCTGTGGGCTTTTCGCTCACTCTGCCAAACTATAATGAAGTGCTTAAAGCCATGGGCGGGCGCATCAATCCCATCACGATGATTAAGGCATTGATCGCTAAAAGCAAGATCAAAAGCGCACGCGTGGTCACCATGGGCGTCTTGAAAGAATATCAAGGACGCGGCATAGACACGCTTTTTTATTATCATTCCTACAAGAATGGCTTGCCCAAGGGCTATCACAGAGGTGAGTTCTCTTGGGTTTTGGAAAACAACACTATGATGATCCGCGTGGCAGAGATGCTTGACGCAACGATATATAAAACATATAGGTTATATGACAAAGAGATATGATAAGCTCTTCTCTGCCATAGATATCATCACTCTGGTATATTCCGGCTGGATCACGCTGTATCTTGCCTTTGGCTTCAGCCGTGCAACTGACGCCGGGCTTCACTTTGCGGCGCATCTGAGCATCTTTACAGCAGTGTTATTTCTGGCATGGTGGCACAAAAGCTTGGATGAAAGCAAGTCTCCGAAACTCTATAAAGTGCTTGGCTTTGTGCGTTCGCTCTATCCCGTCGCGCTCTTCGGCTATTTCTTTACCTCGGGATATAGCTACAATCGCATCATCTTCGGTGATTGGTTAGACCCCTTTTTCATGAATATAGACCTGCGGCTTTTCGACTATCTGCCATCGCTTGAATGGGGAAAACAGTTTGCCGGCTTCTGGACAAATGAGCTGTTCCACTTCGCCTATTTTTGCTACTATCCCATGATCGCCGGCTTGCCGCTGTATCTCTATTTCAAGAAGCCGAAAGCCTTTGGCGAGCTGATATTTATCCTCAGCTTCGTCTTTTATATGTGCTATTTTATCTATAGCATTGTGCCGGTGATCGGTGGACGCTACATTGAAGAAGCCATGGCGATTACGCAGCAATATAGAGCGGGAGTGTTCACTCATATCATGGTGTTTATCTACCGCAATTCAGGCCACTTGGGCGGTGCATTTCCTTCCTCTCATGTGGCGGTGACGCTTGTACTCACCATCTCGGCGCTGCAAAACCTAAGCAAGATGGGCTATGTCTTTTTGCTCATTGCGTTCTTTCTCACAATTGCCACGGTTTATTGCCATTACCACTGGTTTATCGATTCGGTCTTTGGCGTTTTTACCGGAGTAGGGGGCTATTTTCTGGCAAAGTATGCATATCGTAAATTGCAAGGAGCAAGATAATGAAATATAGATTGAGCCTACTCATGTGGCTGATCGTCATAACATTGGCGGCAAATGGAAGTCTGCCGATAGATTCTTTTGACTATGCCGTGCCGGAGAACAATGTTTCGGCGATTGCTCTCGGGATCGGCGGGATGAACCTTACTGATTATAGCGATCCTTTTGCCTCCTATGGCAATCCCGCTCTTTTGGGCTTCAACAATCAGACGAACTTCTATGTTGCCTACCGTCTTTCAGATAAGAAGGACTATGATTTCGGCGAGATTGTCAGCGTGAGCAACGTGCTCAAAGCAAACCAATTCAAATATTTCACGCTCAATGCCGGACAATTTGCCTTTTCCTATCAACCCATGGCGTCGATCAATATCAGTGAATTAGACAATACCACAAACAGGTCACTCTATCACGACTATAAGCTTGATAAGATGCAGTTTAGCGCAGGGATAACAGACAAGAATCTCCCGAATATGACAGCGGGAATAAACCTGAAATACCTTACGGGGCGTCTGGTTTATCTCACCGAACGGTTGGAAGGATCGAACTTGATTCGCGAGCGTTTCATCGACGACAAAGTGAAGGGAATCTCCGGCGACATAGGACTTTATGCCCAACACAGCGGCGGTAGTTATGGCATTTCTTTCTATGATGTTCTCTCGCGCATGTGGTGGGAAAACTACCCCTCCGAGAGCATACAGCGTCGTGTTGCCGCCGGCGCACAATATGGCGCAGGCTCATCCAAGACCTATGTGGGCGTGCAGAGCAAGATCGCCAAAAAGCCGGAAACAACCTACCATGTGGGCTATAGTTATGGCATGGAGACCGAGACTCGTAGCATCGGTGACGATGATTCCAGCACGCAAGGCTTTGACCTGCGCATCGGAGTCTATAGCCACGATTTCTATGGTGCAAACAACATCAATCTCACCCTCGGCGGCGGCTATTATTATCGAATATTCCGCTTTGACTTTTCCCTAAACAGCAAAGGCCTCAAGCTTGCGGATAGCGAGCTGCTCTTTTCGATCGGACTCGGAATGTAAGTAAATGTTTCAGCTCTCCTTTTTGAATGCCGGACTTTTGATCTTCGCAAGTGCGACGATTATCCCCTTATTAATCTGGCTTTTTGCCAAAAAGAAGCCGCCGAAAGTGATATTCCCGTCCCTTCGCTTCATCAAAATAAGCCACGAACAGGAGCGCAGTCGCAGCAAATTTAGCAGCATCCTACTTCTGATCATTCGCATGCTAATCATCTTATTTGTAGTGCTTTCCTTAGCGCGCCCGCTCCTCAATTCCACTCTCCTCAAGAAGAGCAAGAAACACGCTCCCACCGCAGTCGCAGTGATTTTGGACAATTCTTACAGCATGGACGCAAGCACCGGACTAAAAACGAGGCTGGAGCGTGCAAAAGAAGTGCTTACTGTGATAAATGAGCGCGCAAATGCCGATGACAGACTAATCTTCCTCAGCCGAGATATGGATTTCAACCGTCTTAATTCTCAGATACACGTAGGCGAGATCCCTTCCGAACTCTTTGAAAAACATCCTCTTAGCCTGCAAGCGGCGAACTGGCAAGAGCTGATTGACTATGCCCAAAGCCGTCTCTCCCAGACTCGCATGCCCAATCGTGAAATCTATATCATCAGCGACTTGGTGGAGCCAAGGATGGAGTTCAAGAGCGAGATCCCCGTGAGTATCATCGAGATCGACCCCGAAAAGAGCGCGCAAAACCTCTCTATCAGCAGAGCTATGCCCGAGCCGCGCATCCTTGACCGTAGCAAACATCAAAGCATCAGTTTCCGCCTTAATAACCACGGCGACAGGGACATGGACGAAGTCTTGGTACAAGCGGTGGTGGATGACATCAAGCTCGCCGAGAAGTTCCTCAGCGTGAAAGCGCGTGAAAGCCTAAGCGAAACCATTGAATTTGAGCTGCGGCACGAGGGCTGGCAAGCCGGATACATCGAGGTTTTGGACGAAAACCTCGAGGCGGACAACCGCAGCTATTTTGCCTTTGAATATGAGGAGTTTCCCCGCATTGCCGTGATTTCAAACAGTACCCTCCCCGCTCATTTAGCGAATATCATTAAAATCTTTGGCGGCGGCAAAGCAGCGACAACCATCTCACCACAGAGCTTGAATCGCCAGCTCATCGATGATTATAAACTCTTTGTGTTCTATGACTTTGGAGAAGTGAGTCCTCGCCTGCGAGACTTCCTTGCACGGCTCGACGAAGAGGATAAAGGCAGCCTTTTTTGCCTTGGTTCAAAGCTCAGCGCAGAGCAAAAGAGCTTCCTCTCATCCCGCTTTGATACCCGTATCGGCGAGCTCAATCAGAGCGGAAGCCGGCTCGATTTCATCCTAAATAGCCACCCCTCCGGCGCACTTATTGCCGATAAAGAACTCAAGTTCAACGAGATCACGGCATTTTGGCAAACCGAAGGCAAGGGCGCACAGACCTTAGGCAGCAGAGGCTATCCCCTTGCGCTTGAGAAGGATAACAGCGCACTATGGCTCTGGGATGCCGCAGCCTTCTCACCCTTTTTTTCAGACCCCGCCTATGTGGTTTTTGCTTACTCACAGATGCGTTTACTAAGTAGCGGCGTGAGATCGGGCGCACTCTTTGAGCTTGGCGACAGCATTCGCAGCAGTGCCATGATCCTGCCTTCCTTGGAGGCTATCACCTTGGCAGATAGGTCTTTCACGCTTAATCAGCCTGGGATATATACGCTGAATCCTCAGAATGCTGATGCCGCCAAGATTGCGGTGAATATCCAGCTTAATGACAGCGATCCTTTCCTCGCTGAGTTGCCCAAAAAGGCACGCAAACTTTCCGAAGACTATGCCTCTGAGCTCTTTATCAATAGATTTGGCCGAGAGCTTTCCAGGCTCTTGCTCCTCATTGCGCTCGCCCTTTTAGCACTTGAAATAGCACTTGTTAAAATACTCGAAAAAGGTTCTCAACAAAGGAGAAGCTCATGATTTTAGATAAGATAGACGATCCCAAACGTATCCGTCGCCTCTCCAATGAGGAGCTGGATACCCTCGCCGCCGAACTCCGTGAGATGATCATCGAGACCGTTCTCAAAACCGGCGGACACCTCGCTCCCAGCTTGGGATCGGTGGACTTAACTCTCGCCCTTCTAAACGTTTTTGATCCCCTGAAAGACCGAATCGTTTGGGATGTGGGACACCAGAGTTATGCCTACAAAATTCTCACAGACCGCAAGGATAAGTTTCACACATTGCGTCAATTAGACGGCATCAGCGGCTTTAGCAATCTCAGAGAAAGCAAGTATGACGCCTTTAGCACAGGGCATAGCAGCACCTCGGTTTCAGCCGCATTAGGCATCGCCACGGCGCGTGATCTGCTTGGAGAAAAGGGACATGCGATAGCCGTGATCGGAGACGGAGCACTCACCGGCGGCATCTCTTTTGAAGCACTAAACCACAGCGGACACCTTCAACCAAACAAGTTTATCGTGGTGCTAAACGACAACGCTATGAGCATCTCCAAAAACGTCGGCGGACTCCAAAAGTATATGGCACAAATGTATGCGTCTCGCAGTTATAACGCGCTCAAACAACAGGTTTGGGACCTCAGCGCCAGCCTGCCTTCCAGCATCCGCCGCCGCTTTATCTATGGTGCGCAAAAATTAGAAGAATCGATGATGAACATCCTCGTGCCAAACATAATCTTCGAAGACCTTGGCTTTAAATATGTTGGGCCTATCGATGGACATGATATTCCGCATTTGATCTCCATCCTCAGAAGAGTGAAAAACAACATGGTTGGGCCAGTTTTGATCCATGTCGTCACACAAAAAGGACGCGGTTATGCTCCTGCAGAGATCAATGCCTCCGCTTTTCACGGAGTGGGACCATATTCCCCGAAAAAGAAGACAAAATCTTGCACTGACAAGGATTACAGCAAAGTTTTTGGGGATAAACTCTGCGAGATTGCCGAGAGAAATGACAAGATTGTGGCGATATCAGCAGCGATGGCTGTGGGAACTGGACTTGCCGACTTTGAACAGCTTTATCCTGAGCGTTTCTTTGATGTGGGCATTGCCGAGCAGCATGCACTCACCCTCGCCGCAGGTATGTCAACTAAGGGGATAAAGCCTTTTGTGGCAATATATTCCACCTTCGTGCAACGCGCTTTGGATCAGCTCATTCATGACATTGCCCTGCCCAAACTGCCCGTTGTGCTTTGCTTGGATAGAGCGGGCTTGGTGGGCGAAGATGGAGCCACTCACCACGGCGCCTTTGACCTTGCCTATCTCAGTTATATCCCTAATCTTACGATACTTGCACCGTCTTGTGCGGAAGAGTTGGAGATGATGTTGGATTGGGCGGCGGATTTTCAGGATGGTCCTGTCGCAATCCGCTATCCGCGCGGCATTGCTCCTTGTCGAAGTGATGCCATGCCAGATTTTGAGATCAGCAAGGCGGAGATCGTTGGCAAAGAAGTAGATAAGCCCAAGATTGCCTTCGTTAGTGCAGGCGATGCGCTTAGCGTTGCTCTTGACTGCTATCATCTCCTCAAAGATGAGATTGCTTCGATACAAGTTGTTAACTTACGCGCTATCAAACCACTGGACACTAGGCTCCTGCAAGATTTAGCTCAAACATGCAGCCATATCTTCACCTTTGAAAATGGCTCCATCATCGGCGGAGTAGGCTCGGAAATCAACCGCCTACTCAACCTCAGCGAGACAAAAGTAATCAACTTCGGCTATCCGGATAAGTTTATCCCTCATGGAGATACGGCATTACTAAAAGAGCGCATCGGCTTCACGGGCAAAGAGCTGAGCAAGCAGATTCGGAGCTATCTGTGAACGATGTGATTTGTGCCCAAATCAGCGCGCCCGGCATGGCGGCGGTCAGCCTGATTCGCATCAGCGGCAAGGGCGCAATTGAGCTCGCTTCAGACTTTTTTTCCAGACCAAATAAGCTGAAAAATAGCCCCGGCGGAGTCATCCTCTTTGGTGATTTCCTCGATCCCGAAGGGCGTGTTTTAGACGAAGTCCTGCTCAGCGTGTTCCGCGCTCCTAATAGCTATACAGGAGAAGACCTTATCGAGCTTGGTTGTCATGGCAGCGTCAGCCTCACTCAGCGCATTTTACAGAGTCTTCTCACCCGCTGTCGCCTCGCCAATCCCGGTGAATTCACCCTGCGCGCTTTCATGAATGGCAAGATGGACCTCAGCCGTGCCGAAGCCGTAAACGACATCATCCAAGCCTCTGCCTCCAGAGCGGAAACGGCGGCGCTTATGCAAGTTAAGGGCTACTTGAGTCAACACTTACAGATGATGCAGAAGAAGATCAACGATACTCGTTTGCGCTGTGAACTCGCCATCGATTTCGTCGACCAAGACCTGCCTCAGATCGACATGGATGATCTTGCTACCCGCATCGACGAAATCATTGTTTTGGCGAGAAATCTCTATGACGAAGGCAGTCACGGCATCAAGCTCAGGGATGGACTTCGCATCTGTCTCGCGGGTTCGCCGAACGTCGGTAAGTCTTCACTGTTTAATGCATTACTAAAGCAAAACCGTGCCATCGTGACCGATATTCCCGGCACCACGAGAGACTATCTTGAAGAGAGTTTTTCCCTGAAAGGCAATCCCATTGTGCTCATCGATACCGCCGGCATCAGAGAAAGCGAGGACAGCATTGAGCGCGAAGGAATAGCACGTTCTCATGACCTGATGAAAAGTGCTGACATCATCCTTTATCTCTATGAAACAGATAAGTTTATCCATCCCGATGAACTAAGCGAATTCAGATATAAAACACTCTATTTAGCCAGCAAAATCGATCTTTATCCGGCGCGTGTAATAGAGGCGGGGCACATCCCCATATCAGTTGTCACGCAGGATGGCCTCAAAGCCTTGACTGATCGAATATTAGAGCACCTAAATCTGCCGGAAGAACTGGCAAATTATCCGCTGATTACAAACACTCGCCATTTGGCGGCACTCAAGGCTGCACTAAGCGCTTTAGAAGACGCAAAAGACGCTCTCATAAACGATTCCGGCTTCGAATTTATCGCCTCCGACCTAATCCTTGCCGCTTCCAAACTCGAAGACATCTTAGGTGCAGTTCCCACCGACGAGCTTTTAACGCAGATCTTCGAGAACTTCTGCATCGGCAAATAAAACTCCCCAAATCTCGCCACAAAATCCTGAAAAACCCAAGCCAAAATCCACTAAACTGGATGTCAATTCACTCCAAAAAGCACTGAAAAACCATAATTCAAAGAAAACCAAGAAAATCACCCTCGCAACACAGCTCTAAACACCTGCACACCCATGCCTTACCTATATATATCAGCTTATCAT
>DIQS01000039.1:8253-18905 GCA_002427325.1 Cloacimonetes bacterium UBA5456 | reverse complement strand
CCAGAACCCAGTAAGGAAGCAGTGAGAAAATCAATAAAACGCAAAAAAAAAGCCCTCGAAAGAGGGCCTTATATTTACAGATTATTCTATGATTAGCTAAGCTGTTTAATCACGGATTTCCCGGGATATACTGCAGCTTCACCAAGTTCTTCTTCGATGCGCATGAGTTGATTATACTTATCCACTCTTTCGCTGCGGGAGACTGAGCCCGTCTTGATCTGTCCGGTGTTCATTGCCACCACGAGGTCAGCGATGAAGGTATCTCCGGTTTCTCCGCTGCGATGGGAGACTACAGCCGTCCAGCCTGCTTTGTGAGCGGTGTTGATGGCATCGATGGTCTCGGTAACGCTACCGATTTGGTTGAGTTTGATCAACACGGAATTAGCGGCTTTTTCAGCGATTCCTTTGCGGATGAGCTTGGGATTGGTGACCAAGAGGTCGTCGCCAACGAGCTGAATCTTGTCGCCAAGGCGCTGTGTGAGGAGCTTCCAGCCTGCCCAGTCGTTCTCGGCGAGTCCGTCTTCGATGGAGCAAACAGGGTATTTTTTGACCAATTCTTCATAATATCCGATGAGTTCTTCGGAGCTATGCTTCTTGCCATCAATGATATAGCTGCCATCTTCTTGTACGAAGGATGAGGCGGCACAGTCGAGCGCGATATAGATTTCTTCGCCAGGTTTGTAGCCGGCTTTCTCGATCGCTTCAACGATGACCACCAAAGCTTCTTCGTTTGAGCTGAGGTTCGGGGCAAATCCGCCTTCGTCGCCAACGGAAGTGGCGAGTCCGCGTCCCTTCAAGATGCTCTTAAGAGCGTGGAAAATCTCGGCATTCATGCGGATAGCTTCTCTGAAGCTGGTTGCGCCCAAGGGCATGATCATAAACTCTTGAATATCAACGTTGTTATCGGCATGTTCGCCGCCGTTGATGATGTTGCTCATGGGAACGGGGAGGGTGAAGGCATTGACGCCGCCGAGGTAGCGATAGAGCGGGATATCCAGCTCGATCGAGGTGGCGCGTGCAACTGCCATGGATACGGCTAAGATGGCGTTTGCGCCGAGTTTGCCTTTGTTATCCGTGCCGTCGAGATCAATCATGATCTTATCGACATTGGCTTGGCTAAGTGATTCTTCACCAAGAAGTTCGGGTGCAATAAGCTCGTTGACATTTTGAACGGCTTTGAGCACGCCTTTGCCGAGATAACGGCTCTTGTCTCCATCGCGGAGTTCGATAGCTTCACGCTGTCCCGTGGATGCGCCGCTGGGCACTCCGGCACGGGCTAACACACCGCTCTCGAGCTGTACGTCTGCTTCAACGGTGGGGTTTCCACGAGAATCTAATATTTCGCGTCCCTTGATATATATTATTTCGGACATTTTATTCCTCCTAAGGTAATATTCTCTATAATTTATATAATGCCATTATTTTAGAGGGGCGTTTTCTTGCAACATATTTTCTGCCAGCGAGACGGCGAAGAGAACGCAATCCACGCAACGCTGGCGTAGAATAGCGTCGATCTCCTCTTGTGGCAAGTCTTTAAGCTCTGGTTCGTGCGGGTTTTTGATCTCGCGGCAGTCCATGCTTTCAAAGCGCTTTGAAAAGCGACAAACATACTCTTCGGTGAGGTTTGCGAAGCTTTCCTTGGTTTCCGGGTCATATTCGTCAAAACCGAGGATGAGTCCCAAAGCCATGAGTCCGCCGGTGAGCGCGCCACAGGCAGAGCCCACGCTCATTCCTCCGCCAAAAGTGGAAGAAATCTTGAGCGCATGTTGCAATGAAATTCCGTGCTCTTCCGCAAAAACGGCAAATACACTTTGTGCACAATTCAGCCTGCTTTCAAAGAGGGCAAGCGCTTTTTCTTGAAGTTTTGATAGTTCTATAGTCATCGTATAATCAATATCTTACGTTGATGTTTAGCTCCGTCTTTAGTTTCGATGCGCAGCATATATACGCCGCTGCCGAGGCTCTTTCCTTGTTGATTGAGTCCGTTCCATCTGTAGTTCTCGTCTGAGATGATGTCGCTGAAAACAAGCTGTCCGCGCAGGTTATAGACCTTCATCTTTGCTTGCGTAAGCTCTTTGCTTTCAATCTTTAATAGCTCGCCGCCGGCAAATCTGACGGGGTTGGGATAGAGCCTGAGCTCCGGCTTTTGAACGAGGTCTTCATTGGAAACGGAGTATTCTAAAATGATGGTGTTTGCGGGGTCGGAATGCTCTTCTCCGGCAAATGCGGTGAGGGTGATCGTGGTTATCCCTTGAGAGAAGAGCCGAGTTTCAACACTATTTTGCTCAAAGGCGATGTCCTGATCATGGGTAGGAACGCTAAAATGAGGGGATGTTGAAAGCAGATTATATCCTTCATAATCAAGAGATTGGCTTCTTGCAGGAGCTTGCCACCAAAAGAGAATATCGCGCGAGAATATATAGACGTCGGGATCTACTTGTCCTTCTTCATTGAGAATACGGTAGCGGAAATTGCTGGGATAATCCACGTTATCTCTCTTATGGAAGCGTCTTTCAGTCGGGCTGTGTTGAACGATCTCAAGATAGTTATCTGCATAGTGTTCAGCGTCATAGAGATACATCCTGTGCTCGTCTTGGTCTATAAATTCCTGAGCGGCTATGTTCTCATCAATTGTGTAAACAAAGCTGGGCTTGTCATATTCATCGATGAAGGTCTCCACCTCTCTATTGATCAGCTGAGTTCCCACATAAAAGCTTTGTTCCCAGATTTCGCCATGTTCAAAGTCTCCAGTTTTGTCGAACAAAATGTTGTTTCGGAAAAGGTGCGTTTCATATTCGCCGTTCAACAAGACATCCTGACGATAGAGATAGCGCTGATGCCCTTCTATGTGAAAGTATTTGATGTCATAGGGTCGATATACCAAGAATCTCGTACAAACGCGCGTGTTATTGGGCTCGTAGTCAGGATAGGGGTCAATTGTAAGCTCCTTCTCATAATGCCTGTCTTTTTGGATTAATATCTCGCCGATTTGGATAGTTTCTCCGAATGTGGGCTCAAAAACCGTGGGATCATCGAGTCCGCCGGCGGCTGCCCAAATCTCGTCTTCAGGGTTAATCGCACAGAGTATGATGTAGAATGGCTCATCTATTTGCGTCTCGACAGAGAAGGGGTTAGATTCAAGCTCATATTCATCGAGCACTAAGCCGTTTTCAACGGTTACGAGCTGCAGTTTGAGTTCTTCGGGCAGGATGTTGTCATAATCATCGCTGTCCCAAGCAAATGAGCCGGTGATAGTAGTGCCGGACGAAGGCTCCAGCCAAGGCTCGAAGATCACTGTGGGGAAGGATGGGTTCGTGCTGTGATCCGTGATCCCGATCATGATTTCATCTGCCGTATATACACCCCAGTCATTGTTTTGCGCCATGATGATGTTGCTTCCTGCGGTATAGCTTGCGCAGGCGATGGAGTGCAAGGTGCCGCTTTCATCGATATTGTTTTGAATGATGTTTTCGCCATAGGCAAAGGGGTGGTTGAGGGAAAGATCGCCGAGGATGGGAACGGCGTTTTGAGTGATGTAGAAGGCTGTAAAGTTGCCGGTTAGGGTGTTTCCCGCGATGTATGGAGCAGATGTCGCACCGCCGATCATCATCCCTGCGCCGCTGTTGGCATCACCGGGTATGAAGTTATTGATGATGAGATTGTCGTGGACAAGTCCCGATGCATTAAGCAGATAGATTCCCGTGAGGTTGGATTCAATATGGTTATAGCGGATGGTTGGGTGTATGGCATTTGCTCCCACAACGTCCCATGCGGTGATCCCTTGTTTGAGGTTGTCGTGAATATAGTTATGCTCGATGATGGGGCTGTTTTGTCCGCCCGTTGACTGGTTTGAAAGCTGTATTGCGCCATAATATGAGGGTGATGTGCCGTTATAGCGCACCTCATTGTGATGAATCCAGGCGTTGCTATTCTGCGGGATGAGTATGCCGTTTTGCACGGAATGTTCCACGATGTTGTGGTGCACGTTCACGACAGCGGGATTGAGATTTCCTATGCCATAGAGGTGTATCCCGCGGGTGTTGTAGCTGAATCTGCAATACGAAATCTCGGCGGGGCTATCCACGGAGTTCAGCCCATAATCGGCATATTCAAAGATGCAGTGTTTGAAATTACTTTGCAAGAAGTTGTTGGCGAGTCTCACGCCTTTCCAGACGGTCGTGGGCGGGGTTTGTCCATTCTCAAAGCGGATGCTATCAGTCTCGGTGCCAACGGCTTGAATCTCGCCTTCCACATTGAGGCGGAAGTTGCCCATGGCACGGACGGTGACGCCGGGTTCGATGAAGAGCATGGTTCCTTCGGGCACTTCCACATCGCCTGTGAGAAGATAGGGGCTGTTGTCCAAGCTCCATAAGCCGTATTGCTCGCCGCTGACGTCGAGAGCAAAAAGAGAAAGTCCAAAGATGAGAGAAAGGATGATAAGCAGTGTCTTTTTCATGATTACTCCTTAAAAGAAAAGGTGGAGACAATGGTCGATATGACCCCGCTCCACCTAATGCTTGGTTTGGGTTGTTTTTACTCGCTAATGGCTGAAGTAGGGCATACGGCTATGCAAGCACCACAGTCAATGCAGGTGCCTTCATCACATTGTGCTTTGTCATCAACCATGCTAAGCGCGCTAACCGGGCATGTATCTACGCATGCGCCGCAGCCGATGCAGGTATCTTTATCAATCTTGACCGCCATGATGGGACTCCTTGTATATATTTTATTCAAGCTAAAAAGGCTGCGGTTATTAGTCAAGCAAAATCGTGAATTTAAAGGCTTTGAAAAAAAGAAAGGTCAAAAGAGAACTCTTCTGACCTTTGATAAATTGAGGATTATCGGGCTTATTTAGCTTTGCCTTGCTTGGCGACTGCTTCGGCGGCAGCGCGCACTTCTTCCTCATCAGCGAGGTAATATTTCTTTAGAACTTTGAGGTCTTTGTCAAATTCATAGACCAAGGGCATGCCGGTGGGGATGTTTACCCCAAGGATGTCTTGATCCGAGATGCCGTCGAGGTTTTTGACAATCGCACGGAGGCTGTTGCCATGCGCCACGATGACCATCTTGCGTCCTGCGACGAGGCGCGGGATAATCACTTCATTCCAGAAAGGCATGGTGCGAGCGACGGTGTCCTTAAGCGACTCATTTAAGGGGATTTGATCCTCATCGAGATTACGATAGCGCGGGTCGTGTCCGGCATAACGCTCGTCGTCTCTGGTGAGCGGCGGCGGCGGGGTATCGAAGCTACGACGCCAGATGAGAACCTGTTCTTCGCCATATTTAGCTGCTGTTTCAGCTTTGTCTAAGCCTTGAAGAGCACCATAATGCCTCTCGTTGAGACGCCAGTCGTGATGGATTGGGGTGTACATTAAGTCCATCTCATCCAAGGCGAGCCACAGTGTTCTGATGGCACGCTTGAGCAGGGAGGTATGGGCTTCGTCAAAGGTGAAACCAGCTTCTTTGAGACGTTTGCCGGCTTCCTTTGCCTCATCTATGCCTTGTGGGGAAAGGTCAACATCTGTCCAGCCGGTGAATAGATTGGCTTTGTTCCACTCACTCTCACCGTGTCTGATCAACACTATTTTATACATAATTATACTCCTTATATCAATCTAAATAATCTGTCTATAGAAAATATAGTCAACAAAACGGCATGAGCAAAGAACTTATGCTACTTCGGTTTGATTTGGGCTATTATTTGTAGGTGATGACGCCTTTTTCGAGCTCTATTTTGCGGGCGAGGATGAAGAAGAAGTCTGAGAGCCGGTTGATATATTTCAGCAGGCAATCGCGGACGGGAGCACTCTCAGAGAGGGCGAGTACGCGACGTTCTGCTCTGCGGGCAACACTGCGACAAAGGTCCATCCATGCGCTTTCTTTGCAAGCGCCGGGGACTACAAATCCTTCTAACTTGAGCTTTGCTTCGATGTCGCGGATTTGCTGGGTGAGCTTTTCCACATCCTGTTCACCAATTATCGTTGAAGGCAGCTTCGTGATGCTGGCAAGTTCGCCCATGATCTTATGCAGATTGCGCTGCAAGAGCGTCAAGAGCGCACAGTCTGACTCATCTTCGAGATAGTGCTTCGAGAGTCCGATCAGACTGTCCAATTCATCGAGACTGCCATAGGCTTCCACGCGAGAGTCCGTTTTGGGCACTCTTTCTCCGCTAAACAGAGAGGTCTCGCCTTTGTCTCCACCTTTTGTGACGATGCTCACATTTGCCTCATCTCATTGCAATTACAGAGATTTCAACGAGTCCGCCCTTAGGCAGGCGTGCCACTTGGATGGCTTCACGGGCAGGATATGGAGAGCTGAAGTTGCGGGCATATATCTCATTCAGTTGAGCAAAATCGTTCATATCTTGCAGGAAAACCGAGACTTTCACCACGTGAGACATTCCCATTCCAGCAGCTGCGAGGATGGATTTAATATGTTGAAACACGAGATTTGCTTGTGCTTCAAAACCTTCTGCGAGTTCGCCTGTATTTGGCTCTATGCCAAGCTGTCCGCTGATGAAGAGCGTATCGTTCATCAAAGCTGCTTGTGAATATGGACCGATCGCTGCGGGAGCACTGTGGGTCATGATTGATTTCATCTTATTTCTCCTTGATAATTATTCTTTGTTCAAAGCTTTACGGGCTATGAGGGTTGAGGAAAGGATGCCATTTAGGCTAACATAATCTTGATGATCTTTGGAAAGATTGCGGATGAGAATCTTGCCATCGCGGACGTTTTCTTCACGCACGGTGAGCATGAGGTCGCAATTTGCACGTCTTGCAGCAAGCTCGTCCTCCTGCATGCTGCGCGTGTTTGTGCTGAGCACTGTTTTGATGTTATTTTCATGAAACTCGTGCGCGATCTGCAAGACCATCATCTCGAGTTCCTTGCTTTGCGAGACGATATAGACGCAAAAGCTTTTGTCCTGAGGGATGAAAAGCCCGCGCCTATCCATGATCTCAAACAGCGTATCGACATCGATATAGAATCCCACTGCGGGGATGTTTTTGCCCGTGATCTTGCGCGAGAGATTGTCATATCGTCCGCCACCGCCGATCAGTCGCTCCTCGCCACCGCTGTTGATCACGAGATCGAAGACAACATCATTGTAATAGGCGTAATTCTTATAAAGCTTGGGGTTTACGACATACTGATGGGCGAGATTTGCCTGTATCTTTTTCACGCTATTAAAGCGCGAAGTGCAATCATCGCAGAGATAATTCAGCATCACCGGCGCATCGTCCAAGACCTTCAGACAAGCCGGCTCATTGCATCGCGTATCCGCAAAAGGATTGCTGTTGAGTTTTTCAAAGCAATTCTTACAAAGATCGCTCTTTTTTTTGCTCAGGAAATTCTCCATATCAGCGATGAAAGCAGGACGGCAAGTCTCACAGCCAAAGTTATTTAGCTTCAGCGAGACATCTTTGAGCCCGAGGCTTTGGCAGATCTTCACGCTCATCGAGATGATCTCATTCACGGAGATGATGCTATCGCTGCCGAGCAATTCTGCGCCCAATTGATGGAATTCACGCGGACTTTGCCCTGCATCACGGCGGAACATAGCACCGAAATAGTAGAATCTTTGCACCTCGCCGTCAACGTGCGTTGGAGCCGCATGATGGAGCACGCTGATGGTTCCTTCCGGCCTGAGTGCGAGATTGGGTTCATCTTTCGAAAGGCGCGGGAGTTTGATGATAGTATCACCGTTTTCTTTTGCCTCTTCTTTTTCGAGCAACACGGTGAGACCTTCTTTGATAACGTCATAATTTTGCAGGATAGAGAGGCGTATCTCCTGATAATCGTGCAAATAGAGGTGCTGTCCTATCTTCTTTTCAAGGATCTTCCATTTCCAGATTTTGTCCGGCATAAATTGGTGAATTCCAATCTCTTGATTTTGCATTGTCTTTCCTTCTATTTGCATGTTCTATAATCTAATATAAGCCTAAACCGAGGCTTTGCCAGATAAACTATCACCGCGGCAATCTTTCCCAGATGCCGTCATAGATTTTCCAACCATCGGCGTCTTTGAGAAGCGTGAAAGTGCTCTTTTGATAGCTGCTATCTTCATTGATAAGATGATGCCACTCAGAGAGATAGCGATAGTTCTTGTGTGAGTTTGCGCCTGCTACGAAGGCACCAAAGAAGACATAATCATGCTCGCTATCCTGTATCTTTGTCAGCACTCTGAGGGTGTTTTCCTGATCGGGATTACCCAAGAGGATAAGGCTTTGCTTTTCAAGAGTTTCCTCATCAAAGAGGGCAAGAATCTCTTTCGGTGCCGGCTTCCACGAGCGCGGATATGAATATGCCGTGAGCTTCAATTCATCCATATCGGGCGTGATCTTGCGGACAATCGCAGCTGTCTGAGAGTCAGAGACACGATAGCCGTAATTCAGATACAGCTCCTCAGCACCGAGACTAAGCTCATATTCACCCGCAGCAAGCGTTTCAAAAGAATGATTTAAGCTATAGAAGATGCCATCGATGAGGCGATTGACGCTGATCTGTTCCATGCTTACTTTGACGGGAGCACCCTGCTCGTCCATGACCTTGAGTTTGAGGAGACGCTGTGCACCTTCCTTGCCTTCTTCGGCAAAGCGATTTTTGCTTACATCATAATAGCTCCATTCATCATCAGCATGGATAAGGATTTGATTTGGCAGCCGCGTGAAATCAGCCGGAATGCCGTTTGCGCGGAGCATGTTGACCGCAAGCATCCGATATTGCAGAGGTGTAAGATGCTTCGTCTTGGCGGCGATATCCATGCGCAGGATGCCGTTAATACTCTTTTTTGGCTTGATTTTATGCTTCTTTTTCAGGTGAGAAAAGACCTTCTTGATCTTCGCTTTATCGCTATCTCCCTTTTGGATGAAGCTCTTAGGATAGAACTGATACTCACCTTTTTCAAGATAGGGACGAGGCAATTCCTCAAAATATTGCACAGGCGAAAGGAGCTGAGCCACTCCTTTTTCATCCTGCGAGAGCCAAAAACGGTAGTGCGCCTCGAGGAGATTTGCCTCCGCTTGCCAGATGAACTTCGGATCAGAGCCGAGCAGATAGTCAAGATAGTCCTCCTCAATCTCTTCAAATCGGGAGAAAAACTCGCGCATTGCAGGATAATTTCCCAAGCTTTGCTTCAGCAGCTCTGCGCGCTTGCCTTCTTCCCCGTCGATGGCGGCGACTTCCCAATCTTTAAGCTGATTTTGCCAGATTTCCTTGCGGCGGGCGATGTCCTCTTTATATTCATCCGGCGCATTTTGCCAGACCATCTCATTTGAGGGATAAAAAAGCATTTCTTGTAGCTCGAGATCAAAGTCTTTTTTAAGCACGATTTCAAGAGAAGGTTCCTCAATAGCCGAGGCATTCACCAAGCTAAGTGCCATCATATCATCTTTATAGGCAGAGATATAGAAGTCTCCGCGCCCGGTGGTGAAGCTGAGTTTTCCCTCTTTATCGCTTTGCAGGATAAGCAGCGGACGCAAGGCTCCCCAATTGAAAACCATGACGCCTATCTGCACATTGTTCAGCGGATTACCTTCTTCATCGATGCAAGATAGACTGACCCTGCGAGTGCGCTCCTTGGAATAGTTCTGTGTGGAATTAATCACGCTGTCATAGCGTCCCGAAAACAAGACTTCCTCATCCGTGTCGCCCATACTTCCATCGGCTAAAATCATCACGGTCTTATCCACCATTCCGCTAAACCATGTCTGATTCGGGAAATAGGCGGCGTCCATATCACCGGTGTAAATCCATTCCCCATCGAGATATACCTCTGCCCAAGCGTGGTTATTATCCATGTGAGCCCACCATGGCGTGCTTGCTGCACGAGAGGGAAGCCCAACCGTGCGTGCGGCGGCAACAAAGAGGATTTGCATCTCTTCACAGCGCCCATAGAGCGATTTCTGAGTGATATCCAAGGGCGTCTGATCGCGTCCGCTGGTTTGCTTGAAATAGAGCTTTTCCACGCACCATGAAGCCGTTTCACGATAGCGCTCGGTGAGGTCTTCAATCTCCAGAGCTTGAGCCAGTCCATCTTCGAGCAAGGCAGCGCGATATGCCTCGATCCGCTCATCGGACACGCTTTGTTTGGCGATGTAAGAGAGGAAGAACTCAGGCGGATAGCGCAGTCCTTCTTTCTCCAAAAGAGCGGTGATCTCGCGATAGTTGGACAGCAAATCGGCGGGATCTGCCTCAGAGAGTTTGGAGTCCATCTCATAGGCAATCAGATACGCCATCAACGAGTTATCGTGATTTTTCAAAAGCTTCTTAAACGCCTTTGTTTGAGCTTTTGGCAGGTTGCGGATGTTTTCTGCTGCGAGCTTTTTGAGCTTTCCATAGAGCGCAGGATTACCCTTTTTGCTGAATTCATTCGGAAGCGCCGCTTGCAGGCTTATTGCCGCCAAAAGTAGAAATATCATCAGTGATTTTCGCATCACATTCTCCTCTATATCTGTCTGAATTTATATTATCTTGAGGGTTCTTGGGCAAACAAGTGATTTACCAAGCTTCGATCATATCCCGATTAGCCCAAGCCTGTTACCTTTATTATATATCTTTGGATTTTGGCAAGACTTTTTTGATATTTGTGCTCTCTGAACTGTTTTTTTGAAGGATTTTCCGAGCCTTCCTTACTGGGTTCTGGTCATGAT
>DIQS01000039.1:0-8068 GCA_002427325.1 Cloacimonetes bacterium UBA5456 | reverse complement strand
CTTCCTTACTGGGTTCTGGTCATGATATGGTCATGATGTGGTCATCACCATGAGCATATCATAAGCGCAAACTGAGCTGAACCCAATAGGGAAGGAGTGGCTTATATCTTTGAAAGTCAGAATGATATGGCGCTGAATCTATGCCATAAAACAGAGCATCACAAGAATTTCGAACAAAAAAGAGGCTCCCACATCAGCAGGAGCCTCATATCATGATTTATTGTTGATTTATTTATCTTCGCTAAGTTTCTTATATTGATCGTAGCGATCTTTGAAGAACACTGCGCTTTCTGCATCGAATTTCTCCGCTCTTTCGGGGAAAATTCTGTGCAGGCGGCTGTAGCGGTTTTCTGTTTTGGTGAAGTCTGTCACGCTCATGGTGGGCTCTTTGCTATCGAGGATAAGAGGGTTCTTTCCTTCTTGTGCAAGCAGCGGGTTATAGCGATAGAGCAGCCAATAACCGGCGTCAACAGCGGCTTTTTCCTGTTTTTGGCTCAGGGACATATCGATGCCGTGGTTGATGCAAGGTGCATAGGCGATGACGATTGCGGGTCCGGGATATTCCTCAGCTTCTTTGATGGCTTGGAGGGCTTGGTTTTTGTTTGCGCCCATTGCGATGGAGGCAACATAGACGTAGCCATAGCTCATCATCATCATTCCGAGGTCTTTCTTATTGGTTCCCTTTCCGGCTTCGGCAAAGCGAGCGATGGAACCCAGCGGGGTTGCCTTGGAAGCCTGACCGCCGGTGTTTGAATATACTTCGGTATCCAAAACAAGGACTTTGATCTTCTGATTTGAAGCCAAAACGTGATCCAATCCGCCATAGCCGATGTCATAAGCCCAGCCGTCTCCACCGATTGCCCAGATGGATTTCTCGATGAAGTAGTCTTTGAGCTCGTTCACTCTGCGGAGCAGCTTCTTGCAGCCTTCGCATGCGTTTTCAGTTGCTTTCGGCAGGAGTGCCTTGATCTTGTTAACGTTTTCAATGGCGTCTTCGTCTGTCTTATCCCAATTCTCAAGAGCTTTGCCCAATGCATCTTTCAGAGCAGCATCAATGTCTTTCTCCATAAGCTGATTCACGGCGAGCTTGAGCAATTTGCGGTGGGACCTCACAGCCAAACGCATACCGAAGCTATATTCGGCGTTGTCTTCGAAGAGGCTGTTTGCCCATGCGGGGCCTTTACCATCTTTGTTTTTGGTGTAGGGGATGGTGGGGAAGGTTCCTGCCCAAATGGAGGAGCATCCCGTGGCGTTGGCGATGATCATGCGATCGCCATAGAGCTGGGTGAGCAGCTTGACATAGGGCGTTTCGCCGCAACCTGCACAGGCGCCGGAGAACTCAAGCAAGGGCTGCTTGAACTGGCTGCCTTTGACGGTGGTTGCTTTGAAATTGGCAAGCACGTCTTCGGGAAGATTCTCAAAGAACTCATAGTTGGCTTGCTGACCGGCATCACGCTCGTCGTCGATGGGGCTCATCACGAGTGCCTGTTTGGGGCATTCGTTCACGCAAACGCGGCAGCCCTGACAGTCGTCGATATAGACTTGGATTTTATAGAAATAGCCTTCTGCGCCCATTGCTTTGAGGGTGTTAAAGCTTTCGGGAGCACCTTCAAGGTCTTCGGCTTTGATCAGTTTTGGACGGATCGCAGCGTGAGGGCAAACGAAGGAGCATTGGTTACATTGGATACAGCTTTCGGCGATCCACTTGGGAACGCTGGGAGCCACTCTGCGCTTTTCGAGCTTTGCAGTTCCGCTATCCACATATCCATCAACGGTCATCTGAGAGACTTTGATGGTGTCACCTTGCTCGCGCATGATGGGCTCGATGACTTCTTTGACGAAGCCGGTGGAGCCTTCGGGAACGAGCTGTTTGAGTTCGCTATATTCAGCGGGGAGGCTGGCGGGAACTTCGATCTCGACGAGGGCGTCGTTCACTTTATCCACTGCATCGAGGTTCATTTTCACGACATTTTCGCCTCTGCTGCCATAGGTTTTGCGAATGGAATCTTTGATGAGAGTGATGGCTTCGCTTCTCTCCAAAACGCCGGAGATGAGGAAGAAAGCGGTCTGCATGGTGGTGTTGATTCTTCCGCCGAGACCAACTTCTTCAGCGATCTTGAGTCCATCGATGTTATAGAATTTGATCTTGCGATCGATGATGGTTTTCTGCATGTCGCGGGTGAGGCGGGTGAAGGCTTCTTCACGGCTCCAATTGGAGTTCAAGAGGAATACGCCGTTTTCCTTTATGCCGCCGAGGAGGTCAAATCTGCCGATGAAAGCAGGGTTGTGACAGGCAACAAAGTCTTCCTGGCTAACCAGATACTGGCTGTGGATGGGCTTTTTGCCAAAGCGCAAGTGGCTACGAGTGATTCCGCCGCTCTTCTTGCTGTCATATTGGAAATATCCTTGAGCATACATTTCGGTGTTGTCGCCGATGATGATGATACTATTCTTGTTTGCGCCGACTGTTCCGTCTGAACCTAAGCCCCAGAATTTGCAGGAGATGGTGCCTTCAGGAACGGTGTTGATCTCTTCTTCGATGGGAAGTGAGAGATTGCTGACGTCGTCTTCGATTCCCACTGTGAAGCCGTGGAAACCACCCTTTTGGAGGTGTTTGTAAACGGCAAATACCATGCTGGGAGTGAATTCTTTGCTGGAGAGACCATAGCGGCCGCCGATGATCTTGATGTCTTTGCCTTTAAGGGCGGAAACAACATCGAGATAGAGGGGTTCGCCGATTGAACCCGGCTCTTTGGTTCTGTCGAGCACAGCGATGCGCTTCACGCTCTTGGGCAGAGCCTTATTAAAGCGTTCGACGTCGAAGGGGCGATATACGCGAACTTTGAGAAGTCCGAGCTTCATGTCGCGTTCTTTGTTCAAATAGTCGATGGTTTCTTTGATGGTTTCGCATCCGCTACCCATTGCAACGATGATGTCTTCAGCATCGGGATCGCCGTCATAATCAAAGGCGTTATAGCTTCTGCCGATCTTTGCGCCAACTTCTTTCATCACGTCTTCGATGATGGCTGTGGCGTTTTGATATTGGAGGTTGGTGGTCTCGCGACCTTGGAAATAGACGTCCGGACCGTGCTGTCCAACCTTCACGCGGGGGGAATCCGGGGTGAGGGCACGCGCGCGGAAGTCTTCCACAAGCTTGTGGTCTAAAAGTTCGTTCATCGTTTCATAGTCAACGACGTTTATCTTCTGCAATTCATGGGAAGTGCGGAAGCCGTCGAAGAAAAGCACGAAGGGGATAGAGGTCTTGAGCGTGGCAATCTGGCTCACAATCGCGAGGTCCATAACTTCTTGGACGCTGTTTGCTGCGACGAGGGCAAAGCCTGTGTTGCGTGCGCTCATAACGTCTGAATGATCGCCAAAAATTGAGAGGGATTGAGCGGCAAGAGAGCGTGCGGTCACGTAGAAAACGGTGGGCAGCATCTCGCCGGCAATTTTGTGCATATTGGGCAACATCAGCATGAGCCCTTGAGAGGCGGTGAAAGTGGTGGTCAGTGCGCCTGCTGAAAGGGATCCGTGAACTGCGCCGGCAGCTCCTGCTTCAGATTGCATTTCCATAACGTCCACGGTGCTTCCGTAGATGTTCTTAAGTCCCTCCGAAGCCCAAGCGTCGGAAAGTTCCCCCATTCCTGAGGACGGAGTAATCGGATAGATTGCTGCAACTTCGTTAAATGCGTATGCAACGTGCGAGGCTGCGTGGTTTCCATCCATGGTAGCTCGAGTCTGTTTAGCCATGTGGTAAACTCCTTGTTTTTTATATTTATACATGATTTTTAGCAATTAACGGCAAGGTAAAAAATATTGCTGTTTATGTCAATGAAAATATGTGCTTTTAGGGTAATATATGGAGGGCTGGGTTTTAGAGGGTATTTCGGGGTGGGGCAAGTGGGGATTTTCTGGACAATTTGAGGCAAAGCGAGAGCGGTAACAATTAAGTAAGCAATATCTTGTTGCCTAAGAAAACGCAGCTTTCTATCGAGTTTGATTTTAGACCAAGTTTGTGGCAACAAGGACGTTCCCACCCCGCCTGCTGTACAGACAACGATTTCCCTCCCAACAAAAAAAGAGGCCGCACTTGGCAACCTCTTTGATATTATCCAAAAGACAATCAGGCAGTTTCTTACACTTCCATGATCTCTTTTTCTTTCACCTTTTCCGCTTCATCGATCTTTTTGACCCATTCATCGGTGAGGTCTTGAATTTCTTTTAATTGTTTGGTCTCGTCGTCCTCGCTGATCTCGCCATCTTTCTTCATCTTTTTTATGGCTTCATTGCTGTCTCTACGCGCATTGCGCACGGAGATGCGAGTATCTTCAGAGATCTTTTTGAGCCCTTTGACGATATCTTTACGCTTGTCTTCCGTGAGGGGTTGGAAGGGCAGGCGGACTACGTTGCCGTCATTCTCCGGGTTGATTCCGATATTTGCGGCCAAGATGGCTTTTTCGATATCGGGCAAAGTGGTCTTATCCCAGGGTTGGATGACGATGGTACGCGGTTCGGGGATGGAGATATTGCAAAGCTGTTTGATTGGTGTGGGCTGACCATAGTAGTTGATTTTGATATCATCTAAGATCGAGGCACTGGCTCTGCCTGTGCGCACGCGAGCATATTGGTTCAGCATGGAATCAAAAGACTTTTGCATTTTCTCTTTACTAAGGCTAATTATTTCTTGCATATCTTCCTCTGTTTTAGGGGTGAATATAGGTGCCGTAAGTGGCATCCTGCAAAGCTTTTTTCAGGTTTCCTTGTTGGGTGATATTAAATATCTTGATGGGCATATGATTATCTGCTGCCAAAGAAAAGGCAGTGAGGTCCATCACTCCCAAACGTTCTTCGAGACATCTTTGAAAGCTTGCTTCAGAGATGAACTTGGCATTAGGGTCTTTTTTGGGATCGGCGCTATAGAGTCCATCCACTTTTGTTGCCTTGAGAACCAGATCAAGCTTGAGCTCGATGGCTCTTAGGACGGCTGCGGTATCGGTGGTGAAATAAGGATTCCCCGTCCCGCCTGCGAGGAAGCAAATCTTCCCTTGTGCAAGCGCTTGCGAGACCTTTGGCTGGCTATAGTGTCCGGCAACTTTGTCCAAGATAAAGCTGGAAAAGACTTCTGCAGCACAGCCTTTGCTGAGGAGAATCTCACAAAGATACAGCGCATTTTGGATGGTTGCGAGCATGCCGATATTATCCAGCGTGACGCGATTGAGTTCTTTTTGGCTCCAACTGCCGCCGCGGAAGATATTGCCTCCGCCCAAGACGATAGCTATGCCATAACCCAAGTTTTTGAGTTCGATGAGCTCATCGGTCAGCCTGTCGCAAACTTCAGCGTCAAAGCCAAATCCGGCTTTTCCGGCAAGGATCTCGCCGCTGAGTTTGAGCATCACCCGCGTCATTTTCTCCGGTTGGAAAGTGCTTTTGTCAGTCATCCTATTAATCGGGTTTTATTCACCCAGTGCATAGCGCACAAAGCGGGAGATTTGAATGTTTTCACCGGTCTTAGCGATTGAATCGGTGAGCAGGTCTTTGATCGTGCGCTTTTCGTCGCTGAGCAGTTCTTGATCCAGAAGTGCGTTTTCGCTTCTGAATTTCTTGATCGAGCCTTCAACGATTCTATCTACGAGCTCCGGCTTTTTGCCATCATTGATAGCTTTATTGCGGGCGATTTCGGCTTCACGAGCGATGATTTCTTCATCGATATCGTCGCCGGATACTGCCAGAGGATTGGATGCAACGATTTGCATGGCAATCTCTTCGGCGAGTGCTTTAAATTCATCGGTGCGAGCCACAAAGTCGGATTCGCAATTAAGTTCCAGGAGAACTCCGAGTTTTCCATTAAAGTGGATGTAGGAGAAGATGAGTCCTTCTTTCGTTGTGCGACTGCTACGGGATTCGGCTTTGCTGATTCCCCTTTCGCGCAAGAATTTGATTGCCTGATCCACGTCGCCATTGGCTTCGACGAGAGCCTTGCGGCATTCCATCATGCCTACTCCGGTTCTGTCGCGCAGCTCTTTTACCATTGTTGCGGTTACTTCTGCCATTTTATATTCTCCTTATTATATTTTGATTATTAGCGCGGTGTCGGATTGCAAAAGCCTTGCCGACACCGCTTTAAATGTAGTTTTATTACTCGCTGACAGCAGCTTCTTCGGCTGCTTCTTCAACTGGGGTTTCTTCGACTGCGGCTGCTTCCGGCATTTCTGCGGTTTCAGCGCCCACGTCTGCACCTTCGCTGCTGATGCCACGACCTTCGAGCACGGCGTTTGCCATGATATCGGTGATCAATGTGATAGCGCGGGTTGCGTCGTCGTTTGAGGGGATCACATAGTCGATGAGATCGGGATCACAATTCGTATCTACCATTGCGACGATCGGGATGCCCAAGATGCGAGCTTCGTTTATGGCGATGCCTTCATATTGGGTGTCAACGATGAAGATTGCGCCGGGAAGCGTGTTCATCTCGCGGATTCCGCCGAGAGAATATTCAATCTTGTCGTGCATTCTTCTCATCTTCTGAGCTTCCAATTTGGTATAGCTTTCGAGAGTGCCATCGGCTTCGATGTTTTCAAAATATTCCATCTTCTCGATGCTTTTGCGGATGGTCTGCATGTTTGTGAGCATGCCGCCATACCAGCGTTGGTTCACATAAAAAACTCCTGCCTTTTCTGCTGCTTCGCGGATAGATGCTTGCGCCTGCTTTTTGGTTCCTACGAAGAGGATATATTCGCCGCGGCTGGCAACTTCTTTGATGAACTGATAGGCTTCGTTTATAGCATCGACGGTCTGTTTGAGGTCGATGATATGGATTCCGTTACGTTTGATGAAGATATATTTCTTCATCTTGGGATTCCATCTAAAGGTCTGGTGTCCAAAGTGGACGCCTGCCTCTAAAAGCTGTTTCATTGTTACTACGGACATCAATTATCTCCTAATATACGGTTTTGGTTTCCCTGCGGAGGATTCACGCAATTCAGAGGGACAATTCCCTCACCGCCTTGCAACTCGCTCCCAAGGATTATTCGCATCTCTGCTGCCTTCCATATTCGGCCAAATTCATTAATCCCATGGATTAACGTTTGGAGAACTGGAATCTCTTTCTGGCTGCAGGACGTCCCGGTTTCTTGCGTTCGACCATGCGAGAGTCGCGCGTGAGAAATCCGCGTGCCTTAAGTACTGGTTTAAGCTGTTCATCATATTCCACTAAAGCGCGGGAAATGCCGTGACGGATGGCACCTGCTTGACCGCTGAGTCCGCCGCCAACGACGTTCACATAGACGTCGAAGTTTTCGGACATGCCAACTGCCTGCAAAGGCTGTTCCACCACCATCTCCAAGGTTTCTCTCTGGAGATATTTCTTCATCTGCACTTTGTTGATGATGCGCTTGCCGGTTCCGGGTGTGAGTCTCACACGGGCAACGGCTTCTTTTCTTCTTCCGACTGCATTATAACTTTGCATATTCGTGCATTCTCCTTACAAACTAAGCTCTGCAGGCTGCTGTGCACCATGCGGGTGTTCACTGCCGGCATAAACTTTTAGTTTCTTCATCATTGCGCGTCCCAGAGTGTTCTTGGGCATCATGCCGCGAACGGCGTGCTCAATGATACGCTCGGGATGCTCTTCCAACATCTTTGCATACGGAATCTCTTTCAACCCGCCAGGGTATCCGCTGTATCTCTTATAGACCTTTTGCATGGATTTCAAGCCGGTGACGCGAACCTTTTCGGCATTGATCACGATGACAAAATCACCCGTGTCAATGTTCGGCACGTAATACGGTTTGTTCTTTCCGCGCAAGATCGTAGCGATCTGAGTGGACAACCTGCCAAGGGGGAGACCCGTTGCATCCACAAC
Organism: Cloacimonetes bacterium UBA5456; assembly: GCA_002427325.1. Lineage (GTDB taxonomy): Bacteria > Cloacimonadota > Cloacimonadia > Cloacimonadales > Cloacimonadaceae > UBA5456. The sequence continues at coordinate 207 of DIQS01000039.1, read as the reverse complement.
ATACCAGGCTTGCGTAATGTCGCTCTGGCTTGGAGTTAGAGTCTTCATCAATTCTCCTTAACGGTTTTTTTGTATGTTAAACCAGCTTTTTGAGAGTCGCAATAGTGTCAAGTAAATTGATTTTAGCGTGCTTTTTTATCATTGGTACCTTTGACTTTGGGGCGGGAACGTCCCTGTTGCTGGATGCGCCACCGGCGCATCCAGTCT
>DIQS01000024.1:4121-4644 GCA_002427325.1 Cloacimonetes bacterium UBA5456 | reverse complement strand
GAGAATGGAGAATTGAGAATGGAGGCTATTATGAATAGCTCAAAAAGGAATCAAGATAATATCCGTGTTATTAATAATACCGTATTCGTGGACAGAAAAAAAGGCACCCACATTAGCAGGTGCCTGATTGACCAATTATTATTGCTTAGTTATTCTTCCTGGAAGTTTTAACGATGGATACCAAAATCTTGATTATCTCTCCTAATTCTTCCAGGTAATTGTCGGAATCATTGATATAGCCGGATGCCGTTAATAGCTTCAACCAATATTCGGTTTCTCGGGCTTCTTTTAGTGATATAGACATCTTATGGATGAAATCTGCCTTTGATTGCGCTTCTATGGCTTCGTTAATATTTGCTCCAATCGAAGTTCCTGATCTTAATACTTGTTTCGACAGAACAAATTCTTTCTTATCCAAACTGAGATATTCATACAGCTTCACGGCTTTGAGCGCAAAAGCAAAACTCTTATCCACAATAATGTTATTCTTTGACATTACTCATTCTCAATTCTCAATTCTCAA
>DIQS01000024.1:0-3947 GCA_002427325.1 Cloacimonetes bacterium UBA5456 | reverse complement strand
CAATTCTCAATTCTCAATTCTCAAATACTTCCGGCTGCATAATCTTTGCAAGGAAGAGAATCTCTTGCGTAGGTTTATGCACGATGAAGCTATAGAAGGGGCGATCCAGTTTGAATACCGGGATTTCCTGATCCTGAACATCCAGGGAGGTTTTGGCAAATCCAATCTGCGTTGCGGCTGCGGCTTCGGCGCCTTCTTCGCTCACTTCCAAAAATGCTTTATGCACAAAGTCCGAGATATATATCCTTGCTCCGCCCGGCTGGTAAATTCCCGAGAAATCAGCCTTATCGGCGGCGAAGGCATCTTTTACACCCAAAGCTTTGAATTCACGAGTGAGATCATCGAGACTTTCTTCGAGTTTAAAGCGCGGCACATAGACCTGCACCATCTGCCTTTTATTCAGTTCACTCATCCAGCTTTCATAGTTTTTCAGAGTGAGTTCCGGGGCAAATCTATCCATATTCTCCGGCAAAATGAAGATCATGGAAAGTTCTTGCTCCTCAAAAGGCATCTCCAAAATCTGCACGCCATCTTGGCTCAGATAGGCATAGCGTTCTTTTTGTTGCATCATCGAGGTGACGATATACTTTTCTTCCTTACCATTTGTATCGATGTAAAAGCGCATGGGCTTTGTATTTGACTCGAGGAAGGGAGCGCGCCAGGGGGACTTGAAATAGATGGTGTTGACCAAGATGAGTCCATCACCCTTTCTGGCGATCTGATCGGGCTGAACGATGTTTTTGATGCGGCTTTCAGTGTTTTTCTCCACCCATTTATTGATAGTTCCGGCGGCTTCAGCCGGCTTGCTGAAATCCAGCCCATGCAATTCTGAACCATAGAAGTGCTGGAGATATTTGCTATAAGTGGGAAGCAGGCGCTTGAGGTTTTGATCGGAATCAAAGAGCGCATTGGCGATATCAAGCCTTGCATTCTTGCGATTGGAAAGCTCTTTCATATTATTCAGGCTTTTTTCGAACTGTTCACCCAATTCCATAGCCTCGGTGGGATAGCCCATAACGGATGCGATTTCATAGGCGGTATTGCCCGCTGCACCGGTGTATGCCATTGCCAAAGCAGAGTTTATGCTATAAGGTGAGAAAACAATATTCTCCCCGCCTGCATTGTCAACTTGCTTAAAAAGCTCGAAAGCCAAATGGTTGTTTTGCGTTGCGACGTCCAGAACCTCGATCTTGCTCTTGTCCGGCGCAACATCCTCTTTCTGAATTTCCGTAGCAACTTCCTTATTCTTTGCACAGCCAAAAACTGCAAAAAGCAGGATTATCACTGTGACGACATAGATTATGCGTTTCATCTTTTCTCCTTAATTATATTATTATTTTAAATATATTACCCGATTCTTCGGAAAACACTTCAATAAATTTGTCTGCGAAGAGCAGGCTCATTGCCAATACTTACGGTCTAAGGTGCGATATTGGATGGCTTCCGAGATGTGTTCACTCTTGATGTTTTCACTTCCATCCAGATCGGCAATGGTGCGCGAAACCTTTAAGATGCGGTCAAATACGCGTGCCGAATAGCCCATTTTATCGATCGCAATCTGCATCAAAGCGTTGCTATCCTTATCCAATTCACAATATTTGCGCATCATGCGACTATTCATCTGCGAATTGTTGTAGATTCCATGCTCTTTAAAACGCTCGCGCTGCAGTTCCCGTGCATCATTCACCCTCTTGCGGATGTCCAGCGAGCTATCCCCCGTAGGCAAAGAGCTGAGGTCGGAATATGCCACCGCCGCAACTTCCACATGGATGTCGATCCTATCCAAAAGCGGACCCGAGATGCGATTGCGATAGCGCATGATGCTGCCCGAATCGCAGGTGCAACTGTGATTTGGAATATCTGCACCATAATATCCGCAAGGACAGGGATTCATCGAGGCGATGAGCATGAACTCCGCTGGGAAAGTGAGACTGCTGCTGGCGCGCGAAATCGTGACAACTCCATCTTCTAAAGGCTGGCGCAATACCTCAAGAACAGTGCGTTTAAACTCCGGCATCTCGTCTAAAAAGAGCACGCCTCGGTGTGAGAGACTAACCTCGCCCGGCTTCGGGAATGCACCCCCGCCGATGAGCGCAACATCGCTGATGGTGTGGTGCGGACTGCGAAAAGGGCGCGAGGAAAGAATGCCGCTTTCAAAGCCTTTGGAGAAGCCCGCAACACTATGAATCTTCGTGGCTTCCAGCGCCTCGTCAAGACTGAGTTCGGGCAAAATTGTGGGCACACGGCGCGCAAGCATGGTCTTCCCGCTTCCCGGAGGCCCAATCATCAAAAGATTGTGTCCACCCGCCGCCGCAACTTCCAAAGCGCGCTTTGCTTGATATTGTCCCTTCACGTCCTTCATATCAACGGCGAAAGAATTCAAAACGGAGAAGATGCTCTCTCTATCCACCTCGGCAGGCGGGATGGTGGCAGTGCCTTTCAGATAGGCGACTGTTTCTTCCAGAGAACTCACCGGAATCACGTCTATGCCCTCGATGATGGCGGCTTCTTGCGCATTTTCAAAGGGAACGATGAGCACATCCACTCCGTCGCGCTTGGCGGCAAGAGTGATGGGCAAAACTCCGTCAACAGGGCGCACGTTTCCATCCAAAGATAGCTCGCCAACCATTGCAATCTTAGTAAGATGCGGCAGACGGATCACGTCGTTATTCACCAAAACTGAGACAGCAATGGGCAGGTCTAAGGAAGAAGAATCTTTCTTGATGTCGGCAGGAGCGAGATTGATCGTATAGCGCCCAAAAGTGCACTTCAAATTGCTGTTGCGGATGGCGGCAAAAACTCGGTCTTTGCTCTCGCGTACTGATGATGAAGGCATCCCTACGATGCTGACTGCATTCTGCATGCTCCCCGTGCGATCACATTCAACCGTGACCTCCATCGCGTCAATCCCGACGGTTGTATAGCTCAATGCGATTCCTACCATTTATACGTCCTTTTTATCTGTAAATATATTTTCCGTCAAGCTTTGAAATCTGAGACTTTAAGTCAAGATATATTTTGGCTTGAATTGTTGTGCAAGATGGCTAATTATAGCGATAGCAAATTGTTATCCTTTCATATCTCGGTTTTTTCCCTTGCTTATTAGCTTTCTGAACTTAATCTTGTTTTTTAATCTCTGGCAATAAACAAAACGCAAGGCATACACCGGCGCGGTCGGTGTGGCAACACCCTCGTTGCCACGAACAGCAATAAATAAGACTTGGGGCGACAACATCCTGTTGCCGCATGAGCGTGAGCTCATTTTTTGGCTGAAGATGAGTGGGGTTTTTTGATAGAAAGCTGAAGCTTTCTCGGTTAACGAGGGCGTTAATCAACCGGGGACGGTAGTTGTCGCTCTTGGCAACGAGGACGTTCCCAAACCGGTAGCGACAGCGTTACCTACACAAGTATTGCTTCCCCGCCCTTAGCCCTCCGCACCGCGCTCTTAGCTATCATTCGAAATACAAAAGAACTACGAACAAAAACACTTTTAAAAATCTGCTTGACAAAGATTATCTTGTTTTTTATTCTGACATCATACTGAGGCGGTTGAGAAGAATAACAAACAAAGGATTTGACATTGGGAAGAAGATTATGAAAAAGCTTTTATCTTTAATCGTGCTGAGCTTGCTGATGATGACAGGCTTGGCTTGGGCGCAAACTTATTTAATAAATGAAGGTTTTGAGTCAACTACATTTCCGCCGACTGGTTGGACAAGATCGGGAACAAACGTAGCAAAAGCAACCAATAACCCGAAAACGGGCGCAGCTTGCGCTGCATTTAAAGGGAAAGATGCGTATCTTTATACTCCAATCCTTTCCAATCCAAATGAGTTGTCCTTTTATTATAGAAGAAGCTCTAACAATACAGCATGGACATTGAAAGTACAAGTATCATCTAACGCTACAAACTGGAATGATATGGTAGTGTCTCAAACGTTGGTGTA
>DIQS01000028.1 GCA_002427325.1 Cloacimonetes bacterium UBA5456 | reverse complement strand
GCAAAACTTTTTAGCTTCACCGCCGAGATATTTTCCGAAGAAGATTTCAGCAATTAAGGTGTTTTTTCCACTGCTTCCTTACTGGGTTCTGGTCATGATATGGTCATGATGTGGTCATCACCATGACCATATCATAAGCGGAGCATAAGCGTAACCATATAGGGAAGCAAGGACTTAGGAGCTTGAAAAAAATGATACGCAGGTGAGCAAATAAATGATGATATATGGTAGAGGTTTGATATATAGGGAGTTATAGCGCATGATGAGGATGAAAGTGCGAGAAATATCGTGCTTTTTTTGCTTTAATATTTTGCTTTCATTCTTTGCGAAAATGATAAGTTGACAAAAAGTGCGCTGCCTTCAGCTTTGCAAAAATCAGCTTGTTATTAACGCAAAAGCTATTTTCAAGAGAGTATCGGGAGGATATCATGATCTTAGAAATATGTGTGGAAAGCTTTGAATCTGCACGAGTTGCGTTTGAGGCGGGTGCGGATAGGATCGAGCTTTGCAGCGCGTTAGATCTCGGCGGACTCAGCCCTTCGGCCGGACTGCTAAGGATGATCAAGAATCGGTTGTCCATCACCACTCATGTTCTCATCCGTCCGCGCGGCGGGGATTTTTGCTATGACGACCACGAATTTGCCACCATGCTCGAAGAGGTCCGTTTTGCCAAAGAGATGGGCGCAGAAGCTGTTGTTTTGGGAATACTTACGCCTTCGGGAGATATTGATATTGCCCGCACAAAAGCTTTGGTGGACGCAGCTTCGCCGATGACTGTGACATTCCACCGTGCCTTTGATTACGTGCGGGACATGAATTCCGCTTTGGAGGATGTGATCAAGACGGGTGCAGCGCGCATTCTCACATCCGGCGGCAAGCAAAAAGCTCTGCAAGGACTGCCTAAGATAGCTGAACTCAACAAGTTGGCGCGGGGCAGAATCATCATTATGCCCGGCTCCGGCATCAATGGTTACAATGCGAAAACCATCGCCAATACCGCCGGTGTGCAAGAGCTTCACTTCTCCGCCTCCCAAAAGACTGCCGGCATGATGAAATATAAAAATCTTGAACTAAGCCTCTCGGAGAGCGGCGAGGGCGACTATCTCCTGCGCAAGACCGATTTTGAAGAAATTAAGAGAATAAGGGAACTATTTACATGAAAACAGTAGCGATAGGTGGATTCTTCCACGAGTCTAATACATTCAATCCCATCATCACCGGGATCGATGATTTCAATATCTTTGAAGCTGATGAATTCGGCGACAAGAAAGAGAGTTATCTCCTTGCAAAGGGGATGGTTGACTTCTTTGAAGAACATAGCGATTATTACAAGGTTTTGCCGCTGATCTTTGCGCGTGCAGTTCCCAATGGCGAGATCGACCGCAAGCTCTATCAAAGCCTCAAGGATAGATTCTTTGAGCTGCTCAGTCAGGGCGGCGTGCCGGATGTCTTTGTCCTGCCGCTACATGGCTCGATGCGCATTGAAGGCATCGGCTCGGCTGAGAGCGACTTGCTTGCAGATATCAAGGCGCGCTATCCTGAAGTGCCGATCATCCTTGGCTTGGATATGCATGCAACAATCACAGAGAGCATGCTGGCGCATACAGAGGGCATGGTGGGATTTAAACTGCGCCACATATTGACGCTTGGGAAACCGGTTTTCAAGCAGCGCAAATGGCGGATCAGCTCATCAAAGAGAAAGCCAAGCTCTGCGTGGGTTTTGAAAAGCTCCCCTACCTCATCGCCGGTGAAAAAAGCGAGACGGATTGCTCACCCATGCGCGAGATAATTGCGAGACTAAGAGAGATGGAGGCCGAGGATGATGTGCTCGCCGCATCGCTACTCTTGGGCTTTCCTTGGGCTGATACAGCAGAGAACGGCGTGACGGCGCTGGTCGTGACCAAGGATAATCAGGCAAAAGCTGATGCCTATGCACGTGAGATCGCCGGTGAATTTGAAGCAAGGAAAGAGTCGTTTGGCTTTTCATCACCCGCTTATGAGGCAGAGAAAGCATTGGAACTTGCGCTTGGCGAGGATGTTAAGCCCGTCTTTGTCTCGGATTCTGGGGATAATCCCACCGCGGGTTCAACCGGAGATAATACCACCGTCATCCGTTTGCTTTCCACTGATTTAAAAGATAGATGCAAAGGCAAAAAGATCTTAGTTGCAGGTATTTATGACCCGATTGCGCTAAAAAAGCTTCGTGATAATATGTACCGAGAAGTCGAGCTTTCAGTGGGAGGAGTCTATGACACAGAGTATTGCAGTCCTTGCCTTTTGAAGGGGAAAGCTGTGCGTCATGTGGAAAACTTCGGGGTTTTTGCTTCGGAAATCATTCTCTTTGAAACCGAGAGTTTTGAACTCATTATCACATCCAAACATATTGGCTTTACGGGAGTTGCGATGTTTGAAGCATTGGGGCTGGACTACATGAATATGGATGTGATAGTGGTGAAGCTGGGCTATCTCACTCCTGATTTCAAAGAGATCGCTGCAAAAAGCTATCTTGCGCTTTCTCGCGGTTGCACGGACGAGGTTCTCAGCCGTCTAAACTACCGCCACAGATACAAATTGATCTAAAACAAAGATAATTAAAAAGCTGGAACCCAAGCTCCTTTTGGAGTCAATTAAGGGTTCCGGCTATTGTTTTTAAGATTATATCACTTTTGTGGAGCTCAGCCTAATCAAGCTTCAGAGCTGACTTCTTCCTTTGTGCGCATGTCGGCCAGCAGGTCTAAAATAGACTTTGTGGGACAAACCGTGGCGCAAAGTCCGCAGTTTGTGCAAACGCTGTAATCAATGCGGGCAAGGTTGTTTTCCACGGTGATGCACTGCACGGGGCATTTTTTGGCACAAATTCCGCAACCTATGCAGGGCTTTGCACTTCCGCACACGCTGCGCGCATCGGGGCCACGTTCTTTTGACGAGCATTTGACATACACATTGCGATTGATGGGAACGAGGTGGATGAGCTTGCGCGGGCAGGCTGCAACGCACATTCCGCAGGCGGTGCATTTGTCAAAATCAATCACTCTCAATCCGTTTGGATCAAGAGAAATCGCATCAAAAGGGCAGGCTCTGAGACAGTCGTTTAGTCCCAAGCAACCCCAAGAGCAGGAGTTTGGCCCGCCGGCGATATTCACCGCCGATTTGCAGGAATCCACGCCCTCATAGGCATATTTCCATTTGGTATTGTTTTTGCCGCCGCTGGAGCAATGGATCACAGCCACTTTTTGCTCCATTGCTTCGGCTTCCATGCCCATGATCTTTGCAATCATCGCGGCTGTGGCAGCTCCGCCGGGAGCACATTTATTGGGTGCTTCTCCACCATTTACAATGCGGTCGGCATATCCGGCACATCCGGCGAGTCCACAAGCTCCGCAGTTTGCGCCGGGCAAGATTTCGATGATTTCCGCCACTCTTGGGTCTATCTGAACCTCAAAGAGCTTTGAAGCGATGGCTAAAATAAGGCCAAAGATCAGCCCTAATGAACCGATCACGATCACGGGAATTCCGATCGTGGTGAAAAGCGAGGCAGTTTGCAAAATGATAAATGACATCTTTTCTCCTTTAGATCTTGAAGCCGACGAAGCCGTAGAAAGCCAGAGCCATTATGCCGGCGAGAATAAGCGCAATCGGCATTCCCCGCATGCTTTTAGGAAGTTCAGATTTCTCTAAACGCATGCGAATTCCGGCCATGGCGAGCAGGACAACCGTGAAGCCCACTCCGCTGAAAAAGCCGTTCAGGGTGCTATCCAAAAAGGTGTAGGGTGTGACTCCATCACTGCGAAACAGGGAGGTGTTGAGGATTGCCACACCGAGCACGGCGCAGTTGGTGGTGATCAGCGGAAGATATACGCCGAGTGCGTTATAGAGTGCGGGGGCGTTTTTCTGAACAACCATTTCCACAAATTGCACGAGGGCGGCGATGATGAGAATGAAAGCAATTGTCTGCAGATATTCCATGTTATAAGGCATGAGCAGATATCGATTCATCAAGAATGTGAAGGCGCTGGCAAGAGTCATCACGAAGATCACAGCCAAGCCCATCCCGAGCGCAGAATCCAGCTTTTTGGAAACGCCCAAGTAGGGGCAAAGTCCGAGGAAACGGGAAAGGACGAAGTTTTGAATGAAGATGGCTGTCATCGCCATCACGAAGATTTCACCTAAGTATCCCATTTATTTCTTCTCCTTGATCATGCTCATGATCGCCATCAAAAAGCCGAGGGTGATGAATGCGCCCGGAGCAAGAATTGCAATCAACATCGGGTCATAGCTGGCGGGGGTCACTCTCATATTTAGCCAAGTTCCTGCGCCGATGATCTCGCGGATGCTGGCGACGACACTCAGCGAGAGAGTGAAGCCCAAGCCCATCCCGATGGCATCGGCAATGCTCATCACGACGTTGTTTTTGCTGGCATAAGCTTCTGCTCTGCCGAGGATGATGCAGTTCACCGCAATCAGCGGAATGAAAAGCCCGAGGCTCTTGTGTAAGGCAGGCAAATATGCCGCCATCATCATATCCACGATGGATACAAACGCTGCGATAACAACGATATATACGGGGATGCGAATGCTGGCCGGAGTGACGTCTTTGATCAGGGAAATCATGATGTTTGAGCAGATCAGCACGAAGGTTGCTGCGAGTCCCATGCCCAAAGCGTTTTCCACGGAGGTGGTCACCGCCAGGGTGGGACACATGCCCAAAACAATCACAAAGATCGGGTTTTCTTTGATAATTCCTCTGGTTAATTCCTTGAAAAAGTTCATTGTTCGCCTCCTGTTTCAAGCTCTGCCTTCAGGCTGTTTGCGCGAGTTCTGACGGAGTTTACGATGGTGCGTGAGGTGATGGTTGCACCGGAAAGTGCAACGATCTCGCCATCGTCTTTATCCACCTTGAGGCCAAGTGCGTCTTTCTGGGCAAATTGAGCGCTGAAGCTCTCATTTAAGCAGTTTGCGCCCAAGCCGGGGGTCTCGCCTTGGTCGAGAATCTCAATGCCGATGATGTCGAAATCTGCATCGATTCCTACCATGGTTTGAATCTTGCTCGAATAGCCGTTTTCGGCGGCGATAAAGACAAACCCTATGATTTGCTCAGATTCATCACGGGCGATGAAATAGCTATCGCCATCAGCACTTTCACGCTCTTCAAAGATGGCACCGGGGATGAGCTTTTCGCGAGCATTAATCTCGTCTTGCGCCTTTCTTGCGGCAATTATCGGAGTGGTGAGGCTGTTTACATAGGCGAGAATGCCGCTGGCTCCCGCACAAAAGATGAGTAGAACGAATCCAAGTTTGAGGTAATATTTCATCTCTTCACCTTCCCAAAAGCTTTTGGCATGGTCAGCATGTCTATGAGCGGCGTGAAAACGTTCATCAGCAAGATGCTGTAGCTCACGCCTTCAGGATAGCCGCCGACCAAGCGGATGATGATGGTCAAAACTCCACAACCTATGCCGAAGATGATCCTTCCGTTCTTCGTCACCGGCGTAGTGGTGTAGTCCGTCGCCATAAAAAATGCGCCGAGCAGGAGTCCGCCGGAGAAGATGTGGAAGAAGGGTAACATCAGGGAGGGTTCGCTGCCGGGGATGCTGCCAAAGGCAAAGCTGAGGATGAATACCGTGCCTAAATAGGATAGCGGTATGCGCCACTCTATGATGTTCTTATATAAGAGATAAGCTGCGCCGAGGAGCAGGGCAAAAGCGGAGACTTCGCCGATGCAACCGCCGATGTTTCCCCAAAAGAGGTTCTTCAGGGTGTCCATCTCGGTTAGTCCGGTGAAGATGCGTCCTGCAAGGTCCATGCCCGCTTCGGCATTGATCTCGCTCACAAAGGTGCTGTCACGTAGGGTTTGAGCCACCTTCAAGGGTGTTGCCGAGGTGACTAAATCATAGGCTTTTTGGGATACTCCCTGAAAGTTTGTGGCGATCTTGTTGAAATTGTTGATCCCGCTCATGGTGTGGCCTCTCACGGCTACCCAGCCGGCTGTCATACGAGTAGGCCAGCTTGCCAAGAGGAAGGCGCGTCCGATCAGGGCGGGGTTCACTGGATTGTTGCCCAGTCCGCCAAAGACCTGTTTGCCGATGGAGATCGCGACAACGGCGCCGACCATGGGCAGCCAAAGCGGTGCGCCGACATGGATGTTGAAAGCAACTAAGAGTCCGGTGAGAAAAGCAGAGCCGTCGTGGACTGTGATGGGAACTTTACGCAGTTTTTGGATGAGTGCCTCGACTAAAACGGCGGTGATAGCTCCGGTCAAAGAGAGCGTCAAAGCCCTTATCCCCCAGAAATATACGGCGAAGATAAGTGCGGGCACCAGCGCAAGAACCACGTTCCACATCACGTTCTTTACAGTCGTGCCTTCGTGGACGTGCGGTGCAGGCGAAACGATAAGTCTATTTTGATTTTCCATAATACTATTTCCTCAGTTCTGCAGCATAGCGGATTTTGCCGGTGTCGATCCATTGAACCAGGCGGATGTGGGCAGGGCAAACGAAAGCGCAACTGCCGCACTTGATGCAATCTCCGAGTCCGGCGCGGATTGCCATCTTGACGTCGTCATATTTCACGGCGTTTACTATGCTGAGCGGGGTGAGATTCATGGGGCAGGAATCCACACAGCGAGCGCATCTGAGGCAGGTGTGCTCTTCGATGCTGTGGGCTTCTTTTTGGCTTAGGAGAACCAGTCCGCTGCTGCCCTTGCCCATGGTGGCTTCCAAGGAAGGAAGCGCAAAGCCCATCATGGGGCCGCCGGAGATGGCCTTGCCGAGTTCGCCATTCAGGCCGTCACAAAAGTCAACGAGAGCAGCAAAGGATGTGCCGATGGGTGCTCTTAGGTTTTTCGGGGTCTTGATCATGGAGCCGGTTACGCTGATAACTCTGTCTATCAGGGGTTTCTGATATCTTGCCGCTTCATAGATGGCGTATGCGGTGCCCACGTTTTGGACGACTACACCCACTTCCATGGGCAAACCGCCGGCGGGGACTTTGCGTCGCGTTGCGGCATAGATCAGTTGCTTTTCTGCGCCTTGGGGATATTGCAGGCGGAAAGCTACCACGCTGAGTTCTTTCTCCTTTTCGCAAAGCTTTTGCATTAAATCAATTGCGTCGGGCTTGTTCTCTTCTATGCCGATGATGCCTCTGCACGCTCCAACCGTCTTCATGATCACCTTGAGTCCGGCGATGATCTCTTCGGCTTTTTCTAACATAAGTCTATGATCAGAGGTGAGATAGGGCTCGCATTCCACACCGTTTAAGATCACGGTGTTAATCGACTTTTCTTTGGGAGGAGAGAGCTTTACGTGGGTGGGAAATCCGGCGCCGCCCATGCCGCAGATACCGGCCTTTGCGATGCGCTCTTTGAGGATTTCGGGGTCTAAAGAAAGGAAGTTCTCATCGTCGGTGAAATCGATAGTCTCGTTCTTGCCGTCAGAAGTGATCTCAATGGCTTCGCTCATGATGCCTGTGGGGTGCAAAAACTTGCCTATCTTACTTATTTTTCCGCTGATTGAAGCATGTTGATTGAGGGATACAAAGCCGGCAGCTTCAGCAATGAGCTGTCCTTTTTTGACTTCATCGCCCACCTTAACCACGGGAGTCGAAGGGGCTCCGATGTGCTGTGAAAGATGGATGACCACTTTTTCTGCCGAGGGAAGCTCTGTTATCGGCACAGAGCACGAAAAATGCTTTTGATCAGGGGGATGAGTTCCCCCCGGAAAGGTCTCTAAACGCATTGACTCTCCTATGGGCTTTCAAAATACCGTGTGAAGCACTTAAAATATATTTCTGCCAAGTTTATTATCCCGTGTGCTTTGGCAAGTTTTTTCTTGTCATGCTTTTATCTCGGGATGCGTATCACCCTCATATTAGTGCAATTTAGGCCTGTTATTATTTAATCTTGAATGATAAATAACATCACTCGTAGATAGGATTTAGCTATATAGAAGCGACTTTATCAAGAGCGGGATGAGAATCTCGTGTTGGCCTATGAAATAATAGCCTTTGCCGCCGGTGAGAACGGGTCTTTGCGCCACATTCACACGGGCGCGATAGTGTTGGTTCATGTCAAAAACGGCGGTCGTGAAGTCTTTTACCTCGCCATAGATGTTGCGCGCTACGGTTAGGGCTTTGAGAAACACTTCCGGCAGGATCACCGCTGAGCCAAAGTTGAGATATGCGCCGCCATCGTTCAAGCGGCTGATTTGATGACAGAGGATGCGGAAATCGCGGTGGGAACACTCGCCTATCGCTGCGGCATCGGCATGAGGACTTTGGTGGATGATATCCGT
>DIQS01000063.1:746-14934 GCA_002427325.1 Cloacimonetes bacterium UBA5456 | reverse complement strand
ATAAAAAAAATATGGGAATGCCTGTTGCAATTGTTGCTTGACAATTTTTTAGCTATCCATATAAGGGCTTGATGAATTCAAAACATATACTTGTAATAATTTTAACGGCATTTGCGATTGTCGGTTTATACCACATCTTTGCCGAGGGTAGATTTGACTATCCTCAATTACGCCTCAAAGAGGGGCAGGTTGCAGAGATGGAGGTTATCGCGCCTTTTGATTTCCCAGTGATGAAGCCTGCCGAGCAAATCACTTTGGAACATGAGCAAAGCGTGTTGCAGATGAACATCCCTTATATGGTAGATGACGAGCCTTACTTCCTCTCTCTCAGTGAGATGGATAGGCTTTGGGAGATATTCTATCACAATCGGGATGCTGATACCAATGCGCTTGCCGCCGAGTGTGAAAAAGCTGGTTTTAAGATCAGTCCCGAATCATTGATCTTTGCGCGTAATTCACAGATCCGCGATAGAATCTATGATAGTTTTAGAAATCATCTTGCCCATATCTACAATCGGGGCATCTACGACAGCGTAACTACTGACAGTCTCAGCATTTGGTCGGGCGGCATTGAGAGCATACAGCCCAAAGAATCTTTCTATTCGAAAGCCGAGGCGTTGGAATATCTCAGCGATAGTCTGCCCGCAGTCGAAAGCATGATCAAAGAAATCGGCAATCGTTTTGTTTTGCCCAATATCATTGAAGATAAAGATCTTAGTAGTGAAATCAAGCAGCGCATACTTTTGGAAATTCCTGAAACGGAAGGGATGATCCTCCAAAATGAAGTGATCATCAGGAAAAACTCGCGGGTGAGCAGCAGCGATGTGGTGAAACTCGAATCTCTTTTGGAGGCATACAAGAGTCGAGGGATTCACAAATCTCCGTTCCAGCAGATGCTTTTAGCTTTTGGCATGATGCTTTATGTGAGCATGATACTCTTGGTGGTAAATCACTGCTATGTAGTGAATAAGCCTGAGTCGCAAGTGACTTTAAGAGACTATCTTCCAGTAAACCTCGCCATGCTCATAATCGTGGTTTTCAGCGTTGTCATCAACCATCTATTGAGTTTAAATAATCTGCTTATCCCCTTTGCGATGATGGCGATATCGGCGTCCATTCTCTTGGGCGTAGATTTTGCCATGCTCTTTAGCATTTGTTCCATGCTAATCATAAGCCCCTTTATCAATTGGGAAACTTTTCCGCCCATTATTTTCCTCTTTAGCACTGTGACGACGTTGATCCTGATTGAAAGACAGAAAGCGCAGCATGAATATCTCTCGATCTGGTTCTATCTATTGATTAGCAGCCTCATGGTTAATGCCGCTATCTCTATATATAATAACGATAACCCTGCTTTATTTTTGCGTAAGCTGGGATTCAGTGCGGTCTCCTCAGCGATCAGCGTGATGGGTGTTTTGGTGATCGTGCCATATTATGAAAAGAAGTGGAATAGAGCCACAAAGCAGACTCTTTTGGAGCTGATTGACTTCAATCATCCGCTGATTAAAAAGCTTGCGACCGAGGCGGTGGGGACATATCATCATAGCCTCATCGTGGGAAATCTTGCAGAAAGAGCAGCCGAGGCGATTGGCGCAAACCCGCTTTTGGCGCGTGTTGGCAGCTACTATCACGATATCGGCAAGATCGCTAATACGGAAATCTTTACGGAAAACAATGAAAACTCTTCTGAGATTCATGACAAACTCCCGCCAAATCAAAGTGCCGGGCTGATCAAAAATCATGTTCAGGAAGGGGTGAAACTCGCTGAGGAATATAAGATTCCGCAGCCCGTGATTGATATCATCAAGCAACATCACGGCGACAACAGCATTCGCTATTTCTATGATAAAGCAGAAAAGATGGACTTGCCCATTGAGCCGGAAGACTACCACTATCCCGGGCCACGTCCGCAAAGCAAGGAAGCAGCATTGGTTATGATCGCTGACATCGTGGAAAGCACCACAAAATCGAAGACAATCACCTCTGAAGAAGAGATTGAAAAGATCATTGACGACACCATTTCGCGCTTGATCCGAGAAGGTCAATTCAGTGATGCGCCCATTACGATGAAAGATTTTTCCGTGATCAAAGAATCCATGCTCCCCGTATTGGGCAGCATCTATAGAAAACGCCTGGACTATCCCCAAGAAAATGATAAGAATAGAGATTGAAGGTGAATTGCCAGAGGGAGTTAAGCCCTCGGATATCAGTGCATTGGCAAGTCATATCATCGGCAAAGAATGCCCCGGCAAAGCCTACGAAATATCACTAAGTATCGTTCAGAGTGAAGAGATGCGGCGCATAAATAAACAGTATCGCGGGGCTGATGAGAACACGGATATACTCAGTTTTATCTCGGATGAACTGACTTTAAATGGAACAAAAAGCCATATTTGCGATATTATTGTTGACATAAATTCGCTTGAAATACAAAAGGGTAAAAACAGTATAAGTGAGGAATTTTGGCAAGTGTTGACGCATGGTCTTTTGCACCTTGCTGGCTATGACCATATCACGCTTGCAGATAGAAAGAAAATGGAAGACGCGGAAGAAAACTATCGAAGTCAGCTTTTAGGAGTCCTAAATGATGGACGCTAAGGCACTCTATCTCGTTATATTCATCTTGCTTTCAGCATTTTTCTCCGGCGGTGAGGCGGCGATGTTTTCGCTGTCGCGAGTATATCTTAAGAAGCTGGAAAATGATGGGGGCAAAAGCGCAAAACTCGTGTTAAAGCTCTTAGCAAATCCACGCAAGCTACTCGTCACATTGCTCTTGGGTAACACCTTTGTAAACATTGCAATACCGTCTTTTAGCACGCTAATTGCTCAAAACCTCGCAGAGAGCAATATGTGGAATCTCCAGCTTACAATTACGCTGCAGATCATTTTGACCACAGCCGTCATCCTACTCATCGGCGAAATCGTGCCGAAGCTGATCTCGCTCTCGTTTGCGAATACTCTCTCGCTCATTTTGGCATATCCGCTCAGCGTGGTTCAAGTGATCCTGAGCCCCTTTGTTTGGGTCTTTGTCAAGCTCAGCGAATTGATCAGTAAAACCCCTCCCGAGAAGTCGATAGGACAGCGTTTTACTGAGGAGGAATTTCATAATCTGCTGAAAAGCGATGCCTCTCCGGTATCCTTGCAAGAACATGAAAAGCAGATGCTTGTGGGGCTTTTCCGCTTCAAAGAGGCAACCGTTAGTGAGATTTATGTGCCGCGCGTGAAAATCAGAGCAATTGAGATCGAGCAAAGCATGGAAGATTTGCGTGAACTCATCCTCGATAGCGGCAATTCTCGCATCCCTGTCTTTAATGAAACCATCGACGACATCGTGGGACTGATCTATGTCAAAGACCTGTTGCTTTACCCCGAAAAAGAGAGCATTGCCGAGCTGATGAGACCTGCATGGTTCGTGACCGAAAACATGAAGCTGGAGGCGCTCTTAAACCAGTTTAAAGCAAAGAAACTGCAGCTTGCGATTGTGGTGGATGAATATGGCGGAACCAGTGGCATTATCTCATTGGAAGACATCTTGGAAGAGATTGTCGGCGAGATTCAAGACGAATATGACGATGATGAAACCCCGGAGTTTGCTCGCTGTGAGGACGGGAGCTTCACCATCAGCGGTAACTATAGTGTGCGTCAGTTCAATCAAGAGTTTTCGCGCAATATCCCCGTGGAAGAATATGATAATATCGCTGAGTTTCTGCTGGATCAATTCAATCATGTTCCCGCTGTTGGCGAGGTCTTTGAGCTGGATGAAAAGCTGATATTCGAGATCCGTGACAGCGATGAAAAGAGCATCAAGCTCATACATGTTCTTTTAAATGAAGAATGAAAAAACGGCTTTTTCTCGTCCCCCTGATTTGGCTTATCTCGTTGTCCCTTATAGGCGTTAAAGCTGAATATAATGTCAATACTTTGGGCATGAAAATCGCAGATATCAAGATCGAGATGAAGCCGGAATTGATAGATGTTAAGATCAAAAGCACAAAGGTCTTGCCGCTTTTCCCGCATATCAATAATCGATATACTATTATCTCTTCGCAAAACTTTTTGCCAAATAAATATACGCGAATAGTGCATCAGGGCGAACTTTTGGATGAGATTGAGACCATCTATTCTCAGTCTAATGCAAAGCTGTGGCAGAAAAGCACAAATAGAGAATATCTCTTTGATACTCATAACGATACGCGCGATTTCTTTAGTCTGTTAAATCTGATTTGTAACACGCCTAATCCACAGAAGAACTACATCGTGGATGGCAATTCGCGGGCTTGGCAGGCGCAAGTGAGCTCGCCGAGCCATGAAAATATCAAGACGAAGATTGGGAACTTTAAGGCGCGAAAACATGTCTTGAGCTTCTCGCCGCTCTCGCCGGATAAAGCGCCGTATATGGACATGCTCACCCATAATCTGCTCTCGGAAGACATCGTCCTGACTGTGTGGATATCCGATGACGGCGTGCCGCTGAAGGCTAATATTAAGAAAAAACTCATGGGGATGAACTGGGAAATCAGGGAGCTAAAGCCGTGAAGCCCAGATACTATCTCATCTTAAGCCTCATCTGGCTCTGCATGATATGGGTTGTTTCCTCGCTGCCCTCTCAGGATATTCCTCAGGTGAATATCATGGGCGTTGATAAGATTGCACATTTTGGAGTATATCTAATCTGGGGCATGTTAATGCACACCTATCTACACAAAAAAGAGCCAAATAAGAAGCTTAGGATGGTGATTGTTCTCTTGATGTTTTTCTTAGCTGCCCTGGATGAATATCATCAAAGATGGATTCCTGGACGGGATGTATCCGTCTATGATCTCTTTGCGAATTGGTCGGGGCTTTTTGCTTCGTTCTTGGTGCTTATTCCACTTAAAAGGTTGCGCAGATGATCTCGGTTAAAAATCTCCACATCTCTTTGGCGGGCAAAGAAATCCTGAAAGGGATAAACTTCGTTTTACCTTTTGGAGAAAACCTCGTTATCCTCGGAAAAAGCGGAAGCGGAAAAACTGTCTTCATCAAGAGTCTTTTGGGGATGAATCCGCCGGACACGGGGAGCATAATCATCGATGGGATAAACATCTATAACTGCGGTGCGGAAGAGCTGTTTGCCATCAAGAAAAGTTTTGGTATGGTCTTTCAGCATGCTGCACTTTTGGATTCATTCACCGTCTATCAAAATGTTGCTTTGCCACTTTATGAGCGAGGCATGAAAGAAGAATATCTCATCATGGAAAAGGTGATGTCTGCCTTGAGTTTGGTGGGGCTGGAACACACGCTTGACATGTATCCGGCGGAGCTCAGCGGAGGGATGAAAAAGCGCATTGGTGTCGCGCGCGCCTTGGTCTATGATCCGGATTATCTCATCTTTGACGAGCCTGTTTCGGGGCTGGACCCCATTACCTCGGAAGAGACGCTCTTTTATATCGGCGAGATCATGAAGAGCAATCGGGCGACAGTCATCACCATCACTCACGACGTGCAGACAATCGAGCAATTGGGACAAAAGTTCCTCTTTCTTAGCGAGGGTGAACAGATATATTATGGCTCCTATCAAAACCTTTTGAAGAGTGATAACGAAGTCATTCTTCAATATTTTAGGCAAGACTGATATCATGCAAAAGAAATGGTTGTTCTTTGCATATCTTACGGCGACGGCGTCGATCGTGCACGTTGTGGAAAGTTGGATATTCCGCGCAGTTCCCATCCCTTTTTTGAGGCTGGGGCTTTCTAATATCGTGCTGCTTTATTTGGTCTGGCAAAAAGAGATTTTGGCGGCTTTTGCAGTCTGCATCTTGAAGGCGATAATCGGAGGATTGGCGACCTTTACTCTCTTGAGTCCCACCATTCTTCTCTCTGTTGGAGGCGGGATTGCAGCGGTCTCGGCGATGAGTTTGGGGCTCTTGATGCGTCCGAGATTCAGCGCAATCGGTATTAGTATTTTGGGGGCAGTTGCCCATAATATCGCTCAGCTTTGGATAGCAAAATATGCGCTTATCCGAAGCGACAGCGTTTTTGTGTTGACACCAATCCTTATCTTATTTGGTTTGATTAGTGGGATGCTCACATCGGGTATATATCTATATTTGATGGGCAAAATCCCCGGCTTAAAGGCTATAAAATGAGTATAAAAAATGTTTTAGAGAAATATCCGAGACTTCCCGCAGCGATTGGGCTGACGCTATGTATCCTCACGGGGATACTATTGGGCACCTTTTGGTTTTATTCAGACGGCTTGCCGCCTACCACTGAATTGCGTAACTTCACCATGCGTAGCGGCTCTGAGGTCTATGACCGCAATGGAAACATGATACACCTCTTCGCTTTCGAAAAGCGCAAGCTTGTGTCTATCAAAGAATTGCCGCAACATCTCATCGATGCGCTCATCATCACTGAAGATAAGAGATTCTATACACACTTTGGAGTGGATATCATTGGTAATATCCGTGCAATCGTTGTGGACGTCGTAAGGATGGACTTCTCTCAAGGAGCCAGCACCATCACTCAACAGATGGCGCGAAATATGTTCCTCAGCTTGGATAAACGCATCTCACGCAAGATGAAAGAGCTGCTTTTGTCGTTCAGGATAGAACGAGAATTCTCAAAGGAAGAGATACTCGAAATCTATTTTAATAAGATCTTCTGGGGTGGGCAGCTACACGGCGTGGAAGCGGCGTCTTTGAACTATTTTGGCAAACACGCCAAAGACCTCACACTCGCTGAATCTGCTACTTTGGTGGGAATGATCCAAAGACCTAACTACTATAGCCCCATCAATCAACCTGAACGCTCCATGCAGAGACGTGACCACGTCTTGAGTAGAATGCTCAAAGCAAAGAAGATTACACAAGATGAATATGAAGCCGCAATCGCTTCGCCTTTGCGTGAGCCGGGTAGCTCCATGAGACAGGCGGCGTCGGATTACTTCATCGAACACATCCGTCTCTATTTGGAAAGGAAATATGGAACTGAACGCCTCTTTGAAGGTGGACTCAGGATATATACCACTCTGGATCAAGACCTTACCGTCTATGCAGACAGCGTCTTGAACGACTATCTCACTCGCATAGAAAAGCAACATAACTATCGCCACAAGATGGCAGATATTGCACCCAATGCCTTCGATATAAATACGCGCTATCTGCAAGGCGGTTTGGTGCTCATCGAAAATAACACCGGATATGTGAGAGCCATGATCGGCGGAAGAAACTTCACACACAGCAAGTTTAACCGCATGACACAGGCTAAGAGACAACCCGGAAGCTCCATCAAACCAGTGTATTACACGGCTGCGATAGAAAAAGGATATACGCCGGCAACGGTCATCAACGATGCAGAGATATCCATGATCGGTGGCGATAACAAGAAATGGTCTCCATTAAACTATAATCGTAAGTTTAATGGCTTTACCAGAATGAGAGTAGCCCTGCAACATTCATACAACGTCTGGGCTGTGAAATGTGCTATTGATCTAGGCTTGGACACTCTTACAGATGCCTTCAACAGGTTCGGTATCACACGCAAGGTCACCGACTATTCTGCCGCTTTGGGAACCTATGAAGTGACGCCCATGACGCTCATCAGCGGATATACGACCTTCCCCAATGGTGGAACGAAGGTGAGTCCCGTCTATATCACCAAAGTGGAGGACACCAACGGCAAGATTCTCGAACGAGGAATCACCACCAAAAAGAAAGTGACATCCGAAGAAGTCGCTTATCTAATGACAAACTTGTTGCAAACCGTTACAACTTCGGGCACGGGTGCTGCTGCGAGAAACAACTATCAATGGCAAGTTGCAGGCAAGACGGGAACATCCAGCGACCACAGAGATGCTTGGTTTATCGGCTTTAATCCACGCTTCACCTTGGGAATATGGAACGGCTTTGATAGCAATGCCAGCGTCTCATCCAGTGCCGTTTGCGCTCCCATCTGGGGACAAATCATGAGAGAATGTATGCGCCTCGACAACAAGGGCAGGCTGCCTTCGGCCAATGATCCACGCTACATCTTTAAAGAACCTAAGAACATAGTTCGTTATAACATCAATCCTGAGACAGGTTTCTTGACCTCCGGTGAGGGTGGGATTGAAGAAGTCTTTATCGAAGGGAATATCCCGCCTGCAAGCGCAGACAGTGTCTCATACAACTTCCACCCCACATCTTGGGGAATGTCTGACCCGAAGGAGTTATTTTAATAGTGATAGCAAAAGTATTATACTACATTCTCTTGGCTCTGATTGCTTCGGGTGCCTTAACATACATCATCTTTGTCATCCGCTTTTACTTTGGTTGGAAGAACCTCAAAACACCGGTTAACTATGTTAAACACCGTGTGTCTGTGGTGGTGATAGCTCGAAACGAAGGGCACAACCTCTTGCAACTTATGACTTGCCTGATCTCGCAGGACTATCCTAAAGAGCTCTTTGAGATCATCATAGGCGACGACGATTCTGAAGACAACACCGAAGAAATAATACAACATTTCATCGACCAAGGACACAATATCCGCTATTTCAAATCTCTGGGAAGAGAAGACGCCATCTCGCCTAAGAAGCTGGCTCTAAGCCGTGCTATCACCATGGCAAAAGGTGAGATAATCCTCACCACCGACGCCGATTGCATTGTTCCTCAAGGCTGGATCAGCAGCATGGTTTCCCACTTCAGCGATGATGTGAGCATGGTTGCGGGATACTCAAGAACCTATCTTCAAGATTGGGACAAAGCGCCGATGGTGCAGAAGTATGAACACCTTGACTTTGCACTGACCTATATGGTCTTAGGCGGAGGCTACACCTTGGGCAAAAGCTGGGCTTGCATCGGGCAAAACATGGCATATCGCAAGAGTGCATGGGAGGATGTGGGTGGCTTTGAGAAGATCATGCACCTCATCAGCGGCGATGACGTCAACCTCATGCAACTCATGCGCCGAAAAGGACATAAGATCATCTTCAACTTCTCGCCAAAGTCTTTCACTTACACCCATCCGGTTAAAAGCTGGAAGCAATTCATCAATCAACGCAGCCGCTGGGCTTCAAACATGAAATACCAGCTAAAGTTCAACCCGGAATTCTTCTTTATCCTGTTTTCAATGGCCTGCCTCTATTGGGGTAGCATGCCATTGATGTTTATCAATTTCAAGCTGGGACTTGCCGTCTTTGCCTATCGCATCGCAATCGAACACATCATGATAGCCTATTCGAGGAAACACTTTGGAGTGAGTGCCAGGATGCTTCGCTTCTACCCGATTTGGCTCGTGATCCAGACCTTTATGTTGGTTTTTACCATGGTCTTAGGTTCCTTGGGTCTCTTCGTTTGGCACGGCAAACGTCCCCCCAAGAGGAATAATAATGCACTTAATAATATTTGATGACAAGAGATATAAGGCTTTCTATCCCGCCTCCCAATTGCGCAGCGTTGGCGACATTCGCTGTGGAATCCTCAAGCTTCGCCAAAGACTGACCTTTGAACTCGGCTTTGATGAAGCAGCGATCATCGTGCGCCCCGGATTGGTCTCGCTCTATCGCTTCAGACAGCCCGATTGGCGCATCAACGATAACCCCGAGGGCACAAAGCTCTACGTGAATTCACGCTTGAAGATAGACGATACTCTGATTGAGCAAATCAAAGGCATCAAAGAGGAAGAAGCACTTGTCACGGAAGGCGGGATCGTAGCCATTCTCACCAAGGAAGACCTCGATTTCGGCTTTGACTTTGGTGGCTTCACCCAAAGACAGATTGACGCTTTACTCTATCGCAGCATGGTGGATATAGTGCACGACAACGGCAGGCTCATCACCCGCGACTTTGAAAACATATTCTATGAAGAGGAAAACTTCTTTGAAACCGAGCCCGGTGTGCATGTTTTGCATCCCTATAACGTGTGGATAGGCGAGAATGTGAAGCTTGCGCCAAACGTTGTTCTCGACGCCTCTGAAGGACCAATCGTGATAGATGAGGACGCCAGCGTGATGGCGAATGCAGTGATCGTAGGCCCCGCCTACATCGGCAAAGGCAGCTTGGTAAAAATCGGCGCAAAGATATATGGCGGAAGCAGCATTGGCCCCGTTTGCAAAGTAGGCGGTGAGATCGAAGGCAGCATCTTCCAAGCATATTCAAACAAGCAGCACGACGGCTTTTTGGGGCACTCCTACGTAGGCGAATGGGTCAATCTCGGCGCAGATACCAACAATAGCGACCTTAAAAACACCTATAAAAACGTTCGACAATATAGCTATGAAACCGGCGAGATGGTTGACAGCGGCACCCAATTCATGGGCTGCCTCATCGCTGATCACGTAAAGATCGGCATCAATTGCAGCCTTAACACCGGACTCGTCGTCGGACTCGGCGCAAACATCTATGGCAATAAGCTTTTCAGCGGTTTCGTGCCCGACTTTTCTTGGGGCGAAGCCGACTCGCTAAACACCTACCGTATAGACGAATTTTTAGACACCACCGGCAAAGTGAAATCAAGACGCAAGTTAGAGCTACAACAGATTGAATCTGAATTGCTTAAACTGTTTCATGGAGAATAAATGCAAGAATATATAGAAGTAATATACAGGAGTGGTCGCATAGGCTTTTTCCCTGTGCAGGAAGAACTTAAGCTGCAGCCTGACGACCTCATAATCGTAGAAGTTGAACGCGGCGAAGACATCGCCCAGATCGTGCAAATGGCCGTTCCCCAAAGCGAATGCATCAACCTCGACAGACAAGATAAGGTATATAAAATACGCCGCTTAGCCAATGATGACGACCTCGAAAAGCTCAAATTCCTCGGCGAAGAAGAAAAGAAGGCCGCTAACACCTTTGTAAACCTGCTCTTACACTACCCCTTCGAGATGAAACTCATCGACACCGTATTTCAATATGACGGCAACAAACTGACCTTCTTTTTCACAGCCGACGGCAGGATAGACTTCCGCACCTTCGTGCGAGAACTAGCGACCATCTTCAAGACCCGTATAGAATTACACCAAACCACAGGACGCGATGAAGCCAAGCGCCTCGGCGGATTTGGCATGTGCGGCAATCAATATTGCTGCAGCAGCTTCCTCAAACGCTTTAATCAAGTGACCATCAAGATGGCAAAAGACCAGAACTTAGCCGGCAATCTCTCAAAAATATCCGGTCCCTGCGGCAGACTCCTTTGCTGCCTCAACTTCGAAGAAGACTTCTATGTTGAAGCCGGCAAAGACTTTCCCATCTTGGGCACCTGCGTTATCTTTAACAAGGAAAAGGCCATGGTCTATCGCAACGACGTGATGGCCGGCAAGATTTTCCTCACTACCGACGATCAAAACGTCTTTGAGCTTAAGCCTGAAGAATTTGCCAAGCTGCATATTATCAGCGTCCCGGATATTGAAGAATGCTAAAAAACATCTTCTGCCTTCACCCGGATGAACTCAAGAAATCCATGGAAAGCCTCCCCGGATATCGAAGCAAACAGCTCCTGCATTGGCTCTATGACAAACACGTTTTCGACCCGCAATTGATGAGCAACCTGCCCGCAGAGACCAGAGACGAACTCAGCGATAAGCTCAGTTTCTTTCTACCGCAGATCGATCTTAAAAAAACCGCGAAAGACGGCACAACGAAATATAGACTGAAGCTCGAAGACGAAAGCATCATCGAGATGGTTCTCATCCCCGACGACAAGAAAAACACGCTTTGCGTATCATCACAAGTAGGATGCACGCGAGCTTGCAACTTTTGTGCCACTGGTGAATTGGGGCTCAAGCGCAATCTTCAAACTCATGAGATTGTCGCTCAAATCATGCTTGGCTCCTCTTTTTGCCAACCAAATCGCCTCACCAACCTCGTCTTCATGGGCATGGGCGAACCGATGGACAATCTTGATAATGTGCTAAAAGCTCTCAGCATCATCCAAGCTGATGACACGCTGTCTTTTAGCCCCAGACGCACCACGATCTCCACCTGCGGCATCACCGACGGCATCATTCATCTCGCCGATAGCAAGATCAAGACAAAGCTTGCCGTCTCGCTGAACTCTGCAATAGACGAAAAGCGCAGCAAGATCATGCCCGTAAACGAGATATACCCCCTCAAAGAACTCAAGCAAGCCCTGAAATACTACCTGACCAAAAGCAACTTTCGCGTCACTTTTGAATATATCCTCATCCCCGGATTCAACATGGGCGATGATGACATCTCCGCGCTAAGAAGCTTCGCAGGCGATCTCTCTTGCAAGCTTAACTTCATCCCCTACAACACTGTGCCCTCTCTGCCCTATCGCTCCCCAAGCGAGGCTGAGATCGAGACTTTTCTCAAAAAAGCACACAGCCTAAATCAAGCTGTCACCCTGCGTCGTAGCCGTGGAGCCGAGATTTTCGGTGCCTGCGGTCAATTAGCAGGTCAAAGATAAAAGGAGTATGGAACTATGAAAAGTATCAAAGAAATAGCCATGGAACACTTCCCGAGCGACAAGCTGGCAAGATGTGACGGCGCACACGAGATTTGTCTTCATTGCGCTAAATGCCGCGTCGCCGAAGCTGATGAGACCTACAATCCAGACGCCGGAATCGCCTCCGTGATAGACGCAACCGTGCTCAAAGCCGAGGCCAACGCCACTGACATAGAAAAGCTCTGCGAGATGGCAAATGAATATAAAACTGCCTCACTATGCATCAATTCATATTTCATCCCCTTAGTAAAAAAGCTTTTAGACCCAGTAGTTAAAACTTGTACAGTGATAAATTTCCCCCTCGGCGCAGGACACATCGAAGCTGTTGCCCAAGAAGCAGATGCAGTGATTAAAGCCGGTGCCGACGAGGTCGATATGGTTCAAAACCTCGCTGCCATCAAGAGTGGAAACTGGGACGATGCGCTGAAGACCGTCCAAGCCGTCGCCTCGCTTTGCCTCGCCCAGGACGTCTTGCTCAAAGTGATCCTCGAAACCTGCTACCTAAGCCGAGAAGAGCTCATCCTAAGCTGTCTCATCAGCAAAAAGGCAGGCGCAAAGTATGTGAAAACATCCACAGGATTCGGCACAGCCGGCGCAAAAGCAGAGGACATTGCTTTGATGAGAAAGGTGGTGGGCTCCAAGCTCGGCGTGAAAGCCAGCGGAGGCATCAGAACTCCCCAATCCGCCAAAGAAATGTTAGACTCCGGCGCAAGCCGCATAGGCGCAAGCAGCGTCGTAACACTATTATAAGGAAGACAACAATGAAGCTAATCGTTGCAGGATACAACATCGATTCCTCCCTCATCGCTCAGCTTGAGGATCAAAACGCTACGCCGGAAGTGATTTCCGCCGCCTACGCTCGCATCAGCCGCAGTCAAAAAAGCGTGGACGATCTCCGTAAAGAAGCATTAGACGAGATCGAAAAGGCACGCCATTCAAATGAGAACATCATCTTTGAGATGGGGCACTCATCTATCGCGGAACACGCTGTTTACAACCTCGACATCATCGGAGTCTCACGCTTGCTAACGGACACAATCCAGCGTAGCCGACTCGCCTCTTTCACTGAGAAGTCCCAGCGCTATGTCACCTTTGGCAAAGACTACATCGTCCCCGAGGAACTCAAAGATCACCCACAGCTTAAAAAACGTTATAACGAATTGGCAAATAAGCTCTTCAAGGAATATGAAAGGAGCTATCAGCTTTTAGACAAACTCTATCAAAAGAAAAGACCGGATTTGAAGGTTCGCGATCGCCAGTCCATGGCAAAAGAAGATGCGCGCTACATCCTCCCCATGGCGACCAAAACCCAGATGGGGATGACTATCAATGCCCGCAGTTTGGAAAACCTCTTGCGCCGATTGGCAAAGAGCAACTTACTCGAAGCCCGTGAGTTACACAATCTCATCATGGATAACGTAGCCCCCATCTCGCCCTCACTTTTGCGCTATACCGAGGACGACGGCTACAATGGGCAAATCAATCTCAATCTCATCAATGAATGCTGTTTCCTGCAGCAAGAACTCCCCTTCATCACGAGCCTTGCGCCCCTCGAGATCGTCAAAGCCATGACGCAATCGGAGCCCATCGACGACATCATCCTCGCCGCCTTAGTCTATGAACAAAGCGAGATGGATTGGGGACAAAACATCGTTGAAATCTCCGAACTGCCGGCTTCCACGAAGAACATACTTTGGGAACAAGTCTTCGCCGGAATGAAAAGCTGGCACAAAGTTCCGCGCGCCTTCGAACTCGCCGATAT
>DIQS01000063.1:0-467 GCA_002427325.1 Cloacimonetes bacterium UBA5456 | reverse complement strand
CCTTGTGCAATAAGGTCGATAGGCAGAGTGAGCGCGTGGGATAAGCTCTACATTGAAACCCAGAAATACATCAACGAACTTCCCGAAGAACTCTCACACATCGGCAACTATCTCAGGCTCAACGGCTCGCCGCTAACCGTCTTAGTGAAGATGAATATGCGCGAAGTCTATCATTTTGTGCGTCTTAGAGCTGATGAACACGCTCAGTGGGAGATTCAAAACATCGCCAAACTGATGGTTAAGATTGCCAAAAAGATGGCACCCAAGACTTCCTCAAAACTCTGTGGTAAAAGCGACTTTAAGTAAACTTATTGACAAAATCAATGGCATCCAAATCATGAACGCAATAAATATATGCGTCCCTGTAGCTCAGCTGGATAGAGTGGCACCCTCCGAAGGTGAAGGTCAGGCGTTCGAATCGCCTCAGGGACGCCATTAATCATGCAAAGACCCGTAATCCTCACCAG
>DIQS01000009.1:10474-16093 GCA_002427325.1 Cloacimonetes bacterium UBA5456 | reverse complement strand
TAAGCATAACCATGTTATGTAAACCTGTAGGGATTTTGGCGAGCTTTTCATTAAATTAGTCGGAATATTGACCGCTCCAAATCAACTAAATCACGCCCGAAAGACAAAGATATTTAATCTCTGATAAGCGGTTTAACCCTCAACAGATGCCCATTCTCCTTAATCCACTTTCTATGCTCGAGATGCTGCGGATCATATTTCGCAAGCTCTCTATAAAAATCAGCTGAATGATTTGGATGCCGCAAATGACAAAGCTCATGCAAGATGATGTAATCCGCTATCTTAGGCGGTGCCATGATGAGCGCATTTGAAAGCGAGATTGCCCCACGCGAGGAACAAGAGCCCCACCTACTTTTATTCCACCTCAGCAATATCTTAGAAACATGAAAACCATGCTCTTTTGCCAGGCTCAAACAGCGATTATGCAGAGCTTTTGCCCTCTTTGCATAGAAATCCTTCAAAACCTGATCGGCAAAGCCCACAAGACTTTGATCAATTAACAACTTACCCTCTTCTTCATCGAATTTCCAACAAGGTTTGCCAAAATCATAGTAGTGAATACTAATCTTATCCCCTTGATAGAGAAATTCTTCACCCTCAGCGTAGAGCGAACCGCCCATCTTTCTGCCCGCATGTTCCAGCATCTTCTCAATGCGAGGCATATTTTTCTTAATCAAATCATCAATATATTCATGAGAAGTCCCGATCGGCGCTCGCACCTGCAAAGAAGCACCGTCAAGCGCAGTGATCCCGATGCTCTTCCGCTTAGAAAAGACCACCGAAATATCCAGCTTTGTATCCATAATCAAAAAAAGCCCCGCCCGATAAACAAAGACGGGGCATTGTAATTAGTTGTTTTAGATACTCTTATCTGCGACGTATTTAACAAGTTTTGACAGGCTATATACATAGGAACCGAGCTCGTTGTCATACCAGCCACAAATCTTCGCATTCGTGATCGGCACAGACAGCTCTTTATCCGTCTTGATCCCTTGTTGCGCAAGCATCGCTGAATCCAGCTCGATAATTCCCGTGCGAGTATGCGTTTCATGCGCCTCAATGGTGATTGATGCACGGCTTCCGATGAGGTCTGCCGAGACATTTTGCCTTTCGCTATAGACGAGCATATCTTTCTGAATTCCTTCAGAGGCAGCCTTATAGATGTCGTTAATCACCTGATGATTGAGCAGGGGTTCACCGAGATCATCGAGTTCTGTTGAAAAACTCACGTTGAGATTGATCAGAGAGACGGTGCTCGTAGGGATGCGCACGCTATCAGCCATAAAGCCAAAGCGTTTGATCTCTGGCATGACCAGTTCGAGCGCCTTTGTAGCACCCGTGGTCGAGAGGATGATGTTATTGAGCAAACTACGTGATTTACGCAAGTCTCCTGCACCGGTTTTCGGCACGTTATCCAAGATGGATTGCGTATTTGTCGCAGCGTGGATAGTGCTCATCGATGCTGTGAGAATCTTTGAAGTGAGATCATTCTCCAAAAGCGGCTTGATCATGTGCGCCAAGCCGGTAGTGGTGCAGGATGCAGCTGAGATGATGTGGTGTTCATCAGGATTAAACTCAAGGTGGTTGATGCCGAATATCATGGTTTTTGCATCATCCGGAGTCTTTGCAGCGCCCTTGATTTTGAAGGGAGCACTGGCGACAACTTTGATTGCGCCGGCATCGAGATGACCTCTAAGGCAAGGCTTCCCGCCGTCAGAGGTGAGAGTGGGGTCCAAAAACTGTCCGCTACAATCCACAACGATTTTCACACCCTCATTCAGCCAATTGATATCTTTGGGATTACGCGCCGTTCTTAGTATTTTAACCGGCATTCCTTCGATTTCGATAATCTGATTTTCAGCGTCCAAAATCTTGATCTCGGCTTTTTTGCCGACCATGCCAAAGAGGAATTTGTGAATCGAGCCATAAGTGCTATCCGTTTCGATAGTTTGAATGAGGTCATCCAATTTCTTTCCGACTTCACGACCACAGTTAACAACAATACCCTCAAAATGTCTGAGGTGGATTTGGTTCCAGAGCAACAGCTTGCCAATCCTTCCAAGGCTGTTGATGCCAAGCAAGTTTTTGTTTCTCAAGCTCATGTCCATTCTTCTGTACTCCTTTTATTCTTTTTTTGTGTTATTTTTAAACGAGGCTTTGGACGCTGACTAAGGGATGATGTCCTTGATAGATGAGCCCTCCCGTGGAATCAAGAGCAATCTTATCTCCAGCTTTCAGATGTACTTGACCGATTTTAAGGGTGGATTTTTCTTCATCAACGACCAATTCACGACAGTTCACGATCCCGATTAGTCCCAAGCGCGTTGCCGTCACTGCAGCATGGGAAGTGACGCCGCCACGGGAGGTTAGCAAGCCCTGACATTCAAAGAGCAAGGCCATGTCATCGGGAACTGTATCCGGGCGCACCAAAATCAAGGGTTCGTCAAGACTCTTATATTCATCGATATCAGAAGCTGTTACAACGATGATGCCGTTGACCGCACCTTTACCGATTCCGATTCCGCTACCGAGCACGATAGGCGGCACATCTGTCTTGCCTAAAACCTTATATTCCGGGCTTTTCTGAATGATTTGATTGCGTGTTTGCAGGATGTAAAGATCATCTTCAGTATTGCCTTCAAAGGTAAATTCAATTTCTTGATGCGGATAGTTTTTATCTTGAATCAACTGTTTTGCATAGAGTAGAAGCCTGCGATATACAGGCGGAAAGTCCTTTTCCAGCGAGGTATCCAGCCCACGATGGACACGTTCTGCCTCCGAGATGGGCATGGTGTGCACCAGTCCTGCAACCACGTCCTCGCCCTGACTGCAGAGCGTAAAGTCTCCATTAAGCAAAATCCCCGGCTCCTTATTCCAATCTGCATAAGTAAATAGCACGCCTGTCCCGCCATCATGGGAGAGATTGCCTAAGACCATTTTTTGGATGATCACAGCGGTGCCCCATTCATTTGCGATGTGCAGCTTTTCACGATAGAGCCGCGCACGATCCATATCCCAGCTATCTAACACGTGCGATATGGCTGAGACCAGTTGCAAGCGCGGATCTTGCTCTAATGTAACATCATATTTGGTAAGGACTTCTTTATAGCTATCCACCATCAAGCGCATCTGCGCGGGGGTGAATTGCGTTTTAAGAGCAACCTCATAACGCTTTTTATAATCGATCATTACGCTATCAAATTCATCACGCGAAATGCCGTGAGCCATACCCCAGCTTTGTAGCAGGCGACGATAGCAATCCCATGCCGTCCAGCCATAATTCGGACGCTGCGAGAGCTTTTCGGTGATCTCGTCATTGAGTCCAATATTCAGGAAGGTATCCATTGCCCCAGGCAAGCTGAGCGGAGCGCCGGAGCGAACCGAGAAAAGCAGAGGATTTTGACTATCTCCAAAGCCAAGTCCCGTATAGCGTTCCAGCTTATTGAGATTTTGCCAGAGCAGTTCATAAAACTCCGCCGAGATATCTGGATGCGCATTGATGATATCCCGATTTGTGAAAAGATGGGTGGTGATCACAAAGCCGGGTGGTATCGGAAATTCATATTGATATAAACGTTTGAGAAAGAAAGCTTTAGAGCCCAATAGCACCTGGTTTTCGATGCGCGAATTTCGTGAATAGAGATGGAAGAACAGCTTATCCGGATCATAAGAGATCACTTTTGCAATATCTTCCTTATTAAATAGCACACGCATCTCGTTTAACGATTGCAAGATACGCGCAATAAAACCGTCCAAGCCTTGCACCAAGAAAGAGCCGGCAAGCATCTCACGATAGAATTCTTCGGCAAAGATTTCCTTATCCTGCAGGCAATTATTGTTCTGGCAATCACGATATTCTTTCAGCTTGCCCAATTGACTGTCATAAAAGCGATAGTAGTATTCATTTATGATCTCATTCACGCTATCTTTGAGCAGATTAAAAACGTCGATATACTGCGCCAAAGAGATGTTTGCAAGGTTTTGAAATGAGACAAGCATCGCCAGCGAAGAGCTGAATGAATCACTGATGATCATCTCTTGTTTGAGCGCCAATTCATAGAGCTCGAGAATGCGAGTGATACGGCGCAAGGTCTTGCCGTTCATATATGTTAAGTTCAATTGCCTGATATTGCTGGCAAAGAGACGGCGGATCACATTTTCGAGGCGGAAGACCATGCCCATCGCCTCGAGTTTTGGCTCACGATACATGCCATACATTGAGGGGATTCCAGCCGCCACGTGTCGTTTGTAATAGATGTTTTCCCAAGCGTTTGTAGGCTTTGGATCGAGGATGAGCGTATTCAACCTGCCGATATAGCCTAACATTTGGCGGATAGAGGAGTCATAGTCCTTGCGATTGAGGCAGCCCTTGAGCCTAAGCTGCTCCTTAGAGTTAAAAAAAGTGTAGCGACTAAGGAAACGAACAATGTCGTAAGGATCAAGATTATATTTATCTTTGAGGAGGAAATGACAGTAGCATATGAGTTTAAGTCGCCTTGTATAACTATTTTCCTCAAGGTTGCGAAAGAGAACTTCCACTCTCTGCCAAGATAGTGCCAAAAGCTCGCTTCCGCTCAATTCTTTTTCTTTCAAGAATTCACGTGTGATACGCCCTTGCTCGATTGTATCCGCATTATCATTTTGCAAAAAGAGCCACACATCTTGCGGCACCATATTTTGCAGCGGAACGGGGTCTTGGCTCACCCAATATGCAAGAATCTCTTCGATCAATGTGATCTGAGTGTTGTTGCTCTCGGTGTGTATCAGCTTACGCAAGAAGTGGATAAGGCGGTCATTACGGAAGAAAAGCTCGTCCATCTCCGTGCTCGCATCGCGGATTTCGCCCTCGGCTCCGATCTCGCTGAAGAAGACCGGAAACTGACGCAAAAGCTGCTTGCTCTGCACATAGATATCTTTCAGATCGGCATTTAGAAAGGCAGAAACGTCTTTTTGAAAGAGGTCGGTATCCGAAATAAAGATGCCATACTTGCGAATATTGATCACCGTGAAGGCCAATAACTCTTTATTTTGGATGGGATTAATGGCTATCAGCTCCAACAAAACGCGCAGATGTTTAACATGGTTTTTATCAACGTCAAGCTGCCAATCTCCGGAAATCTTGATCTCACCCGGTGGGGTAAAGCCTAGATCAATCACCCTTTCTAAGATGTGCTTTTTGAGTATGATATGGCTCCCGCTCAACACGGATTTGCTGATGGTGAGAACGCAATCTAAGACGATGCTGA
Organism: Cloacimonetes bacterium UBA5456; assembly: GCA_002427325.1. GTDB lineage: Bacteria > Cloacimonadota > Cloacimonadia > Cloacimonadales > Cloacimonadaceae > UBA5456. Next base: position 10,847 of record DIQS01000009.1, on the reverse strand, counting down.
TATGCGTGAGACTGAGCTTTTTTAACACATTGAAAACGCTGTTTATCATCTCGAGTGCTTCTTCCACGCTTAGTTCTTTATAAAGTGAAGCAAGCTGGTGATTTAGATCCCAAAGCAGGTGTTCCATGAGGTTTTGCATGGCAGGCAAGCCCAAAAGGTGGATGATATATTGGATGCGATGGCTGAGTGTCTTGAATTCTCGGATAAAATCTCTATGCAAAGTAGCGATCTCCGTGAAGGCAGGCACGATTTTGAGCTGGGAAATATCCTCGGCATCGCCTATGCTCTGAAGCCAAAAATCATAGAAGCTTGGCGTGGGAACGGTTGAGGTATCCAATTCTTTATCAGGGTTTTGCAAAGATTCCAACCACGC
>DIQS01000009.1:6353-10209 GCA_002427325.1 Cloacimonetes bacterium UBA5456 | reverse complement strand
AGAGCGATGAGCAGCTTGCGGCAAGTGCTGCTGAGGCGAATGAATTGCGGCATATTTGCATTTATGAGCTCTTGGAGAAAACAGACGATTATGTCGCAGATTAAAACACCCTCTTGTTCACAGAGTGATTGCGCAAATTCCATATAATCTTGGAATAGCACTTTGCGGTCTTCTTCTTTCTTGGCAAGGTTTTCGACTTTTCGATAGAAATGGAGCAAAGCGGATAAAACTTCGGCAGGCTCTTCCCGCGTGCAAAACCACCAAAGATCGCCGAGTATGCTTGTGCGCATGAGTTTGAGCGCCACTCTAACATTCACAAAGGGATGATAAAGCTCATCCAAAAAATTTTGCAAACGCTGATTTACACCAAAGAAATCCTTTGAAAGTGAAAGAAGCCACAGCGCAGGCTCATCCAGCTCGATTTTGCCTACTTGTGTAGCCTGAAGATTTACTGCTAAAGCCTTAGATTCGATTCCGTCCACATCCTCATCCTTGAATTTTTTTTGGGTTGAATCTTTCTTGCAGGTTATATTAGTGGCTTATATTTGTCAAGTGCTTTCCCTGATTTTATTCACATACCCCCATTTTTTAAACATGGTATTATGAGCTACTGTCCCTCGCCCACTTGCCGCCTAATTTCAGTATTTTATAAACAAAGCCAATGTTAATATAATGTACGTGTTTTTCATAATACATCTCCTATTTTATTATGATTAGTTTCTTTGTAGCCTGCTTGTCTCCTAAAGACATTTGACAAAGATAAATCCCGGTAGCGAATTGTTGTAAGTTAATGTTGTGTTCCACTTTAGAATGATTGACAGGGATATTTTCCCTATAAACAAGCTGTCCTTTGATATTGAAAATGGACAAAGTCCCTTCAATGACTGCTAAAGGCTTTTTACTCGTTGCGGTTAATAGTGCCACTCCATCCGAGGTCCGAACAGGATTTGGACTGATGCTAATATGTAATTGATCTTTCACTTGTGGAGCAACGAGATCATCATTAGATACAGTGGTATCCTGCAAATGTTCATTTCCGCCATATATAAAGACATATCCCCTAAAATCTCGATCATTCGAGTACGGGCTTGGTTTATGAGCACCGATAGCAATATCGCAGAAGCCATCAGCATTGAAATCTCCTACAGCAATGCCATAACCAAAATTATCATATCCACTAATTTTAATTAAGTCCGATGTGCCATTCATTTGCTCTGAACCCATCCACACGGAGAACCTTCCTTGGTTATAGTTTGTACCAACCACATCATCAAAACCATCACCATTAAGGTCTCCAAATTTGAGACAACGCGATGCAACATCACCACTCCAGCCCGGAAGAAAATTGAAACTTGGAGTGTCGTAAGCTATATTTGTCCCTCCCAACCAGGCATGCATTCCATCATTTGAGTAATAGCCCATGAAGTCGTCAAAGCCATCGCCGTTCACATCTCCTATCGGTCTGCAGTCCTTGGTAATGGGTTCTTGAGTTTGAATCAAGACATCATAATCGCTAAAGTCCCGGTCGGGGTTTCCGTGATAGATTCTGATCTTATGATAACCAGTAATGGGGTCCGGATTGGTAAAACCCAAGGAAAAATCTTTGTAGCCATCTCCATTAATATCACCTATACCACAGATTGAGCTTATTGCATTGTTTTCAGTATATTCCAAAATGATCTCTTCTTCGAGGCTTCCTCCCCACATAATACTGTATTTCTGGACAGCAGGGGGTTGCCTTAAAACATAATGCAGACCTACATCACCGAATCCATCTCCGTCAAAATCTCCTATCTTACTGACGCGTAAAACATAAGAATTCCAGGGAAGAAAGATCACATGATCCGGATAATCAAGATCGTCACGACCGCCAAAATAGAAGCGAATCCTTATATCCTCACGGCTTGGTAATGGAGCATAATCATAAACACATAAATCATCATAACCGTCACCGTTAATATCGCCAACATTGTACATGTTTAAGATAGCCCTATCGGTTGCACCGGTGAGAGTTAGCGAGGGATTTGTAGCAGAGCAAAAGTTTGGTCCCCCATAATAGATATATACCTTCCCACATCTGCCACCCACACCTTCTGTATAGCCATAAGATTGAGAAAAGACAGCTAAATCCGTATAGCCATCGCCGTTAAAATCCAGGCTTTCCAATGTATTGCCATAGCCGGAATAATGATGTTCTCCCTGAAATTCTGCAATTATCGACATATCGTTTGTGGCAAACAGGGGGGTGGAAAGCATGCTCAATATTAGAAGCAGAGGCATGAAGATAAGACTAAACTTGGAATTCATTTTAATCTCCTATTTCACAATAAATCTGTGTGTAGCAAAGCTTCCACCTTGCCGTGATACTCTCAGGAAATATACTCCTGAATTTAAGTTATGAAGTTTGGCGGAATATTGGCCATTTGCCAAAGAGGCGCGATCCACCGTATAGTCGCTTATCATCTGTCCTCTTAGGTTAAATATCTCTATTTTTGCATTTTGAAGTTCCTTAAATCCACTTCCGGTGAAATGAATCTTGATATCCTGATCCTTGATTGAAACAGGGTTTGGTGATAATGATATGTCCCACATCGAAGATTCATTTACAGGCGGGATGGTATCATCTTCATTGCTTACCGTGGTATCAGTGAGTTCTGCATTTCCCAGATACACGTGAACTCTGCCCGGAGTACGATGAGGAGCCGGATCAGCATAGGGTTGAGAGATTGCCACATCACAGAATCCATCGTTATTGAAATCCCCGGCAACTTTCTCCCAACCAAACTTTTCACTTATGCTGGGCGGTGCATTAAAAACCAAATCACAGGTGCCGTTCATGTTTGCCCCTCCTAACCACATGAATGCCCTGCCGTGTCCTCCGGAATTTGGGTTTGAACTAATAATATCGCTGTATCCATCTCCATTAAAATCGCCATGGATAAAATTATAAGTGCGGGGATTATAGGTATAGCCGACGTTGTCTGAAATATACAAATCCCATTGCGATGTCAGGGCTGAGGAGCCATACCAGATCCTGAATGCACCTCCGCCTACCCAAGCTAAAAAATCGTCAATCCCATCACCATTTAGGTCTCCTAGGGGGCCAACTCTTACCTCAGTCAACATGTTTGTATCTTCCGTGATTACCAGGCTATCAGGGGATGAGATGTTTTCCCCGCCAAAAAACAAGGTAATCCGGTGGTGTTCTCCCCAGGTACTCTGTAGGACTCTCGAAACTAAGTAGTCATCATAACCGTCGGCGTTGACGTCCCCGATTCCGCCTATAAAGCTTGGGTAGCCTCCCGAAATCAAGGTTCCTGCCGAAATCAGGCCCATGGAATATCCATCTAAGATAAAAAGTTCTGAATCCGTAAAATAACGCCTTTGAACAAATATACCCACATCGTCATAGCCATCGCCATTGATATCCCCCAGGGGGCGAGCACAAATGCTTTCGCAACCCCCAGCCCAAGTGTACCTCAATTCATAATCGGGAGTTGGACTCGGTTCAGTGCGTCCAAAATAGATGCGAAACACACTTCTTGTCCGTCCACCTCCAACATAACCGTAGTATCCCAGATCGTCTTTACCGTCATTATTGATATCTCCCAGTGCAATTACGATCCCCGTAGTAAAGTCTCCTTCGCCACCATGGATGGAAGCATCAAAATCGGCATTAAAACTATCCCCGCCCCAATGAAAATTGAGCCTGCCGTAGAAGCCGCCCGGGGGAGAATCAATAGTACCATCCGGATTCCATAAAGACTCCAGAATGACAAGATCATCAATTCCATCCCCGTTAAAATCCAGGCTGGCTAAGCCTTTCCCCAAGTGGGCACCCAGAAATTCGCCATAC
>DIQS01000009.1:5719-6198 GCA_002427325.1 Cloacimonetes bacterium UBA5456 | reverse complement strand
TGGGCACCCAGAAATTCGCCATACATCGTGCATAAAAGCGGCATGTGGTTTACAGCTCCTAAATAGCTGACCAAAAGCACGATTGTTAGGCATAACATTTGTTTCATCTTTTTCATAATAATCTCCTTATTATGTTTTTGTTGTTTTACCATAAATCGACTCGTCAATTTCGTTTTATGATGGTTTTAGTTTTTTTAACTGGGAGCTAATCCCAGTTCTTTGATTTTGAAGAACTAAGTAAATCATGTCTTGCATCTCTTATGCATAGTAGCTTATGCTTAGATAAGCCACTGGTGATAGCTTCGATGTGTTAATTCTCTGTTATGTCTCAAAAGTTGGTGTAAATTCCAACCCTTTGTTTTTGGTTCTATGAGGGCATCGTGCTGATCCCTCGTTAAGCACATTCAATATTTAATTTATCTAACAAATCCATGCTTATACAAATTCATTTTTCAGTCAAGTGCTTTCATTTTTATTCT
>DIQS01000009.1:0-5453 GCA_002427325.1 Cloacimonetes bacterium UBA5456 | reverse complement strand
GTTTTTCTTAAAGTATTTTTCAGCACCTGGCAAGGCGACCAATGTGAAAGTTTTATTATAAAGCATCTTAGCTATCTTTTTACGAATGACAATTATTTTGCATATTTTTATGCTTTTTTTGGGTGGAAACCGTTTTTTGTGATTATTAGCTTTAAAATGTTGTGTTTTCTTGGCAGCAGATTCCTATGCCAAAATGAAAGTGCGGGCGTGAATTATTGTATTGGAATCAATGGCTCAATTTCAATTATGGTAGCTTAGTTAGAAGATACCGGTCTGGGAACGTCATCGTTGCCAGCAACGCCCTTGGTCTCATGTTGACTTCCCGCTGCTAAGGCGTCAGGACTTCTTTCAGTCCATCGGCGCAGAACATATTTTGAGCAAAAAGATTGAGCCCGATTTAACTGATCGGGCTCAATCATGGCATTTGATACTATTTAATCATCAACATTTTGTACGTTTGGTTTCTATTTGGTGTAGCGAGTCTGTAGAAATAGACTCCGGATGATACTGATCTGCCATTATCATCAACACCATCCCAGACAATTGAGTGCCTGCCAGCCATCATGTTTTCATTCAATAGGGTTTTAACTTTCTGCCCACGAATATTGTAAACATCGAGTTTGCACGACATATCAGATGGTATGGAGAATGAGATTGTTGTTGAGGGGTTGAATGGATTTGGGTAGTTTTTTTCCAAAACCGGCACCACTGCTACTATCGAAGACTCATTGCTCTCAGCCCCGTAGGGGTTCTCAACAGAAGTGTATAGATTTGAGAGAATTGACTCCCGATTTACTTCAAACTCAAGTAGCGACTTTGGCTTTAAATGAGGGTACTTTGCAATAACAGACGTCTTTGCATCCCCTTGCATAAGTGTGTATGCATAACCCAAGTCAATAATTGCCATTAGAGAATCTAACTCACTTGGGGGATTGCTTATCACATCCTCAAACCATGCTATGGCCTCTTGATAATTACCCAGCACAATATTACAATGGGTAGTTAGATAATCTACGACCTTGTCAATCTCTCCATTATAATGTAGATTAGGTTCAGTTGAGTAGTAATCCTTCAAAGCAAGTTTATCATCCTCAAGGGCATAGATATGCTTTGCACTTGCGGCAGCAAATTCACTACCCGGAAACTCACTAATTAACTGCTTAAACAAGGAAATCGCAAGTGATGGGTTTTCATCCAAAGCTGCATCAATTGCCGAGTGAAATACCACCCTTTCCATGTCATCGTCATCCACTATTGTAATACCGGGATTCCATACGGGATCAAGATAATACCCAGCACCGGCTTCAGGTTCAACACATTCTGGGTAAAATCTACTCTCAGGAGGCATAATTGCCATATCATATTGGTTTCTATAACCCCAGAAGTTCAACCGCATATGTCTACTGCTTTGAAGGTTTGGACAGTGAATCAAATATTTATCATAAGTAAGTGGATTATAAGCGTTGTCTACGATCATATTCCGCTCTCCGTCGATAAATATATTAGCAGAATCTACAAACAGAATTTCCTGTAAATCATTATTACCTATGTATGAGTCTTGATATCCGGGATTACTTGCAATCTTTAAATTGCTCACTCTATAGGCAGTAACGCCTTTGTTATTGTTAGCAATCATACATCCTATAAGGTTTCCGATAGAATTGTAGAATCTAACTCCAACTCCAAGATTATTTCTAATCTCACAGTCAGAGATGGTGTAGCTGTAAATTCCATTTGTTTCATAAATACTGATTCCATTACCGGAATTGTTTGAAAATGAACTGTTCGTAATTGAATAATCCCTGCAATTTTGCATCTCAAGACCATTGCCGGCTCCACTTACAATTATATTCTCAATCTGTAGCTGAGGAGTATCATAGATTTTGATCGCAGAGGAGCCTCTGAAAGGATTACTTACAGAAACCTCGCTGAGGATCGTTTCGTTTGAATTCGAAATATCGATAGAGCCAGTGATATTAGAGTTGCGGATAGACACGGTAGCATCGGAACTTGTGAATCTGCCATGATTGAGTGTTATTCCAGTTGCTTCTATACCACCATACAGTTTTCTAAGATTACACCGACTGAAAGTTGCGTTATTTAGAGTGCTGTTTGTGTGATTGTCTATAATCAACCCATCCCAGTTTAATCCGCCAACTGAGGAAAACACAACATTATCACCAATTTCCAAATCACCATAAATAATGATTGCATTACCTTCAACCTGATCATACGAAGCTGCATTGCCGATGATTGTGGCATTGTCAATATACAATGAACCACCGTCTTCAACAATTATTCTCGCGTTTCGATTTTTAGAAAGCATGCTGAGGTTAACATCCGCCAGAATAGTCAAGCTTCTACCAGAAGGGATTATAACATCATACTTTATGTCCTGACCTGTAGCCCATATCTCCCCATCTTGTGGCACAATATGTTTCAACAAGGGAATGTGGTTTACTTTTGTTACGCAAACATCAGTATAAGGGAAAGTGCAAACAGCATTGCCATTGGAGTCAGTTACTCGAAGTTCTGATTGCGCGGAGATAGTGTTCCAGAAATGAACAACAGCATTAGAGATTGCTAAATTGGTCTCAGCATTCACAACATGTATTGAGTTGTTTTGGGTGCTATAACTCAGTTCAAATTGCTTGGGTTGTTCAGTCCAAATTGGCATCTCAGGATCGCCGAAGAGATTGTGCGACAAAGAAAGATATCTGTAATAATCATCATCGTTAGGGGACGGCATTTTTGATCCAAACTCTGCAACTCCTGCATTGGTACAGTTGTACTGCCCGTATGCGTCTTCAACCTGAAACAGAATATCAAGGAATTTGGAGTGAAGTTTAGGAGAACTACCTGTGAAACCATTTCTTGTATTGCCCAAGAATGCAGGGCCGCCTTTCTCTTCCAGAAAAGTAGTAAAGGTTCTGGCCATACAAGGCTCTTCTGCGCTCTCTCTATCAAAAGCCGCGACGTCACAAGAAATTGAATACAGTATTGAGTATTTGCCGTCAGAATTTAAGTTATCTAAGCCATTGCCCACTTCAATAATGCCGGCTGAATGCGGTGTATCATAAGCGTCGAGGCTTCTTACCCAATGCTTGGGATATTCATTGTAATCAGTAGCAGATACTGCCATCGTACACCAGCTGCCATGGGCATAAAAAGAAGTGAGCCCGGTTCCTTCGTTAATCTGATCGATTACCTGAGCTCCTGTTGGGGTTCCCAACACTCCATATGGAGGGTCTTCCATCATGGTATTCACTTGAAATCCATGACTTGCTAAAAGTGATATTTGTTGCTGGACACTAGGAGAACCAACGAGTTGATCAGCAACTGAATAGACAGCATTTGTTAGATACGAACCATCACCATAACCCGGATTACCTTCGTACGTGATGAGTTTCTCCGTCCAATTCTCAACGAACTGACCACCGTCCTGTGCAAGTGAAGGTGCAAGCAAGCGGCCTACAAATATTTCAGCGACCATGTCTATGGAATCAGCTGTTTCGCCATAATGCGCATCAGCATCCACATTCCAATCACCAGAAAAATCTGAGAAATATAAGTCTGCAGGTGTTTTGTACTTCTTACCTATTATGTCGCCAGGGGAATAGTCACCATTATGTCCATACCTAATCGGGAAATTTGTTTCATCGCCTACAAGTAAAGCATATACAAGACCGTGTTGAGAATATTGCTCGAATAAATATTGTCTAATAGAGCCGGCATCATCGGCAATGCCCAAAGCTCCCGGGATAACCTGATCTCCTGCAGGATATTGATCAACTATATCTTCTATGGATTTGGTATAGATGTTTAGACCTTTAGCTGCTTTCCATGATATAAAGTCAGCAAAAGAGGGAATCAATTCTGCGGGAGCGACAATCACGTAATCAGCTTCAGTCGGAAGCAAGCCAGTTGCCGGAGGCTGTGAATAATACATCGGTATATCATTCGGGTTTTCAACAATATTGCTGAGGAGCGCATTGTACTTGTCTTGCAAATGACCGGACCTTTTTGCCGGATAGACCGCCTTCTGCGATGAAGCCTTAAACGAAAGGTTTAAATCTATCGAAGGGTTTAATACTACTTGTTTAGATTTTGGCATATACTGAAGCGGATAAATAGCAATTGTAGCTATTCGTCCATTTCCATCGAAGTACCCGTGACTCACTACTTCAGCGGCTGTCGATGGGTAAACCGACATAGTGTAATAGGCATCATCGGGGTCAATGAATGGCCCCGGTTGCCAATCCTCAGATGTGGGTATCTGAGGCTGTGCAGGGATTAAGTTGTACGGCTTAGATAGTGTTTGAGGATTAGTAACAATTGCTAAGTTATCAACATCCATCTCAGGTGGAATTATTAAACTTATGAACTTTACAGGGACCTGGGGAGCCCCGATTACACTAATGTTTTCTAAACCACTCATCATGACTGAGTCATACCCTCCTTCTCCTGTTGAGAATTGAAGATCTGACATATCAAAACTTACATTGTAGCTTACTGCCATAATCGGAACGAACAATAAGCAAGCGACGACGATAAAAATAACGTGTTTCATCTTTTCTCCTTGATATTTAGCAACACAGTGTTACTTTTTTTGTTGTGATAAATTTTTCTCCTAACTTCAGCCTGAGCAAATAAACACCTGAGGGTAGCTTGCGTCCTGCATGATCTCTACCATCCCAAAGGACAGAATGTTGTCCACTTCCTCTATGCCCTGTATCAAGATCTGCGACTAATTGCCCTTTTAGATTATAGACAGATAATGATACTTTAGCCGGTTCTTTAAGCTCATATGAAAGCTTTGCTGAAGATTTAAAGGGATTGGGCGAAGCAGTTAAATTGATGACTGGTTGGTTAACTTCATCGTCTACCGAGTCAGGATTATAATGCGTTGTTATAATGTTAAAAACAACATTATTGTTTACTCTGGTAGTCACTAGAATTTCAATACTACCGTCATTGTTTACATCCCCCAGTGAGTATCCAAACCCGCAACCATTTATTGGATTTGGAATGTAAATAAATTGGTAATTGTTGATGTATGGACCTTCGGAACAATAAGAAGATAAGTTATATTCAATTCTGTAGGGATTAGAATCTGATTTTATGTTCACCACATAATTTATGTTCACCACATAAGTGGAATCATTAGAAACAACGTAATATCTTGGAGATGAATCTTGTGCTGGTAAAATCAGATTCTCAAATCCGCCGAAGAGATCGCTACTACCGTACAATATATTGTTTTTTGAGTTCTTCAATATTAAATCATCAAAACCATCATGGTTAATATCTCCATCCATAAACATAATTATGTGTGTATAATCTTGTTCAAACTCGTAAGATAGATCTACTTGATTGTTAAAATCATATCCTCCCAGAAATATTTTAATCTCCTGATTATGGACTCGAAACCAGTTGAGAGAACATACAACAAG
>DIQS01000065.1 GCA_002427325.1 Cloacimonetes bacterium UBA5456 | reverse complement strand
AAACATGATTTCCGAAAGCTGCTAAATCTCGCTTGTTTTGTTTGAGATATAGCAGCTTTCGGAAATCATGTTTGATACTGATACATGCTGCCAAGTATTGCCAGATTTAACTTGTCTAACTGCAATAATAGCCACGTTTTCCCCCAACATGTGTCGCATAACTTCTTTTCTAGGTCTGCAATGGAAACCTGTGCTTTTGCCTGTGTAATAAGTGTATCGCTTGTCAAACAGACGATAGAGTATTGGAATAATGTTGTTATCATCTAAGCCGCTATCTTTCAAGTCATTTTGGGCGTTTTCAACCTTCCAGCCCACAACATCTTTCCCTAACTTGTAAGCTTCTCTCGCGGTTTCTACGTCCATCGATGTGAAATTGCGAATGATAGTGCGCACTTTGTTGGGACTATCTTGAATGGTAAGCTTGTCTCTGGCAGTGACGATGCCCACACTGTTGACTGGGAATATCTCGGGCACTTTTGTCCACTTTAAATAATGTTCATTTCCGGCAGCTTTTGGGCGGAAGAGATAGAAAGGAGAACGAGGCCTTAACTCCTCATAGTCATCAGCTTTAAATGCGTTGTTATCCAACCAATCATATTTAGCCTGTCGCAATCCAAAAAGCTCGTGATGGAACACCTTGGCTATATCATTCTTTTTTGTAGCAACTTTCACCATAAGGATGATTGCAGTTCCTTGTCTGATATCGAAAACATTCTCGTCTTTGCCACCATCTGGAGCGGTTTCTTTTTTATTAGCATTGCCGTGCAGGTCTAATATATATATTTCATCAAAAGTATTCATCAGACTTTGGCGCATGCCTCTGAAGGTAGGGTTATCCAAATAGCCGTGGTTGGTGATCATGCCCACAACGCCTTTGCCTGCTTTATGAATCTTCCATTGTGCAAAGCGCAAGAACTTCACATAATCGTCTTGCAGCCACTTGGGGTTTCTCTCCCCTAAAGGTTTTCCATCAATAAAGTAATAGCTCTGAGCTCCATCGATGTCTGTTTTCAGGAGGTCTTCCGTCCAAGTATTAACATTCTCACTTTCTCCGCTATAAGGAGGATTGCCCATGATCACCAAGATCGGTTCTTGGTATTTCACTTGGTTTGCCAGTTCACATTCTTTGCTGATATCATAGGCGATAGGCAACATGATTTGCTCCGGAATATCGGGCTCTAAGGTGTTAGAAAGATATAGTTTAAAACGTTCATCTTCGGACAGCTTATAACCATGCTCATCCAAAAGATAGCTTATCTTGAGATGTCCCACGGTGTAAGGAGCCATCATCAACTCGATGGCATAAAAGTCGGGCAAGATATGATTCTTGATCAATTTATGAATACTCCCGCTCCCATATTTATTTTTGTATTCCTCAATGGAGACGTTGATGGCTTCGGCGGGAAAGGTGAGGGTTCCGGCAGCAGGATCAAGAATGGTCACATCTTCTGAGGCAAGTCCATCGTCTTTTGCAAAGCGAAGTTTAAGCAGGCTGTGAATGCTATTCACGATATAGCGCACCGCTGGTTCAGGCGTGTAATAAACACCACGTTTCTTTCTCAATTTGGGGTCATATTCGCTAAGAAAAGCCTCATAGAAATGCACGATGGGGTCTTTGCCTTTGCCCTCTGAATGAAAACGATGCAAAATCTTTTGGATATCCGTCTTGAAAAGTATATCGGCAATGTCATCAATCAAAATTGTCAGAGCTTTGGGCGGTTCTTCAAGTGAGATGAATCTGAAAATGCTTTTTAAGATGCCTAAAGTGCTGGGAATATATTTATATATTAGCTCACGATGAAACTCGTCTTCACTGCGTGTTCGAGCGGCGAAAATGCCATAAGTGAGGGTTTGAGCATATAAATCGGCAAATTGCTCAATAGTGAGGCTATTGATCAAAAGTTTCTTGAAGGATTCATAGAAATTGTGCAAGTCTCTCTTGTTGTTTTCTTCTTCTGCCAGCATTAATGCCATGATCTCGTCGCGCAAGAAGCGAGTGCGTTTGGCGAGCACATTTGCCAGAGCATTGGGGTCAGTTATGGCGGGTAGAGAGAAGCTGAAATAGCGGTCTAATAAGGCGGTAAATTCATCTATGTTTGAAGCGGGAGGAGCCGCTTTCATCTGAGTAGCGTTGATGGGACTGGCGATGGAGACGATTTCAATAAGCTCACCATGCTGATAAAGTCGGAATTCATAGAAGTTTGTAAGGATGAGGTTGGGGAAAGTGCTTAAATAACGTTTCAGTTGCTCGCTTACAGCGATGGGGTCTAAGCTATATGTATCCGGTTTTTTGGCTTCTATATAGCCGGTGATGCTGGCTTTGCCGTCCCAAATGCGAAAGTCAGGGTTTCCGGCGTCGGTAGCTTTGGGTAAAATGGTTACTTCGCATTTACTGATTTTACTGTGAGCAGCATAGGCATCTATCATGTCTTTTAAACAGTGATAGAATGATTCCTCGCGGGCATCACCGCGGTTTATCTCTTTTTGCAGATCGTCTAAGTATGTGCTTATAATATGTTTCATGGCATCCTTATCCCAAGCGTCTCTAATTATTTCTATTGGGGCATTTTTAGAGAGACGAACTATTCAGTCAACCTTTTTTTGGTTTACTGATATAGTGCTCTTTTATGAGACTGTTCAAATCTTCCATTA
>DIQS01000055.1:9342-9746 GCA_002427325.1 Cloacimonetes bacterium UBA5456 | reverse complement strand
TCGGTTTTTTGTGGGAATGCCTGACAATTGCAATCTGCACAACACAATGCAGTTTAACTTGTTCAAATATAATGCTAATCCTCAAATTGTAAAGAAGATATAAGCTGGATATATGACAGACGATCTAAAGCCTGTAAATCAGCTTATTGCCAGAGAGAAGACGCTCTTTCCTTCAATAATCTCACAAAGGTTTTTTTGTCTGCAATCTCTTTGCTTGAGGAAAAACTTTTACACGATATTGCTAAAAAATTATGGTGACAATTCTCACTCAGTCAAGATTGATTTTAGCATAAAAAAGGCTGTTTTTCGGCCTTACCAATAAATCAACTGCGCTCTATAGGCTAAGTCCCTTGCTTCCTTACTGATTACAGCATATCGTCCGCTTATGATATGGTCATGCCCAT
>DIQS01000055.1:0-9142 GCA_002427325.1 Cloacimonetes bacterium UBA5456 | reverse complement strand
TGACCAGAACCCAGTAAGGAAGAGCTATGAAAATAATAGAAAAGAGGCATAAAATGATGATCAAAATTACATGCTAAATCTTCCAGATTCTTAGTAAATCAAAGGGCTTGCAAAAGAAGTGCGCAATTTTACTTGACACTATGTCAACTCTTTTTACAGTTGCATCGATGATAAACTGGAAATATGAGGAGAATCATGTCTGACAAAATGTATCAGAAAATGCACCTTTTTATATCTGAACGCTTTGATTTAAATCGGGTTTTGAAGCTTGTTCAAGATCAAAACAACAGCCATCTCATTGAGGTTGTAGGCCGTTCCGGCTCAGGAAAATCTCATCTTGTGGTTCCGATCTTACGGAGTCTGGACAAGATATTCCCAGAATGTGTCTATTTTTCGCCCCATCCTCTCAGTTATAACCATCTGCATGAGTTGGTTCAGATCTTGACCGGGCTTGATATTGATGCCCAAAACAAGATTTATAAAGAGTATAATCAGAAATATCACAGCGGGCGCAAGTATGATTTCTTCTACTATATAACTGAGCAATTCACCGAAAAAAACCTCTTAAAACCTATCGCTTTGCTCATTGATGACTGCGATGTTCTTGATTCATATAGCAATAGTTTTCTGCAATACATCGTGCAATATGCTCCCGATGCGGGGATACAGATCATTGCACTTAGTCAGAAGCGACAATTCACCTTTTCCATCGTTATCACCATGCCGGATATAGTTGCTGAGGACATGCAAAAGCTTCTGGCGATGGTTTTTCCTGAAACGGATTTGAGTCACATCTCCGAGGGAGAGATTTTGCACAGCATCACCGGCGGCAATCTCATGATTTTGGAGAAGATCCTCAGTGAGCTTTCACGCAGTATCAAAGATGGAAAGATCGACCTAAGCCCCTATCTCGAAAAGACCTATGATGCGCATGAAGTGTATGAACAAAACCTGGCAAGTCTCAATGAGAGCCAACAAGAATTAATGTTGGCGGCTTATATTCTTGATGGCATGCCTCTCAGCCGAGTGGCAAATGCTCTGGGGCGTAAAAGCTATAAAGCAGATGCAAATATCCTTATAGAATTGGGGCTCTTGGCGGCAATTGATGACAATCTCATCGTTCAAAAGAAGCGTGACTTCAGAGCATGGGTAAATCGTAAAAATGAAAGCCATAACCAACAGCTTATCAAGACATTGTTTGAACATCTGCTCAGCACGAATGAGAATAAACAATCCATAGCCCAACTTGCGCAAAAAACAGGCTCAAAACAGTTGAAATTGTTTACTGATGTTCTGGATATCTTTGATCTTGTCAGTGATTCCGAGAGCAGCATCGCCATTTGTGAATATCTCTATTCTTTCAGCAAAAGCCCCGAAGATAAAATCAGGTGGCTACAGTGCATTGCACAACGCTATTCCTATCTAAATCAAAACGATAAGGCGGCGGAATATTATCGTCAAGCTCTGCATATATGCGCCGAAAACGACCTGCCCGCTGCCGAGATAGTCTATCATCTTTCCAGTAGCCTTTTTGCGATCAATTCAAATAACTTCGCGCTGGAAATCATTAAAAAGTATTCGCCGAGCACCATCGACGAGTATTGGCGTGCGCGAATTCTCCTCCTAAAAGCCGATATTTTGGGTGAAAATGAAGAGTTTATCGAAGCCTTTGCCAATCTTGAGAACGTTTTGGCTAACCTTAGCGTGGTTGAGGATCAGCAAAGTCGCTATAGATTGCAGGCCGAGACCAAAAAAATCCGCGGGAAGATTCATTATTATACCAATGAATGGGACAATTCCCAGGATGCTTTCAAAGAGGCGGAAACCCTCTATCTCCTTGCAAAAGACAACAATGGCTTGGCTGCGATATACAATAATATGGGCGTGCTTTTTATGTTTCAAGGAGATTGGAGCAGTAGTGAGAGTTATTTCCTCAAGAGCTTAGACCTGGAGAAAAAGAACTATAGTCTCAATGGGATCAGTGTGTGTTATAACAATTTAGGTGGTTTGATGGATGACAAAGGGGATGCGCACAGATCGCTGTATTATCTTGAGGAAGCTCTTAAGATTCAAAGACTTTTAGCAGAGCCATATAACATCACTAACATATATAATAATATGGGTGTTACAAGGATGGATCACGGTGATTTTGAAGGTGCGGAAGAAGCGCTGAAAAAATCCATGGAGATCGCGATTGAGTTCAACTTTTTCCGCAATACCGTGGCTTCGCACAATAATCTCGGGGCTTTGCGGTTTAAACAGGGTGATTGGGAAGGCTCTATCGAGTTCTATGAGAAGGCAATCAAGCTTTCAGAGGAAAATAGCTTTGTGGAAGGGCTTTTGCGCTCGTTTAACAATCTTGGAGAGATATATGAGAAAAGCGGGGAATTGAATCTTGCTTATGATTTGTATTTCAAAGGATTGGAGCTTTTGCCGGAGGTGAGTGACGACTATATCAAAGCCGAGCTCTATGGTAACCTCGGCTCGGTCTTGACAAAGCTGCATAAGTTTAAGGATGCATACCGCTATCTCGTTGAGAGTCTTGATTTTTTCAAGAATCTTGGTGCGCGTGATAAGATCATCGAAGGCTGTCAGTACCAAGCCTTCTATTTCATTATGACCCACAATCAAGAGAGTGCGGATTATTATGCCAATGAAGCACTTAACTTGGCTCGTGAGCTGCGCAACGATCTTGAGATCGGAAAGTCCTATTTCTATCTCGGACTCTTGGAAAGAAAGAACTATGAGCATGCAAAGCAGCACTTTAACGATGCAATCAAGTATTTTCTTTCCTCAAGGGATCAATATGAGTTGTCGCTGGCAAATTATGAATTGGCAGGTGTGCTTTTAGACCTCAAAGAATGGGAAAAAGCGCTGCAAATCCTCAAGAATAACAAGAAGATAATACAGCGCTTTGGCTCTATTAAGTTGTTGGAACAAAATGATATACTCCTGCAGAAAGTGATGCGAGAATACTCCTCGGAACTCAAAGAAGTGGAGTTTGAAGAAAACCTGCTCAATCAGTTCTATGAGATCACGCAAAAGCTCAATGAAATTACTGATTTGGACATCATCATTGAGCAAGCACTCAGTAGTCTCATCGAGATATCCGAGGCCGATGGCGGCATGCTATGCTTGGGCGGAAGTCCCGGCAATCCCGAGGCTTGGGAATATAAGTTCTATCACGATTTCTCACCGGAAGACGATGCCTTTGAGACCATCATCAAGCTTTGCGCGGAAACATGCCAAGAAAACGAGGTCAATAACCTCAAACAGCCGCAAATCTCGGTTAAATATAACAACATCCTCTTCCTGCCACTATCCATCCGTCAGAGCTGTCTGGGTGTCGTTATGCTCTATTGCAGCAGAGGATCGAATTACTTCAGTGAACGCATTATAAACCTGCTCAATGCACTTGCAAATCAGGTAATCGTTATCATCGAGAACATTCGTAGTGCAAACTTAGAAAAGACACATGCAACAATACGTAAGCAACTGTTGGAAGACAATATATATGCTAACATCATCGGGAAAAGTCCGGAGATGATGAAGATATTTGAGATCGTGGAAAAGGTCAAAGATACGCCTACAACAGTACTTTTGGAGGGGGAGAGCGGGACAGGTAAGGAACTGATAGCCCGTGCTTTGCACTATAGCAGCAACAGGTCAAATAAGGCTTATGTTGCCCAATATTGCGGTGCTTTGCCGGAGTCGCTCCTCGAAAGTGAACTATTTGGTCACGTAAAAGGCTCTTTCACGGGTGCAGCTTACGATAAGAAGGGACTCTTCGAGGTCGCCGATGGAGGCACATTCTTCCTCGACGAGATTGCAGATATCAGCCAATCTACTCAGGCAAAGCTATTGCGCGTCTTGCAAGAAGGAGAGATCAAGCGTGTGGGTGCTACTAAGACGGAAAAGGTCAATGTGCGAGTGGTTTGTGCCACAAATATCTCGCTGATAGAAAAGGTGAAGAGCGGGGAGTTTCGCCTCGACCTCTACTATCGCCTAAACGTGATCAGGATCATAGTCCCGCCGCTTCGAAATCGCCCGGGTGACGTCCCTCTCTTGGCTATTCATTTCTTGGATAAATATAATACACGAATGGATAAAAACGTTTTGGGCTTCAGTTCGGAAGCTATGAAGATGCTTGAAAACTATGAGTTTCCGGGCAATGTTCGTCAGCTTGAAAACGAGATTGAGCGCGCTGTCACGCTGGTTGAGGACAACACCTTCATCTCGCCGGCAGACTTCTCGGAAGAGGTCTATAAACACATGGATCACAGCCGAACGATAGACTTGCTCAGTTCAAAAAAGAACCTCAAAGAAGCCGTGGAAGAATTGGAACGTAAGATGATTGTTGCATGTTTGGAGAAAAACGATTGGAATCAAACGCAAGCTGCCAAAGAATTGGGGCTTTCCAGGCAGGGTTTGATCAAGAAATTGCAAAGATATAATCTAAATCGGGATGAATGATGAGCATCACAGAAGTATTGAATTTTGTAGCGATAGATATTGAAACAACGGGGCTGGATGAGAGAAAAGACGAGATCATTGAGCTTGCGGCGATAAGATATGTCAAAGGCAAGGAAACTGAACGCTTTCAAAGCTTTGTGCGCCCGCATTATTCCCTGCCGAAATTTGTTCAGCAGCTCACAAATATCACCAGCGATATGCTCAAGGATGCGCCTTATATCAAAGAGATCTTGCCCAGGTTTCGCGAGTTTGTTGGAAGCGACGCCATCGTGGGGCACAATGTTCAGTTCGACATAGGTTTCATCAATTACAATATCGAGCTGATGGGACAATTTCCCATGTCAAATGCCTTGATCGACACTCTCGAAATCTCGCGCATCTATCTGCCTTTTGTCACCAATCACAAGCTTGGCACTTTGGTGAATCATTATAATATCCCGTTGGAAGATGCGCATAGGGCAGATGCCGATGCAAAGGCGACTGCAGAGCTATTTGTGACCATGATGGAATATATCACGCAAAACTTTAGCATGATATCCAATGGCAGGCTTAACGGCTTTGGAGTGATCTCACAATCGATTGACAGTCTATTTTTTAGAACAGTGCTCGAATATCAAAAAGGCACGGCTCTTACTTTTGCCGCACCTAAGAAGATCAAGAGTCCTTTCTTTAATATCATTGAGAATAGCATGCCTTCTGCGCCCGATATGAGCATCAATGATGTGTTCTCCAGCGATGGACTCTTTAGTCAGAAGTTTCCCAACTTTGAATACCGCGAAGGGCAATTGCAGATGGCTGAGGAGGTCTATGACGCTCTGAGCCGCAGCAGACATCTTGCCATTGAAGCCGGAACGGGGATAGGGAAGTCTTTTGCCTATCTCGTGCCCGCTTTGAACTTTTCCAATCGAGGGAAATCCCGCGTTGTGGTCTCTACAAACACCAAGAACCTTCAGGAACAGCTCTTTTATAAAGACTTGCCCCAGCTCAGAGAGATGCTGCCTCTGCCCTTTAAAGCCGTGCTAATCAAAGGCAGGGAAAACTATATCTGTGAAAGACGCTGGCAAGAACTCTTAGGGCAAAAAGAGCTCAGTCGATGGGATGCTCAGGCTTTGCTCTATCTCTTCGTGTGGAAATCTCAGACCCAGACCGGAGACATCTCAGAGAACTCATCCTTTGATCGCAACAGATTCAGCGTCACATGGCGCAAGATATGCTCAGATAGATATCTATGCTCAAATAGAAAGTGTCCACATTACCGTGAATGCTATGTGATGCGCCTGCGCAAAGAGAGCGAGAATGCCTCTATTATCGTGGCAAATCATGCGCTACTCTTAGCAGATATGAGGATGGAAAACTCCACCTTGGGCGAGTATGACTACCTCGTCATCGATGAAGCGCATAACCTCATGTCTGCCGCATCCACGCATCTGGGATCGACCATTTCATATATAGACATAGCAGTGCTATTCAATCAGTTAGCCGGCAGCACAAAGCGCTCCAAGGGCACCCTTTTGGGGAACTTTGAATCTTCCATCAAGAGCAGCGTGCTTTCCGATGAAAAGAAAGGACAATGCGTCTCGCAAATAGAAAGGATTGCCGAGCTCACGCAGAAGTGTCGCACTCCGGCGATGGACTTCTTCAACCACGCTGCGCTCAAATGCAGTGCGGCTGATTCATATAACAAGCTGAGAATCAAGTCGCTCGGCGAGGCAGAACAGCTCTTCCAGCAGATACAGACTTTCAACATGGACTTTAAAGAACTGCTCAAGGCCGTCAAAGCGCTGGAGAACATACTCAGCACCTTAGAACCCAAACAGGTGAAAGACTTTGACCAGTTGCAAGAGAGCATCAGCTCTATCTATATGAGACTCTCAGAGATAGAGGGCATCTTGCTCTCTATTGTTAATGCAGATTTCGATAACTTTGCGCTCTGGATAGAGAACGGCATCCGCTCGGATAAGAACGTGCCGCCATCCTATCTCAACTATGCGCCCATCGAGGTCAATACCTTCCTCAACGACCTTCTCTACAAGAAAGTGCCGTCCATCATCTTCACCTCAGCGACGCTTGCACTCAGAGGCAAGTTCCGCTATTTCATGGATCAATCGGGACTATCCTTGGTGGAAGAAGGTGGCGTAGTCACTCGCATCGTGGATTCTCCCTTTGACTATGACACTCAATCCAAACTCTTGGTGACGAGCTTTCTGCCTGAACCCAAAGATAAATACTTCCAAAGCCAAGCGCTATCCTGCCTCAAGAGTGTGCTCAATACCGCCGATGTAGGCACGATGGTGCTTTTCACCGCATATCGCGACCTTGACGCTGCCTACAACGAGCTTTCAGACGATTTCTTCCACGCTCAGCGTCCGCTTTTTGCGCAAGGTAAAGGCGGTAGCAGAACCAGCATCTTGGAAGAATTCAAGAAGGCAAAGAACGCCGCCCTGTTGGGAACTTCCTCATTCTGGGAAGGCGTTGACGTGCAAGGCGAATCACTCTCGCTACTCATCCTCTACAAGATCCCCTTCCAAGTCCCTTCCGAGCCCTTAGTAGAGGCATATTTAGACAAACTCGAAAGAGAGAAGAAAGACTCTTTTATGCACTATATGTTACCCAATGCTCTACTTAGACTGAGGCAAGGCTTCGGCAGACTCATCCGCAGTAAAAGCGACCGAGGCATAGTCCTCATCATGGACAGCAGAGTGAGCAGAAAGAAATATGGACAGTATTTCATGGAAATCTTACCCGGAAAACATGTCCAGCTCAAAGACGAGCTGGAGATGCAAAACGAAATATCGAGGTTTTTTAGCAAGATATGAAAACACTGAAACAAGCATTCCCCGAAATGTATGAAAGCGGCAGACTTCTCTTTGATGAGCCGCTCGCAGCTTATAGCAGCTTCAAGATTGGTGGCCCTGCCGACGCTATAGCAAAGCCGGAAAGCCAAAGAGAGCTCATCGACCTCTTGCTTTGGGCACTAAATAGCAACACTCCGTGGTTCATCCTCGGCAAAGGCACAAACCTGCTCATTTCCGACAAAGGTATGCGCGGACTCATTATCGGCATGGAAAACTACCACAAGTTGACGCGCGATGAGAACTTTATCTCCGCTTTTGCAGGAGTGAGCCTCAAAGAACTCTGCGACTTTGCCCAAGAACAAGGTCTTTCAGGGCTTGAATTTGCCTGCGGGATTCCCGGCTCAGTTGGTGGCGCAGTGTTCATGAATGCCGGTGCTTATGGCGGCGAGATCAAAGACGTGCTCTATTGCAGCAAGTGCCTCAAACCCGAGATAGAATCGCTGACATCCTCAAACCCAATCATCCACTTCCGCAAGGAAGAACACGATTTCAGCTATCGCAACAGCGCACTGCAACGCTTAGGCATGATTCACCTCAGCTCCGTCTTCCAATTGATGGAAGAAGAGCCGGAAGTAGTCCGCCAAAAGATGCAAGAGCTTCAGGATCAACGCAACGACAAACAGCCCATGGACATGCCGAGCGCAGGCTCTGCTTTCAAGCGTCCCGAGGGCTATTTTGCCGGCAAGCTCGTCGATGACTGCGGCTTAAGAGGCTTCAGAATAGGCGATGCCGGAGTCTCCGAAAAGCATTGCGGCTTCATCGTGAATCACGGGCATGCCACAGCTGCAGAGGTCTTGGAACTCATTCGCTATGTGCAAAAGACGGTGCAAGACCGCTACGGCGTGACGCTCGAACCCGAGATCAGGATAGTAGGGGAGATGTGAGAAAGACGCTGCTCCCTTTGGGACTTCTGATTCTGCTTGTGGCGTTCTGGCAATGGATTAGCTCCAATGCATTGATTGCCTTTTGGATTGTTCCTGCTCCTCTGGATGTCCTCAAAGTCTTCACCGAGCAACATGCAATGATCTGGCACCATCTGAAGCCGACTCTCTTAGCGGCGATCAGCGGACTTCTCATCAGCATCGTGATCGGTTGTTTATGTGCCATCCTGATGGACTTTTCCAAGACCTTCAAAGAGATAGTCTATCCCTATTTGATCGTCTCCCAGACTGTTCCGATCATCGCTATAGCCCCGATCTTGATCATCTGGTTTGGCTATGGCATCTCTTCAAAGATATTCACGGTGATCTTGGTCTGCTTTTTCCCGATCACTTTGGGTCTCTTTGAAGGCTTTCAACAGGTTCAGGTAGATCAGATCAGACTGATGAAAGCACTTGGTGCATCGAACTATAAGTGCTTTAGACATCTCAAACTCCCTGCCAGTTTGCCGAGCTTTTTCACCGGCCTCAAGCTTGCCGCCACCTACAGCGTGATGGGCGCGGTGATTGGCGAATGGTTAGGCGGTTCCGCCGGACTGGGCATCTACATGACGCGTGCAACGAAGTCTTTTCAGACTGCGCATGTTTTTGCCGTGATTGGCGTTATCATCGCTCTTTCCATGGCATTATTTGGAATTGTCGCAATCTTGGACAGGATATTCTTGAGCTGGCGCTATCAGCATCACGACGAATATATCGAGCCCAAAAAGCGGGCAAACATCTAAGGCATTTTGCAGTTGTACTGATACGGCGAGAAGCATCGAGTCTATAAAAGCCCCTCTCCAACACGACTTGCCAACATACAGCTTCGCCCCGTGGCTTCCTTCTTCACTTTGAGCCTTAATTTTTCACTAATTTTCACAACTATACACTTAT
>DIQS01000017.1:6352-6550 GCA_002427325.1 Cloacimonetes bacterium UBA5456 | reverse complement strand
CACAACTATACACTTATAAAAGAACTATAGGGTTTTAATCCTGAGAGCAAAACCCTCTACTATCTATAGGGGTCCAAAATCGAAAAACGGTGACAAAATAAGCAACTAATATTTCAGACACTTGTATAAGTGATTGAAATATGAAGCCTGAAATAATCTTCAAATTAATATTAAGCATAACCATGTTATGTAAACCTG
>DIQS01000017.1:367-6339 GCA_002427325.1 Cloacimonetes bacterium UBA5456 | reverse complement strand
CACAACTATACACTTATAAAAGAACTATAGGGTTTTAATCCTGAGAGCAAAACCCTCTACTATCTATAGGGGCCCAAAATCGAAAAACGGTGACAAAATAAGCAACTAATTTTTCAGACACTTGTGTAAGTGATTGAAATATGAAGCCTGAAATAATCTTCAAATTAATATTAAGCATAACCATGTTATGTAAACCTGTTTAGATTTGAGCGACTTAGGTCGTTTTGATTAGTTATTTGCTTGATTGGCTGTGTGATGCGATTTAGCGATTTAACGATTTAGCGAGAGCTTTGCACAATGCAGAGTGAGATTGTGGCAAATTGGATTTGGGACGTCAACATCTTGTTGGTGCTTGAGCGTAAGCTCATTTGGATGAACTGTGCTGCCGCGGGCGGAGTGGGAACGCCCTCGTTGCCACGAGCGGCAGTAAAAGTTAGCTCGCTGCGCTCACGTTTGCTTGGATGTGCTACGCACTATTTTACGGTTTCATGGGCAACGAGAACCTTGCCCGACCAGATAGAAAACTGCGTTTTCTCAGGCAACAAGATGTTGCCTGCCCAAATGCAGTATATGCTTGGCAAATTGTCAATTAGAGCTGAATAAAGTCAGCGATACAGCCGAATAAAATCAGTGCTATGATCGTGTCAAAGCTTCAGCATAAACGAAGTTTCTTTCAGCTCACTACAAGCGGCAACTATTACAAAGCTCCTTAATTCGATCTCGCCTTCTTAATCAAAATATTATAAACACTTTTCCAAAAATAATCCCAATCTGTCCTAAGCGGCTTCTCCGCCTTTTTGAGGAGATATTGTCTTTCTGATTCCACGATCTCATCAAAACTACTGGGCATATCCGCATAGAATGGCGGCAGCAGACCCGGCTTATATTTCAGCCTCATCTCTTTGATCTCTTCGGGATACATGCCAAAATATTGCTCACTAAGCGCACGCACGCCCACCAGTGACAATTCTCCGGCAAAGAAATTGATGAATTGCGGAAGCTCGTCTATCCAAAGTTTGCGCATAACACGTCCCCAGGATGTCACGCGGAAATCGTCCTTGAACTTCCCGCCTTCCTGCAAATCCATGGTCTCAAACACATAATGTTGCAGATATTCGCTATAGGGGTGCATGGTGCGGAACTTCTTCACATATATGATCTTGCCATCTTTCCCGCGACGTTTGAGGCGGATCAGCGGACCATAGGTGGGATTCGGGTCTTGGCGCGGCTCTTTCGTTTTCTTGAAGATAAAGTGCATCATTCCATCGATTTCTTTTTTGTGAATGAGTTCAAAACCGCAGAAATAGAAGCGCCCCAATATCTCAGTTTCAGAGAGTGCACGATTCTTGCCCTTGGTCAGCGCAAAATACCAGCCCTGCAAGATAGGAAGTTTCGGCATCACGCGCCTAAAAAGGAAATCTCCACCATATAATATTACCCCAAAATATGGCGTATATCGCTTATTAAAGAATTTGCGTCTTTGCGTGATCGTCTGCCCTCTACAGATGAAAACCCCACCATCTTCGAGCATCTCATTAACGCGGATAAAATAGCGGTTGATCCGTCTGAAGTCATTGACTTTATGTAGATTAATGAAAAGATGTTTGCTCTTTGCCGCCTCATTTTCTATGTTAAAATAGGTCTCACTATCCAATACCAAGCTTTTATCTTTGCGAAAATGACTGATCTCGATGAAGTCGTTGATAAATTCCAAAAGTTCCCGTTCATTCTTCAAATAGTCCTGAAAAAGCGGAACCATTACGCTATCTTCTGGGATAGACTGCGCAAAGGGCGGGATGTATTCCTCGTCCGAGATGCTGGGAATGGAAAATTCTTGCCGATCAACATCCAAAAAGAACTTTGCCGCTTGCAAATCCTCCATCTCTTTGGAGCGAGTGACAAAACCCGTTGCCGCATAAGGCTTGTTCTCCTTGTGAAAGCGGAAAGTGTAATATATTCCAATAAAAAGAAATACCTCAATGCCGGATACACCCATGATCGTGCCCAAAACAATAGAACGAGAATAGTGGAACTTCTTGAAAATAAACATTAAGATAAACAAGAACAAAGTTGCCGTAGCATTGCTTTTCAGAATGCGCCGCATCAGATCCGAGCCGCTCTCCATCTCCGTAAATGCAAATTTCTTGCCCCAAACACCACTGGCTATCCATATCAAAGAATATGGAATCAAAGATCTCCAATAATGGGCAATAATCGCCCGCGTGCCAGTCTTGAACTTGGCAACCACCAAAAATGAAAATACTATAATTAGTATATCAAGCAGAAAGATGAAGTATTTTGTTAGTTTTCTCATTTCTTTTTAACGATTTAGCGATTTAGCGATTTAACGATTTAGCGAACCTAATGCTCAGCTCTATTGTCTTGATTCAAGCTATTGATTAAGCCGGCAATCATTGATCGCAGTCTTTTCATTATGATATTTAAATCATCAAGATTATTAACATAGCCCAATCTTTCACATATTATCAGCTGCGTTTCGACTTCAGCTAATGAGCCTTTAGCAATATGCAAAAACTGGACATTCTCTTTCGCACTCTTTCGACCTTGTCCTTCGGCAATATTTGAAGGTATGGACACTGCAGCGCGCCTTATCTGGGATGTCAACCCAAATCTTTCATCAGAAGGAAAGTTTTTAGATAATTCATAGATCATTATCACAAAATCTATTCCTAACCTCCACACATCAAGGTCTTTAAAACTCGAGTATTGTTTTTTGCTATTCATTAAAAAATTCCTGTTTTACCTGAAAATTTAATTATTCAAAATCCGAGAAACCATCGAGCGTAGCGAGCTTTTCGGCGAAGCCGACCCTCGTTAAATCGCTAAATCGTTAAATCGTTAAATCGAATATCCTTCAGCTCCACATCACTTGAAATAGTTTATCGTTCTCCTCAATCCCTCCTCAAAATCCACTCTCACCTCATAACCCAAAAGATCCTTCGCTTTCTCTATCCCTGCCAAGGAATGCTTCACATCCCCCGCTCTATCCGGTTCAAACTTCGGCTCGACATTTTTTCCTAAGATCGCATTGATCTTTTCCACCAATTCGATGAGTGTATAACGCTCTCCGCAGGCGATGTTGATCACTTTGCCGGCTGCATTCGGCGCCACGCATGCCTGGATATTTGCCCAAACGTTGTTTTCCACGAAGGTAAAGTCTCGCGATTGCGTGCCATCTCCATAGATGATTGGCTCTTTTTCTGCCATGATCAGGCGGATGAATTTCGGGATCACCGCCGAATATTGACTTGTGGGGTCTTGATTTGGACCAAAGACGTTGAAATAGCGTAGTGAAACGGTTTCCAAGCCATAGATCTCGGTGAAAATCTGACAATAACGCTCTTGCGCATATTTCGTGAGCGCATAAGGCGATAGCGGATTAACCGGCATGGTCTCGACCTTGGGCAAAGTCTCACTATTTCCATATATCGAGGATGAAGACGCACACACCACGCGCTTTACTCCAAATTCTTTTGCTGCCTCGAGGATATTCAGCGTGCCTAAGATATTGACATCATTGGAAGTAATGGGATCATTGATCGAGCGCGGCACGGAAGGCAATGCGCCTTGATGCATGATATAATCCACGCCCTTGACCGCCGCACGAACGGTGTGAAAACTCCTCAAATCTCCCTCAATCATCGTCATCTTTTCATTCTTCATCAGAGGAAGAATGTTCTCGCGCTTACCCGTTGCAAAGTTGTCCAAAACCCGCACTTCATTACCCTGAGCCAAGAGCTCACGAACGATATTTGAACCGATAAAACCGGCTCCACCCGTCACCAAATATTTCATCTTTATCTCCATTTTGAGTTTATATTAACAGTAAAGACACCTATCTAGAATTCCCCCCATCTTGTCAACATTTTTCCTGAAACCCCATCCCTCCACAAACCACATCTTCAGTTACCGAACACAAAACAAGCACCCGCCGACTACGCGCTTACACCCCTCTCGTAGCTCGTAACTCGTAGCTCTAAACTCATTTCTGAAAGATATGTATCTGCGCCATCTTCTCCACGCGCCGCATAGGATCGCACTTCCCCAGCCATCTATGAAAGAGACTAAAGCTTTGCTCTCCAGCACTATAGACCATTTCCTGCGCATTGAGGTTGGCTTCAAATTCCTCCCAGCCCGCGATAGGATCGCGACTGAAGATAAAATACAAGGTTTCAATTACTGCATCCTCATCCGGCGGACAATGCGCCTCCAAGGTCTGGCGCCAGTTTTCTCCCGCAGCAAGGTAATTCTCACTCAAATACACATTGGGAAACACCATCGCCACGCTGCTATCATTCAGGAATTCAAAGATATAGAGGTATCCATCCACATTCGGCGTGAGGCTGAGTACAAACTGGTCTTTATGTTTGAGCAGATTTTCGCTGAGCTCAACCCTCAGGTTCATGGATGGATTATACACGCGCTCCTGAGGCACTATATGCGCACGATATTGCAACCTGTAATGCAGACTCGTGCCCTCATAGCGCGGATCTTTATTGATGAACTCCTCCTTCTCAAAACGTCCGGCACTGGAAGACATGAGAAACACGCTGGACGCCATCTTTTCATCGTATTTATCTTTCGTGCCTATATACATATCGCTGACCAAGGTGCTGATGGATACATCCGAGGGGATGGCCTCTTTTAGCGCCAACTCACGAACAAACTTACGCATCTCATTTTCAGCGGCAAAAAGGCTGACATTCCCGCTAAAAACGAGAAGAGTATCGATCTCCACGATTACCCTGCCACCTGCCTGCGAAACTTTCACATTGCTCGGAACTTGTGAAGGCGTCACCTTGTGCATCGTTGTTTGAGGGCGAACCGCTGTTGTAGCCGTGCCCTCGCCATCCAGCTTAGAAAATGCCTGATCTTTGCGAACATGCACTTCCTCGCGCGAAACATCCTGCGGCGCACTTTGGGACTGTTCTTGGAGCTTATTCTGGCTACAGGCAAACAGCGCCAATATCAACACTAACGAGACAACTATCTTTCTCACCATGACACAATCGACCTCGTGGGATCGGAACTCTGCAATTCGGGGTCTTGCTCCCTGCCCATACGGCGTGCCTGCGAGCTAACCTTATCCTTTACATAAGTATCCAATTCTTTATATGTTATTTTTTTATCATTATTCAAGTCCGCCTCTCCCCCCAAGCCTTTCATGAGGAAATAGCTAAAAAGCCCGTGCTGCATTTGCGCATAGGAGCTGGATATCTGCGAGCCGCCGGATGCGGAAAACACGGAAATATTGCTGCCTTTTGCCTTGGGATTAAAGGAGATAAAGATTGGCCGTGCATCCGCTAAGATGATCTCATTTTCACGGTTTGCCCCGCTGAAACAGCTATCCAAGAAGAAGGTAATATGCTGCGACTTCATCTTGGCGAGATTAGCATAAAGCAAATTAAGATCATAAGCACTATTGGTGGCATAGTTCGGATTCCCATCATAGGGAAGCAGATAGGCGTCCTTGCCATCCGGCGCAGGCACTCCATGTCCACTGAAATAGATGAAGACTTCGTTTTCCGGTTTGCCGGCATTTTTGCTCAACCAGCCGCCTTCGTCAAACACACTCTTAAGCGTTCCCAATGAAGCATCTTCGTCTTTGGCAACATAGATATTTTCCTCGGCGATGCCCAATACATTCACAAAATAGTCTTTCATATATTCAGCATCACGGCGCGCGAAGCGAACCGGACTCACATTGCGATAGTTCTCTATGCCGATCACCACTCCCCAACGCTTGGGATTTGCAGTCATTGCTCTTTTGGGGATGTTTTCCTCAATATCGATGGAAAGGGCAGGCGCACTGGACACGGCAAGATGCTGACTTTGACCCTTGATAACCATTTGGTCTGCAGTTTGTTGAGTCCTATTGAATGCGAGTTGCAAAGGCTGGTCTTTCTTACTAAATTGACTCCTGCTCTCGACTAAGTCTATCTTGATGTCCG
>DIQS01000017.1:0-196 GCA_002427325.1 Cloacimonetes bacterium UBA5456 | reverse complement strand
CAATATTAAACACAATGTCTTTATATTCGCCGGACTTTAGCTCGCCGATGTTAAAGGATGTGGGACTATTCCCCAATGAAAACACGTCATTACCCAATTGAATCCGTGCACTGAGATTGCGGCTTGCTCCCTGCCCGCGATTGTGTATGCGCGCCGTGATCGCCACCTGTTCACCGGGCTCAATCTTATTGTTCCC
>DIQS01000045.1 GCA_002427325.1 Cloacimonetes bacterium UBA5456 | reverse complement strand
CATGAGCGTATCATCACCAAACGATAAGCTGAACCCAATAGGTAAGAAGCGGCAACACAATATGTTATAAGGGGTCTTGGAATTTTGACTATTGAATAATTACAGCAATAAATTGAGGCAAAATTAAGAAATAGGGCTTATGTTCTTTGGATTGAATACATTATAGCAAGTCTCACTCGATAACACAAGCGCAAAAACAGCCCAAAAAAAGAGGCATCCAAAAACTGGATGCCTCTGAACTGACATAAGCTCAATTTACGAATATTTAGAGGTGATATCCTCCATCCCGGGCAGGCTATAGACCTTGAACATATCCGGGCGCACGGAGGTATCAGAATCAAATTCTATCTGATCTTTATAGTTGAGAAACTCGTCGTTATGCGTCCTGAGATGGCTGAGCATTTCGGGATGAACCATGACGCGCATGCGCTCGTTGCGGATGAAATAATCACTACGCACCAGCCAGCGGAAAATGCGCATGGTGACGGCATCTTTACTGAGTATTCGCCCGCTGCCGTTACACATCGGACAAGGCTCGGAGAGGTTTGCCATGATGGTGGCGCGCATGCGTTTACGCGTGACTTCGACCATGCCCAGCTCGGTGAAAGGATAGACCTTATTCTTCGCTCTATCTCGCCTGAGTCCTCTGCGCAAGAGCTCTAAGACCTCCGCTTTTGCCTTGTCATCATTCATATCGATAAAGTCGATCACGATGACGCCGGAGAGGTCGCGGAGCCTGATCTGTCGTGCCGCCTCTGCAGCCGCTTCGAGATTGGTCTTTTTCACGGTCTCTTCATAGCTGCTCTTGCCGGTGAAACTGCCTGTATTTATGTCAATTGCGACCAATGCTTCGGTCTGTTCGATCTTGATATTTCCGCCCGAGGGGAGGTATATTCGCGAGTGGAATATCGTCTCGATCTTTTTCTCGATCGCCCAAGCGTCAAAGATCGGTGAATCCTCTTTATAGAGCTCTGCGAGCGGGATGAGATCCGGCGAAACTTCTTGCAATTGATCGATAATGCGGCTGTGGAAAGCCTTGTCGTCGATGACCAATCTATCCACATGCTCACCAAAAAGGTCACGGATGAGATAGTTTTCGAGCGCATTTTCTTCGAAGACGCAGACCGGCGACTTGGCGTGTTTGAGCTGTTTATCTATCAGTTTCCAAGTCTTGACCAGAGCCTTATATTCTCTTTGAATATCGTCTTCATCAGCATTTTCTGCCTCAGTTCTCACGATTATCCCAAAGCCGGGAACGCGAACTTCATTGAGTATATTGCGGATGCGATTACGTTCGCCGGACGAATAAATCTTGCGCGAAACAGCGATCTTATTCTTATTTGGAAAGAGCACTATATACTTGCCGGGCAGTGAGATCTGTCCCGTGAGTCTTGCGCCTTTGGAGCCGATCGGCCCTTTTTGAACTTGCACGACGATCTCCTGTCCCGGCCTGAGCAGCTCTCTGATTTGCGAGCTATCCGCCGGATTGAGTCGTTTCGGCTTTTCATCATCCTCAAAGATCTCCAAAAAATCGAGAACGATGTCGCTATAGTGCAGGAATGCAGTGCGATCCAGCCCGATCTCGATGAAGGCGGCTCCCATGCCGGGAAGCACGTCTTTGACGATGCCTTTATAGATATTTCCAACCGGATTTTGCTTGTCTTTGCGTTCCACAAAGAGCTCAGCAAGGCGGTTGTCTTCAAGAACGGCGACCCGCTTTTCCAAGGGGTGGACGTTGACTATTATTTCTGTGTTAATCTTATCTTTTTTCATTGTTATTCAACCATTACGGGACAGAGATATTGCCATTGATAGGGATCGATGTTTTCCAACCTTTTCATCAACATAGCTTCGTTATCCCATTTTGATAAACCTATGATATCTGAAAGGGTTAAGCCAAGGAAATCTCCATCTTTTAAAGAATCGAAGAATGAGTATTTCTTCGGGAAATATTTGACTTCATAGTTTGAGATTTCTGCCAATTCGGCAACCTTTGCAACTGCGTCTCCGATGCCGCCAATTTCATCGACCAAATTCAGTGCGAGAGCATCTTTTGCACCAAATATTCTACCTTCAGCGATGCTGTTGATTGCATTATAATCGATGTTTCGGGCTTCCATTACGCGAGACTTGAACTCATCGTAAGTTAATACGGAATTTCTCTTTAGAGAGCTGATGAGTTCATTGGAATGAGGTTCAAGCGTGTTCAATGCTCCGGCATATTTGCCATATTTGATCGTCTGGGAGCGCAGCCCTACTTTCTGGGCTGCTCCGGCAAATTCCGGCAAGACCATGATGACGCCGATTGAGCCCGTGAGACAGGCCTCGTCAGCGATGATGTAATCACTGGCGCAGGAGATATAATATCCACCGCTGGCGGCAGTTCCGCCCATGGAGATAACCAGAGGCATCTGAGAAGCAAGTTCTTTGAGTTCACGATAGATATATTCGCTTTCCAAAGCACTGCCACCAGGGGAGTTAACCCTTACTACCGCAGCTTTGATTCTCTTATCTTTCTTGACATCTTCAATGATCCTTTTGATCTTTGTCAGTGAAATATTGCTTTGTCCTCTGCCCGTGGCAGAAGATATCTCGCCTTCGAGATAGATGAGTGCGATGCCATCGAGCTTCGTCTTTTTGCTCGTCGTCGTATAGTCAGACATTTTCACAATTCTTTCTTCGTCGATCAGCTTATCTGCCAAGAGTTCTTTGCGGCTCTTGTCGTGATCAATGAGCTTCATCTCTTTGGCAACAGATGCTTTAAGGATGAAATCTTCTCTCAGATTATACACTGCGCGGACATCATCCGGAGTGAGGCCTCGACGATTGGCAACGTGGTTTACGATTTGATCGAAGCGGTCTTTCAGCGCCGCATCAATATTTTCCTTAGTTCCTTGTGAGAGAGAGGTTTGGCTATATGGTTCGCCCGCACCTTTAAACTCTCCGGCTTGGATGACATGCATTTTCATGCCCAGCTTCTGAAAAAGCTCTTTATAGAAGGTAAAGCTCGCCGAAACACCGCTGATCATCAATCCTGCCGAGGCGGAGGGATCCATGTAAACTTCATCGGCATAGATGCTTAAAAGATAGTCTCCATGCTGGATGAAATCTCCATAGGCGATGACGGGCTTCCCGCTTTCCTTGAAAGAATCGAGCGCAAGCCCCAATTCACTCATGGCTGGCAGGCTCATCTGCAGAAAACTCGGCTCGAGCAAGATGCCGCTGATGCGCTTATCATCCTTTGCTGCCTGAATTTTAAGTATCATAGATTGAACGCTTTGCGATTCAAGCCGTTTCCCAAACAAAGCCAAAGCTTCCATTTCCGAATACTCTGGAACGGATGCCTCTGGGCTGATGCTCAACCAAGAATCATCTTCGATCTTCGTAGGTTTTGTGCCGGTAAGGTCATCAAACTTCTTGCCCACACATCTTGTAATCATCATTAAAACAATAACAACAGCTATAATGATAATGAAAACTGTCTTCTTTTTCATGATAAACTCCTTGTAATATCAAAATTATTATCTGCTAAAAAGTTGGATTTAGCAAGGAAATATAGAATTGACTCGCCAAAACTGCTCTTAAAATTGCGCAAAAAAAGTGGCGGAGATGTAGGGATTCGAACCCTAGAAACGCTCACACGTTTACACGATTTCCAATCGTGCTCCTTCAGCCAGCTCGGACACATCTCCGCGTCAGTAACTGCCAATCTTTTGCAGCGGCGAAATCTGTCAAACATTTTAATGCCTAAAATGACGGAATCCTGTAAAGATCATGGCCATGTCAAGCTCGTTACAGGCTTTGATGCATTCCTCATCACCCTTTGAACCGCCGGGTTGGATCACGGCTTTCACGCCTGCCTGATATAGCTCGTCGATGCTATCCCGGTAGGGGAAGAACCCATCGGATGCACACACAGCCAAGTTCAAGTCATGCTTAAACTTCCGTGCCTTCCAGATGGATATGGAAACGCTATCGATGCGACTGGTCTGGCCTATACCCAGCCCGATTGCCTGCTGCGGATAACACAGCGCAATGGCGTTTGAATTCAGTAGCGATACGGTTTTCCAGCCAAAAAGCATGGCTTCAAATTCTTCTTTTGTCGGCTTACGGTTTGTTACTACGCGCCAATCGTTGATATCCTCATTCACAGAGTCCCACTGTTGAGCCAAATAGCCCCAAAGCATGGTCTTGATTTCAATGGGATTGCTCGGTTTGATCAAGGTTTCGGGATCAAATGTGATGAGACGGCGGTTTTTCTTTTTCGTGAGCACTTCAAACACCCCTTCGTCATATGCGGGAGCGATGATGATCTCGGTAAAGATGCGATTGATCATCACGGCAGTCTCCAGATCCAGACTGCGATTCACCACAACGATGCCGCCAAATGGCGCCACGGTATCGGTTGCAAAAGCGCGCTTATATGCCTCGGCGAGAGTATCCCCGCTTCCCACTCCACAGGGATTGCAATGCTTAAAGATGATCACGCTGGGTTCTTCAAAGAGGCGTATTGCCTTGAGCGCAGCATTGATATCCATGATATTATTGAAAGAGAGTTCCTTGCCGTGAGAGCAAATCCAGCCATCCTGTCGATTGGTATAGAATCCTGCCTTTTGATGCGGATTTTCGCCATATCGAAGCTGCAAATCGAGCTTTGCCGTGAGATCGATGAACTCCGGAACTTCCTTCTCTTTAGCGGTTTCAGAGCGTTCTGCCTCAAGATATCCCGCAATCATATCGTCATAATATGAGACCTTTGCAAAAGCTTTTTGAGCCAAATAGAGGCTCCAACATTCCGGGATTTCGCTGCCCTGTTTGAGGTGTTCCAAGGTGGGCTCATAGTCCTTTTCATCGGTGAGAATGGTGACGTTTCGATAGTTCTTTGCCGCCGCGCGAATCAAGGTGGGGCCGCCGATATCGATGTTTTCGATGATTTCTTCATGCGTGCTACCTTCCTTTGCTTTCACCTCGGCAAAGGGATATAGGTTCACCACCACCACGTCTATCTGTCCGATACCGTGTTCATTAAGGCAGTTCACATGAGCATCTTTTTGCCTATCTGCCAAGATGCCGCCATGAACAAAAGGATGCAAAGTCTTCACTCTCCCATCCAGTATCTCTGGGAAACCCGTATAATCGCTGATTTCCACCACGTTTTTGCAAAACTTCTTAAGATGCAGCGCTGTATTTGAAGTAGAAAGAATGGTATATCCTAAGGCTTCCAATTCCACAGCGAGCTTGTCTATGCCGCTTTTATCCGACACACTGATCAATGCATATTTTTTCATTCGTCTTCGTCCTCGTCGATAATTTCGACCAAATCATTAATACTATTTTTTAAAACATAATCTTCGAGTCTTTTATTGAGATTCTTATCGCTAAACATTTCAATGCTGATTTTCACATAGTGTTCATTATCTTTTTGGGTCAGATCGCGCCTGATTCTTTCATCAAGAATGCTGACCAAGACCACCCCACTGAGGATGATGATCCAATTCACATAAATCCAAAAGAGGAAGATGGGCAGCGCCGCCAAGACTCCATACACCGCTTGATAGCTGGTGAGATTGTAGATATATTGGTCAAACACGCCCTTGAGCAGAACCCAGATAACGGTTGTCCACAGTGCTCCGGTGATGATGCTGCGATTTTTGATGCGCACCGAAGGGAAGAATATATATAGGAAATACAGCAAGAAAAACTGCATGATAAAAGGCAAGATATAGGTCATCCACGTAAAGAGTCTCAGCTTCACGATGCGCGAGATGATGGGCAATGATGAACTGGAAAAGAGCAAGACCAAGATGATCAGACCAAAAACAAGAGTGCCGATAAACTTCACAAATTGCGAGATGATATCATTTTTCTCGTATGTTTGAGTGCTCAAGATGCGATCAAAGGTGCGCTGGATGTTATTGAACAAAAGATATGCCGAGATCAGCAGGATGGAGAAAGCCATGATATTCAGGCTCATCCTGCGCGAAATCATATCGCCGATCATATCCATCACCGCCTGAGCCGAACCAGGGATAAAGTGTTGTGCAACCACATCCGCAATCTTGCCTTTCACGTTGAAGAAGGGCAAATCCGGCGCAATCATGATGATGAACGTGATAAAGGGGATGAAGCCAAGAATCGTGACATAAGCCAAAGCGGCGGATTCACGCGGGATGCGCTCCTCATTGATCCTCTTGATAAAGAGCTTGAAAAAGATGATTGTCTTGCTCCAAGTAGCTTTTCTCCAAGCCTTGCTTTTGAGCCTTGAAGCGGCGTGGTTAAGCATTCTCTTAACGTGGTTGACCGGCATCTGCAAAATACCAACTCTCTTTTTTCGCATTCTAATCCTCTCTTAGGGCGTCCACGGGGTCTAAATTACCGGCTCTCAGCGCAGGCATGATCCCAAAGACCAAGCCCACCACGACAGAGACCAAAACCGAGCTAAACATAATCCTAAAATCCACTATCATCTCCATCTCCAAATAGGCACTGATATTGTCTAAGATCAAGAGTCCCAAGCCGATCCCTAAGACTCCACCTAAGGTGGTGATCAAAACCGTTTGGATCATGAACTGGATGAAGATGTCTATGCGACGCGCACCGACAGCGATGCGAACGCCAATTTCACGCGTGCGCTCTTTGACCGATGCCAGCATGATATTCATGATCACGATCCCCGCAACGAGCAAGGAAATCGCCGAGATGAGGACAAATACCATACTGAAAATGCGTGCATTAGCCTGCATCTGCATGATCCCTTCTTGTGCGGAACTCACCCTAAAGATTTCTCTGCCCTGTTTGAGATTGAGCAAGATCTGATCCAGCTTTTTTTGCAGTGTCAGTGCCTGATTCGGGCTCTGCGCCGTCACCTGCAAGGAACTCACTTTCATGGTGTTATCAAATCTATTTATCGCAGTAGAGATGGGGATGAAGGACTGTTGATTCATATATTCCAACATATTCCCGCCAAAACTCCCGCTTTGCTTGTTATCCCAACTCTTTTCATCGAGTATGCCGATCACTTCGAGAACATTATTGCCGAGGCTTATCTTTTTGCCCACCACGTCGTTAGTGCCGATGAGGTCACGTGCAGCGGATGAGCCCAAAACAATCACATTACTACTCTCGTGCACATCTAAGTCGGTGATGAATCTACCCTCGCTCACGCCCCAATTCTCCACCTGCAAATAGTCCGGCAACACTCCCGATACAGTGCTATAATAGCTTAGTCCACGATATTTTAGCTCGTTATGAGAATACAAGCTGACCTGCGAATTAAACGCCACTGCCTCGGGGATCATTTTGCGGATTTGTTCCACTTCCGCCAAGCTCAGATTTGCCTCTCCACCTTTGGAGAAATCATAGTTCCAATTTCTTTGAACATCCACCTTACTTGTGCCGCCGCGCTGTTCCATCCAGGTTAAAGTCGATGCATTCATGCCGTTGATGATGGCGAGAACCACGAGAATCGAGATCACGCCCAAGATGATTCCAAAGATGGTGGCGATGCTGCGAACCTTGCGCGTCGTGATATCGGAAAGCCCGATGTGCAGTGATTCAGCTATCGAGATCGCCATTGTCGATAAGTCCGTCTTTGATCCTGATGATGCGCTGCGCTCGCTCTGCAACGATGGGATCGTGGGTCACCATGATGATGGTATTTCCCTCTTTGTGGAGGCGGTCAAAAATCTCAAGAATATCGCCGCCCGCCTGAGAATCGAGGTTGCCCGTGGGTTCATCTGCCAAGAGAATTGAAGGATTATTTGCA
This sequence comes from Cloacimonetes bacterium UBA5456, assembly GCA_002427325.1. Classification (GTDB taxonomy): domain Bacteria; phylum Cloacimonadota; class Cloacimonadia; order Cloacimonadales; family Cloacimonadaceae; genus UBA5456. The sequence goes on along the minus strand of DIQS01000045.1, from coordinate 5,345 downwards.
ATCGCACGAGAGATGGCAACGCGCTGTCTTTCACCGCCGGAAAGCTCGCCCGGCTTGTGTTTCAGCCTGTCTGCAAGTCCTACACCTTCGAGGATTTCCTGAGCTCTCACCTTCCGTTTTGAAGCGGAGAGTCCACCATACATCATCGGCAGTTCCACGTTTTTGAGAATATTTAGATGCGGCAAGAGGTTAAAGGATTGAAAAACAAAGCCAATCTTGCTATTGCGCACACCTGCCAAGGCGGATTTACTCATCTTGCTCACGAGCACGGAATCGAGGTAATATTCACCCGCGGTGGGGCTGTCCAAACACCCGATAATATGCATGAGCGTGCTTTTGCCTGAGCCGGAGGGTCCCATGATCGCCACAAATTCACCTGAATTGATGGATATATCGATCCCGTCGAGCGCGCGAACCTTAACTTTTCCCAGCTCGTAATCTTTAATCAAAGCTTCTGTTCTTATAATTTCCATAATATTCTTATACTTTTACCCTTATATACCATGAGGAACTATGCGCTCAATGTGTCAATGAAAAAGTGAGGATAATCGGCATTATTTGTTAATATCATCTCAAAAGTATTGGTTTTAAGCAAAAGACGGCTTCCCATGCCTCTTTTTTGTTCATGTAATTAAGAGTGTTTAAGCTGTTTATTGATTGCTATTTTCTGGTGAATTGGAGCTTCTCTTAGCTTTGTCAAATTGGCGGATCACGAGCTGAATGCCACCTTTAGTTTACAAATAATTATCTACCCATATCAATGACTATGTCATGAGCTAACATCTTCGTAAATAGTTCTGCGCCTTCTCTGTTGAGATGTCCTGCATCTCTAAACAATTCAGGATGATAGACAAATGAATCATGCTCGCCATAAAGATAGACCGGCGCATCAATTTCTGCCGCGATTGACCTAACATAATCCAAGCCGACAGCCTTACTCGGCGCGTAAGAGGGTGAATGACAAAACACCAGCTCTATATTATTCTCTTTACAGGTTCTAACGAAGTTTTTGAAACTGTCTAACGCCAGATAGTCAACAGGGTCATCGGGCTTTTCAATGCCTGCAGTTTCCCTTATTTTTCTCACCTCGCCCGGGTGCATCCCACCATCTTTCGGCCTGAAACCGGTTTCAAATGGCGGAATAGATAGAATAAAACCTTTGCTTATAGTAAAGACTTTGATGTTATACGAATAAAGAGGAAACAGGAACTTGATTCTCGACCATTTGTCTCTTTGGTGGAGCAACTGCCTGATAAATGAGTATTTATAGTAGTATGGATATAGGTCAATAGTGCTGCCATTAAGGGATTCAGACAAGTCGTCAATTTCATAGATTATCAGCTTTGGCACATGATTTTCCAAGAGCAATTGAAGCAAACCGTATTGATAAGTTGCATTCTTTCTATCGCATCCGGCATTATAGCAGGATAATCCAAGATGCCGGCTTATTTGGGCGGGATCATAGTGTCGAGATGCTCGTGATGAGCCAAAGATGTATGCATCATAATTTGTTCTTATCACATGGTTTATCTGTGCGCCGGAATTACCTCCAAATGACTGAAAATACATATAGTTAATGATGAGATATATGGACGAACTAATAGCCCAAAATAGCGCAATAAACAAAGTGAGCTTCTTTGCCACCTTAGACACATCAGAATTGAAAATAGATGAACGACGCGCCATCAATAGCTCCTATCAAGGCAATTATCAAAGAAATAATGAGATATGAAGACCATCTAAACATCAGGCTTTTTGAAGCAATCCACTGATCAGCCTGCTTTTTATCCATAAATATCTCGACGATTACCAGCGTAACAACTGCGATCAATATATGAAGAATTGTTGTATTTGAACCTGTGAACAATCGCCACGAAGCGCTGGAAATAGACCTAATATACTCTTTTAATGAGTGAATATCGGGAAGCCTGAAGAATACTAAGCTTGCTGCCACGACCATATAAGTAAATATCTTTCTGCCCCAAACAACAAACAAATTCCCCTTTTTAAATGATCCCCAGCCGGTTGCATCCTCAATTATCAAGAGCAGTGCTTGGAGCAATCCCCAGATGATAAACATCCAGCCAACTCCATGCCAGATGCCACTTACCAAAAACATCAAGGATATACCAAGATATATCTTCGCTTTTGATGTGTTCATTCCCATAAAGGGATAGAAAATATAGTCTTTAAGCCATGTGGTGAGAGATATATGATTCCTTTTCCAATAATCCGTCACTGAAGTAGAATTCACATAAGGCGTTCTGAAATTGACCATCAGATCAAAGCCGAAAAGCTTGCCAACCCCTCTTGCGATGTCTGTATATCCACCAAAATCCGCGTAAAGCTGCAAAGGATAAAACATAGCAGCCACAATGAGAGTAAGGCTGGAATGCATGGGAATATTATTGAACACGGCATCCACATAAGCCCCAATGCTATCCGCCACAACCATTTTCTTAAACAGTCCCCACAGCATCAGCCTAAAACCATTAGAAAAGTTCTCATACAAAAAAGGATGTTCATTCGTGAACTGCTGAAACAGGTTCTTTGCTCTTCCGATGGGGCCGCTTAAAATCTGTGGGAAGAAAGCTAAATAAACAGAGAATGTGAGCAAGTTTTTTTGCGCCTTGATATCTCCCCAATACACATCCAATACATAGCCAAACGCCATGAAAGTATAAAACGATATCCCGATGGGCAGGATGAGGCTATGATGCGGAATAGTGAGATTTAAGCTAACTGCAGAAAAAAGCGCATTGATTTGATCGCCAAAAAAGTTGAAATACTTAAAAAAGAACAAAAGCCCGAGATTGAAAATCAACCCGGCAGATAGCAGCAATCCCTTCTTTTCCCTATATTTCTCTAATAATAAGCCAAGACAGTAGTTAAACGCAGTAGAAGCTATTAGTAATACCAAATATTCCGCTTGGATGCTAAAATAAAAGTAATAGCTCGCAAGAAGTAATAGATAGTTGCGAAATCTATATGGCAGAACATAATAGGCGATAACTACCGCAAAGAGAAATATGAAAAAAGGAATTGATGTAAATTGCATGCTAACTCATTGAATATCCGCTATCAAGAACGATATTTGTCCCGGTTATATATCGCGCCGCATCCGAGAGGAGATAAACCGCCATACTCGCCACGCTTTGAACATCAGGGATACCCAGAAGGTGCCTTCCTTCAATATTTGCCACTGATTCTCGGGGTAGAACCTCAAACATTCTATCCAACATTTCCGTTATTATCATTGCAGGAGAGATGCTATTTACCCTTACATTCTTAGCCGAAAGCTCCAAAGCCAATGATTTGGTCAAACCGGAAAGAGCAGCCTTTGTAGCACTATACTCAATCTTTCCTCGCTCTCCAAGTAAGCCGATTACTGACGAGATTAAAACGATGCTAAGTCCATTTTTATCGTAGATCCCGGGCTTGGTAATCTGCTTTGTTATCGCAGTTGCCGAGGCTACATTGGTCTTAAACATCTCCACAAAGTCGTCCATATAGACCGTCTTGAGTGGATTTGTTCTTTCTATCCCAGCCGAATGAATAAAGCCAGATATGGGATTACTTCCCTTTAGCTTCCTGATTTCTTCCTCAATATTTTGTTCATTATTGAGATCAAAGGCCAGGCTGAGATGCCCGCTACCGGAGAGCTTTGAGATTGTGTCTGCGAGCCGCTCTTCATTGCGCCCACAAGCTACGATCTCGGCGCCTAACATGCTACACAAGATGGCGCAAGCCCTTCCAATCCCGGAAGAAGCGCCGGTGATCAGGATTCTTTTGCCTTTTAAAGCATTTTCAGACCAAATCATTATTCTGTAAAACTCTCTTTTCCGATCAATTCGACAAGCGACTCAACCGTATCAATCTGATTTAACTGGCGTGCATTATACTGTTTACCGAAGTTTTTGTGCACAAATGCAACTAAAGACATTATCGCCATCGAGTCAAATTCCTCATAATCCTTCAAGTTTGAATCAAGGCTCAGTTCGTCTTCAATCTCAATCAGTTCTGCCAGTTCTGTCAAAAAATCTTTAATTGTCATCTCATTCTCCCAATGATCTATATGGTTATTATCGTTGCGCCATAGGAATAGCCCACGCCAAATCCTGCAAGCAAAATATTATCGCCGGACTTAATCCTGCCATTATTCAAGCATTTTTCTAAGGCGATGGGTATGGTTGCAGATACGGTGTTTCCTGTTTCCGTCATATCGATGTAAAACTTGTTTTCGTCAATGCCAACTAAGTCTCTAAGATATTGAAGCATATATTGATTAGCTTGGTGGAATATAACATAATCGATCTCTTCGAGGCTGGTCTTATTTTTATCTAAAACCTGTGTGATCAACGCGGGCACAGCTTCAATCGTGAAGTTAAATATCTCAGGACCATTCATATAAAGCATGTCGTCATTGCGCAAAGCACCGTTTTCATCCGTCCAATCAAGCGCTTCTTGCTTGGCTCTATTTCTTAATCCACCATTGAGAACGATGAGATTATTCCAGCCACTGCCGTCTGTTCCCAAGGCAAATTCATGGATTTTTGGCAGCATGTCTTTACTGATCAATGTTGCCGTAGCCGCATCCCCAAAGATGCTTCTATTTCCTTTATCTTTTGGGTGAATATGCTTGGAGTAGGTCTCGGACATCACTAAAAGGATATTTGTTGCAACCCCTGCGGAAAGCAAGCCTTTAGCCAAAGACAGACCATATACAAAGCCTGAACATCCCAGATTAAAGTCCAATGCGCCAATCTCGGTTTTCAGACCCAATCTGTCCTGAAGAATGCAGGCGGATGTCGGCAGATAATAGTCCGGACTTTGGGTGCATAGCAAGAGAAAATCAATGGACTGTTTATCAATAGCTGCAAATAGCTTTTCACAAGCTTTCATCGCCATATCCAGCGCGGTCTCATCATCCGCAGCGATTCTGCGCTCACGAACTCCCAGCTTCTTCTCGATTTTCTTAGGAGTCCACTCGGGGAAAAGCTCGGAGAGGGTCTCGTTATGTAAGACCTTTTCGGGAAGATAGCTTGCAATTCTCACACGCAACTCCAAGTCATAATATTTTTTCTAAGGCAATTATCAGTCCTAAGCATCGCCTTTTTTGCCGATATTTGATTGTCTGATAAAAACCTTTCTTTTCTCATAAAACTACGCCTAAATATGCTTCTATTATTTGTCAACCCCAAAGAATATTTCCTCTAATTTGGTGATGTGTTTTAGCTTTGCAAAACGGGTGTTTTTTAGCTCTATAATGTGATAATAATCATAGCATCTAAACCCTTGCTTCCCTATAGGATACAGCTTGTGATGTGGTCATGATATGGTCATGG
>DIQS01000025.1 GCA_002427325.1 Cloacimonetes bacterium UBA5456 | reverse complement strand
GTGCATTTTTAACTTCCGTCGACAGGCGGTTGCGAACCACCGGTTGAAGCGTAAGCGGGGGCGTTCCCAGACAGACCGCGACGGTAGTTTTTGCGTTTGCTTGAATAAGGCAGACGCTTTTTTTTGTGCTTTTTTCGAAAAGCGTATTTTGTGACAAAATCACCTCTCTCTATCATCAAGTCAATCAAGAAGATAAGATGTCTCGCTATAGTTAAGTGCTGCAATATTCGACAGGTTTACATAACATGGTTATGCTTAATATTTATTTGAAGATTTTTTCAGGCATCAAATTTCAATCAGTTACGCGACTGGCCGAAAAATTAGTTCTCCGTTTTGTCACCATTTTTCGATTTTGGGCCCCTATAGAGTGTAGAGGTTGGAAATCAAAAGTGACAACCTCAAGAAAAAATTATTAGGAGACAAAAATGAAAAACACTTTTGCAAATCAAAGAAACAGTGATGCTGACTCCAAAGTCGTTGGAGCAAGTGATCACACGAGAGCCGGAGTGCATGACGATAGCAGTTGTGCCACTTTGGCGAAGTTCAATGAAAGGGCCGCCGCCGCGTATTGTGCTTGTTGCGGGGATTGCGAATATCGAGAAAGGGGCGACTGTCGTGGGAACATCGAAGGTGTCTTATCGTCTGCGGATGAGAAGATAGATTCGGAGGCAAGTGCACCGACCATCAGTCTGCGCAAATTCCTCACCGACATGGCAAAGCTCGCGGCATACATGAAGCGTCTGCAAGAATCAGGTGCGCTTGAGCGTCTGGGCGATGTGCTACGCAAATTAGCGCAAGTGAGCAACGATTCTGCGGATCAATCCGATTCAGGGCCATCCGGTGCGGAGCAATTAGCAGAATCGCTAAAAAAGTTAAAATCATTAAGGGAGGGTAAATACGATGATGAAGAAGATTGGATCAAAGATCTGGACGCTGATGATGTGGATACGCTACTACCTGTACCGGATGGCTATTTCGATATCGAGACACTTCTCTTGGAAGATTTGAAAGAAATCAATCGCGAGATGAAGGAAAATGGCCATCCGGGCATGCCAAAGCGGCTAATGAAGCCTTGGGTCTCAGTTGCAATGAACAAATTGATGCAAGAATTCATCATGATGTTTGAAGAATGGGCAGAGCTTTGCTGTGAAACTGGCAGAGTAGTTGGATTTAAGGAGGTGTTCGCATGATCTGGAAAAGAATAAAGAATAGCATTGTTCGATTCATGAAAAATCTGCAATATCGAATCGATGACCTAACTTTTCGACTCAGAGCGTGGTTCGGAGATCGAATTGACGATTTTCGCAGAATCTTAGGATTCCGCGATTGATTGAGAAACGTGGATTGATGTCCACATAATAACGGAAATATAGCTCCGTAACGAAGATAAGGAAAAGGGTGCGCCTGCTGTATGCGACCGATATGGCAGGCGCGAATTTGAGAATTGAATGGTCGGAAATTGGGTAGTAAGCTGAAATGACGGGGTGAGGCTTGCTCGCTGCGCTTGCCGATTTAGCGATTTAGTGAGGTCGGCTGGCGCCTGGTGGTTTGCGCGATGCGCATGGGTTTTTAGGCCGGCTGGGTGCCGAAGTCACAGCGAGCGGGCCTTATAACGTCATCGGATATGGATGGAAAGACATATCAGGCAATGATAGATTGAGTCTTCGTTACGGAGATTAAAAAGAGACAAATGCGCCTGCTGTATGAAGAGTATGGCGGGCGCGAAAATAAGCGTATAGTGTGTAAGATTAATCCTTTGTGAGAAGTGCAGAAGGGACGGGGCGAAGCTTTGCTGGCGGTGCTTGTCGATTTAGCGATTTAGCGAGGGCTGCTGGCGCAGTATGGTATGCGCGGTGCGCACGTCATTGGAAGTGGACTGAAGTCCACACAACGGCCGGCTGGAGTCAGCTTGACGTTTAGTCGATGCCGATGATTTGGCGGAGGGTTTTGATCTTTTTCTCGGCGAGGGGGATGGCTTTTTCGGAGCCTTCTTTGAGGATTTTATGGATGAAATCCGGGTTTTTCATGAGCTCGTTATAGCGTTCACGGAAAGGGCTTAGGGTTTCGTCCATACGCTCAAAGAGTTCTTGTTTGGCGTGTCCCCAGCCCATGCCTCCGGCGAGGTAGCGGGCTCTGAGATCATCGATCTGCTCCGGCGTGGCAAAGTTTTTGTAAAGGGCAAAGATGCTGCATTCATCGGGGTTTTTCGGCTCTTCGACACCCTGCGAATTGGTGACGATCTTCATGATGGTTTTGCGCAGATCTTTGGCGCTCGCAAAGAGCGGGATGACATTGCCATAGCTCTTGCTCATCTTGCGTCCATCGAGTCCGACAACGGTCTGCGCGCCTTCATGAGCGAGTGCCTTGGGCAGTTTCAGTCCTTCTCTTTGATATACGAAATTAAAGCTCTGGGCGATATCGACAGCCATTTCGACGTGTTGAAATTGGTCGAAGCCCACGGGCACGAAATCGGGGTCAAAGAGCAAGATATCTGCCGCCATGAGAATGGGATAGGTAAAAAGTCCCATGTTCACGCCGTCGTCGGGGTCTTTGCCAGCTTCGTGATTGCTTTGCAGCATTGCTTTATAGGCATGAGCGCGGTTCATCAGTCCTTTAGGCGTGAAAGCCATGAGAATGGTGGCGAGCTCAAAGGTTTGCGGGATAGAGCTTTGACGATAGATCAGCGACTTTTCGGGATCGAGGCCACATGCCAGCCAGGCGGCGGCAATTTCGAGGGTCATAGACCTTAGATCCTCGGCATTTTTGCAGGTATTCAGTGCATGATAGTCAGCGATAAAATAGCGAGTTTCACAGCTTTTGCTGAGCTCGAGTGCGGGCTTGATTGCGCCTAAATAGTTGCCGATATGCGGGGTTCCGGTGGGTTTGATTCCCGTGAGGGCTGTCTTCATCTGTCGTTCCTTATTTGCTTTTATTCGTTGTAATGGCACCAAAGTTCGTCAGTGATGGCGTCCACCACCTCGACTTCGGCGAGTAGTGCGTCTTCCGGCAGGAATTGGGTATAGGCGATGCCGTCGATCTCAGGAGCTTGGAACCACAATCTGCCGACGAAAGCACCCATTGTGGGGACATAGCCATCCACGAGGAAAGCTTGATTGGTGCCGACGAAGTTCTGCATCTTTTCTTCTTTGATTTCAGCGAGTTCCATCGCAAGAGCGACCATGAGGTTTTCGCCTTTTTGCCAGTCGAATTCGATGTCCGGGATGTTATAACCCTTGCAGTTTTTCTCCGGTGAATAGCTGAAGACTCCGACGTGGAGGATGTCAACTTCCTCGAGGAACTTGCGGAGGATATTGCGGTCAATCTCGCTCTCGCTGGGATAATTCAGCATGAGCGTGGTTCTAAAGATCGCCTCAGGGATCTCGGTTTTGATGTGATTAAAGAGTGTCTTGAGTTCGTCATATCCCTTTTTGCGGTTCATGAGTTTGATGATGCGATCCGAGGCATGCTGTATGGGTATCTCGAAATATGGCAAGAGTTTAGGAAATCGTTTCCAGAGCTCAGTCCATTCGAGTTCAAAGTGATCGGGATGCATATACATGATGCGAATCCAGTGGAAGTCTTCGATCTCGTGCAGTGCTTCGATGAGTCGCGGCAGGGCTTTTTCGCCATAGAGATCGACGCCATAGAGGCAGGTATCTTGTGCGATGAGAACGAGTTCAGTGGCGCCGCTTTTAGCGAGTTCTTTTGCTTCGGCGACGAGGTCTTCGATGGTCTCGCTCTTAATCTCGCCGCGGATGGAGGGGATCATGCAATAAGTGCAATGGTTGTTACATCCGTCGGAGATGCGCAAATAGACATAGTTTTCGGTGTCTAATTGCACTCTTCGACCGGTGAATTGCTTGGTCTTAGGGGGCTTTTTGACGAGGCCGGCGAGGTAATCCTCAAAGGCGTCAAAGTCTTTGAGTCCAATCCAGGCATCGATTTCGGGGAATAGTTCCTGAAAATCATCGAGTGCGCGGTTCATCACGCAGCCGGTGACGACAATCTTGGTCTTCTTTTCATTGATGGAGTCAATGATTTCGCTAAGGGTGTCGTCGAGCTCTCCCAAAGCCTTTTGCAGGAAGGCGCAGGTGTTCACGAGAACGAGGTCTGCACCTTCCGGCTCGAGACTTTCTTGAAAGCCATAGTCCGTTAAGAGCGCGACAAATCGCTCGCTATCAACGAGGTTTTTGGCGCAACCTAAGCTTTCAATGAAATACTTCATTTAGTCGTCCAAGAGATGGATAAAGAGTCCGCTGCGAAGTTTGGGCTCAAACCAGGTGGACTTTGGCGGCATAATGCGTCCTGCATCGGCAACGCTGAGCAGTTCGTCCATCGAGGTTGGATACATCGCGAAGGCGACCTTTTCTCTGCCGCTATCAACACGGTTGACGAGTTCGCCGAGGCCGCGGATTCCGCCGACAAAGTCGATGCGGTTGCAAGTGCGCGGGTCTTCGATTCCCAAGATGGGCTGGAGCAGGTTATTTTGGAGGATGGCGACGTCGAGGTTTTCGACTACGTCAGCTTCTTTCCAGCTTCCTTTTTTGGGGCTGATGAAATACCATTTGCCTTCGATATACATGCTCACTTGGTGCAAGTGTGAAGGGGCAAAGTCTTGACCTGCGGGCACTTCTTGGATGTCCCAGTTCTCGCCGACTTTCTGGAAAAACTCTTCGGTGGTATTGCCATTGAGGTCGATGACCACGCGGTTATAGTCGAATATCTTGAGCTGGTTATCGGGGAAGATCACGGCCATGGTGTAGTTGAATTCTTCTTCGCCGGTGTAGTCGGGGAATTGCTCTCTGCGCATGATTCCCACTCTGGCGCCGCTGGCTGTGCGATGGTGTCCATCCGCAACGTAGAGGTGTCTGAGTTTGGCAAAAGCGCCGGTGATGGTGGAGATGTCGTCCTCATCATCCATGAGCCAGAGGGTGTGTCCGATGCCGTCATCAGCGACAAAGTCATAAGCCGGCTTCGTGCCTTTGACGATCTTTTCGACAGTTTCGTCGATCACAGCTTGATGGCGATAGGTGAAAAAGACAGGTGAAGGATGCGCATTACAGGTGTCAACGTGGCGGATGCGATCGGCTTCCTTGTCGGCACGGGTAAGTTCATGCTTGAGGATGGTTCCGTCATAATATTCATCGATGGAGCTGAGTCCGACGAGTCCATATTGACCGCGCCCATCCATGGTCTGTCTATAGATATAGAACATGGGCTTATCGTCTTGGAACATATGTCCGTCAGTGATGTATTTATACAGATTTTCTTTTGCTTTTGCATATACTGCGGGGTCATAGAGATGCGTTCCTGCGGGAAGGTCAACCTCTGGTTTTTCGACGTGGAGGAAGCTCAGCGGGTTCTTTTTTACCTCGATGAGAGCTTCGTCTGAGTCCATGACATCATAGGGATGGGATGCTATTGCTTGTGCCTTTTCGGGCAGGGGGCGAACAGCTTTAAATGGTTTAAAAGTTGCCATTTGTTTACCTCTTTTCTATATTAATTTTTATATTTATTCGCTGAAAAAGCTTGTTAGGATCTTGATG
>DIQS01000021.1:11261-12941 GCA_002427325.1 Cloacimonetes bacterium UBA5456 | reverse complement strand
TAAAAAAAATATGGGAATGCCTGCATAATGATTCTGTTGACAGCCTGTGCCGCCGGGCTTTTCGCCAAGACGGAATCCATGTTTGAAATAGCTGATAAAGACAGCACTTTAAGCCGCGCACCGATTGTCTATGACGACACTGTCCTATTCAATGTCTATGCCGGATTAGACGACTTTTCTGCCTACGAACGCTCTGTGGTGATCACAAAGAGATTGGAAGAGCTCACTTTAGGCCCAAGTCTCGTGCAAGACAGCCTTCATATCGAAAGCGTGGGCAATCGCCAACATATCCTTTATGCCGACAAACTCATCATCATCATCTCCGAGGCAGACAGTCTTGCGCTAAAGACCGATATGGACGAGATCACCCAAGCATATTACACCCTGATATCCGAGAGATTCATCCCGCTTTTCATCAAATATAGCTTCAAAGAAAACATCTTTAGCATCATCAAGACAATTCTCTTAGCAGCTTTGGTGATCGGCCTCGCAATCACGCTTTTCCGCCTGCTTGCGCGCCTCATGAACATGCTCAAAAAGCTTGTGGCAAGGCTCAAAAAGGACTATAAATTAGGCATTGTCATACGCGGATTTCGTCTTCTCAACGCAGAGCAATTTGATCGATTCCTAAACTTCCTCATCAACTTGATCAACCTTATTTTCATCATAATAATCGGCTATTTTGCACTGTATTTCTTGCTCTATGTGATCCCCTACACTCGCTTTATAGCATTGCAATTGCAAGCATATATCATGCGCCCCATCGCCGAGATGGGGTCTTCCATCCTGCACTATCTGCCAAACCTCTTTTTCATCGCAGTAGTGATCTTTGCATCTCACTATATTTTAAAGTTCTTACGCTATTTCTTCAACGAAATTAAGAAAGGAAACATCCGCTTCAAGAGTTTCTATGCAGATTGGGCAGATTCCACCTATCAAATCGTGAAGTTCTTCATCCTTTTCTTCGTTGTCGTCATCATCTTTCCCTATCTTCCCGGCTCCGGCTCTCCGGCATTCCAAGGCATCTCAATCTTCGTTGGTGTCTTAGTTTCCCTGGGCTCATCCTCGGCAGTTTCAAACATTATTGCCGGGATAATCCTCACCTATATGCGCGCTTTTCGCATCGGTGATTTCATCAAAATCGGTGATAAAGAAGGCTTTTTGATCGAGACATCAATGCTTACCATCAAGATCAAGACCGTCAAAAACGTAGAAATCAGCATACCTAATTCCGTGGTTTTAAGCGGGAATATCATCGACTTTAGCAGCTATGCGCGCGAAGGGAATCTCATCCTCCACACCACAATCTGCATGGGTTATGAAGTGCCCTTCCAAAAAGTGGAAGAAATCCTCAAAGCCGCCGCACTCGAAAGCGAGGGGATAAACATCAAGAAAGAGCCCTTTGTCCACGTTAAAGAACTCAAGGATTACTATGTGGAATATGAACTTAACGCCTATACAGATAAGCCGGAAAGCATGGGCGGACTCTATTCCGAGCTCCATAAAAACATCATGCTCGGCTTTGAGATGGAAGGGATAAGCTTGCTCTTGCCCACGCAGAGTGCGGTTAAGATCAAGCCAGACAAAGCCTAAGCCACTCCTTCCCTATTGGTTTCCGCTTAAGATCCCCTTATGATGTGCTCATGGTGATGAGCTTATCATGACCATATCATGACCAGA
>DIQS01000021.1:0-11107 GCA_002427325.1 Cloacimonetes bacterium UBA5456 | reverse complement strand
TGACCATATCATGACCAGAACCCTATCAGGAAGCAGGGGGCATAGAAGAAAACAATCAAAAAAGCGAGAACAAATCGACTTGATCTCGCTTAAAAATGGAAAGGTTTTATTTAGCTTCTGGCAGGCTCTGTTTCAGCGGAGAGCTTCGGCGGCTCTTCATCACCATTCTTCCCACCCAGCAATGCCTCAATCTGAGAGAGAAAAAGTCCACCCAAGACCAATCCCAGGCCCAAAATAGTTTTAAGATCGATCCTTTCTTTGAGGATAATCGCCGCTAAAATCACGGTGAATACCGGAATGAGATTAGTAAAAACATTGGATTTTGCCACGCCTAATTTGCGGATCACATCCGTATAGAGAACAAATGCGCCGATGCTGGCAAAAATCGACATCGCTGCAATGGTGATAAGCCCCTCGCTATTATGCTGCATATGAATGAAATGCGAGCCATCTTTCAAGGCAAACAATGGCAAGAAAAACAACATACCGAAGATTGATTGATAGCCAACGATGGTGGTGGTGCTATATTTGAGCGTGAGAGGGCGCACAGCGATGCCATAACCCACGGCAGCCATGATGGCAAGGAAGAGCAAAAGAATGCCTTTTAAACTGCCGCTAAGCTCACCCTGACCCAAGGTCATGATCACCACGCCCATGCATGAGAGTAAAATCCCGCCCACGACCAATTTGCTTAGCTTTTCTTTTAGCACAATCCATGCACCGACTGCGGCAACGATGGGAATGGTGGCGATGATGATGCTTCCCACACTGCTGGAAACATATTGCATTCCGTTTGCTTCGCCGACGAAATAAAGAAAAGGCTCAAAAAAAGCTACACCTATCATCTGCAAAAGGTCTCTGGGTTCAAGCTTGAAGCTCCCCTTTTGAAAGCTCATAAAAATAAGGAGGACGGCTGATGCCAGGAGCAGGCGAAGGAAGACTATTTCATAAGGACGATAGCCGCCATCGAAGGCAACTTTATACCAAACAAAGGTGATGCCCCAACAAAAGGCTGCCGCAACCGCTCTGAAATAGGTTATCCAGAGCTTCATATCAGACAAAATCCTTCACTTCACCATCGGGAATTCTCTTGATCTTGCCGCCGTCATTGATGTCACGACAGGCACCGGCTTCAATCTTGCCGCTATCCGTATAGCCGCGCATCTCCCAAAAACCGGCCACATAATAATCCATAAGCTCAATCTCAATCATGCTTTTGGCTGATTTATAGCCCCAAAGATAGGGAATGAGCGCGCGGATGGGACCGCCATAATCCTCACTGAGCAATTCATCGTCGAAAGCCCAGGCTATCAGGGAGTGCTCTTTCTCGGCTATACTGCGCGGGATGGAGGTATCGTAGATGCGCCCAACAGACCAAAATCTGAGGTATTTACAGCTATCTGAGATTTGCACGCGTCTGAGGATTTCATCAAAGGAAACACCCGTCCATGCCCCGAAAACAGACCAACGCGTAACGCTGGTGAGTCGCGCTTCCACGCGCACTTGCGGCATCTCTTGAAGGTCTTGCCAGCTAAAGACTTGAGGTTCTTTGCAAGAGCCATGAACCTTGAGCGTCCAGTTCTCTCGATCAAGTGCGCCGGGATGACCTTCCGCCCAGAAAATGGGGGTATTCATCTTGGCAAGTTTAGTCATAAATCTCTCCGAAATGATTGATTATATCGCTGGGCAAAATGCTGAAACTCTGCCTTGTTTTGCTTAAATGTTCTGCCGTCTTGCCCATGAGCAGAGCTGCGGAACTTGCGGCATCCATGAGGCTTAGCTTCTGAGCGGCAAAGGAGCTGATGACTCCTGCCAAGGCGTCTCCGCTGCCTCCGGTGGAAAGGGCGTCGTTGCCGGAGGAGATGATGCGCAGTTCGTCTTGCGCGCAGAGGATATTCACGTGGCTCTTGATGAGAACGCGAGTGCGGTGCTTCTTGCAGAAATCTCGTGCATGCATGATGGGATCGGCGTCGAAGTCTTCCAGCGTGATGCCGGCGAGTCTGCAGAATTCTGCCTTATGCGGGGTGAGCAGGATGTTTTCTTTACCAATAAGCTCAAAAAACTGTTTGTTTTGGCTGATGAGGGTGAGCGCATCGGCGTCGACGATTGTGGCTGTTTTTGAGTTTGTTAAGACTGCTTGTAGTAGCGATTTTGCCTCATCGTCCAAGCCCAAACCGGGGCCGACGCAGATGGCGTCCGCTCTCTGGATGATGCCCGCAAGTTCGGTCTCGTCCTGCGTAAGCTGTTTTGCCATGATCTCAGGGGCGCCTACTTTCATGGCGAGCGAAGCCTTGGGACTATGGAGCGTGACCAATCCGCCTCCGCTGCGCAATGCGGCTAATGCAGTGAGGCAAACGCTGCCTTCAAAGCCGGGACTGCCGCCGAATATCTCTATTTTGCCATAGCTCCCCTTGTGGCTTTCGGCAAAGCGTTTGGGCAGGACTAAGTCATTATAAAAGAAGCTGTTTATCCCCTCGAAATAAGCTGACGGAATGCCGATGGGCAGGGTGATGATCTCGCCGCCATGTCTTTTCCCATTTCCCAAAAAGTGACCATATTTCAATGCGGCGATGGCAAGGGTAAGATCCATCGTCAAGGAGTTGCCATTGCCTGTGTTAGCGTCGATGCCGGAGGGAATATCAAGGGCGATTCTCTTGTGCGATAGAGGCTTTAGAAGCTCAAAAAGCTCGGCGATCTCATCAGGTAAACTGCCGCGAAAACCTATGCCATAGAGAGCATCTATGACCACGCCAAAGTTCCTGAGATCAGGCATATTGGCACTGTGCAGATCATCTGCTTTATTGATATGCAAGATCGGAATATCCAGCTTTTCGCACAGCCCGCGATTTGCCTTCGTCTCTTTGCTAAAGTTCCTTTTTCCAAAGGAGAGGATGAAGATATTCTTGGTAAATTGATAGAGATGGCGCGCAACGACATATCCGTCTCCGCCATTGTTTCCGCTGCCACAAAGGATCAGTGCACCGTGTTTTAGCTCATCCGAATAGCGATTGAGGATGGCGTCCGTGCAGCGCACTCCGGCACATTCCATCAACACCCGCGAGGGAGTTTTATATTCCTCAATAGTTCTCGTGTCTATATCCTGCATCTGTTTGCGGTCTAAAATGATGTCCATTTCTTTCTTCTCTTCGGCGTTGCCGTATTTAGGCGAATCTCAAAAGTTGTGCCTTCGTTGATCGTGCTTTGCAAGACTCTGATCCTGCCGTTGTGATATTCTTCCACGATGCGCTTGGCGAGGCTGAGTCCCAGTCCCCAGCCGCGTTCTTTGCTGGTGACACCGGGCTCAAAGATCTTCTTCCACTGATTGCGCGGGATGCCTTTGCCTTCATCGCGGATGTGCACATAGACATAAGGCTCTTTGGAAGTAGCGGTGATGATGATGTCTCCGCTCTTCCCCGTCATGCTGTCCATGCAGTTTTTGATGATGTTCTCCATCGCCCATTTCAAGAGTTCCGGCTCCATCAAAACCTTAAGATCATCAATCTTGCTGATGAGATGTATCTCAAGCTTTGCACTTTGATGATGAGGCAGGCGATTGCGGAAATATTCCACCAATTCCAAGAGCAACTCGTGGAGGTCATGCGGTTTGAGCTTGACTCCGCTTCCCACTTTACCAAATCTTGAAGCGATACTGGTAAGTAGTTGCAGATCATGCAGCATGAGTTCATAAATCATTTTCACATTTTCCTCGCTTCTGCCCTCGGGCGGAGAGCTTGCGAGATATTCGATGCCGCCGGTGAGTGAGGTGATCGGCGTGCCAAATTGATGCGCCGTCTCTTTTGCCAAAGATACCCATAGCGACTCTTTTTCCGACCTACTGACGAGAAATAGACTATATCCGCCGAAAAATACCACCATCATCGCCAGAAACGCCTCTAAGAGGATGGTAAAGCGGATATATGAGAGTGATTGTGGATTGGAAAAATATATGTAGCCGATGCTGTCTGCTTCATTGGTGATGGGTATCTCGGTCATGCCCCTTTTGCTGGAGAGTAAGCTCAGCTGATCTTTTTTTGAAAGCTGAGTGAAACGAGTGTGTTCATCGACATCTACATTGCGCCAAAAAAGCGGTTCGCGCGAACTGTCCGTCACGATCAAAGAGTAGTTTACATTGCGAATAAATTGCTCAAAAGAGATGGGCTTGCTATAGAAGGCATATCCCGAAATCCCGCTATTATAGGAGAGCGGTGTTTTCTCCATTTTTTCCATCAAATCTTGCAAGACTATCTGCGACTTTCTGTCTAACTCGGGGAAGGGGATATCCGGTGGCACGGTGACATTCTTCCACATCATCGGTTGCAAGGTCTCGTCTGTGATGATGATAGAGATGGGATTTGCGTTCATGAAATCAATGGAAACATAGTCCCAAAGCAACTGTTGGAAGTCATCAGCCGTAGTGAATTGCAGATACTTGCTACTCAGCTCGGTGATAAGCTGGGCGTTTCTTTCGGCATGCCTGAGATATCCATCCGTGTACGCCACATAGTTCGCAAAAATGTGCGGGATATTCTCGTGCTCATCTCGCGCCTTGTTTATCAGGTATTGAGTGTATGAAGTCAGCACCAAAAACACCAATAGAGAGGCATAAACCCCAAACAGCCTCAGTCTATGGGAGAAATTAGTGTTCTTTAGCCTTCTTCCAGTGCGTGTCGAGCTCATCTAAATCTGCCTCATTGATGTCTGTGTCTTTATATTGCGCTTCGATATATTGAAATCTGTCATAGAACTTTCTATTGGTTGCCTTCAGTGCCACTTCAGCGTCTATATCCAGCTTGCGAGCGAGATTGACGATGCTAAAGATGAGATCGCCCAATTCTTCTTCTATATCGGCCTTTACGCCGGATTTGAGTGCTTCCATAAGCTCTGTATGTTCTTCCTGAATCTTGTCGCACACGGGGGGAAGCTCTTGCCAATCGAAACCTACCGATGCGGCTTTCTCTTGCAAGCGCCATGCTTGGATCAGGGCGGGCATGCTGCGCGGAATTCCATCCAAGACACTCTTGCGGTCTTTCTTTTCCTTCTTTTTGATGAGTTCCCAATTCAGCTTCACTGCCTCGGCAGTATCAACACGCTCATCGCCAAAGATGTGCGGATGGCGGCGAACGAGCTTGTTATTGATTGCGTCTAACACGTCTTCCATGCCAAACTTACCTTGTTCTTGGGCGATCTGAACTTGGAAAACCAAGTGTAGCATGAGGTCGCCCAATTCCTCGCGCATAGCTTCATCGTCCTCATCTTCAATGGCTTCGATCACCTCATAGAGCTCTTCTATGAAGTTTGGTACCAGAGACTTGGGGGTTTGTTTCCTATCCCAGGGGCAACCATTAGTCTCGTCGCGAAGATCGCTGACGATCTGCATAAGTTTCTCAAAAGCTTTCATATATATTCCTTTAATGTTGAAGAGGGAGTGTGGCAGAGCGCATTTATGGCGGCAAAGACTATCCAATAGCTGTTATACCAGCGGATAGAACTGGGCAAGATGGACGCCGGAACGAAGAGAAGCAAGACCCAGATATAGCTCATATATAGTGCTTTGAGCCTGCCTTCCGACTCGCGATATCGCCGCACGAGATGATATAGCCACTTCAGATATACATACATAAAGATGATCAGCGGGATGATGCCAAAATTGCCCAACAGCTCCAATAGCCAGTTGTGCGCATTGATGATCCCAGCCGTGCGATGGGTGCGATCCGTGCTCATGTGATGTTCGATATTGCCGCCGCCGAGTCCCATGAATTTGCTTTCCTCGGTGAGCTCAACAACCTCGTCTATCAGGTGCATGCGTATCTTGACCGAGCTCATCTTCACCGTCTCCGTCTCCGAGCGAAGACTGCCCAATTCATGATCCAAGAGCCCCGTCATTATCCTTGTTTGCGTTGGAAATAGCTGCACAAACATAAACAGCGCAAGCACAATCGCCGCTAATGAGAGCAACTGATATCGTCTCTTCATGAAAAAGACGAAGAACAGCCCCAGTGCCGCAGCAGAGACTAACATCGCGATCCTTGCACCTTGGATGGTGATCACCACCAAAAAGAGCAAGGTCGAGCTCATAGCGACTATCTTCCCCCAGATATTGGGCAACAGCCGCGCAAAGAACAGCATCATCGGAAAGAGGAGTAAGAGAAACGCTGCAAGGTTATTCTCGTTGAAATATGGTCCCGTCGGGATGGGCAAGCCGCTTTCATACAGCCTCGAAGAAGGCAGATGATTGAAGGTTGCGATCTCCCAAACTGCCGTCAGGAAATAGATTCCCACGATGAACATCAAGAAATAGTGCCCTTTTGCGAGGACATTTGGACTGTTCCGCAGGAAAAGCTCAAACATCAAGAAGGTCACAAGATAGCGAAAGATGAGATATGAATATTCCAAAGCAGGGCTCTTATCCACCGCCCACAGATAGCTGACAAGCGAATAGATAAGCCATGTGACGAGGAAGAACAGCGCCTCGGTATTTGCCTCACTGAGTATCGCCGTTTTCGGGAAGATAAACAGCCAGCTCAGCCCCACAAAGCACATGCCAAAGAACCACACACTGGTGAGACCATAGCTGACGGGAAAGAACTCCAGAAACGCAAAGATAAACATCATCAGACACAACATCAACTGCGGGCTCAGCGTGAAAGCAAAGCCTTTGACATCTCGTTCTGTGATGCTACCAATCATCAGTCTTTCTTTTTCCTATGCAGAGCCTGTTTTATCTCTGCGATCTTCTCTTGATTTTGCGATGCCGATTCTACGATTAGCGCAATGATCATGGCGAGCAACACCGCTGCAAGCGTGCAAACGATCACGATGATAGCGCGCTTAGGTTTGCTGCGTCTTCCCGCCTCTTGCGGATGATCGAGAACCTGAAAACTGGGCATATCGCGCTCTTCTTCGAGGCGTGCGAGCTCATATTGCGGATAGAGGAATTCCACCACCGCCTTCTTGATCTCGGCATTCATCTTGAGCAAGTTCCATTGCATACCCAAATCCGGCACTTTATCGATCTGAATCAGGTAATCCGGCCCGAGACTGCCGCCGATCTTCTCCATCTCGTCCAGCCTATCTTTCAAGATATCATGCTTTTGTTTGATCTGTTGCACGAAGATAGACTCTTCAGAATATTGTGTGCGCGCCAGTTCCAGTTCGATCTCGGCTTGCAAAAGCTCGGTGACGATCTGAGAATATATCTTCAGCCCAGAATCCGTCTGCATCTCAAGCGCGATTGCCTTGTTTTCCTCTTGGAAATCTTTAACCGCAACCGCCAGCGAATCCACGTCATGCATATGCCTACCCACCTGCTCTTCAAGGAAGACCCGCTTCATCTTGCTCTTATAATTGCGATGATTTTGGTTATAATCCTCCAGCTCGGCAAGATAGAACTCCACGATCTCCTTCGAGAGCGTCTTATCCTTGGTCTCAGCGACGATGGAGAGCAAGTATGATTCATTGTCATATTCAAGAGTAACCACCTCGCTTTGCAGGCGATAGATAGCTTTCTCCAGTGCTTCCATGGGTGGTTTTGTGATCTTGAAATAGGGGATGAGATCAAATTCTCGCACCACCTTTTCGCGGAAGGTTCTACTCTTCATCACCGTGATGAAATCCACGGCATATTCACTTTTTGGCGTCTTGATAAAGCTGCCGCCGATGATATCCGTGATGCTGCCGCCGATGGAGCCGATAGACTCGTTATCCACGATCGGGATCAGAGAGGCGCGGCTCTTAAAATAGTGTGGTGCCAAGAGAGAATAGACGATCGCCGCCAAGGCCGCAATCAACGTGAACACGATGATGAGCTTACGACGTTTGGCAAAGATCAGAGTCAAATCCAGGATTCCCATTTCTTTATTCATTGCTATTTCCTTTAGATCTTAAGCTGAAGCCAGGGCTCTAACACTTCCGGCAAGTTTAGGCTGCCATCAGGATTTTGAAAGCTTTCCAAGATGGCGATCATGAGGCGAGGAGTAGCCACTCCGCTGCCGTTAAGAGTATGTGCATGGCGCATTTTCCCTTCCGCATCCTTATAGCGGATATTGGCGCGCCTTGCTTGAAATTCACCAAAATTACTCACTGAGGAGACTTCTAAATATCGCCCTGTTGCCGGCGCCCAGACTTCGAGGTCATAGGTCTTTTGGCTGGCAAAACTGAGGTCTCCCGTTGCGAGATTGACCACGCGATAGTGCAGTCCAAAGGCTTTGAGGATATCCTCGGCGTCCGAGAGCAATTCCTCCAGAGCGCGCGATGAATCCTCCGCCAAACTGAAATATACCATCTCCACCTTGTTGAATTGATGCAAGCGCTGCAAGCCACGCGTGTCTTTGCCATAGCTGCCCGCTTCACGACGGAAGCAGGGCGTATATGAGACAAACTTCTGCGGAAGCTCTTTATATGAAAGCACTTCATCGGCATAGATATTAGTCACCGGCACCTCGGCGGTGGGGATGAGGAAGAGATCATCTTGCTCGGCGTGATACATATCTTCTTCGAGCTTAGGCAGTTGTCCCGTGCCAATCATCGACTTTCGATTCACCATGAGCGGCACCATGAGCTCGGTGAAACCATGCTTTTGGATGTGCATTTCCAGCATGAAATTGATGATAGCGCGCTCCAGACGAGCTCCAAAGCCCCGGTAGATAGGAAAACCGCTACCGGCGATCTTTGCCCCACGTGGAAGGTCTAAGAGCCCATTCAGCTCAGCTATCTCGAGATGATCCTTCAGCGCAAAGTCAAAGTGCGGCTTTTCGCCCTCATAACGCAAGACCTCGTTAGCACTCTCATCTCTGCCGATGGGAACGCTGTCCTCAGGGATATTCGGAATTGAAAGCAGGATAGCATCACGCTCAGCGCCGATCTCAGCAAGACTTGCCTGAATATCTTTGATATCAGCGGCAAGATCACTCATCTCTGCCAATTCTTTTGCGGCATCTTCTTTAGCACGCTTCTTCTTTGCGATCTCTTGCGACACCGTATTTTGATGCGCCCTTAAATTCTCAAATTCAAACTGTTCTTTGCGAAAAGCTTCGTCCAATTCCAAGAGTCTATCGAGATTTGCCTTCTCATTTTTGTTGATAATCGCATCGCGGACAATCTCCGGATTACTGCGTATAAACTTTAGTTCAATCATTTCTATTATCCATTTTTAATCTTTATTGCACTGTCAATCATCTTTAGAAAGCTCGCCGCTTCCAAGGATGCACCACCTATGAGCCCGCCATCGATATCCGGCTTTGAGATCAGCCCTTCGATGTTTTCCGGCTTCATGCTGCCGCCATAGAGTATGCATATCTTTTGGCTGAGTTCGGCTGAATATCTCTGTGTAAGCCATCTGCGAATCAGAGCGTGTGCCTCTTGTGCCTGTTCACCGCTGGCTGTGCGTCCTGTGCCAATCGCCCAAACGGGTTCATAGGCGATGATGAGCTCGCTCTCGGAGGATATATCCACCTCATTAAGACAGCCTTCCAATTGGCTGATGATCACCTTCTCGGTCTCGCCATTATCGCGCTCAGCCAAGCTTTCACCGATGCAGAGAATTGGCGTGATCCCCACCGCTGCGAGGGCAAGCAGTTTCTCGCGGATCAGCGCATCGTCCTCAGCGTGGTAGCTACGTCTCTCTGAATGACCTATAATGCAATATGGCAGAGAGATAGACTTCAGCATAGCCGCCGATACCTCGCCCGTGAAAGCACCCTTTTCGTGCTTGCTCACATCCTGAGCAGAAAGCTTTAGCGAGCTTCCCTCAAACTCCTCTGCAAAGACGCCGAGGAAGGGAAAAGCCGGGGCAACAATAGCAGTCACTCCCTGCATATTCTTATCTTTCAAGCTACTTGACACTTCGCTGATAAAGCTTCTTGCCTCCGACAGGTCTTTGTTCATTTTCCAATTGCCGGCAATGATAAAATCTCGCACAATTCACCTCATTTTATGATATTTATTCTTATATACCAGTTTGTAAAGTGTTTAGAATCGTCAAGACTTTTTCATCGATCAGCCCTAAACGACGCCAAATTATCTAATTTAACACTCGACAAAACTCATGTTTCAGACTATATTTTCTTTAATAACCATAAGGATTCACCATGCAAACAAAGCAAATACTTATAGAGTTCGGCTCGAATACCGCAAAGATATTCTCTCCCGATGAGAATGGCTCTCGCGGCAAAACTCTGGTCTTTCCTCTGCGCTTGATCGACGCTCTGGATGCCCAAAACAGCCTCACGCAGGACAAAATCGACGAGATGATTGACCTTATCGAGGATACCAAAGCAAGGCATCCCCAGGCAGAGTGTCATCTCATCGCCACCCAAGCTTTGCGCAGTGCCGCAAATAAGGCCGAGATCATCCGCCAGATTCGCCTCAAGACGGGACTCAATCTGCAAATCCTCAGCGCTCAGGATGAAGCGCGTGCCGCCTTCTTGGGGATCATGACGGTGAGCCACATTGCGGGCAACATGCTTTCCTTTGACATCGGCGGCGCCAGCACGGAGCTCATCTTTGGTAAAAACGGCAAGCTTGAGCACTGGCAGAGCATCCCCCTCGGTGCGGTAAATCTCACCCTGAGCCGCCAAGATAACACAAGCTTTGAGGAAGAACTACAGCGCCACATCCCGCAGGATATGATCAAGCAACTCATCCCCGCCGACACCGATAACTTTTGCCTCGTAGGCTGTGGAGGAAGCGTGAATACCGCCCTCTCCATCGCCCTGGCTCATCATAAACAAAGCCTCGGCGAACCCAATAGACAAGAGCTTTCCCTCTCCGAGATAAACCGACAGATCATACAGATGAAGCCGCTTTCCACAGATGAGATCGCCACCATCCCCGGCATGGACCCCACTCGTGCAGACATCATGCCTGCCGCGCTCTCAATCATCCGCCATATCCTCGGCATCAGCGGCAAGGACAGCTTTCTCATCAGTGCCGGAGGAGTGCGCCAAGGATATTTCCTGCCCTGAACCTCATGAACACTTCTAATATCATCAATTATCTTGAGGCGAAAAGCTTCACTGTAGCGGACATTGGCTTGAATTCTTTTTGAGGTGTTCATAATAGTCTCCTTTCGTTTTGTCCACTCTTTTCAGGACACCTCACACCTCACATT
>DIQS01000011.1:45477-59715 GCA_002427325.1 Cloacimonetes bacterium UBA5456 | reverse complement strand
ACACCAACGTTTGAGACACTACCTGAAAATTCGTAAAAAACATTGACATAATTTCGTGATTTTATAATCTGTCAAAGATATAAGAATATTATTTATTATCATGTAGTGGTGAAGGATAAAAAGAGGCCTTCGGGAAGCTTGATGAACATCGTGGACTAATATTCACGCATGTAAATCTACAAATAAACTCTTATTCTCCCTATAAGGGAAAGGATGTAGAAAATGTTAATAGGCACAAAAAGTCAGAGCAAACTTGCCCTCCCCCCCCAAAAAAAAATAACAACAATAGCAATGTCAGAATTTGTTGATAAGCCTGATTCTTCGGTAAACAGCATTTTTGGCATAATGTTTAGGCTAATAATTTCGATCTTGTTATTGCTTATAAGCACAGGGCTTTTTGCCGACCAGAGAGAAATACCCAACATTGTCGGGACTTTATCTTTAGATTTTGACCATGCAGATATTGTATATACTGATATAAAACTTTATAATGCCGACAGCCATAATCTTGTCTATGAGTTGAATCCCGACTCTACAGGGAGATTTGTATTTACCACTAATCCCGGGCAGTATTATATTGCGATAGAGATGTTTCGCCCAGACTTGGGAAAGTTTACATATCCTCATACAATTCAAGACATAAATATACCTTCCAATTCTCATTTTGAAGACCTGGGAGTCATCGGCTTATCTCGATATAACTTGAGTTTTGTGAGAGTGTCTTCTGATTCGTCTCTTCCTTATTTTAAGACACCTTATCATGCCTTGGGGAAAATATTCAATGCTGTAAATGGTGGTTATGACGGCGATTCGGTAAAGCTGTTCATCCATCAGGGCGAATATCAGCTTTCATCGTACCCAAATTTAATCTATACAAACCCGGCAAACAATTCCTTAAGACTGGAAATCATTGGGCTTAATGACGGTGATGTGTATTTTGAACCTACAGCTTCATCGGTATCCATATATGCAAATAGGGTGAACACTACTTTTGAAAATATCAAGTTTACGAGACCGGGAGCAGGTGATTATAATCTAAAATTCACCTCCGGCACTAATGCTCAATACTCATTTATATCCTGTCATTTCGGCAGAATATCTTCTCATTCAGAAAATATTTTCTCCACTACCTTCAGCGGATTGTCAGGATTATCACTTTACGACTGTGTAGTAAAATATAGCAACAGCAAAAACACTGGATCAATGAGGCTTTTAAACTGTTCAGACGTCCTAATAAACTCCTCATATTTTATTAGAAATGAAGCCTGGGGAGGCGGTGCAATATATTTGGAAAATTGTGAAGATGTAGAAACCTCACTTTGCCATTTTTATGCAAATACTGCAACTGAATATACATCTCCTAACGGCATCCAGTTAGGCTATCCCGGTGGAGCTATATATGCAGTTGATTCATCCGGGATCAAAATTAGAAAAAATTGTTTTAAACAAAATTTAACAACTGGAAGCGGAGGCCCGGTATATCTGCATAACATCTCACAATTTGATATATCAGACAATGAGTTCTTGTATAACGAAGCATATCAAGCTGGACTGAGTGAGAGCCATTGCGATGCTGTAGGATTTAATTATTGTGCTTTTACAGAAAACGATATTTTCTCCGGCAATGTTATCAATAGCGGAGCCTATGGTTCCGGCAATGATTTTATTGCTATGCACTATGAATGCACCGGAACATTAAATATCGATCGTGGACTTTTTATCAAGGGTGATTCAAGCACAGACAAAATGATAGTCCTATCATACTTACCGGTTAATTTAAACTTCACAAATTGTATTTTTAAGACGACAGATATTGATGCTATCTTTTCACGTGGTAGTTCAAATTCTGAACCGGCCAGCATAATTGTCTCACACTGTATGTTTGATAATGAGTTTGAAGGAGTTACATCTTTCAATAATACGATCTGTAATGTTGAAAATATGCATCTTGATTCTTCATATCATCCTATATGGGACGAAACCGTGATTTCTCCCTGCATTGATGCCGGTTACGGCTTAGATGAAGACGGCACCCCTGCCGATATCGGAGCCTATACCACTGTCAATCATCGCTATTGGGAATATGCCTTCGAGGATCAAGCTGATGTGGAAAGATGGCACTGGGTAAGCTATCCTATCCTCAATACTGTCACGGATGGTGCGCTTTATGCTAATGAATTCTTTAAGGATTTGCTGCATATACATGAAAACCGGTATGGTGCAGACGTTCCCACTTACCTGGAAAAAATCGTATGGGTAGAAGCAGGAATGAATATGAAGACAATTTTATGGGATGATGTAAATAAGATATGGAATGATGAATGCATGCAACATATCGTCTCCAGTCCTCAAGGTTATAAAATCATGTTGCAAATACGGGCAAATACGAATTTTCCACAGCCCGTGGTGCTCAGGCACAGCGGATATAAGACTCCTGATCATACAGAATTTCCCATATATGGGAACAGGGAAAATTGGATAGGCTATTTCCGCGATGATTCCCGCTTGCCCGAACATGCCTTTGCAAGCATCTGGGATGATATCACTATGATCAAAGCCAAGGATTGGAGTATATTCCGCATAGGCGAATCGGGCGATGATCAATGGCATATTGTCGGTAGGATAATGCCGCTAAATCTGGGCGATATGGTGATAGTAAAGACCACACAAGACCATATATTTAAATGGGGTGAAAATATTCCCGTTCCTCCACGAACGAAGTCAAGCCCGCAAGGCTTTGTCTATGATGAAAAAGAAGATTATATCCCCATCTATCTCACACTCACGGATGAGATGGTGATGCAATATGAAGAAGTCGGCTTGTATGTGGACGGCGTGTGCAAAGGTGCAGTAGTGGTGGAAGAAAATCTGGAGCAGATATCTGCCTACGTGGCAAGCGCGGATGATTTGGCTAATGGCGAAGTGGAACTGACATTTATTCCGCGTGCAAGCAAAAGCACACCTTTTTTATCTGAGAACAAAAGGATAAGTCACGAGCAATTGATGCCTAAGCACACTGCTGCAGGTGCAAACTATCACTATTTTGAGATAAACCTGGCAGATAACAAAGAAGGGGAAGATATTCCCGCACTTCCGAGCTTGGGACAAAACTATCCTAATCCCTTCAATCCAAACACCACCATCTCTTACTCTTTGCCTACGGCGAGCAAGGTGAAACTTGAGGTATATAACCTGAAGGGACAACTGGTAAAGACATTGGTAGATAAGGAGATTGAAGCAGGGATATACAACGTAAATTGGAATGGTAAAGACTCAAACGACAAGCCTGTAGCAAGCGGAGTTTATTTCTATCGCCTCGATACACCCGAATATAAACAAAGCAAAAAAATGCTTTTAATGAAATAAAAAAACAGAAGGGAAGGAGGAGGATGCTCTTCCTTTCCTCATGAATAAAGAGGAATAAAGATGAAAAATAAAGTTTTGATAATACTAACGATCCTGGGCATTTTGCCCTGTATGCTGCTTTCCATAACGCTCAATGTAAAGCAAGATGGCAGCGGAGACTATATTTCTATTCAAGATGCATTGGATGCTGCCGATCCCGGTGATACCATCTTAGTATATCCCGGTAGATATTTTGAAAATATAGAGATTAATAAAAATAATATCACATTGAAAAGCTTGGAAGCGAGCAGCGGGGATTCAAGCTATATAGATTCTACTATAATTGATGGGAATAATATAAGCGTCTGCATAAGAGTGGCTCAAAATACAGAAAACACCATCATAAGGGGCTTCAGCATCACAAGAGGAGCAAGAATGGGCGGAGGAGGAGGCATTAGTATCAGCGGGCGCACCAGCGTGATAAATTGCATGATATTCGGCAATCAAGCAAGATTTGGTGGCGGAATAAACATAATAAGGGCAAATGTATCCTTGAGTGGGGTTACAATCAGAGACAATTATAGCCTTAACCAAGGGGGAGGCATATATGTTTCCAGCATAACTAATACATATCCTTTAAACTTTGATCCCGATAACCGCTGTTCGATCTATAATAACCGTTCCGGTGCAGGACAGGATATATGTATTCATTATGCTACTCGAGATTTGGATATGCCGCTCGACACGTTTTCCGTGCTAAATCCATCTGAATATCATGCTATCTATTTAAGCAATAATCATTTTGTCTATAATTTTTATATCAATTTCGATATTCTGAACGCATATCATGAGGAAATTGATAGCGATCTTTATGTATCCACAGAGGGGGATGATGCAAATGACGGACTTACTCCCGATACCGCTCTGAAGACCATACATGAAGCCATCTATAGAACCGCTTCAAATAGAGAGAATAAGAATAGCGTATTTATATTGCCGGGAGAGTATTCCCGCACTGCAAATGAGCAAATCTTTCCCATTGCTTTGAAGCAGTGGGTCAAAGTTCAAGGAAGCGGAATTGATGTCACCAAAATAATATGTGAACCAAGCCCATTGATGGAACTTAGGTTAGGTGGTCATGCTTTTTCAGCTTTTATTGAACCTCATATATATTTGGATGGTATGTCTATCACGGCACAAGGTTTTGATAACTATTGTAGTGCTCTTCATGGCAACTTAAGAACTACTGAGGCACATTTATCGAATCTACGCATACACGATATTCCTGCCGGTTATTATGGAACTTTCCATAACAATCCTACGATAATTAACTTATGCGTATCAGGCGAAAATGAAAGCTTCTTTGACAATATTATAATAGAAGATATTGAAACTGGTGATGTCGATCTACTTTATGTAGGAGGCAGTGGAACTCCGGGTGAGGAGAGAGCTGCTTTCCGAGGCAAAATCAAGAATCTTGTAGTCCGAAATTTCACAAATAGTTATACTTCGCAGTCTGTTTGGGGATTCCCTGTGATTACGATAGAAGCAGACGAAGAGTTAGTAATGGAAAACTGTGAATTTAGAAATCTGACCATGCTTGATGATGATGCCAGAGTCATACAGATTGTCGGGGTTCAGTTTCCGCAACAGCAAAATCACTTTACTCTGAGAAATTGCTTGTTTGCGGATAATGTATCTCCCGGAATAGGTCCTTGGGGAGGAGAAATCGCGACAATTGCCACGGCAAATAATCCAAGAATAGATTATATTAATTGTACTTTTGCGGGCAATCGTAGCAATAGCTATATCTTAAGTGTACGAGGTGAAGTGAATTTTATCAATTCCATATTTGATAACGACAGTGAATATCAGATCAATGTGATCCCTACGAATGATCCTAATGAGCAGACTCATCTCACCTTTGATTATTGCTTGATAAAAGGCGGTATAGACGGCATTTTGGAAGATACTGTTCCGTGGAATAGTATTGACTATCGGGATACAAATATCGATGAAGACCCTCTCTTTGCAGGTAGTGGATTTGGCAGCCCGGGTGACTTCAACTATAATCTTTCTGAGTTTTCGCCCTGCGTAGATAGCGGCACTCCGGATATCTGCGATTTGGATTTACCACCTTACGATCTGGCAGGAAACATACGCGTATGGAACGATCGCATCGACATGGGTTGTTTTGAGTATAATTCCGAGCCATGGGTTTCAAATGAAGACCTTATTTCACCTATTTTTGAACATTTGATCTTAGAACAAAACTATCCCAATCCTTTTAATCCTGAGACCACCATAGCCTTTGAGCTGAAAGAGCCGGCTATGTGTAGTCTGAAAATATATAATATGCGCGGACAGGTGGTGAGAACCTTAGTTAATGAGGCACTTAGTAGCGGGCGGCATAGTAGAGTGTGGGATGGCTTGGACGACAATGGTTCGGCTGTGGCGTCGGGAATGTATCTATATAGAGTTGAATCAGCAAAACAAAGCAAAAGCCGAAAGATGATTATGGTGAAATAAGATAATTTAACAATAAACTGCATAAGCCCTCATCCGAGAAACTGGAGAGGGCTTTTTCTATTGTTCACTATTGCAGAAGGCGCAGCGTTCTATTTATAGGTAGGTTAACGCCTTCATTAACGCATGTGCAGAAGAGTATGATTTAGGAAGGAATAATGACGCTCGTTGCAACGATGGCGATGCCCCACCGGCCGCATCATCAGACTTTGCCACTCGAACCGGTAGGTTAACGCCCCCGTTAACCGAAAAAACGAGAGTTTTATACTCTCTTATCAATCCGCCGCCTTGAAGTTATAAATAGGGCGGATAATCTCGAGCACATCCACGGTATCTTTGATATTTTCCATGATCTCTTCGGCGGGTTTATACACCATCGGTGCTTCATCCAAGGTATCCCGATTCACCGAGCTGGTATAGATGCCTTGCATGCTATCTCGAAAGTCTTGCAGTGAAACCCTTTCCCGCGCTTGACGGCGGCTCATCACCCTGCCTGCACCGTGTGGGGCAGAGTGGTTCCAATGCGGATTTCCTTTGCCGATGCAGATCAGCGAACCGAATTGCATGTTGATGGGGATGAGCAAGATTTCATCCTTCTGGGCGGAGACGGCGCCTTTTCTGAGGATCATGTTTTTGGTGTCGATATAGTTGTGGATGGTCTGAAATTCTTCTAAAACCGTCCAGCCCATGGAACTGATGATAATCTCAGCCATGGCGCGGCGATTGATGAAGGCAAATTCTTGACCAATATCCATGTCGATGAGATAGTCTTGCATGAGTTCGCCCTCGCAATAAGCCAAGTTTTTGGGTATCCTGGCTTCGGCTTGTTTGCGTTTGGCGCGTCTGAAATCTTTCTTCTTCATCTTGCCATCAAATTGGATTCTTTGGCTGTGTTTGGCGTTGAGGCGAAGGTGTGCTTCTTCCTGATAATAGCCTGCAATCTGCGTTCCGAGGTGGCGCGAGCCGGAGTGGATCACGAGATAGAGCGTGCCTTCATCGTCCTCATTTAGCTCGATAAAGTGGTTGCCGCCGCCTAAAGTGCCAATGGATTTATAGGCTCTATCGAGATTGACAAAGTTCTTACATCTCAGCTCTTCGATGCGAGTCTCAGCGGCGAGTGCGTGAGGCTTGTCGCGGATGGAAAATCCGGAGGGGATACGCTTCTTTATGATGTTATCCAGCTTGGCGAGGTCTATGTCTTCGGCTTTCTCTTGGAGTTTTTGAACCTTCATACCACAGCCGATATCGACGCCGACGAAGTTTGGCACCACTTTGTCGGTGATCTGCATGGTGGTGCCGATCACGCAGCCTAAGCCCGCATGCACGTCCGGCATCACACGGATATTTGCGCCGAGGGCAATCTGCGTCTCGGAATCGAGTATTTCTTTGAGTTGGGAATATGCCGTTGCTTCCACATCCTCGGTGAAAACAATGGCTGTTCCATATTTTCCTGTTATTTCTATCATGGAGTTAGTCTGCCGGAATAGTGGATATACTGTCAAGTTAAAAATATTTCCAGCTTCATATTTCAATCACTTACAGATTCATTGAAAAAATAGTTGCTCATTTTGGGTTTTTTTCTCATTTTGGGCCCCTTATGTAAGTAGAGGCTAACATTTTTTGTGAAGCCACGAGGCGAGGCTGATGTTTAGTGAAATAAGCGAAATAAAAAGCTTAAAAGGAGGATAAACATGAGTTTAATTACAATATTCTCGAAAAGAATTGACAGAATATGCACATGGAAAGTAAATGGCACAATAGAAATGCTTGATGGAGAAATCGATGGATTTTCGTGTTTATGAATACCTTAGCGTGTTCATTATGGCTTGGCTCTTTGTCTATGGGCTCACTCCCTTGATGATGAAGCTCGCCAATAAGATAAATTTTGTGGACAAGCCTGAGGCGCGCAAGATGCACCTCAAAACTGTTCCGCTCATGGGCGGGATCAGCGTTGGAATTGGCTTTATCCTCTTATGTGTCTATGATGTAGTCATCTCTTCAGGCAGATATTTCGATAGACCCATGTTGGGCTATCTTTTGGGCTCGATTCTCATCGTGATCATCGGCGCCATCGACGATCGGCGTGGGATGCAACCGCTGGTGAAGATGTTCGGGCAGATTTTGGTCAGCCTCATCTTTATCTTCTCAAATTTCAAGATTATCGAGCTGGATCAAATGTTTGGCAGCATGTTTATCAGCATTCCAATCATGTTGCTCTGGATGGTGGGCTTGATGAATGCGCTGAACTTTTTGGACAATATGGATGGCATCATCAGCGGGATGGCGGGGATATTGGGGTTGGGCTTCTTTGCCTTTGCGCTCTCGAACACCAATCCCTCAAATGAAAATGCCATGGCGCTGATTGCGCTGATCTCGCTTAGTTTTGCCGGCTCAACCTTTGGCTTTTTGCCCTATAACTTCAATCCTGCTAAGATCTTCCTCGGGGATGCAGGCAGCATGTTCATCGGCTATTTCCTTTCGTCTATGGGCATACTCGTTGCGCAATATGCCGGCAACAGGCATAACGACAAGTTTTTCTATCTCTTACCGGTCTTGCTGCTCAGCTATGCCATATTCGATATCAGCTTGGTGAGCATCACTCGCAGGCGGGATGGACGGCACGTGATGCAAGGCGGGAAAGATCACTCTACTCATAGAATAAATAACGTCTTAGGCTCGGTTAAGGTCACGGCGGGGATTGTCTATATCCTCAATATCCTCATCGTTTTGACTTCAATCATCGTATTCAACATCGGTTCCCGCGAATTGCTCATCGCTTGCACCTTGCTTTTCATGGTGTTTTTCGCACTCTTTGGGCGGAAACTTGATCAAGTTCCAATCGTGGTTCCGGAAAATCAAAAGAAGGTGAAAAAGGCATGAAACTCTATGCATTGGGGACGGGCTCCGGCATGGCGAGCAAGGACTTAAATTGCTCCTGCTATCTGGTTGAAAGAGAAGACAAGAGCTTCATCTTGGATTGTGGCGAAGGCTGCACGCAAACGCTTGTGCGCATGGATTATGACATCTGCGAGATCGAGGCAATCATCATTTGCCACTTCCATCCGGATCATCTCTGCGGCGTGTTTATGCTTTTGCAAACCATGTATCTCAAAAAGCGCACAAAGCCGCTCAAGCTATATCTGCCGGAAAGAGAGGACGAGTTTTTGGGCTTTATGCAATATATGTATCTGTTTGATGAGAAGTTTGCCTATGCCCTCAAGATTCGCTCAATCCTCGATCTGCCCAAGGACTATCCATATTTTAGCTTGGTTGAAAACGACCATCTAATCGGCTATACTGCCGTCATCGAAGGCGGAAACTTGCCCAATCAGCAAAGGGCATATTCAGTTCGGATTGCCGGTGAAAAAGGAGACTTTGCATATAGCTCGGACATCGGCAGCATCAAGAGCATCGAAGGGCTCATCGATGGAGTGCACACCTTTATTTGTGACGGATTGCATCCTCCTTATGAGGAGTTGGAGCGGCTTTTGGGACTATCCATCAAGCGTGTGATTCTTACGCACGAGACGCCTGATGAGGCGATCAAATCACTGAAGGCAAAGGATGCCGAGCGCTTTGAAGCAATCCGGCAAGGGGAGAGCTATACTATATGAAAAATAGGCAAAATGATACTCTGATCGTTATTCTTATCCTTTTTGTGGGACTACTTTTCACCGGCTGTGAGATGAATAAACTCAACAATGCCGAGGCTTTATATCGACAAAAGAGTTATGTGGGAACGATCGAAGCTACCGATCAATTGATCCGCACGGCAAAAAATGGAGCTATTGCAACTCGCGCAGAGATACTTCGGGGTGATAGCTATCTTGCTCTTAGTATGATGGCTTTGGAGCGAGATAATCGTCCTTTGGCGATCCGTTTTTTGAAACTGGCAAATTCCCCTGATGCCGATAAAGAATTGGCTGATCTATATTTCCGCATGGGCGAAGAAGCCTATGATGGGGGCAATCTCACGCTTGCCATGAAATATATGCAAGACATCTTGCGCGAGATCCCGCAAACCGAGCTTATGCCGATGGTTGCCTATCGTCGCATCAATATTTTCATCGATGAATATAAAGATTATGAAGCCGCCTATGTGGAGTATAAAGCTCTCTATGACAGTTATCCAAATAACGAATATGAGCTTTTAGCGCGGCAAGAAGTGATGAAATTCATCGATATGCGCGTGGAATATGCAACGCGACTCTTGGAGGGTGGATATTATACCGATGCTTTCCGTGAGCTTTTTGAGCTTTCGCAATATCCTGTGGTGGATATAAATATTGTGAATGCTCTCATCGGTGATGTCTATATGGCTCAGGGTGAACAGTATGTTCTCCAACAAGATTACATCGAGGCAGACAGACTCTATCGCATTGCCGTTCAATATAATCCGCAGAAAGAAAGCGAGGTCAAATCACGGCTGGAAGGCATCATCGGACTCTATATTCAAAAAGGTAATGAACTCAAAGCAGAACGCAGGTTTGATGAGGCAAGATTGCATTATAACAAGTCTTTTGACATCATCCCCGGTTATGAGCCCGCAAAACAGGCGCTTGCTGCACTCGATAAAAAAGAAAGCGATATTGCCCGAGCGATTGAATTAATGGAAGAAGCTGCGGAATATGAACGCAAAGGACAGAATGCAGATGCGCTCAGGCTCTATAATCAGGCTATTGCCTTGGACGCTTTACCCAAATATCAGGAGAAAGCACGGCTGGCACAAAACATGGTGGAAGCCGAGCGCGATCCTCTCGCCTTTGCTCAAAGGATATTGTATTCACATCGCAATGGCGTCATCCCGCGTAGGGTGGAAGAAAAGCGTCAGGAAATACTCAAAGAATACAAATCAACCGAGATAAGAGATAGCGGCTGGAAGTTTTTGCTCTCTTCGGGACAATATAAGTATGAGGCTCGATATGACCTCTTGACGCCTGTGACTACCTTCCTATATGTCTGGCAGATAAACCTTAAAGAGAGGTCTATCATCCCGCTGAACAAACAATCAGAAGAGATGATGAAATAGGGGGAGCTAAACGATGAAAAAGATACTATTTATTCTTACTTTGGTCTTGGTCATGAGTGGCATCTTTGGCAAACTCATTGCTGCAGATTTTGATCTGCAAGCTTTTGCGGATTCCACCAAATATGGCTGGGAAAACTATATTGACCGCGGTCTATATCGCCAAGACCTGCTCAGCAGACAAAGCAAGCTTCAGCTCTATGAAATGGAGGCTATCTCCTTTCAGGGAAACCTTCTCAAAAGCGCAGTGTTCCCGGGTTGGGGACAATTTGCCACAAAGCACAATACCAAGGCTTCCATCATCATGAGTGCCGAGGTGCTCACCGTGATGGGTGCATATTATTTCTACAATCGATCCATGCGCCATCATGATAGCTATATGCAAGCTACTCAGGTGGATGAGATAAGCAACTATTGGAGTAAGGCACAAGAACCTTATTACTATTCCCTCTTGCTCTCGGGCTTGGCGGGAGTGGTGTGGTTTTATAATATGTTCGATGTCATACAATCAACGACTGACTATAACGATAAGCTCTGGCTGGATATTCTTGCCCGAGAACAAGATGCACCTGTGCGCATCAGCCCCGTCGGCATTCAAGTGAGGTTTTGAGCCATGAAAAAACAGCTTTTGTTCATCCTGTCACTAATCTTTATCATCCTCCTGAGCTCTTGCGGGATGAGGCGGGATAATCCCTTAGACCCCATGGGAGATCATGGAGTGACAATTCCCGGTGATGTCACCGGTCTCAATGCATCTGTGGTGACAAATATCTATGGTGCCTATGTGGTTCGACTCGTGTGGAACTCTGCCCAGCATGTTGACGGCTATTACATCTATCGCAGTTTGGGATATAACAATCAATATCAAAAAGTAGGCGAGATGATACACGTGTCAGGGGAGACACTGCAAGATTTCTTTCACAGTAGTCAGACTGATGAGACGGTGCGCCCGGGCGAATATTGGTATCGCGTGGCTTCTTACAAAGCCTATGGGCCAAACATTCTCGTCGGCAGATATTCCTCACCGGTCTTTATCAGAATACAGCCATAAATGTCCAAATATCTCCAAGACCTAAACACCGCCCAATGTGAGGTGGTGATGGATACCGAGCATCCCATACTCGTCTTGGCGGGGGCAGGGAGCGGCAAGACGCGCTGCATCATCCACAGAGTGGCATATCTCATCAAAGAAAAGCAGGTGCCGCCTTGGAAGATACTCGTAGTCACCTTCACCAATAAAGCGGCGCGGGAACTTCGTGAGCGCTTGGAAAGCCTGCTCAATATCAATGCAAGCTCGCTCTGGGTGGGAACCTTCCACTCTATCTGCCTTCGGATACTTCGCTTTGAAAAAGACTATCATCCATTTGGGGCAAATTTCAGCATCTATGGAGATGATGAACAGCGCTCCATCCTCAGAAAGATATATAAAGAAAAGGGTTATCAGCAAAAGAACTATCCTGTGAGTCGTGTGCTTAGCCGCATCAGCCGCTATAAAAATAGACTTATCTTGCCGGAGGAGATCAGTGCCGAAGAGAAGGAACTGGGCGTATATCAAAGCAGAGTGATCGACATCTATCATCAATATCAACAGACGCTTTTGATGAATAAAGCCATGGATTTTGACGACATCCTGCTCTATACGGCAAGACTGCTCCAAAGCCACGAAACGCTGCGCAATAAGTATCGCGATATCTTCCAATATATCATGATAGACGAATATCAAGATACGAATATGGCGCAATTTGAGATCATTCACCAATTGGGACAGGGGCATCAACGCGTCTGTGTGGTGGGTGACGACGATCAGGCTATCTATAGCTTCAGAGGTGCCAGCCTCCGTAATATCCTGGAATTTGAAAAGGACTATAATGAGGTTCGCAAGATCCGTCTTGAACAGAACTATCGCAGCACAAATGGCATCCTACGCTTGGCAAATGCCGTCATCAAAGAGAATAGGCAGAGGCATCCCAAGGCACTTTTCAGTGAGCTCGGTGAAGGACTCAAGCCAACTCTTAAGGTCTATGCCGATGCAAATCTCGAAGCGGATATGATCGCAGAAGACATATATGAAGTGTGGCAGAGTGGGCTACCCCTATCCGAGATGGTCGTGCTCTATCGAACCAATGCCCAAAGCAGGCTTTTTGAGATTGCACTCACTCAAAAGAAGGTGCCCTACACCATCGTGGGTAGCCAAAACTTCTATCAACGTAAAGAGGTGAAAGACCTCATCGCCTATCTAAATGTGATGCTAAATCCCGCTGATAATGAGAGCCTGATCAGGATCATAAACGAGCCCCCGCGTGGGATAGGGCAGACCACGGTGGGACGCCTTCTCTCACACGCAGCGGATGCTCGTATCACGATGTCACAAGCTGTGCAAAACGTCTATTCGCTCCCCAATATCAACTCCGGGCTCCAAGCCAAGGTCAATGAATTTGCCGAGATGATGCAAGGATATACCAAAAGAGTGGGCAAAGAGCCGGTCACCGAATTGGTCAAAGAACTCGTGGAAGAATTAGGCTTGATCAGTCAATATCGCAAGAGCAGCGATCCGAAAGAGATTGCGCGTGCGGAAAACCTCATCGAGTTCGTGGCCTCCGTCAGTGAATTTGCCGAACGCTTTAGCGAGGAGAATCAGAGAGCTGCGCTGCTGGCAGACTTCATGCCGCATGTGGCTTTGCAGACTGATCTCGATAGGGCGGACTCAGAGCAGGAGAGCATCATGCTGATGACCCTGCACAATGCTAAGGGCTTGGAGTTTGACACCGTCTATATCGCAGGGATGGAAGACGAGCTCTTGCCGCATAGGATGAGCATGGAGACGCGGGAAGAGATTGAGGAAGAACGGCGCCTCTTCTATGTTGGGATCACGCGGGCAAAGAGACGGCTCGTGCTCAGTCTGGCTCAAACGCGAAGACTCTATGACGCTTTTATGGTCACTCGCCCCAGCCTCTTTCTCAGGGGCTTGGATACATCGGTCTTGGACGCTCATACGGCGATCCCGCAAAGAGCACCTTCTGCATACAAAAAGCCCAAGTCAAAGCTGCGAGACAGTCAAAAGCATTATAAGATTGGGCAAAAGGTGTGGCACGATGAATATCAAGATGGGGTGATCTTAGCGGTAAACGGGATGGATGAGGACGCCATCGTGACGGTATCCTTCAAAAGCGGCAAGCTGATCAAAGTGGTGGGCAGGTTTCTGAAAACAGAGCTTTAAGGCTATCTTTTTTGACTCAAGTTCAGCGACGGTGGATTAACAAATAATAAAGAAAACTAAAGTCATAAATATCTTCAATGTTTGAATACTATTCCATATTGATAAGCAAGCTCATGGACGATAA
>DIQS01000011.1:34296-45176 GCA_002427325.1 Cloacimonetes bacterium UBA5456 | reverse complement strand
AAATTGCACTGAAGCTACAAAAGTGTTTTGGTTTAAAGTATTACATCTTAATGCATTCGACTTAAAGTGGCTTACCCACTATAATTGAAAATGAGCCTCTTTTTAAAAGTATTGCAATTGTCGGCAAATCAAGCAAGCATGATACTATTTCATCAAGACCAACATGCCAAAGAAGTGACAGATACATCCCCCTAAAACAAAGAGATGCCAGATGGCATGATGAAAAGGCATCTTACGTGCAACATAGAAGATGATTCCCAATGTAAAGCAGGCACCGCCGATGAGCATCCAAGTCAAAAAGCCTGGAGGAACAGTCTGCAAGAGCGGCTTCACGGCGATAATCACCATCCATCCCATGAGCAGATAGATTACGGTGGAGAGCCATTTGAGCTTGCCCATGGCAAAGATCTTGAGCAATATCCCGCCGATTGCGAGTCCCCAAATGACGCCAAAAAGAGCCCAACCCCAACCGCCGCGCATAGCTCCGATCGTCACCGGTGTATATGTTCCCGCTATCAGCAAAAAGATGGAAGAATGGTCTAATATCCTAAAAAAGCGTTTCACCTTCGGTTGCGGAAAGGAGTGGTAAAGCGTGGACGAGAGAAAGAGTGTGATCATCGTTGCGCCATAGATGCTGAAGGATACGACCTTCCAGACATCGCTGATCTTTGCGGCATAGACCACGAGAATCACCAATGCGGCGATGGAGAGTCCGGCGCCAATTCCATGGGTGATGGCATTTGCCAATTCTTCGGGGAGGCTCTGCTTAGGGCTGAGCGGGATACGATCTAAAAAGCTTTTCTTATTCATTAAACGACCTGATTATTTGTTCTTCTAAAGTAGGGTCAACCATATCTGTGATGCTTTGTCCTCGCGCTATGCGTGAGCGTATCTCGGTTGAGGAAATCTCACACATGGGTATATCCAAAAAGTGGTGAGTGATCTCGGGGAGGATGTTACAGGGAATGATGGCATTTGGACGCGGTAGGACGATGAATATGACGTTTTCTTTCAGCCATTGATAGTCATGCCAGAGCGGTAGTTTCTCGAGGTTATCCGCCCCTATGATGAAGGCAAAGCTTTGCTCCGGCATTTGCGCTTTGAGCTTACGGATGAGGTCACTGGTATAGCCGCTTTCCCCTCTTTCACTATCCCAAACTTCGATGGGCGTGCTAAACTCTTCTGCCGGCTGATTCACAAACTTGAGCAGATTGCAATTATGAATCGCCTTTTGCAGCAGTTCTAAACGCAGATCATAATCTAAAAATATGGTCTTTTTCTTGAAATTATGTTTGTATGCCGGCACCATGAGAACTTTGCTGACCGGCGTTCTTGCGAGCACTTCTCTTGCCAGATAGATGTGTCCATTGTGGACGGGATCAAAGCTTCCGCCCAAGATTGCATAGGAGCCCCTCAAGAGTTCAACATTTTTCATCTTATTTCTTCTCGAATTTCTTTTTGAGCTTGAGGTGCTGTTTTGAATTAGGGTATCGGCTTGCCAATATTTGATACTTCTTTTGCGCTTCCTCTGTGTTGTTTTGATGGCGATAAAGCAGCGCTGAATAGTATAGCGATTTGCAATCAAGCTCATCGATATTCCCCAGTTCTGTCACTTCTTCAAAATACATCAAAGCAGCGCTATAGTCCTTCATTTTATAATAGATATACCCATTCAGATAATTCTTTTCAATGAGTTTATACTGTGCTTTTCGGATGTATTCCAAGGCTTGTTCAAAGCGCGGGTCTCGGGGATATCTGTCGATGAAATTGCCGAAAGCATCGATGGCGAGATATGTCTCATATTGATCGAGATGTGGCGAGAGCGATTCTTCAAAATAGCAGACGGCAATTCGATAGTAGGCATCTGAAACATTGGTATGATCTGGAAAAGCATCGATGAACTGTTGATATTTGAGTCGCGCATCGACGAACTTATTCTGCTGGAAATAGCAATCTGCCAGGCGCACTGTGGCATAGGCAGTTGCGGCAGATTTCCTTTCGAAAGATATCTCGTCATAGATGGTGGCAGCTTTTGCATATTTGCCTCGAGCAAAGAACTCATCAGCCTTTGCAAGCTTTTGTTCGGCGGTAGGTTCAGGTTTATTGCCACTGCAAGAAACGCCGAAGATCATCACGATCACAAGGATAAGGTATAGATATCGCTTCATTTAGTAATTGCTTCCTTTATTCCATTGTCCACAGCAAGAAGACTATCGACGCCACGGCAGAGATGGCGATCAGCGGATCAAACCATCGCAAGCGGACAGCCGAGCTGTTTTGTTTAGGTTCATTGTTGAGAAGAGCCTCAAAACTGTCAAGCTTAAGTAAACGATTTTCAGGCAAAGAAACTTGTTTAACCACGAAGGTGCTAACGGGAATGCGGCGCGTGGTATAGGAAAAGAAGTTCTTTTCTTCCACTTGTTGCCAATCGAGATTGAGGTCAACTTGGACCAAGACGCCCTTTTCATTTTCGGGCAGAAAACTCTCCAGCGAATGAGTTTCTCTGAGGTCAAACTCTCTTTTGAGCAGCTCTGAGCTAAGTTCTCGCTTGAGTGAAGGTGTCCATTCCCCACAACGAATGTCCAAAACGTGTATTTCACCGGATGTGAGCAGATCGGCGATGCGAAGCGCCAAAACCTGGGCTTGATCTTTGGCATCTGTTGCCCACGCCAGAGAGACGTGGGCAAGCAGAAATACCATCGTGATTGTAATCAATACACGCTTTAACACATTAATTAATCTTAGTTTGCTTGATTGAGATATTTGTTTACCAAATCCATGCGCCCGTAGTTAGGATAGTTGCTTTTCACTTTATTAAGTTCTTCACGGGCTGCAGCATTGTTACCCAGAAGCAGTTGGCACATTCCGAGTTTCAGCTGAGAATCAGCAGCTTTTTGGGCATTGGAATAGTTGTTGATCACACTTCTGAATTCCTGCATGGCTTGCTCGAGCTTATTTTGTGCATAATAGCTTTCGCCTTTCCAATAGACGGCATTGCTTGCCAGCTTGCTGGAAGGATATTTGTTTTTGAAGGCTTCGAGCTTTGTGATAGCGGTGTTGAAATTGCGCTTATCATATTCAGAGCGTGCTGCTTCATATTCGTTTTCTTCACCGGTAGCATAAGAACCGACGGTTGAACCGGATGAGCCCGGTGCGGCTCTATACTCGGACTTCAGGTTGGCAAGTTCTCTGCGAAGCGATGCCACTTCACTCTTGAGATTCTCAATCTCTTGCTTTTGTTCGGGGCTTAATCCTGCTGTTGTTTGAACGACAAAGCCAGGTTTGCCATCCGCTCCGTCTGCTCCGTCTTGAACGCTGACGATCATGTTGTCCACACGGTTTTCGAGGTTGCGAATCATATTCACGATTGCACGGTCGGATTCCACGACAGCCGAGCTGAGTTCTTCGAGAGTTGTTGCCAATTCTCTGTTTTCACGAATCAACATTTTCATATCGGATTCATTTTGTCTCAACTGCTTGTCGATTGCTTCGGCATCAATGCTTGTCTGAGCTTGACTTGAAACAAGCTGTTCTTTTTGGCCTAAGACCGCTGTTGCTTCTGATCCTGCTTTATTTCCGGCGCATGCCGTTAAAAGCAATAGAACCAGCATTAGAGGTAAGATCCTTTTCATTACTCTACTCCTTAATTTGAGGTTAAAAATGCTTTGTAAGCTTTGAAGGTTGAATAAACATCTGCTTTTGAGCTGAGTTCATACAGGGAGTGCATACCCATGAGTCCCACTCCACAGTCGATGACTTTGGCTCCGAGATTTGCCAGGATGTAAGCGATTGTCCCACCGCCGCCTTCATCCACTTTGCCTAAAGATCCCATTTGCCATAGCACACCGTTGTCGTTAAATATTTTGATGACTTTTGCGGTGAATTCAGCGTCGGCGTCATTGCAAGATGACTTCCCACCGGCGCCGGTGAATTTTGAGATACCTATGCCATGATTGAAGATCACAGCGTTTTGTTTTTCATGTACTCCCGGATAGTTTGGATTGATGGCTGCAGACACATCCGCACTCAGGATTTGTGAATTGATGAATGTTTTACGCAAGTTTGCCGCGGAATTACACTCGCCCTTATGCGCCATGAGATCGCTCACAAAGTCTTGGATGAAAACGCTATGCGCACCGGTTGCACCCTGACTGCCCACCTCTTCCTTATCCGAGAAATAGGCGATCATTGTGCGTTTGGGTTTTGCATTCACATTCGCCAAGAGTGCAGTCAGAGAAGTGTATGCACAAACTCTGTCGTCCTGACCATATCCCAGCACCATACTACGATCGAGACCTGCATCACGAGCCTTTCCTGCGGGCACAAGATAGAGTTCTGCAGAGAGGAAATCAGCCTCTTTGATACCATAGCATTCATTAAGGATTTGCAGGGCATAGAGTTTTGCAGCTTCCTTTTCTTCGGTTTTGGGCTCTACTTTTCCGCTGAAGATGAGTTTCATATGCGCTGCACTGATTGCTTCGCCTATTGTTTTACCCATCTGCTCTTTACGTGCCAAATGAGGCAAGAGGTCCGGGATAACAAAGACGGGATCATCTTCATTTTCGCCGATGTTGATTTCCACGGTGCTACCGTCTGCTTTGATGACCACGCCATGCAGTGCCAAGGGGGTTGAAACCCACTGATATTTCTTGATTCCGCCATAGTAGTGAGTTTGTGCGCAGAGCATCTGTGAAGGGCCATCCTCAAAAAGCGGATTCTGTTTGAGGTCAACTCTGGGCGTATCAATATGGCTGGCAACCATGTTAAAACCATTTACCATGGGCTCGGAACCGAGTATAGCAATAGCCATCGTTTTGCCTCTGAAGATGCCATAAACCTTTTTGGATCCTTTACTACCGCCCAATTCCACAAACTTGTTTTTTTGAAGTTCTTCAACAATCCATTTCACACTTTCTCTTTCGGTTTTTGCCGCATCGAGAAAGCTTTTGAAGCCTGTTGCGTAATCCATAGCAGCTTTTTGTTCTGCTTTCGGAGTTTCTTTCCAGAAGTTCTTCCTTTCATAGATCAAAGAGCTGTCTTTTTCTTTTTTCTCCATTGGAGTCTCCATTTCTATTTTTTAATATATTTTTACCACGCGAAGCCGTCTCTTGCCCATAGGGGCGTTGATCTCGGCTATCTGATTTTCTTTTTTACCAAGCAGCCCGCGTCCTATCGGAGAAACAACGGACACCACTTGAATATCTTGTTCATCTTCATAAAGATTAACTTCCGCTGCACCCACGAGGCGAAAGCGGATTTCTTCCTGTGTTGATTCGTCTTTGGTAAGACATTCACAACCAAAGCGGACAATATCACCAGGCAAAGCGGCGCTATTCACCACCTTCAGTGTGCTGGCGCGGCGTCTTAAAAAATCTATTTCAGAATCAATGGCGCGCTGTCTTTCGCGGGCAGCTTTATACTCGGCGTTTTCGCTTAGATCACCGAATTCTCGCGCAACTGCGACCGCTTTGATGACTTCCGGTCTTTCCGTCATCAATTCATTGATCCTTTTTTGCATCCTTTCCATTCCCTGAGTTGTGATATAAATACTCAGATCCACTACGCTTTAGCTCCTTTTTTCCTTTTTATTATCCTATATGCAGCAGTTCCCGCTTTTTTCACCCTTGCGTTACCGCTTTTCGTCCAGGATTCCACGATGGGCTCGATAGTGGGATGATAGTCCGTCACCGATGCCGCGAGCAATTCCACGATCTGTGGGTCTCTGGTTATGCCAAATTCTTCCCACACGGCGAGATAGCTCTCTTTTGAGAGTTTTGCAATAGTTTTGAGGAACATCACATGCAAGCTTTGCAATTCGCCAAGAGGGTATGCCCATTGATTCAGCAAGCTATGCAGCACCTCATCGATAAGGTCTTCACGTCTTTTAATAAATTTGAGGCAGAGATTTGTTGCCGCCCAAGCAAGGTCTTCATTTTCACTTCTTGTCCAAAGCAAAACCCGATCCAGATATTTGTCCGGATGTTTGCGCAGATGGGGGAGCATAACTCTATCCAAAAGAGCATTGATTTGAGTGCTGTTTGAATCCTCAAAAGTGTCTTCTAAAAGGGGGAAGTAAACATTAGGCTTTTTGTGGATAAGCTTCGAAAGTATCGCAGCAAAAGCCAATTTGCCATTCTCACCCTTTTCAAACCAAAGATGGCGATAAAAGGGCAGATAATCGGCATGTTTGCGCCCCAAGCGTGAAACAATCACCCCAGAGACATAAGTAATCACTCTGGAGGGCACCTTACCATTGACACGCTCCGGGTAGGCATTAAAGATTATTTCAAAATCATAGTCCCCATTGGGTAATTTGTTTTTCAAGTAATCTTCCGTATCCAAAGTAAACCGTTCTTTCCAGTCTATGGTAAGCATCTATATCTCCTATAAATACAATATTTTTCATCTTATATCATATATGCTTCAGGGCAAAAAACTGTCAAGTAGAAAGTTTTGAAAATATGATTTATGAGATTTTTCTTGACTATAAATTGAGAGCAAGATTATCATGTCTTTGAGATGAATATGCCGATAGAT
Organism: Cloacimonetes bacterium UBA5456; assembly: GCA_002427325.1. Taxonomy (GTDB): domain Bacteria; phylum Cloacimonadota; class Cloacimonadia; order Cloacimonadales; family Cloacimonadaceae; genus UBA5456. The sequence goes on along the minus strand of DIQS01000011.1, from coordinate 38,639 downwards.
TCCTTTTTTCTGCGGCTTTTGATCCATAAAAACTCTATTAGGAGGCGAAAATGACAGACGATATATTTGTTGCTCGTGAGATCAGTTCGGAAGAGCAAGAAAAGCTCGACGACAAGATTTTTGAGTCAGACCCCATTAAGTTTAAGTTTTATGAAGACCTCAGGCAAAAAGCCAAAGGTTGGACGAATGAAAAGACCGGCAAGCTGGGCGGCAAACTCAGCGAATATCTCTTTTTATTGCCGGATTTCTTCATTCTTCTCGGGCGTTTGATGATAGATAAGAGGGTGCCCACAAAGCAAAAACTCTATGTCGGCGGCATCATCGCCTATGTGATGCTCCCCTTTGATATCATCCCTGATTTCATCCCCGTCATCGGCTATTTGGATGATCTTATGCTCATCGTTTTAGGACTAAATATGGTGCTCAACGAGATCGACAGCACTATTCTCATCGACAATTGGAGCGGTGAAGGCGAAGTGCTTCAGCAGATGCAAAAGATTGTTTTTGCCGGAGATTCTTTCCTTGACCAACGCGTAATCAAGAAGATCAAGAAATGGCTGAAAAGGCTCTAAGTGTTCTATAATTTATTCCTTTCCACCCATAATGCGGATAAGATTGCCGAGCTCAGTGCCATCCTCTCCGGATTTGGGATAAGCCTTTTTGGCAGAGATGATTTCACCGATTTCTCAGACACGATCGAAGACGGCAAGACCATCTATGAAAACGCTACCAAAAAGGCTCTGGAAGGAGCGCGACACAGCGGGATGCTATCTCTTGCCGATGACACCGGACTCTTCATCGACGCTTTAGGCGGTGATCCGGGCATATATTCGGCACGCTGGGCGGGTGAAGGCTGCACATATCGCGATAACAGATTGCTCATTTTGGAGCAAATGAAAGACAAAAGCGATAGAACCGCCTATTTCAAGACGGCAGTTGCGCTCACGGACGACAGTGGCTTGATCGCTCTCAGTCATGGAATTGTGCGCGGACGCATCACGCATGAGGAGCGTGGAGACTTTGGCTTTGGCTATGACAGCATCTTTGAGCTGGAAGGATTTAACAAAACCTATGGCGAGATGAACGAAGAGTTCAAAAACAGGATTTCGCACCGCGCCTTAGCGATTCAAAACATCATTCCATCCATCAAACAAGTATTATTAATAAATGAATAAATGAGGTTTAAATGATTAAGAAAGAAGTTTTTAGACAGTATGACATCCGCGGTATTGTCAACGAGGAACTCAACGAAGAGAGTTATTATCTCATCGGCAAAGGTTTTGGTTCTATGCTGCGCGAAAAAGGCTTGAAAACCATTGTCATCGGCGGAGACGCGCGTCATACCACCCGAAGTTTTATGGATTCTTTTATCCGTGGTGCCTTGGAAACCGGCTGCGATGTCACCGATATTGGCTTGGTCGCCACGCCTGTGCTCTATTTTGCAATCTGGAAGCTGAATATGGACGGCGGCGCAATGATCACCGCTTCCCACAATCCTTCCCAATACAACGGTTGCAAGCTCAATCTCGGACTCGGCAGCGTCTATGCCGAAGCCTTGCAGGACCTGCTTCAACGCATCTTGGACGAGCGTTTTACATCCGGTGAAGGAACGCTTGTGAAAAACGACGAAATATCAGATATCTATATGAACTATATCTTTGACAATATTGAGATTGAGCGTCCCGTGAAGGTCATCGTTGATGGCGGAAACGGCATGGGCGGACCCTATCTTCCCGAAATCCTGCGCCAAAAAGGCTGTGAAGTTATTGAAATGTACACAGATCCCGATGGTGACTTCCCCAATCACCATCCCGATCCCACGATTGAGAAAAACATGGCAGACCTCAGCCGCGACATCGTGGAAGCCGAATATGAGGTGGGAATCGGCTTAGACGGTGATGCCGACCGCATTGGCGTGGTGGACGAAAAAGGCAAAATGCTCTATGGCGATCAGATTCTCAATATCCTCGCTCGCGACTATCTCAAAAAGAATCCCGGCAAGAGCGTGATTGCCGACGTGAAGTGTTCCAAGGTGTTTTTTGACGACATTGAAGCCTATGGCGGCAAAGCAATTATGTATAAAACGGGGCATGCCAACATCAAGATGTATATGAAAGAGATTGGCGTGGAATTTGCCGGCGAGATGAGCGGACACGTCTTCTTGGGCGATCGCTATCTCGGCTTTGACGACGCCATCTATGCCGCCTGCCGTTTTGTGGAGATCGTGAGCAAAAGCACGCTTCCTGTGAGCCGTTTCCTTGCCGATCAACCCAAGATGTATAACACTCCTGAATTGCATACCAAATGCGAAGATAGCCGCAAATTTGAGGTGGTGGGTAAGGTCTGCCAAGAATTCAAAGACGAAGGCTATAACGTGAACGATATCGATGGTGCGCGCATCACTTTTGATGATGGTTGGGGACTCATTCGCGCCTCAAACACCACGCCCGTTCTCGTCACTCGCTATGAAGCAACCACGCAAGAGCGCATGGAAGAAATCCGTGATCTCATCGAAGGAAAAATCAATAAATATCTCTAACCCCTAAATGTCCTCGACAAAAAGTAAGGCCGCAAGTTCTCCTTTTATTGCGGCCTTATTATTTTGTGACAATAGTTTAGACCACTCTTGCCGGTGGCTCTTTGCCTCTCACCACGGCGATGGCATTTTTGGCGGCAAGCTCGCCCATGTCCGAACGAGTTTTGAAGCTTGCCGAGCCGATATGGGGAAGCATCACCACATTTTCAAGCTGCATAAGTTCATCGGGGATATAGGGTTCCTGCGCATAGACATCTAAACCGGCAGAAAAGATTTCCCTGTTTTTCAGTGCGGCAATCATCGCTTTTTCATCTACGATCTGACCGCGCGCGGTGTTGATCAAGACTGCGCTTTTCTTCATCATTGCCAATTCTTTAGCACCGATCATGCCATCGGTTTCGGGTGTGAGCGGACTATGTAAACTCAAGATGTCGCTTTCTTTTAGAAGTGTCTCAAAATCAACTAATTCGGCTTCAAAATCCAGCTCTTTGGGTGTGCGTGAGTGATAGATGATGCGCATGCCAAAGCCTGTGGCACGGCGCGCAACTGCCTGACCAATGCGCCCCATTCCGAGGATTCCCAATGTCTGACCGTGTAAATCCTGACCAAGATAGAGCATGGGTTCCCAGCCGGTGAACTTGCCCTGACGCAGGAAAATCTCGCTTTCCGGGATACGCCGCGCCGCAGCCATGACCAGTGCCCAAGCGATATCGGCGGTGCTTTCCGTGAGCACTCCGGGGGTGTTGCAAACCACTATGCCCTTTTCTTTTGCGGCTTCGAGATCGATGTTGTTATAGCCCACGGCATAGTTGGAGACCACTTTAAGCTTTTTTGCCCTGTCTATGAGCTCGGCATCGATCCTGTCCGAGAGCAAACAAAGCAGAGCGTCCATCTCGGAAACGCTTGCCAAGAGCTCTTTTCGGCTCAGTCCACGCGGGGCAGTATTTGCATGAATCTCAAAGACTTCGCCCAAAAGGTCAATCGCATTTTGAGGGATGAGACGAGTGAGCAAAAGCTTTGGCTTAGTCGCGTCGGGATTGAGGATTTCAATGGGGTTTTCCATGCCTTTCGGACTTTCGCCCGGCTGCAGGAAATATTGGAATTCCAAGCTTCTGCCTTCGGGGTCTTTACCCCAAAAATGATAGATATTATAGTCGGGATTTACCTTTGGACTCGTTGTGGAAATCTCCGCAAAGGTCTGAAAAACGGCGTCAACTTCTTCGATTGAATCATAGAGGAAGGTAATTGTTCCTGCGGTTTCAGCCTTGTCCGCGCGGCAAAAACCAAGCTTCACCTTGCCCTTTTCAAAGATCAGGCAAGAGCCTTGGTCAAGCCAAAGATTCATCCCCATCTTACCTTGATAAAAAGATTGTATCTCTTCGAGTTTCTGTGTCTTATAAAAGATAATCATTTCGCACTCCTCTCTTGGTGGTGTTAATATATTTAAAGATAAGATACACCGATCTTTGCTGAATCTCAAATACTTTTGTGTGATTGGATGGATTTTGGTCGGAGCTTTTGAGAAGAGAGCTTGTCGTGAGCAAAAGAAAAAGCCCGGGAGAAGGATCCGGGCTTTTTGGAGTTGTCTGAGTTGCTTTTTTATCGTTTACATCTTATTGCTATCTCAATCAACGCTGCGCATGTCTTTGCTTATCATCATTTTTCCATCCGCGCATCTTTCGTTAATCAATAATTTAATGTCGATATAAATATAGCGACATTTCTGTCAAGCTTTATTTCGTGAAATATTTATTGATTCGCCCACCTCGAACCCCTTTTTCCCATGCCTTCCTTACTGGGTTCTGGT
>DIQS01000011.1:16387-34106 GCA_002427325.1 Cloacimonetes bacterium UBA5456 | reverse complement strand
GGTTCTGGTCATGATATGGTCATGATGTGGTCATCACCATGAGCATATCATAAGCGCACACTAAGCAGTAATCAATAGGGAAGCAATGGGTTATGCTCGCTGCGCTCGCCGATTTAACGATTTAGCGAAAGCTTCGCATTAGCTACGAGCTACAAGTTACGAGCTACAAGAAGCTTCGCACAATTCAGAGTTAGTAGCTAAGCTATTCGTAACGCTGGCTTTAGCCGGCCGCCAAAGTGGACTTCAGTCCACTTTTTAAATGTTATGCGCAAAGCGCATCCCTAAAATATGGGTAGGCAACATCCTGTTGCCTAAGAAAGCGAAGCTTTCTATCTGGTGGGGCAAAGACCTCCGTTTGCACTTTAAAAAAACTCGACACGAGGACGTGACGAATCCAACACTATCTCGCTCCTTGGTCGGACAACGTTGTCTCACAGCCGCTCGTGGCAACGAGGACGTTCCCGCCTCGGCCGCATCAGCGCACGATGTAATTGGTAGGTTAACGCCCTCGTTAACCAATAAAGCGGAAGTTTTCTATTCATTCATGCCGTGCAAATCCGTCCAAATCGCGTTCTATTTAATAAGAAATGCTGTCGCTCGTGGCAACGAGACTCATATTGTTTTATAATTAAAACTGCTTTTTTGTTGACATAAAAGAGGCATTTGATAGAATTGACGAATCGAATTACGAATGAACAATGTATAAATAAAAAAGGAGTATTTAGTGGATAGCGTAAGTGTGGATCTCATCAGTTTGAAGGACGCCAGCACCTGGGCATCGACTCATCTTGGTAAGCCAGTAAGCATTTCAAATATCAGCTATTTAGTTCAATATGGTAGAATTGAAAAGCATGATGATGCCGGCAATGTTTTAGTGTCCAAAGAAGAGCTGAAAAAGTATTACAAATCTCAAAATGGGTCTCGTAAGGAGCGCTGGAAAGAGATATTAGGCGATGACTTAAACTGGGAGCTATCATTTGAGCAATACACCGAAGCCCAGACCACTAAGCATGTTCACAGATTGCATCCATATAAAGGCAAGTTTATCCCTCAGCTGGTGGAGTATTTCTTGGATCAGCATACCGATAGTTTTAAGCGGGAAGTCTTTTTCAAACCGGGTGACATTGTTCTCGATCCCTTTTTGGGAAGCGGCACCACTTTAGTTCAAGCAAACGAGCTAGGCATCAATGCAATTGGCGTTGACATATCTGCCTTCAATGTAATGATATCCGGCAGTAAGCTAAGTAAATACGATATTTTAGACATCGAGCGGGAGACAAAAAGAATCACCAAAGCTTTGCGTTTATTCCTCACCGATTCCAAAACATTAGAGCTCGATAAGCGTATTTTAGATGAGTTAAGTGTATTTAATTCCAAGCATTTTCCAAGTCCTGACTATAGATATAAAGTGAGAAATGGGATAATCGATGAAAAGAGTTATGTGCCCGAGAAAGAACAAGAGTTTTTGAAAATATATCATGCGCTCGTCGATGAATATAAGGTTAAGTTGTTGCAGGATTGTGATGATACATTCCTTGAAAAGTGGTTTTTAGCGCCGATTAGAGAAGAAATTGATTTTGTGTATCAGGAGATTCAGAAGGTAGAGAATCCGAAGACAAGAAAGATTCTGGCAATCGTTCTTAGCCGCACGGTTAGAAGCTGCAGAGCCACAACCCATGCAGATTTGGCAACCCTCAAAGAACCCATGTCTGAGAGCTATTATTGCGCAAAACACGGCAAGATTTGCAAGCCTTTGCTGTCAATTATGAGATGGTGGAGTTCGTATTCAAAAGATACAATAAAACGCCTTATGCAATTTGATAAATTAAGGACGGATACATATCAGGTCTGCCTTACGGATGATAGCAGAAGTGTTGATATCATCAAAAGAGTGAGTGGTATCATGCCTGATTTTGCCGAGATGATAGAGTCTAAGGGAATAAAGGGCATCTTTACTTCACCGCCCTACGTTGGGCTGATCGATTATCATGAACAGCACGCCTATGCCTATGATTTGTTTGGATTTGCCAGAAATGATGATCTTGAGATTGGCCCTTTGTATAAGGGACAGGGGCGTGAGGCACAAGAGTCATATACGGAAGGTGTTGCGGCAGTCTTAAACAATTCAAAGAGATTTTTGAGCGATGACTATGATGTGTTCTTGGTTGCCAATGATAAATATAACCTATATCCCAAAATTGCAGAACTTGCTGGGATGCAGATAGTTAATCAATATAAGCGCCCTGTTTTGAATAGAACAGAAAAAGATAAAGGCGCTTACGCTGAAACCATATTTCATCTAAAGGAAAAAGAATTATGAGCTTGGAAAAGAAAACACAAGAGAAGATAGCAATTGAAGTTATAAGAGTACTTGTTCGGCGTTTTGAGCTTTTCCCCGATTCAAAACAGAACATTAGAAATGCTCCCTTTCATGAGGCTTTTTTGGCGGCTTTTGCTGATAGAATTGGTCAAAGCAACATAGATGTGAAACAGCTTATCGGCTTAAGTAGTTGGATGCATGGCTTAAATACAGCTTTAGGGTAGACATTTTTTGAGAATGTAGCCCAGATTCTGACCAATGGTGAAAAAAGGGAATGGACGTCGAAAAAACTCGGTAACCTCAAAATTAGCTCTGCGCAGAAGAACGTGATCAATGCGCTGATGACTGATCTTAGCAATTCAAACAGATTGCCCAATCTTAAACAAGAAAACGAAATGATATTGGAAACGGAAGATGGTGAGCTTGTTGAGGCTATGGATTTCTCTGCCGATGTGTTTTTTCAATCTAAAACAGATGTGATAGCCATAGAGCTTAAAACTGTTCAGCCAAATTCGGGAGAATTCAAAGGAGAGAAACGAAAGATTTTGGAAGGGAAAGCCGCTCTTCACAGGAAATATCCGAAGAAAAAGGTAAATTTTTATATAGGTTTCCCTTTTGACCGTACGGTTGATACAGAAAAAGAGAACCCCTGTAGTTCAGATAAGCAAAGATTTATGGAAGCTAACATCAATTGCACAAAGTTTTTTGCACCTGAAGAAGTCTTGCTGGCAGATGAACTTTGGGACTCTCTTTCCGGTAAGGACAATACAATGCAAGATATTCTTTCGATCATCAATTCTATAGCCAAGCCCGACTTTGAAGCAAAAGTTCAAAAGATTATGGATATAGGAAGTCAGGATAAAGAAGAAATACTTCTACTTCTGAAAGACTGGTATTTATATTCAGAGATAGACTTGCTTAACAATGGTGATACATTAAGAGATTTAGTTAGCGATAATACTTCGACTTTTAGTCTTTTAACTGCAAATGGATTCAATGGTAAGGGTCAATATAACTGGGATAGATACGCTACTTTGATGGGCTTATTGCGAAAATAGTTTGTTCTGTTAGCGTCCTTGATGTCTGGTAGGTTAACGAGGGCGTCGCCCCATCGACCGCGTCAATTATACTCGTCGCAAAGAGGACATTCCAACACCGTTCTTGTCATCCAGTTTTGGCGCATCCATCGCCAAAATCAACTATATCAGGCCAAAACTAACAAAAACATTCAAAATAATTATCATTCATAAAAAGATAGCTAATATGCATTTTAATATAGCTTTCACATGGATCATCTTGTCACACGCTGAAAAATAGTTTAAGAAAAACAAAAATAAATGCCGTTTCGTCTTCTCAATTTTCGCGTTTTCGACACTATACTAATAGAGACCTAAATTAAGGAGAAGAAAAATGAAAAAACTTGACTTGGAAACAGCTAAGATAATAATGGATTTATCATTAACCATTATGAAAAATAGTTGTGCCAATAAAAAACATAGTTTTCGCAAAGCTCATTATAAAGGAGCACATAGCTTCGCTAATTTTAAACACTCAACAGGCTTAATAAAAGAGAACAATAGGAGTTCATAATGAAAAAGCTTAAGGGTATAATCATAGTTATCTTTGCATTGAGTTTAACTGCATTGATATTTAGTTGTGGCAAAAAAACTACAGAACCGGAAATCCCAGATCGCAGTGAGATGGTCTTGGTTCCCGGAGGCACCTTCATTATGGGCGATACCAGAGGTCAGGGAACTGCCAGTGAGTTTCCCACTCACAGCGTCACCCTTAGCCCTTTCTATATCGGCAAATATCAAGTGACCCAAAATGCATACAATGCTATCATGGGCTCCAATCCCTCAGTAGATTGGGGGATTGAAAATAATTATCCTGTTTACAATGTAAGTTGGTATGATGTTATTAAATACTGTAACTTGCTTAGTATGAAGGAAGGGCTCATGCCGGTCTATAGAATCTATGGTTCTGTCAATCCTGATGATTGGGGAGAAGTGCCCGACTTAAATAGTAATATTTGGAATGCTGCGTTTTGCGATTGGGATGCTAATGGCTACCGTCTGCCCACAGAAGCAGAGTGGGAATATGCGGCTCGTGGTGGTGCAAGTGATCCCGATTACCTATATAGTGGCTCGGACAGTATTGATGATGTGGCGTGGTATAATGGTAATACTTATGTGTGTTCGCGTCCCGTTGGAGGCAAGGCTGCCAATGGACTTGGATTGCATGACATGAGCGGCAATGTTTATGAATGGTGTTGGGATTGGTTTTACGGTGATTATTACTACATTAGCCCTTCCGACAATCCCACCGGCCATGTAAGCGGGACAGCTCGTTTGCTGCGAGGCGGCTCTTGGAGCTACTACGAAGACGAATGCCGTGTTTCGCATCGCAGAAGCGGTTATCCTACTACTAAAGACAGTAATATAGGCTTTCGAATTTGCAGAAATGCGAATGATTAAATAATAAAAAAAGTTTTTGAAATGCTACAGCATTATTTCCAAGGAGATATCCGATGAAAAAGTTTAAAAGCATAGTCTTAGTTATCTTTACAATGAGTTTAATTGTATTGATATTTAGCTGTGGTAAGAAAACCACAGAACCGGAAACAACTAAGGTGGCAACACCCATAATTAGCCCCTCAACGGGGATTTATGATGAAGCGCAAGAGGTGAGCATCCAGTGTTCTACAAAAGATGCCCTAATTCGTTATACCGCTGATGGAAGCATCCCAAATGCTTCTTCTTTATTGTATAGTGAGCCTATCGTGATAAGCTCGAGCACCACAATTATCGCCCAAGCCTTTAAATATGGTTGGACAGATAGTGATTTTGCAAGTGCAATATTTACCATTCCCCCAAATCCTGAAGATGTGGGCATGGTCTATCTCTCCGGCGGCACCTTTACTATGGGCAAAACAAACTATGAGGTGGAGATGGACCCCATGTGGGACAATGATATGAGCCCTCACTCAGTTACGCTTGATTCTTATTACATTAATAAATATCAGGTGACACAAGCTGAATATGAGGATATCATGGGTTCAAATCCAGCTTTCGGCAAGGGAGAAGGTGATAATTATCCTGTTTATAATGTGAGTTGGTATGATGCTATAAAGTATTGTAATCTGCGCAGTATGAGAGAAGGATTAACTCCGGTGTATCTCATCAATGGTTCTACCGACCCGGCTCATTGGGGAGAAGTTCCCACAGAAAGCAATTACGCTTGGAAAACTGCGATTTGGCTTTTGGAGGCAAATGGTTATCGCTTGCCCACGGAAGCCGAGTGGGAGTATGCCGCACGAGGCGCCACAAACGATCCCGATTACCTCTATAGTGGCTCGGGCAATATTGATGAGGTGGCATGGTATTCTATGAACTCTGATAATAGCACGCACCCCGTTGGAGGGAAAGCCGCCAATGGACTTGGATTGTATGATATGAATGGCAATGTTAGTGAATGGTGCTGGGATTGGAGCGAAAATTGGTATGGTTATTATAGCACAGGTTATTACACTAATCCCACCGGTCCTGCAAACGGAGTATATCGCATGAAACGAGGTGGCTGTTGGGGTAGTGCCTATTACGACTGCCGGGTTGCTTCCCGTTCTGATGCTTTCCCTTATGTTAGGAGCCACTTTCTTGGCTTTCGTGTTTGCCGGTCGGCAAATTGATAGAGTGAATTTGAAAGCAAATCCTGCCGCTTAAGACAGGTAAAAGTAATGAGCTCTCGTGGTATTCAAACATTAATGCCCGAGAAAAAGTGTGTCGTTTTCTATAAGTATTTGCGGTGCGAATCAGCGGATAAAAAGCGGTAAACCAGAATTAATAAATAAAACTAATCTAAATCAAAGTAAATTTAACCCTTAAACGGATTCTTGCCAATGCAGCCAAGGAGTAGTTCCATGCCGAAATTCAGAGAAATTGCCTTGATAATAATTGTACTTAGCATTGCTATACTATTGTTTAATTGTGGCGAAATAGCTACTAAGCCGGAGATTAAGCAAGTAGCAAAACCCACCATAAGTCCGGAATCGGGAAACTATAACAGAGCCTTGGAAGTGAGTATGACATGTTCCACGGAGGGAGCGCGAATATACTATAGCTTAGATGGTAGTGAGCCGGATGAGAATTCTTTGCTTTATAGTGGGCCCATCTGGGTCAATTCAAGTTCTACTATCAAGGCAAAAGCATATAAAGAGGGCTGGCGAAACAGCGATGTAGCCAGTGAATCTTATGTTATGGATTTGCCAACGGTTGCGACGCCGATTTTTAGTCCAGTGGAAGGCACTTATAACAGGATTGAAAATATCACTATCAGGTGCACAACAATGGGCGCTACGATCAGATACACCACAGATGGGAGCACTCCGGATGAAACATCAGCTCTTTATGCCGGCGCCATCGCTATAAATGGAAATACTACGATCAAAGCCAAAGCATACAGAAATGGATGGATAGAAAGTTCTATTGCAGAAGCATATTATGAACTTAAAATTGCAAATCCGGTATTTAGCACGGCAGGAGGCGAATACTATTCAAATCAGAGCGTTGCAATCACCTGTGCCACGCCGGATGCCACGATTAGATATACCACCGATAACAGCACGCCCACGAGCTCATCGAAAATTTATACAGGAGCCATAAGTATCGATGAATGTATAACCTTAAAAGCCCGAGCATTTAAGGACAATTGGAGTGATAGTGACACTATGGAAGCAGAGTATAAGCTCAGGGTTGTAAATCCCGTGCTTAGCTCACCCGGAGGGACTTATTCTGCACCTCAGAGCGTTAGTATCACCTGTGTGACAGCCGGTGCCGAGATCAGATATACAATAGATGGCGGCTTTCCCAATAGTTCTTCTACACTTTACACAGAACCTATACAGATAAATGAAAATACTACCCTAAGGGTGAAAGCGTTCAAAACCGGCTGGCAGGATAGCAATCTTATAACTGCCGTTTATGTTTTGAATTTAACTTATGTTATAGCTCCCGTATTCACTCCACCGGCAGGGGTTTATGGTGGACCTCAAATGGTGCGTATTTCTTGTGCTACAACCGGTGCCACAATCCGATATACCACGGATGGGTCTGAGCCGAACTCATCTTCGCCTGCATATTCCGGAAGGGTTCTCATTAATGATAGTGCTACACTCAAAGCCAAGGCATATAAAGCGGGATTGACGGATAGCGAGACCGTGAGCGCAGACTATGTCATCGGAGTGGCTACTCCAACTTTCAGCCCTGCCGGCGGAACCTATTATGAGGCTCAAAGCGTTAGTATCAGCTGCGCTACACCCGGTGCTACAATCCGATATACTACGAACAATTCTGAGCCGACATCATCTTCACCTATATATACCGATGCGATAACTGTCTCTCAAACTACAACGATTAAGGCAAGAGCATACAAGAACGGTTTGATTGATAGCGATATAGCGGGTGCCACATACAGGATCTGGCAAATTGGCGGCGATATGACGTATGTTCCCGGCGGCACTTTCACTATGGGCAGAACACGCGGACATGGAGATTACGATGAATTACCATCGCATAGTGTCAGCATCGTTCATTTTGTTATTAGTAAATATCCGGTGACTCAAGACGAGTTTGAATATATCATGGGATATAATCCCGGACACGATTTTCCCAATTTTGATTCCCCTGTTTGTGGAGTAACCTGGTATGAAGCTTTAATATATTGTAATTTACGCAGTATAAACGATGGATTCACGCCGGTGTATAGCATCAATGGCTCTACCAATCCTTATCAATGGGGAGAAGTTCCCGAAACATTCGATGAAGCGTGGGATAATGTGAGATGCGATTGGCATAACGATGGCTACCGTTTGCCCACAGAAGCAGAATGGGAATATGTCGCCCGCGGTGCAACTAACAATCCCGATTATCTTTATAGCGGCTCAGATAACATCGATGAAGTTGCTTGGTATGCTGATAATTCCAATGAGACTCCAAAACCTGTAGGTTTAAAAGCACCTAATAGACAGTATATCTACGATATGAGCGGAAATGCTGCGGAATGGTGCTGGGATTGGTATGATCCTGTTTACTATGACAGTAGTCCCCAAATTTCTCCCAAAGGCCCTGCGGACGGGGAAGAACGTGTGGCACGTGGCGGTAGCTACGCCAGTCTTAGTGACCAATGTCGAGTTTCGCACCGTGGCAGGGGTCTTCCTTTTGATAAGAATACATGTTTTGGCTTTAGGGTCTGCCAGAGTTTCTCTGTTGAGCCACCTGTCCCGATAACGCGGGATATGGATATTTAGCAACATATTACTTGACATTATCTTAACATCATCATAGCATGTAAAAAGTAATTCAAAGGAGAAGTCCCATGAAAAAGCTCAAAGGTATAATCATTGTTTTCTTTGCATTGAGTTTAACTGCATTGATATTTAGTTGTGGCAAAAAAACTACAGAACCGGAAATCCCAAGTCTTGTCGAGATGGTTCGGGTTCCCGGCGGCACTTTTACTATGGGTAGAACAAAAGGAGATGGACCCAACTATGAACTTCCCACTCATAGCGTAACGCTGAGCTCTTTTTACATTGGTAAATATCAAGTGACGCAGGGTGAATATGAAGCTATCATGGGTTCTAATCCATCACATAGTTATAGCGTAGGCAACAAATATCCTGTTTATTATGTAAGCTGGTATGATGCTATAAAGTTTTGTAATTTATGCAGTATGAGAGAAAAGCTCGTGCCGGCATATAGCATAGCCGGTTCTACCAATCCTGATAATTGGGGAGAGGTGTCAAGCACGGATGACGATGATTCAATTTGGAGTGCTGCGATTTGCAATTGGAACGCCAATGGTTATCGCTTGCCCACGGAGGCAGAATGGGAATATGCCGCTCGCGGCGCTACGAACAATCCGGATTATCTTTATAGTGGCTCAGATAATGCCAGAGATGTGGCTTGGTATAATGAGAATGCCAGCACCATGTTTCATGTGGGCACAAGAGCTCCCAATGGGCTCGGGATATACGATATGAGTGGCAATGTTTTTGAGTGGTGTTGGGATTGGTATGATAGTTCATATTACAGCAGTAGTCCTTCCAACAATCCAAAGGGACCTGAAAGCGGGTCAGACCGCATGATACGTGGTGGTTGTTGGAGTCTCAACGACAGATACTGCCGTGTTTCAAATCGCAGCGATGATAATCCTGCTTACAAGAATAGCATGATTGGCTTTCGGGTTTGCCGGTCGGCAAAATGATGAGGTGAACTAATGATTAGAAGAGGTTCTCGGCTGAGGGCCTCTTTTTTTGAAGGGGCTTAAATGGAGTGCTGTCGCTCGTGGCAACGGGGGCGTTCCCACACCGGCCGCGACAGCTCGCTAAATCGGAACTTATTATTTCAGCAACATCTTGCTTGACATTATTTGAACATCATAATACAATGTAAAAAAGCGATCCAAAGGAGAGACCCCATGAAAAAGTTCAAATTTTTGATTATTATGATTTCTATGATGAGCATACTGATTCTGCTTTTCGGCTGTAAGAATAAACCTACCGAGCCTAATTCCAAGAAAGTAGCACAGCCCACTTTTAGTCCCAAAGCAGGGACTTATGATGAGCCTCAGAGTATAGTCATCAAATGTTCGACCAAAGACGCAGTTATCCGTTATACTGAAGACGGTGAGGACCCAACTGCGTCTTCTGAGATATTTTACGACGACTTATTGGTGCCTCGGACTGCAACGATCAAGGCACGTGCATTCAAAGAAGGTTTGGAAGATAGCGATATAGCCACAGCAGAATATACTATAAACGTTCAAAAAGTAGCCGCTCCGACCATCAGTCCCGCCGGCGGCACTTTTGATGTATCTCAAAGTGTGACATTGTCTTGCCCTACCGCAGGTGCGAAAATATTTTATACGAAAAACGGCACGAATCCGGGAATGTATTCTTTTGTATATTATGAACCTTTCACTTTGACCGAAACTGCGACAATTAAAGCATTTGCATATAAGGCATACTGGGATAACAGCGATGTTGTTACGGCAGAATTCACAATAATTCCAGCGGTAGCTACGCCGACATTTATGCCTATCGGAGGATTATACGGTGTAGCTCAAGATGTGTCTATTGCTTGCTTAACGCCGGATGCAACTATTGTTTACACTACGGATGGATCCGATCCCACCGCTTCTTCGCCTGTATATTCAGACGCTATCCATGTATCTCAAGACACGACTATTAAGGCACGCGCATATAAGGCGGGCTTAAATGACGGCGAGATAGCGAGTGCTACTTATGTTTTTAGTCCGGGTAGCCCTGAAATGGTCTATGTTTCCAGCGGCACTTTCACAATGGGTAGAAATAAGGGGCAGGAAAATGACAATGCATTTCCCCCTCACAGCGTAACACTGGATTCTTTCTTCATTGGTAAATATCAAGTGACACAGGGTGAATATGAGGCTATCATGGGCTCCAACCCGGCTTCAGATTATGGAGTAGGCAACAATTATCCAGTTTATAATGTAAGCTGGTATGATGCTATAAAATATTGTAATTTACGCAGTTTGAATGAAGGACTCATGCCGGTGTATAGTATTAGAGGCTTTACCAATCCTCTTGATTGGGGAATAGTTCCCACAGAAAACAATGCTACATGGAATGCTGCAATCTGCAATTGGAACGCCAATGGCTATCGCTTACCTACGGAGGCTGAATGGGAATATGCTGCTCGTGGTGCTACAAACAATCCCAATTATCTCTATAGTGGCTCGGATGCTATCGCCAATGTGGCTTGGTATTATAATAATTCTAACAGCAGTGCGCATCCCGTGGGAGGCAAAAGGGCAAATGCGCTCGGCATTTACGATATGAGTGGCAATGTTTGTGAATCGTGCTGGGATTGGTATGATGCGTCATATTACAGTAGTAGTTCTTCAAACAATCCAAGCGGTCCTGAAAGCGGGACAGTCCGTGTTCATCGCGGCGGTTCTTGGTTCTTCATCGACGAGTGGTGCCAGGTTGCCCACCGCGGCATCAATATTCCTTCTTATAGGAGCAACCAAGTTGGCTTTCGGGTTTGTAGAACTGCAAACTGATAAAGTGATTATTTTTAGAAAATGATTTGAAGAGGAACTCAGTTAAGGGCCTTTTTCTTTGAGGTTGTTTAAATGGGATGCTGATGCTCGTGGCAACGAGGACGTTCCCACCCCGGCCTCGACAGCGTAGCATGTGTCGCTCATGGCAACGAAGGCGTTTCCACACCGGCCGCGACAGCGCACGATGGAGTTGGTAGGTTAACGCCCTCGTTAACCGATAAAACGTCAGCTTTTTACTCGTTAAATCGATAAATCGCAAAATCGGCGAACGAAGTGAGCATAACAAAACTCTTGACTTTTCACGCCCTCCGATATCCTTGGTATCGTGACTTGACGGTGCTATTCATAGGTAATAGGGAATTCGCAAGCGAAGCGGCCTCCGCCACTGTATGCAGCACTATGGGTGAGTTTTGCCACTGTTTGAAAAAATCAGATGGGAAGGCAAGGCTCGACGCTCACTAAACACAATCCGAGCAACCCGCTGCGAGCCAGGAAACCTGCCAGCAAGTATCTTAGAGGTGAGGTCTCCGGAGTTTTGAGATCAATCCTGTTTAGCGTTCATCTCAAGTCACAATTATTAAAAAAGAGGTGAACAGATGAAACTCAGACAAATTATCCTGCTACTCTTTGCGCTTGTGCTGATCAGTGCTTTAGGCGCAGAGACACTTTGGGTAGTCAATTCCCAATCTCGTACACTCAGCCGCATTAATACCGAGAGTGTTCAGGCTGAAAACAATTTTGCCATCTTGGGCAATACTCCCAATAGGCTTGCAGTCGATGAGGACGCCCTGTGGGTAGTCAATTCCGGCGATAATTCAATTCAAAAGATCAATCCCAATAGCGGTCAGACTATGGCAAATTATTTAGTTGAAGTTGGCAGCAATCCTTGGGACATGGTTATTCACGATGGTTTTGCTTATATCAGCGGACTATTTTCGGGCAAGGTTTATAAGATGAATCTAAGCACGGGTAGTGTGCTTGCTTCCATCCCAGTAGGCGTGTCCCCCGAGGGGATGGCGACCCAAAATGGGATGCTTTACACGGTTTGCACCGGCGATTATATGCAAAACTATGGCGGTAGCGGCTTGGTGGTGATAGGGCTCGATAGCTTTACAGTTATCAAGGAAATAGAGCTTCCGGCAAATCCGCAATATGTGGTTGTTCATGATGGGAATATCCACGTCTCTTGCACGGGCAACTGGTCGGATGTGAGCGGCAAGATCGTGATTTTGACCGAAGATGCGGACATCATTACGACGCTGGATTTGGGCGGCACTCCGGGGAATATCTGGTTTGACCGGGAAGGCGTAGCTTATGTGGCAGACAGTTCCGGAGACGCAATCTATTCCTACTATTTTGATGGAACAGATGCAACGGTTCAAACTGCGCCCGCTCTTAACGCATCAGAGATTTGCGGCAACGAGCAGATCGTGGCGTTTATGAAGCCCAATTGGGGAGACAATGGAAGCGTTGATATCTATCATTCTGACCTTAGCTTTTGGAAGAGCTACACGGTGGGAATGATGCCTACGGATGTGAAACTTGAGGCGGAGTCGGTTTCCGTGAATGATGAGGTCGTTCCCGTGGCGATATTTGGCGTATATCCCAATCCTGTGCGCGAGGGTGCAAGTCTCAAGCTTGACGGCGAGATTTTTGGTGAAACCACGGTCTCTATCTACAACCTGCGCGGTCAATTAGTGAAGACGAATATGCTGCGACAAAATGAAAGATCATTGGATATATCAGGGCTAAAAAGCGGTTTATATCTCTATCGTGTGAATGATGGTAAAACGCTGGCTTCTGGTAAGTTTATCGTAATAAAATAACAATTCTTTAGAAGCCTGCGAAGGGGGAGGGCTTCGCAGGCAAAATTTCGGTCTTGACAGAATATTGGCTTTGTGTTCAATATGCTTTTCATGGAAAAGGATAAAATAAAACACAAAAATAAGAGCTTGGATCAGCTATCAAATTCTGTCTTTGACAGGGATGCGAAGATGATGATGGCAAATCTTTTACACAATTTGCCAGGTTTGGCATATCGTTGTAAAAACGACAAAGACTGGACGATGCTATTTATGTCTGAAAGATGTCACGATCTCACGGGCTATCATCCGCAGGAACTTATGCACAATAATGTGCTCAGCTATGATTCCCTCATTGTGCCTGAGGATAGGGAGATGGTGCGCAAAACCATCGACGAGGGAGTGGCGTCCGGCAATCAATTTCAGATCGAATATCGGATCAAACACAAGTCCGGCAAAATCGTGTGGGTGATGGAAACGGGCTGTGCCTTCTATGATGAAGAGGGCAATCCCGAGATTTTGGACGGATTTATCCGCGACATCAGTCAGCGCAGAGTTAAGGATGAACAATTGAGTAGTTTGGTGCGTGAATTAGCGGAGTTAAATGCCAGCAAAGATAGATTCTTCACTCTGCTTGCCCACGACTTGCAAAATCCTATCTATGCCGTAATCTCGCTATCTGAGTTCATGATGGATAACTGCGAGGAATTGGAAATAAACGACGTGCATTCGGCGTTTAGACAGGTGAATAATTCAGCGCGCACCATTCACGTTCTCTTGGAAAACTTGCTTGATTGGTCAAGATTCCAAACGGGTAAGGTCGTGTTGCAAAAGGAATATATTTCGCTTAAACAGCTTATTGAATATGCAGTTAGGCAGTTTGATGTCTCAGCCCAACAAAAGAATGTCGAGATTATCTTAGAGATGGATAAAGATATCAGGATTTATAGTGATATGCGTCTGATTTCTGTGATCATCAGAAACCTGGTTTCCAATGCGATTAAATTTTCTGTGGAGAATTCACAGGTGCATATTGTTGTTGCCGCCAAAAACGATAAGGTGGAGATCAGCGTTTCGGATCATGGGGTTGGTATTCCCAGAAAATATCTCAAAAGAATCTTTAGTCTCAATAGTGAATTGAGGCAATATGGCACTGCAAACGAGTCCGGTAGCGGTTTGGGGCTCATTCTTTCGTCAAATTTTGCGCGCCTGATCGGCGCCGAGCTAAAAGTAGAGAGCAAATTAAACAGCGGTAGCCAGTTTACATTGATCCTGCCTTTAAAAATAGATTGACGGTTGCAGGGATAAAAAAACAATGGCTTCTAAGATAAAACGCAGGTAAAAAACATGAATACACTTTTTCGGCTGGAAATGACCCGCAAGATGGAAGGATTCGCTTCCAAGAACCAGTGTTTGGAACATATGGTGAAAATATTATATGAGCATGATGTTCTTGCATATACAGATACTTTCATTAAGGCGGTGAAAAGCAGAGAAGAAGCGATGAGCACCGGGATAGGGCGTGGGGTTGCCATCCCTCATGCACGCGACCACAGTGTGAACAAGCTGGGGATTGCAGTATGTCTGCTAAACGAGGGGCTGGATTTTGGTTCGGTGGATTCCGAGCCGGCACATTTGATCTTCATGATCGCTGTCCCCCACGATTCAAATATACATTATATGCAGGTTTTGAGACATCTTTCCGAATATCTGCGTCAGGAAGATAAACGGCTTGCGATGATGCACGCCAAAAATGATGAGGAATTGTATCAGAATGTTCAACAAATGGAAAGCATTATTCTTGCTGCTCTTAGCGAGTTGGATAGCACTGCTCCCGGCTCAAAGTGAAAACGCGGGTAGCACCGGATTTGCTACACTGAGACACAACTATGACGCTCGCAGCTCTGCGATGGGCGAAGCTTTCAGCAGCATCGCCACAAGCACTGAAGGGCTCTTTTTTAATCCTTCATTGATTCTAAGAAGTCCCAGAAAAAGCGTCTCGAGCAGCTTTGCCTCTCACTTTGTGGGAAGCGGCGGTGGTAGCGTTCAATATGTTCATCCCCATGACGATAAGATGGCTTTTGGCGGGGGGATCAAATATTGGAATAGTGGATTGATGGATAGAACGGAAATCTCGGCTTCCAATGAATATGTTGATACCGGAGAAACATTTGGTGCGCATAGCTTTATCCTCTATGGAAGCATGGCTCATTATGTGAATGCCGGCGTTGATGTAGGCGCAACCATCAAGATGATCTCGGATAGCATCGACGATAAGTCGGCGAGTGCAGTTGCGCTGGATGTGGGAATCTTGCATCACACCGCAAATGAAAAGATCAAGGTGGGGCTAAGCGTCCGAAATCTCGGGATTCAAACTTCTTATTATACGGAAGAAAAACACAACGAAGGACTTCCGATGGTCTTTGCTGCCGGCATCAGCATGCGCCCGACCGAAAAGCTTTTGGGTGCATTCGAGCTGGAAAAAGCGAGTGCGGAAAATGTTCGTGCAAGACTGGGCGTGGAATATCTGCCTTTCTCGGTTTTGGCCCTCAGAGCCGGTCTCAGAAGTGATTTTGGGGATTATAACATGGGTGGCAAGACGGGGTTCTTGGGTGGATTTAGCTTGGGTATGGGCTACACTATTTCGCAGCTGCATTTGGATTATGCAGTGGTCTCTTTTGGGGATTTAGGTCTCAGCAATCGGCTTTCTTTGGGTTATGAGTTTTAATACATTATAAAGGAAATATATTTGAAGTCATTCATCTTTGAACTGGGGACTGAAGAACTGCCGGATGCCTTTTTAGCACCGGCGCTAAAACATCTGCAGAACTCATTTGAATCGGCCTTGAAAGAAGCAGGCTTGAGCGCGGAGAAGATTGCTGCATACAGCACGCCGCGCCGCCTTTCTATTCTCGCATTCGGCATCCCTGAAAAACAAGAGGATATCCGCGTGGAAAAGACCGGTCCCTACAAAAACATCGCCTTTGATAGCGAAGGAAATCTGTCTCAAGCAGGCTTGGGTTTCTTGCGTAAAAGTGGGGCGGGGGAAGGGGATTGGAGCATTGTTCAAACGCCAAAGGGTGAATTCATCGGGGTGAGCTTTGTCCAAAAAGGAAGACTCAGTCAAGAGATTCTAAAAGATTGGATAATCAGTGTGGTGCCCACGATTCCGCTACCGAAGAAGATGCTCTGGAAGAATAGAGATTTTGGATTTTTGCGTCCTGTGCGCCATATCTTGGCGATGATGGATGAAAGCGTGATCGAGCTTGATTTCCATGGCATCAAAAGCGGGAATATCAGTCAGGCAAATAGATTTTTGGGGCTGGATAAGACGATTGTTATCCCCAGTCCCGCCAAATATGAAGAGCTGTTAGAGGCGCACTATGTGATTCCTTGCCACGAAAAGAGAAAAGCCATCATCCGTGAAAAGGCTGATACACTCTTGGCGGGGACAGCCTTGAGCGTCAAAGAAGATGAAAGGCTTTTGGAAACCGTTACCAATCTCGTGGAATATCCTACACCCGTTTTGGGTAGCTTTGACGAGGGATATCTCAGCTTGCCGGAAAAGGTGATCACCTCAACCATCAGCCAAAATCAGAAATACTTTTCCGTCTATGATGCGGATGAGAAGCTGTCAAATCACTTTGTCTTCATTTCTAATGGCGATCCTGAGGCTTCGGACATCATCCGTGCCGGTAATGAAAAGGTCGTGAAAGCGCGTTTAGACGATGCGCTGTGGTTCTTTAACGAAGATTGTAAAGCGCCCTTAGAGAGCTATTTGCCCAAGCTCAAAGATGTAGTCTTTCAGGCAAAGCTGGGTTCTTTGGATGATAAGAGACTGCGCATCATTGAGCTTGCCGATGTAATTTGCACAAAGCTCGGTGCTGATGAAATCCAGAGGAAACAAGTTCTTCGCGCGGCGGAGCTTTGTAAGGCAGACCTCGTGACACTCATGTTGGGCGAGAATGAATTTGCCGCATTGCAGGGCTATATCGGCAAGGAATATGCTTTGGTGAGCGGGGAAGACCCCGTTGTGGCTGAGGCTATCTATGAACATTATATGCCCCGAGGCGGGAACGATGGATTGCCCACGACCTTTGCGGGTGCGGTTTGTGCGGTTGCAGACAAGCTGGACACCGTTGCAGGAATCGTGAGCGTGGGACTTTTGCCCACCGGCAGCACCGATCCTTTTGCTCTGCGTCGTGCTGCGGGCGGAGCGGTTCAGATCATCGCCGAGAGAGAGTGGGATCTGGATATCGTTGAGCTCATCGGGGATGCAATAAAGATTGTGGGACCGCGAGAAGGCGGACCCAAAGACCTTCGTGAATATCTTAAGAATTACTTTACGCAAAGAGTGGAATGGCTGCTCAAACAAAGTGGCATAGGCTATGACGTGATCGCCGCTGTGATTCATGCTAAGATCCGCAGCATCCCGGACATCATCGCCAAAGCACGCTCTTTGCAATCTCAGAAAGAAGAGGACGATTTCATTCGCCTC
>DIQS01000011.1:0-16258 GCA_002427325.1 Cloacimonetes bacterium UBA5456 | reverse complement strand
GAGGACGATTTCATTCGCCTCGTCACCGGATATAAACGCGTGGCAAATATCATCGCCAATGTGGAAAGCTTTTCCGATTTGGATGAGAGCAAGTTTGAACACGAGGCGGAGCGCAGGCTGCACGAGGCATTAGCTTCGCTCAGCGGCAGGATCAGTCAAGCACTTAAAAAGCTGGACTATCACCATGCGCTCAAAGAATTGGTGAGCCTTGCCCCGGATATCGATCGCTTTTTTGATGAAGTCTTGGTGAATTGTGAAGACGAAAAGATCAGGCAAAATCGTTATGCGCTGCTTTATAACATCCGTCGTGAGTTCAATCGCGTTGCCGATCTTTCTGAGCTCGTTGTCGAAAATGAAACAAATGGAGAATAAATGCACATCCTTGAAACCTTGAAAAACCGTGCCAGACAAGTAGGCGGCACGATCGTATTACCCGAAGCGCTGGATGAGAGAGTCATCAGAGCCGCTGCTAATATCGTAAAAGAAAAACTTGCAAAAGTAGTTTTGCTCTCAAACAAAGATCAAGTATCAGCCAAAGCTGCTGAAGTCGGCGTGAGCCTCGATGGGATTGAAATTATCGATCCTGCCGGACATGAAAAGCTCCAAGATTTTGCCGATATTTTCTATGAAAAGCGCAAAGAGAAAGGCCTTAGCAAAGAGGCTGCGCTTGCTACTATGCAAAATCCGCTCTACTTCGGAGCGATGATGGTGCATGAAGGGCTTGTTTCCGGCATGGTTGCCGGTGCGGCGAATACAACGGGCGACGTTTTACGCTCCGCCTTGCAGGTCGTGGGCGTGATGCCCGGACTCAAGACAGTCTCTTCCTCTTTCATCATGGTCTCTCCCAAAGAAGGCGAAGAAAGCCTGCTTTTCTCGGACTGTGCCGTGGTACCAAATCCCACGGATGAACAGTTGGCAGATATTGCCAGTTCCACAGCTTTCACGCGTAAAAACATACTCGGTGACGAACCGAAAGTGGCGCTACTCTCCTTCTCAACAAAGGGAAGCGCAGAGCATGAATTGGTGGAAAAAGTCCGCTCAGCGATGAATATTCTTAAAGCGAGAAATGTTGACTTTGCTTATGACGGAGAATTGCAGCTTGATGCCGCAATCGTTGAATCCGTGGCAAAGAGCAAGGCGCCGAATAGTCCGCTTCAGGGACGTGCAAATACACTGATCTTCCCCGATCTTCAATCAGGAAACATCGGCTATAAATTGGTGCAGCGTTTGGCTGGATATGAAGCAATCGGGCCCATTATTCAGGGCTTGGCTGCTCCCATTTGCGATCTCTCTCGCGGATGTTCAACCGAGGATGTGGTCAACACCTCCGTCCTCGTCTTACTTATGTCTCAAAAATAAAATAATATAGGAGGATAAGATGGCAATTAAGCTGTCTAATCGTGTTAAACACATCAAACCCTCGCCAACTTTGAGTCTGAGCGCAAAAGCGACGCAGATGAAAAAGGATGGGATCAACGTCATTAGCTTTGGCGTTGGCGAGCCGGATTTCAACACTCCGGAGTATATCAAAGAATCTGCTCACAAAGCGATCGACAACAATCATACCAGATATACCCCGAACCCCGGAATCATCGAGCTCAGAGAGGCTATTTGTGCGAAGTTTAAAAGAGAAAACAATCTTGACTATGCTCCGAACCAAATCCTCGTGTCACCGGGAGCCAAGGCGTCCATCGTCAATGCGCTCATCGCTGTTTGCGATAGAGGTGATCAGGTTCTTATGTCCAGCCCCTATTGGGTGAGCTATCCCTATCAGACTCTTTTAGCAGATGCTGAGCCGGTTTATGTTCCCACTTTGGCAGAAAATGGATATAAGATGAAGGCTGAAGACCTCGAGCGTGTCGTCAAAGAATGTGCCTGCCCTAAGGTGCTCATCCTGAATTCGCCGAATAATCCCACCGGTGCAGTTTATAGCCGTGAGGAATTGCAAGCCATCGCCGATGTTTGCGAGAAATACAATCTCGTGGTGGTCTCGGATGAAATCTATGAAAGATTGATCTATGACGATGCCGAGCATATCTCTATTGCAGCATTGAGCCCTGAGATGAAAGCCAGAACGGTGGTCATCAATGGAGTATCTAAGGCTTATGCCATGACGGGATGGAGATTGGGCTATGCCGCAGGTCCTGCCGATATCATCGCAGCAGCCGGCAGAGTTCAGGCTCATGCCACCTCAAACGTGAACTCCATCACCCAATATGCTTGCGTGGACGCTCTTAATAATGAAGACGATTCCATCGAGAAAATGAGGCAAGAATTTGACAAGCGCAGAGACTATCTCTATGATGCTTTGATGAAAATACCTCATCTTACTTGCAAGAAACCGCAGGGTGCCTTCTATATCATGCCCAATATCGACTGGTATCTTGCCAATAATAACAAAGGCATCAAGGATAGCATAGCGTTCTGCGATGAGCTTTTGGATAAATATCACGTCGCCCTCGTTGCCGGTTCTTCCTTCGGAATGGAAGGAACCGTGCGTTTCTCCTATGCAAACAGCATGGAAAACATCATCGAAGGCGTGAACAGATTTGCATCATATCTTAAGGAACTAAGCTCGTGAGAGACTTTAACGAAACAACAGAAGAGAAGTGGCGTAAACGCCGGAAGAAAGGATATAATTGGCCGAAACTGATCGTCATGATCGTGCTTTTGGGGGCAATCATCTATGCAATGTCCGCATTGAAAAAAACGGGAAATATCGTGAGTGCGCCTATGGCTGAAGTGCAAACTGAAGTCCCTGAAACTCAGATCGATAATCCCGAGATGGAAGCCGAGCAAAACCAAGAGCAAAGCCAAGAATCTCCTTCACAGTAAGCTTGTCTTTTGTGTTTAACAAGAATAATATTGACCCGAGAGGGGAGCTTCACATGCTTCCCCTTTCGGATCGTGCTTATTCATCCGTGAAAGATGTTTCGCCGATGAACCAAAGAAAATATGAGGAAATAAGATGACTGAAAAGAAGACCGCTTCCGTGGATTATAAGCAAGCCGGAGTTGATATCGCAGCCGGCGAACAAGCCGTGAAGAATATCAAAGACAGGGTTCGTACTACCTACAACAAAAATGTGCTCAGCGAATTGGGTAGCTTCGGCGGGCTCTATCGCATGGACAAAGAGGCTTGGGATAAGCCTATCTTGGTCTCAAGCACAGACGGAGTGGGCACAAAGCTCATGGTTGCAATCATGGCAGGGAAGTTTGACAGCGTCGGTCAAGACCTCGTGAATCATTGCGTGAATGATATCCTCGTGCAAGGCGCAATCCCTCAGTTCTTTTTGGATTATATCGGAGTGGGCAAGTTGTCTGTAGATATCATCACTTCCATCATCGACGGCTTTGTGAAAGCTTGCAAAGAAAACAACTGCGTTCTCATTGGCGGAGAGATGGCAGAGATGCCTGGACTATATAAGGAAGGAGATTTTGATCTGGCAGGGACCATCATCGGTCTCGTGGAAGAGGATTATCTCTTGCCCAGAGCCAGCATGCAAGAGGGAGATGTTCTTTATGCATTGCCTTCAAGCGGGCTTCATACCAATGGTTTTTCGCTTGCCCGAAAGGTGCTCTTTGATATCATGAAACTCGATGTGGATAGCATGCTCCCCGGCGGAGACAAGACAGTCGGCGAAACGCTGTTGGCTGTTCACAAAAGCTATCTGCATGAGCTCATGCCCTATCTCAAAGACCCCGGCTTGCGCGCTCTTGCCCACATCACCGGCGGAGGAATCGCAGGGAATCTTTCCCGCGTTATCCCCGATCATCTGCAAGCTCAAATCACGCTGGATCACAATCAAATCCCGCAGATTTATAAAGTCATCCAAAAAGGTGGTAACGTTTCCGACGAAGTGATGAAACAAACTTTCAACCTTGGAGTGGGGATGATCTTAGTATTGTCAAAAGATTTGGCAGATAAATTGCAACATGATGTATCAGCCCGATATTTAGGTGAGATTATCTTATCTTGTGAAAAAGATAGAGTTGTGTTTAAATGAGAATAAATATCTTGCTAAACATTGGTTCAGACAAAGAATTAGTCTTGACTAAAAAGCGTATTGCAAAAAAACTGCTTGACGTATTCTTGCATGATATATATGCGAGACTATTGAGGTGAAAGGTTTTCTTTCGAGGAGATTTTTTACCTTGGTGAAATTTTATATGTTAATTAATAAGCCAGGATTAAGGGAGGTTTATCGATGCGAAAGAATGCATTGATACTGCTTATAGTGTTACTCGTCGGCGTCGTGTTTCTCGATGCGCAGACTACAGGTAGAGTGACCACAAGAGTTCGTGATGCCCAAGGGCGTCCTCTTGAATTTGTTAACGTTGTTGTGATGTCCGGTAATCAACGTGTTACCGGCGGTCAAACAAATGCGCGTGGCCAACTCATTATTATTAACGTTCCACCGGGAGTCTATTCAGTTAGATTTTCCTTGGTTGGATACGATACTGTCACCTATGAAAATATCCGTGTCAATGTGGGACAAGCTGCTCAGGTTGATCCTCAAATGTCCCGTCGTGGAATCGAAACTGCGGCAGTGGTGGTTCAAGGAACTCAAGACGCCGTGGAGAAAACTCGTATCGGATCTGCTCATCAGATCGACATGGATAGCTATCTTGATTCCTCTGTTACAAACGTTACCGATATTGTTTCCATGCAAGCAGGTGTAACCAATATCGGTGGTGAATTGCATATTCGCGGAGGAAGATCCAATGAAGTGAACTTCACTGTTGACGGCATGAGCGTATCAGACCCCGTTGATGGCGGAAGTGCTCTTTCAGTCGATACAGATGCTATTAAAGACATGAAGGTGATGACCGGTGGTTTCCCTGCCGAATTTGGAAACGCTCAATCCGGAGTTATCAACATCGTCACCAAGGACGGCGATCCTTTCTATTCAGGAAAGATCGAATATAATACTGACCATATTCTCACGGGCGGACGTAATTCAGACGTCATTAAGCTTGCCATTGGCGGCCCCGTTGTCCCCTTTGGCTCGCAGCAGTTGAAAGAGAAGTTTACCTTCTACCTCAATGGTGGCGGCGAATGGTTGGACGGTCGCTATAAGGACTATTATATTACTGATCCCAATAGTGATTACTCCTTTGAAGGCAGAACTCTCATGGATTATGAATATCCAGTGTATAACCCTTATAAAGGCCGCTCAAGCATCTTGGGCATTGATCTGGGCAATCGCAACTATAACAGCTACAATGTGAACCTCAAAACAAAGTATGACATCACTGATGCTCAAAAGCTTACTTTTGCAGTTCGTGGAGATAGAAGTTTTAACACCCCCTTCAGCCCGGGTGGCTCCTATGCTTGGCGTTATGCTTTGCAACATTATCAATATAATGAAGTGATCCAGAGGCAGTATATCGGCACCTATGACCATATGTTCAACACCAATATGCACCTCACACTCAAAGCAAGCTATTATAACAAGACTACTGAGCTTGCCCCTCGCGGGATTGATCGTAACAACTATATGTTTATGGTTATAGACCCCAACAATCCCGGCGACGACTATATTGATCAAGTTGGTGTCGGCAATTATGGTTATGCAACAATCGATGACAACTATGACGGCGTACATGACTATGGCGGATTCCGTCCTGCCGAAAACTGGTCGTATCGCATTAAGAACGTAGAAGACCCACGCTCTATTCCCGGCTTCTATGCACCCGGCACGATCTATACCAATTTCATCGACGACGAGACAACGACCCTCAACTTTAGAGGTGATTTTGAATGGCAAATCAACGAAACTCACCTTGCTAAGACCGGTCTGGAACTCATCCGTCATGACATTTCAAAGAACCAGCTTCAAAACTTTCTCAGCATCTACGAAGACAGAAGACAGGATTATCTGAAGTCAATTTACAATGTCACTGATGAAGATACTCTTCGTTTCCATTTAGATGGAACCGTGGATGTTCCTGATGAGCTTTATGCATTGGTTTCCATCACCGGCAGTGATGCAGTTTTGCCTTCCACAACCAGTCAGATGGTGCCAGTTTATAAACCCATCGACTATTATAATGCAGCCAAAGCTGCCTCCGGTCAAAGAGATGGATATGCCGCAACTCCGTGGCAAGCTGCTTACTATCTCCAAGACAAGATGGAATGGGAAGGCATGATCGTGAACGCAGGTCTGCGTCTCGACTTCTGGTATTTGGGTAGCCACTATCAGATTCTTCAAGACGATGGCACTTTCAGAACCAGAGAATTTGATAAGAAAGATAGGTTCCAGATGATGGTATCTCCGCGCTTGGGTGTATCCCACCCCATCACCGAACGTGATGTCTTGCGTTTTGCCTATAACTATCAGAACCAATTGCCTCAGATGCAATATATCTTCACATCCAAGACTCCGGATGATGCCACTCTTTCCGACACCTCTGTCACTGTCGGCAATCCTTCACTTGAGCCTCAGATCACCGTTACCTATGAAGTCGGTCTTTCTCACCAGCTCAGTGATGACTATGTTATCGACATGACGGCATATTTCAAAAACCTTTATAACTATGTAAGCACGATGAAAGAACGTAAACTCGGCGAAGAAAGCGTCTCTTGGTATCGCTTTATTTCCGAAGACTATGGTTCAACCCGTGGCATAGATGTCCAGCTTGAAAAGATGCTGTCAAACTTCAACACATGGAGTTTAGCATATTCTCTTGCCTGGGCAAATGGCAACAATTCTTCTACCGTGATCCAAGATGAAAACACTTCTTTGCGTGAATTCCCCTTGGATTGGGACATTCGTCACAACGCTTCTATCAATTATACCTTTAGAATCGGTCGCGGCGAGGAATTCATTGTTCCTTTTACAAACTATATTTTGCCGCTTGATGACTTTTCTGCAAACATCAACTGGAGCATAGCTTCCGGCAGGCCTTATACCCCGCAGAACATCATTAGCGAATCTATGATGGATACAAATAGCAAACGTATGAAACCCACTCATCAGGCAAACCTCAGGCTTTCTAAAGGTGTGTATCTGGGTGGAAGAAACAGTCTCAGATTTTTCTTTGACGTAGAAAATCTGTTTAAAACAACAAACATTATGGGCGTGTATTCCAAGACCGGCTCTCCTTATGAAGACGGAGCTGATCTCGCTGATGCATTGGTCGATTTTGTATATCCAGAAGTGGAATATACTCACAGCATACAGACCAGAAACCCCTCACTCGTTGATAAGTACCGAGGCATGACCTTCGGGGTATCCTATAATTTCTAAATTATTCCAAGGAGGAATCATAAAATGAGAAAGTTCTCTAAAATTATGCTTCTGTTAGTAACGCTTAGCCTGGTGATCCCGGGAATGGCATTTGCTGAAGAAGCAACAACTGCAGTAGAGGCTACAAATGATGCCGGTTTATTGCAAAGGTTTGCCGAGCTCGTATTTGGTAGCGGCTTAGTAAAATGGTTTCAAGATGGCGGATGGGCAATGTGGCCTATTCTTTTGGTTGCCCTGTATGGATTGTCATACTTGATATGGAAATTCATTTCCCTCATCCATGCCAAAATAAATCTTAACGATTTTTTAAGTAAAATTGTTCCTCTCGTTAAAGAGAAGAAATTTACTGAAGTTTTGGAGATTGCGAAAAACACTCGCGGCCCCGTAGCTGCTGTCATCCACGCCGGCATACTCAAAGCTGATGGTGGAATTGAAGCGGTTGAAAAAGCTATTGAAAACGCAGCAATGATCGAGATGAGCTATCTTGAAAAAGGCTTCCTCGAACTCTCTACCACCATCACCTTAGCCCCGATGTTGGGCTTCCTTGGAACAGTTGCTGGTATGATCAGCGCATTCGACGCTATCGCAGCCGCACGTGCAGTGGACGCTACAATTGTTGCTTCCGGTATTAAGATTGCTCTTATCACCACCGAAGCCGGATTGATTGTGGCTATTCCTGTTCAATTCTTCAACAACCTCTTCGTCACCATGGTTGATGCCCTGGTGATCGACATGCAGAAAGCAACAGAAAAAGTCGTTGACGCAATGCTATAATTAGCCTAAGGGAGAAAGAAAATGAAAATAGGACGCAAAAGGAAAAGCACAGCCGAGATACCAACATCCTCGATGTCTGACATTGCTTTTCTCTTGATCGTATTCTTCATGTCAACCACCAAGTTCGACGTGAAAGAAGGAATCAAGATAGTCCTCCCTCAGGCAGCCGATGAAAGCTCTCAACAAGCCCAAGTGTTGACGCTCACCGAGAAAGAGATGACCCGTTTACAGATCACAAGTGAGGGTCTGATTTCGGTGAACAACGAAACTCCGCGGAATTATGAAAGCGGAGAATTGGACGTCTTGATTCAGCAAAAACAAAAAATCAACCCAGATATGATCTTCAAGATTATCACAGACCGTGAAGCTGCTTACAGCAATATGATCCGCGTGGTCGATCGCCTCAAAGCAGCAAAGATCGAGAAGATATCTTTATCGACAAATTAAGGAGAGGAAGAGATGGCAAATATTGCAGTTAAGAAAGACCGCGAAGTTAAAATTCCAGATTCCTCTATGTCTGATATTGCGTTTTTGTTGCTCCTGTTCTTCATGGTTTCCACCGTGTTTGTTCAGGAAAAGAAGTTTTGGGTCGAGCGTGACCGCTGGCCTATTGCTGAGAGCATCGAACGCATTCCGAGAAATCACACATCTACAGTATATGTGATGAGGGATGAGACTATTTTGATTGATGATATACCAACTCGTATTGAGAGTCATGACGATGTGTTTGTTTCCACGACTCTCATAAGAAAGAAAGCCGATGACCCGGAATTGGTGGTCTGTTTCAGAACGGATAGAGACACCAAGTATGGCGCAATGAGCGACGTTATGCGTCAGCTCCAAATCGCTCAAACCCTGGTCGTTGCCTTTGAATCGCAACAGCCATTTAAGTAGGAGACGAAGATGAAGCATAATTATTCAGATTGGAAAGACTATGCAGATAGTCAGTTTAGTAAAGCTTCAGCTTTGGCGATGACGATGTTGCTTTTTGTAATGATGGTGACACCCAAGATCGAGGTTCGCAAGCAGGTCTTCAAAGCCCAGCAGATGGAACTCGTGGATATCCCCATGGAAGAGCGCGAGAAGATCGAACCACCGGAAACAGAATTAGAAATTGATATTCCGTTGGTGATCGGCGACGACTTCGGTGAAGAAAGCGTCGATATTGAAGTATATGAACGCGCCCTTCAGGAAATCGGCAACATCAATACCACCACTACCAGCTCAAGTTTAGGTCATGATGAGACGCCAGTTAACTTCGTGCCCTATGATGATGAACCGGTTCCAATGGTGAGCATTTCACCGGTATATCCGGAATTTGCTCTCCGAAACAAGATTCAAGGGACAGTTATACTTGAAGTGGAAGTGCTTAAAGACGGCTCTGTTCGAGACATTCGTGTTAGACGCTCGGTTGCCGGCGGTCTCGATCAAGCTGCCATTGATGCTGTTAAAAAAGTTAAGTTTCAGCCAGGAAAAAGCAGCGGTCAACCCGTTGACGTATTGCTTATAGTTCCGGTTGAATTTAAATTAAATTAAACCCGGGAGTGTTTTAATGAGATTTAATAAATTCGCGATCTGTCTTGCTGTTCTGATGATGCTCTTAGCGGGCTCAGCCTATGCAGCAATGGCAGTTCCTTCTATGGGAGACAAAAAGTTTGACCTCACAAATTACCACGACGTTGGAAACATTTGGCTGAGAGTCAGTAACTATGGCTTTTTTGGCTCCGGTAGTGACGCAGTACCCCCATGGCCTTCTTTGGAATATCCTGGAGGCAAAGGTATTGACTATTTATTCCAAGGCGCTTTGTGGTTTGGTGCGAAGAAACAAAGACGCGACGATTTTGGCAGAAAGCTATATTGGAAAGTCTATCCGCCTACAGCAACGGAACAAACTGTGCTCCATTCCGCTCACCCTGACTGGAATGAAAACATGGTTGCAGTAATTGATACTTTGGTTACTGTTGGTTTCGATGGAGACCTTTCCCTCTATGAATTCTTGCCCGCATACAACCCCATCATAGGTTCAAAATCTGATTTGGCACATTTTTATGATGTGCACAACCAATATGACCAGATGATGAAGATGTCCACCAGAACCCAACAGCGTGGTATTGACGATGATGGAGACGGTCTCATCGACGAAGATGGCCCCGGCTTCACATTCCCCTTCAGGTGGCGTCCCGGTGAAATGCCCGAAGAGTTTGATAGTTTTTCAGGTCGCTTCCTTCATGAGATATTACCTCATGAATTTGCGATCTTGGATGATCCTGCGATGTTAGAAATATGGTTCCCCATAGGATTTATGGATCTATCCTACAACCTGCTCCCTGCATACAACTTTGCCGAACCCTATGATGATGATGGTGATGGAAGAATAGACGAAGACGGTGCACCTGTTTCTGAACAGGATCTAATCGCATATTACTATGACTATTGTCCTTTCGGAACCAGCGATATGCGTCACTGGGGCGGTTCAAAGAGCAGGAATAAACACTATCCTCTAAACATCCGTGTTCGCCAATTGAGCTATCAGTGGAGCTATGACTTCATTAAAAACCTCGTTTATATTGAGTTCAATATCACCAATATGAACCCTGAAGACGAACTCTTGGATTGCGCCATGGGTATTTATATGGACTGCGACGTCGGTCCTCAAACTTGGGATAGTGAAAAAGCTCGTGACGACGTATCCGGCTATGTTTCAGGTGAAGGCTATGAATTTGCTTACACCAGAGACGAAGACGGAGACGGAGGTCTCACCACGGGAATAGTCGGCGCTCGCGTTTGTACCCCAGACCCCGAACAGCTTAAATTTGATTGCTGGTATTGGAAAGTGGGAGAAGGACCGGATGACTTTGCTCCGCGTCAGATTATCACAGGAAGCTCCGGCAAGAAAACTGCCAACGAAAAGTATTGGTTGCTTACCGGAAGAAACCCGAACAACGTGAAGTTCCATGAACTGCGCCATACCGGTGACATTACTGAGTTTGAACAAAGCTCGGCAAACGATACAAGATTCCTCTTTGCTTTCTATGGTGCCCAGCCCGGCACTGCAGATTATGAAGACGAAGATAAAAAATGGAATCTAAAACCCGGCCACACGATGAAGATTGTCATCGCTGTTTTCCCCGGTGAAAACCTCGAAGACCTCAAGAGCTCAGCTCGCTGGGCAAAAGAAGTCTATGGACAGGCTCAAACGCTTACAACCGTGGTTTTGCCGGACATCTATCCTCACTACAATCCACCCGAACCACCCACAATTCCCGCTCTCTATGTGGATATGTTGGATGATGGAAGCAGAATTGACACATATTGGGACAACCGTTCTGAATTTACCTACGACGTAAAGACCGTATCAACCGCTGTTATCGGATGGAGAAACCCAAATCCGCCCGATAGCCTTGGTCCTGATCCTCTTCTCGGCCTCGTAGATAGTTGCACCACCCTCTATCCGCCCTCATTAATGGATGCTATGGAAATGCCCGAGCAATTCAGATGGGACAATGGTAATACAGTGTGGAACGCAAACGCCGTGGTCAATCCTTGGACAGGACACAGATTGCGCCATGACTTCCAAGGCTATACGATCTGGGGACGTTCCGGCAGCGGTAGCCAAGAAGACTGGGAACTCATCCAACGTTGGGACAAGGTTGACACACAACAAGACTTAGACGACTATAAGGTAAACGAAGGTGTTGAATCCATATTCGTCGATTATGGCGGCTATCGTGGTGAAGATACCGGATTGCCTAATCCTTCCGATCATCCCAATCCCGAATATCGCGGATGGCAAAAATCCGAGGAATATTCAAAATTCTATAAACTCAACGATTGTTACGACTATATCCCCGTTGGAGAAACAGACACTTTCCACGGCTGGCCATTATACAATCCTGAAATGGATTGGACACCTGAGGTCCAGCAAATGGCTGATAATATTGAGATAAACAACCACATGCTTTCCGATGATGAAATTCAGACTCTGCAGGCAAGATTGTTTATACACCCCGAACTCGAAAGCAGACCGGAAATCTTTGATGAGCTCTTTGAGCGTCGTCTCATTCCTTTGCAGAAGTTCGCTTTTGCAATCAATACGGTTCCGGATGCCGATGTTCAGGCAACTCTCAAGAAAGAACGCCTTGCCCGTAGATACTATAAAGCCAGCATCATGTATCCCAGAAAAGGTGTGGAATATTATATCGCAGCCACCGCTTATGACCGCGGAATGCCCTCTCACAAACTCGACTATCTCGAAACCGGTAGAGACGCTTCTGCAAACATGAAAGTGGTCTTCCCCGGCTCTCTTGCAAGAGAGAATATGGATAAGATCATGGTGGTTCCGAATCCTTACATGGGACACAGCTCATTTGACGGAAGAAGAGAAAACGACGAGAAAGGCGACAAGAGCCGCCGCTTGTGGTTCATCAATCTTCCCGAAAGATGCACCATACGCATATACACATTGGCTGGCGACCTCATCCAAACCTTGGATCATGAGGGTGCCACCAACACAGATATATTAACGGTCTCAAAAGCAGCCACTCAAGGCGTAGCCGCAAGCGGTATTCACTCTTGGGATCTCTTGACCCGCAACAACCAGATCACAGCTCCCGGTGTGTATCTGTTTAGTGTGGAAAACAAAGCCGATAAGAAGCTCAAAGTCGGCAAGTTTGTAATAATTAAATAAGGGAGGAAAGGTGAAAAGAACATATATCTTAATCCTCGCTCTGGCGATTGTCCTCGTCCCATCCGCAATGTTTGCAAAGCCTTTTGGCAAGGTGGGAACGGCTGGTGCCCAATTCCTTAAGCTCGGCGTTGATGCTCGTGCAATCGGTATGGGTGAAGCCTATACTGCTGTTACTGATGACATCTCATCAGCTTTTTGGAACCCCGCCGGATTAGCTCCTTCCTTCAATAACCAAGTGTTTTTCTCCCATACAAATTGGGTGGCAGGGATCATGCATGAATATGCAGCCGCCACCTATACAAATGGTGTGTCAACCCTTGCCCTATATGGAAATGTCCTCCACATGGATGATATGGATATCACCGCTGAAGAAGAATTTGGCCCCACCGGCGAAAAGTTCACCGCAGCGAGCATGGCTTTTGGCGCAGTTTATGGTCAGCAGTTTACGGATAAGTTCTCTGCCGGCATAGGCGCTAAATATATTCGCGAAGACCTTTATGTTGGTGCTCCCAACATCAAGCCCGTGAATACCTATGCGATAGACCTCGGCTCCAAATATAACACGGGATGGCACAACATCACCATTGGTATGGCTCTGAAAAACTTTGGCCCTGATATTCGACATCGTGTTGACGACGACGGAGATGGCCTCTATGACGAAGACCCCTTCGATCTCTTTGACAACGATGGAGACGGTCTCATCGACGAAGACGGCCCCGAATTCGAAGTTAAGATCCCCATGCATTTCTCTCTCGGAGTATCCGGAGACATCCTGCGCAACGATATGCAACATTGGATCGTTTCTGCACAGATGGATAACGTTATCGACCGCATGGAGACCTGGAACATCGGAACCGAATATAAATACGGTAACCTATTTCTCAGAGCTGGATATCAGTTGAACTACGACGCAGCAGGCTTCAGTGCCGGCGCAGGTTGGCAACTGGTTACCAGAATGGGAGTGTTCAATATTGACTATGCCTATACAGATATGGGCAAATTAACCGAAAGCTTCTTAAAGAGTGCACATAGAGTGTCTCTGAAGATAAAATACTAAACGTAAATAAATGGAGGAACATTGAAAAAAGTTCTTTTAATAGCTCTTAGTCTCACCCTGCTCGTCGGCGTTGCATTTGCAAAGCCTATGCAAGCCGGCCCCCAGAGAGAGGCTCTCAAAGTTGAAGGCATGACACGCCTGCCACAAAGCACGCGTAACACGCCCGAATTCTCGTTTTCCGTGAACCCGACCATCATAGGAGCAAACTACTATGACTACATGGTTGGAAGTTATAATGGCTTACCTATACAGGTCAAGCAAAATGGCGATGGCTATTTCCTCATCTATCATGGCAGAGCCACAAGTGATGCTCAATACCGTCGTGTATATTATGCAGCAATCGATGCAACCGGAATCATCACAGACCATGGCGAAATCACTCGTACTGCAAAGAACGAAGGTTATCCCGCAATGGCTATCGATCCCGTCGCCGGCAAACCCTTCTATGCTTGGCACGGCAATGCAGACGGTGACGACGAACTCGAAGTGGAAGTCGCCAGTGATAGCTACTATGAAGGCTATATCGGAAACTTCAACGAGATTTCCGTTGCAATCGACAACCCTTGGACTACCATAGACCCTAATCCGAATGGAATTGGTGATACTCACGACAACGAATATATCTGGCCGCAAATGGCAATCGGACCCTCTCCGGTCCCCGGAATGCGCAGAGTGTATGTTTCCGGCAGAAACGCTTCTAACCACACCCCTTGGGATGGCGACGTTGCTCCCAGCGAAAACCCTCTTTTCGCTTATGCTGATTTCGATACAGATATGATCGAATTTGGCGAAAACCTCGTTTGGCACCACACAAACATCCCAACCATGGATGGCTGGCACCTTGCCGGTGATGGAACCTGGCGTCGTCCCAGCAACTCCCTATTTGTTGACGATATCGGCAACGTGTATTATGTTGGACATCACTTCGGATACGATGCAGATTCTAATGCTATCCCAGAGAATACCGCCGACATTTTCATCTGCCCGAACTATGGTGAAGGCGAATGGGTTTATGTTAGCGGCGATCCGGATAGAGCAACTTGGAACCCCGGTGGAACACCCGGCGGAGAAGGATATTTCCAAGGTGATGATGGTGCTTTCGCAGATGAAGACCTTTTATGGAATATCTCAAATGCCAGTCACTTCAACGTTGTTCGCCTCAATAACGGGAAATTCCTCTTCCCTACAATTATGGCAATGAGCACACATGATGGATCCTACTATCCTTCTTTCCAATATCCCAAAACTGTTGTGATTGACCCTGTTACCGGTCATGTCGATGTGAATGATATCTATCCTCGCAAACACGAAGATGATAACTTTAACACATTGTTCACCCCATGGGACGTAGAAGCTCCTTTTGGCGTGCCCGAATACTATGTTGCCAGCGATGGCGAGAGTTATCTCAGCCCGGAATTGGTCTATCCCTTCCCGCATTACAACTCCGATTTGCATGAAAGCTCAATGTTTTTCCACTACAATGGCATGAAAGTCAGCGAACCAAACGAAGACGGACTTATGGTTGCAGTGTGGCAAGACAGCTATCGCGCAAAGTTGTATAACGATAACGGTTATGATGAATATGCAGCATACCAGAACACCCCTGAAATCTGGGTCAGCGTTTCAGTTAATGGCTATGATTGGTCAGACCCTATCACCATTAACAACGTGGATACTCTACCTCAGTTCAGCAACATCAAACCCATGTGGGTATATCCCGCAAACAAGGTTATCACTGTGAGCACCCTTCCGAGCGGCGAAGTAGTCGGTAAGATCGGAATCATGTTCCTTGATGACTTTACTTGGGGCTCAACCGTCCACACACCACCTGCTCACAGCCAGAACGATGGTGGAAACATGATGTTCATGGAACTGCAGATCACCTTCCCCGTTCCTGAAAGTAATCCTTCTGTGGAAGATGGAACTGCACCTTCAGTTGCGAACCTGCTCAACCAGAACTATCCCAACCCCTTCAACCCTGAAACAAATATCAGCTTCGACATGCCTGCCGCCGGCAACGCAAAAGTTGAAGTATTCAACGTCAAAGGCCAGCTTGTTAAGACCCTCTTCAACGACATTGCCCCCTACGGCAAAACCAACGTTGTTTGGAGCGGTGATGACAATAACGGCAACCAAGTCAGCAGCGGCGTCTATTTCTATCGTCTGAACACAGAACATGGCACACAGACCCGCAAAATGATGTTGATGAAATAAATCATTAGCTAAATTAGCAAGAAAGAGCTTCCGCAAGGAGGCTCTTTCTTGTTTGCTCACATATTGGATGTGGAGCTTGAACTGCTTGTTTTCATGGGAATGCTTCACAAATCAGCTGTAAGTATCGGATTAATCAATCTTATCGGTGGTAAGACCAAGGTAATTGAACCACATTTTCTTTGCTGTGAAATTTACAAATCTTGCGAACCTGCCCTACTCCTTCCTTACTGCATTCAGCCTATGTTTCGCTTATGATGTGGTCATGCCCATGACC
>DIQS01000043.1:3388-12914 GCA_002427325.1 Cloacimonetes bacterium UBA5456 | reverse complement strand
TCGGTTTTTTGTGGGAATGCCTGATATCAGGACTTGACATAAAACGGTATTCAAAATGCAGGGCTCTGAAGAAGCATTGAAATCAATAGAAAAGAGGCATGACAGATATTCTCCGCATGCCTCTAATATGGGGTTGATTAGGATTTAGAAGTATCTTTTCAGGCGAGACAGAGCCTCTTCTTTGCCGATAATCTGAAGTGTGGTGGGCAAATCCGGCCCGTGAGGCATGTTGATAAGTGCAAGCCTGAGTGGGGTATAGAAGTGTTTCCCTTTGATTCCGAGAGCTTCAATGCTATCTTTTGTCATCTGATTGACGGCATCGGCATCGTTGATATCAATCTTGCTAAGGCGATCGTGAATGTCCTTTAAAACCTTCTTTGCATCTTCGCTTTCGATCAGCGTACGATTGTCCTCATCGATATCCTTGCGGTTAAGGAAGTTAGAGGCATATTCAGCTATCTCCGGAAGCAAGGTGCATCTCTGACGCGCGGCGTCAACTATGGATAAATAGCGTTTTTGATCAGACGTATGTTCTTTGTCAAACCAGCTCTTGGCGCGCTCTGCGATCACTTCGAGAGGCAGATTGCGCATGTATTGTCCATTCATCCAGTCAAGCTTGGTGAGATCAAACACTGCGCCAGCCTTGCTAACTCTTTCCAAACTAAAGGATTCACACAGTTCTTCAAGACTGTAAAACTCTCTGTCGTCTGCGGCATGCCAGCCTAAAAGAGCTACGAAGTTTGTGAGTGCTTCCTTGAGGTAACCCTTACTCAAATAGCTTTCTACGGATACATCATTCATCCTTTTACTTAACTTAGACCTGTCAGTGTTAAGAATGAGAGGGAGATGCACCCACTTTGGAGCTTGCCAGTCGAAGCATTCATAGAGCCAAACATGTTTGGGCGTGGAAGAGAGCCATTCTTCGCCACGGATGACGTGGCTGATTTCCATATAATGGTCATCTACCACGGCTGCAAGGTGATAGGTGGGGAAGCCATCAGACTTGATCAGAACTTGGTCGTCGGATTGATCGGCGTCCATTTCGACCTTGCCGCGAATGATGTCCTCAAATACGAATATTCTTTCGTCGGGCATGCGCAGGCGGATGACGTGATCAAGTCCCGCGTCTAACTTGGCTTGAACCTCTTCTTTGCTGAGCGCCAAGCAGCGTCTGTCATATTTCATTGCCTCTCCCTTAGCTTGTTGTTCTTCACGCATTTGGGTGAGGGTTTCGGGGCTGCAGAAGCAGTGATATGCTTTGCCTTCATTGAGCAATCTTTGAGCGTGTTCACGATAGAGCTGTAGTCTCTCTGATTGCGTGTAAGGAGCGTGTTTGCCGCCAATTAGGGGACTTTCGCTGAAATCTATTCCCAGTTCATGGAGCACTTTGACGAGGTTTTCGGCTGCTCCCTCCACTTCTCTATTTTGATCTGTGTCTTCAATGCGCAAGATGCAAGCACCATTCATCCTCTTGGCAAATAGGTAATTATATAACGCGGTGCGCATTCCACCGATGTGCAAATAACCGGTAGGGCTGGGGGCAAATCTTACTCTGATATCATTCATTTATCTTCTCCAAAAAAGAAATTATAATAGGGTTTAAGCTTGATGTTTACCACTCTATAATGAGGGTCATAATGTGTGTTAAATAGCGTAGAATGTGAGGGAATCACGCCTTGCTCTGCGATGGTAAGTGTCTCGTGCCAAAGCTTTTCATCAGCGGGAAGCAGCTCTTGCAAGTGGGGAACCCAAGAAAGCCAAAGTCTATGAAACTCGTCCTTTGCACTGCTATCATCAATGCAAGATTCCAGCATCCATTCAGCGAGTATCTTCGATTCCTTCAGGGTGACAAAGCCGAGCACACTGAGACTTAGTCTCACATAAGTATCTCCAAGCTCTTGAATCATCGGAATATATGCTCTATTCATATCGTCGGCTTCACGATAGATCATCTCGGCGGCTTTGTCTTTATCCTTCAGCATATGTGAAGGTCCCATATATGCCTGATAAAAGAGCTTATAGAGGTCTATCGGCTCCGAGTGGGGGTGAAGCTCAAGTGCCTTTTCTGCGAGAGCTTTGACCTCATCAAAAGTGAGTTTAGAGAGCATCGTGCACCATCTCACCATCTCTGATGATCGCTTTAACTTGCTTTTTAGTGTCTGAAATCTCGACAGAAGGCAAGCTTTCCAGAACGCTGAAATCCGCGATAAAGCCTTTCTCTATCTTGCCTAAGCGGCCTTCATCATGCGAGAGCCAAGCGGCGTTTTCGGTGTAGATTGACACAGCATCCTTCAAACTGATTCGCTCATCGGGATTCGTGTGGATGAGCAACGATTGCAAGGATTTAACGATATCGAGCTCGGTGATATACCAATCCGATGAGCCTGTGACCTTTACGCCGCGTTTGAGCAGACTGGCAAAGCGGTTCATCTCAAAAGTTTTGTCCTTGCCCAACATGCTGGCATAGAAGCCGTCCGTGCCGCCCCAGAGTCGATCAAAAGCCGGTTGCATCACGGTTGCAGCCTTTGACTCGGCGATCTCATCCAGGAGGCTGTCCGGCGTGATTTCACAGTGGATGATCTGATGTCGCAGATCACGACTATCTGCCCTTTCCAGAGCGAGATAGACATCATTAATCTGCTTGATGGCGC
Source organism: Cloacimonetes bacterium UBA5456 (assembly GCA_002427325.1). Lineage (GTDB taxonomy): Bacteria > Cloacimonadota > Cloacimonadia > Cloacimonadales > Cloacimonadaceae > UBA5456. Next base: position 10,263 of record DIQS01000043.1, on the reverse strand, counting down.
GGTCACCTATGCAGTGCACGCCGACTTGCAGATTATTCTGATGCGCCCTCGTGATAAAAGCTTTCCAGAAGTCGTCGGTCTGATAGAGACTTCCACTGCTATCGCTATTCAGATAATTAAAAGACAATGCCGCTGTCTTGCTGCCGATTGAACCATCAGCCAAGATGCAACCACCCACACGAGTGGCTCCTGCATCCAAGGCGGCGTCAATATCAAAAGATTGAGGATAGATATGATAACGCACCGCAAAGTCGCTCAAACGGTCTCTAATCAGCTCGTAATGCGTGATCGACATGTCTGCATCACCGATCATGGTGTGTATGCCTGTAAAGCCGCCCTGAAGCGCGATTCGGGACGCTGTGTGATATGCCTCGATGATGATGTCTTGATCAAGGCTTTTGTGAAACCAATGCACGGCGAGATCGTTGTCATAGCCGCGCAGCACTTCATCCCGAGAATCAAGCAGCTTGCCGCTTTCACGGATGTTCTTTAGGGCAAAGCTATTTACGATGCAGGAATGACCGTCGATGCGGCGAAGCACGAGGTTCTTATCCTGCAGAACTTTATCCAGCTCCTGTCTCGTGGGAAAACGCTTTTCTTTGATGCTACTCTCGTCGAAGTTCCAGGCAAAGATATACTTGCCTTTTGAGCGAGAATATTCGTGTATCAATTCCAACACGTCTGAGATGCTCTGTGCAGGGGAAAGGTCGATCATCATTGAATATAAGCCGCCTTCAAAGCTGTGAGTGTGGGTGTCGATGAAGCCGGGAAAGACAAATCTGCCACCGAGATCGATGCTTCGGTGCGAGCCTTGCGGCAGTTTATTAAAGAGTTCAACGATCTTGCCGTCTTTGACGCCGACTGCGATGATTTCGGGATCGATTCTTCCCTTAATCCACCATTTTGCGTTGTGATATATTTTCATAATATTCCTTCATTTTGCATTGATTTCAAGGTTTTATAAAAGAGATGAATGGGAAAGCCCATAACATTGAAATAGCAGCCTTCAATGCGCTTAACAAATTGACTTCCAAAGCCTTGTATGCCATAAGCACCGGCTTTGTCCATGGGCTCATTGGTTGCAATATAGTCTCTGATTTCGCTTTCATCCATCTCGGCGAAATAGACGCTGCTAATCTCATGCGCGGTTCTGACTTCATCGCCTCTGACAATGCAGATACCGGTGATCACATGATGTTTTTTGCCTTGAAGAGCCGAAAGAAAGGCAAAAGCCTCGTTCTTATCCTTCGGCTTGCCGAGTAACTTCCCTTCAAGCACGACGAGTGTATCCGCCGCCACGATGATCTCAGAGGGGTCATCGCCTCTAACAGCGAGAGCTTTGTTTTTCGCATTTGTCATAGCTTGACTTTCCGGCGAACATTCCAAGATCGGCTCGTCAACATCGCTGATTCTTACTAAAAAGCTAAGACCGAGCATTTTGAAGAGTTCCTGCCTTCTCGGTGAGGAAGAAGCCAGCACAAGTCTATGGTTCTTTATAATCTTATCTATCATGTTTAAATCCTTTTGCGACATAGTTTCACGATGCTATTTACAGTCAACTGTTTTCTGATATGAAAAATAATGCTTGCCTTATTTCCGAGCATTATAAATACTGCATCAAAACAAAAAAACTAGATCAGGAGGATCCCACATGGAACGCGTACATAATTTTAACGCAGGACCCGCAGTGCTGCCCGAAGAGGTAATGAGAGAGGCGCAAGCGGACTTTTTCAACTACAAAGGAATGGGCTTATCCGTCATGGAAATGAGCCACCGCAGTAAGGAATATCAAGCAATCATCGACGAAACACATGCTGCTATAAAGCGCATCTACAACATCGGTGACGACTATGATGTTCTCTTCATCCAAGGTGGCGCAAGCATGCAGTTTCTCATGACTCCCATGAACTTTGCCACTGCAGAAAAAGAAGTAAACATCATCCACACCGGCGTATGGTCAAAAAAAGCCATCGAACAAGCTAAGCTTATCGGCAAGAAAGTGCACATCGCTGCATCCAGTGAAGACAAGAAATTCTCATATATCCCCAAAGGATATGAACTTTCTGACAATCCTGCCTATTTGCACATCACCACAAATAACACTATTTATGGTAGCGAATGGCATAAAGACCCGGAAGTTCCCGCCGGAGTTCCCTTGATCGCAGACGCAAGCTCAGACTTCATGAGCAGACCCATGGATGTTCAAAGATATTCCATGATTTATGCAGGTGCGCAGAAGAACGTCGGCCCCGCAGGTTGCGTTGTTGTGATCGTGAAGAAAGACTATCTCAATACCATAGGCGAAGGTCTTCCTTCAATGCTCGATTACAATACCTATGCCAAAAACGGCTCGATGTACAATACTCCTCCGACCTTCACGATCTACATGATCGGTCTCGTTCTCAAATGGATCGAGAGCTTTGGCGGATTGGATAAAGTGCTCCAAAACAACCTTACTAAAGCCGGATACATCTACGATGCAATCGACAAATCAAACGGCTTCTACAAAGGTCACGTCGTGGCTGAAGACCGCTCACTCATGAACATCACCTTCAGACTTCCCAGCGAAGAGCTTGAAGCACAGTTCATCAGCGAAGCAAAGAATAACGGCATGATCGGACTCAAAGGACACCGCTCCACAGGCGGATGCCGCGCCAGCACATATAACTCACTCCCGCTGCCCGCTGCAAAAGCTCTCTCCGAATTCATGGTCGAATTCATGAAGAAAAACGGTTAATTAAACCCCTGTAATATGAACTGCCCTTCTTGCTGACTTTTTATATCTCAAGAAGGGCAGTATTTTAATCAGCTTATAGAACTAAGAAAAAGAGGTGCCATGACGATATTATCATTACTTCTACGCGGTGGCATACTGATGTATGTCTTAGGCCTGATCTCAATTGCAGCGATTGCTATCATCATCGAGAAGTATATGCAATTCCACAAAGCAAAGAAGGCGAATGCGCTTTTGATGGACAGAATCACGGATTGTAAAGACAAGAGTGAGGCGCAAGAAATGCTCAATGATATCGACCAAAATGCACCGCTCAGCTCGCTTTTGAGCCAGCTCTTAAGCATCGAGAGTCACGATCTTGATCTGATTAATCAAAGCATGGAATCAGCCGCAACGGTAGAGCTTAGTAAACTCGAAAGAGGGGTTACTTGGTTGAGTACCTTCTCCGCAGTAGGTCCGCTCATCGGCTTTTTGGGAACCGTTATAGGCATGGTGCGCGTGTTTATGAGCATAGAATCCCAAAGCGGCGGCGGAGTGGATATCAGCCTTTTAGCCGGCGGTATCTGGGAAGCGATGTTGACCACTGTTGGCGGCCTTGTCGTTGGAATCATCACCATCATTTTCTATAACGATCTCGTGCAAAAGCTCGAAGTTTTGGTAAACGAGATGTCAGACGCCGGCAACCAGATGATCGCAAGATTCAAGGGCAAAGATGAAGCTTAAATCAAAGAGGAAGAGCATTTCTTCAACGATGCTGATATCGATGACGGATGTTGTGTTCCTGCTCATTATCTTCCTGCTGCTTGTGTCCAACTTCAGCAGTCAAAGCGGCCTACCGATCAAGCTCCCTGTTTCAAATACTTCAAGCCGGCATACCCTGCAAAACATTGAGATAAATATCTATAAAAATGGTAATATCTATTATAACGACAAGCTTATGAATATCAAAGAATTAAGCGATATCTTATCAAGTAGTTTCTCCGATGAAAACAGCATCGTAAGAATCTCTGCCGAAGCCGATATTGCCTTTCAGAGAGTGATTGACATCATGGATGTGGTGAAGGCATCCGGCTTCGATAAAATCTTTGTTGCCACCGAGAATGTTTCAAAATGAATAAAGACGATATACTCAGGCTTTTGCAGCATCCGGTGTTATATTCATTAACCCTGCATATCCTTATCATCATTATTTTTGCATTGTGGCATATAAGAAGCGAGTCAATGAAGAACTGGCACAGTTTTGAATGGTTTAACAAAGCTTCATTTGAACAGACCAAGCTCGACCAATCTCATGTTCTAAGCCATCAGGCAGGTGAGGGACTTCTTGCGGCTGACGAGCTCTCTGAACAGGTTTCAGGTGGTGAAGAAACAAGCCCATCGCGCATCATTGAGATGCCAAAGCTCTCGCAAGATAGTAGCGACGAAAGCGAGATAGACTTTTCCATGGGTGATCTCCGACTGGGAGTTGATGGTCAGAACAGCGGTGTTCAGGGCGAAAGAACACTACAATTGCAAGGCAAAAGCGATGCATTCTTTATCCGCGAAACCTTGCCCAATATCACGCCATTGATGGATGACAATGTTGTCGTGGAATTCAAAATAGGCCGCGACGGCAAGGTGCTCATGAGCTCGATAAACGTGGTTTCATATCGCAAGGCTGAACACGTTCAATCACTACGCAAAGCCATGGAAGAATGGAAGTTTGGCTTCACGGGAAAATATAAGCCCGATCAAACCTACAGGATACGTTGCAAGTTTACTCTACGGTGAAAAGATTCATGAGCCACAATGAAGAAAGAAAATCCTTAATGATTCCCAAGATAATGGGGATTCTGAATCTCACCGAGGATTCTTTCTCTGATGGCGGCAGATATATCACTGAAGATGAATCTCTTAAGCGTGCAAATGAACTGATCGCAGAAGGCGCAGACATCATTGATCTCGGTGCCGAATCCACTCGTCCCGGCTCATGCGGAGTAAGCGCAGAGATTCAAATAGAAAGACTTTCACCGATCATCATGAGGCTGAGGCAAGATCATCCCGAGACAGACATATCAATTGACACACAAGATAGCCTTGTCGCAGAGTATGCAATTAAGTTGGGCGCAAGCATCATAAACGATATTTCTGCCCTGAGAACAGACGAAAACATGGCTCGTATCATTGCAAAGAACCCCAAAACTAAGATAATCTTGATGCACATGCAAGGAACGCCTCAGACCATGCAGGATAATCCATATTATGAGGATGTTATCAGTGAGGTTCTCGCATTCTTCGAAGAAAGAATAGACTATGCCCAAAGCTGTGGCATAGATAGAGATAGGATAATCATTGACCCCGGCATAGGCTTTGGGAAAAACCTGCAGCACAACCTGAGTTTGCTCTCGAATCTCAAAGCATTTAAAGAACTCGACGTGCCCGTGATCTTGGGCGCCAGCCGCAAGCGTTTTATAGACAATATCTCCCCAGCTCTCGTGGATAGAAGAATTGCCGGTTCACTTGCCACGACTCTTTTTGCCCTCGATGCAAAGCTTGATTACATCAGGGTTCACGATGTTTTTGAACATCATCAATTCATCAAAGTTTTTAGCGCAATCAATGGAGGTTAACAATGGGATTTCTGCTTCCTCGTTTCAAGGACATCGTTGATATTTTCATCATTGCTTTTTTGATTTATCAATCCTTTCTCATCATCCGTAAGTCCGGCGGATATCAGGTGCTTTGGGGACTCTTATTCATATTTTTTCTCTACTTTGTGGCAAGCTTATTCGAGCTCCGTGTACTCAGCTCATTGCTCAGCGGCATAAGGACTTATTGGATTATGGCGATTGTGATTCTCTTTCAGCCTGAGCTTCGCGCCATCATCTCAAAATTCAACTTAGCGCGGGAGTTCCAGTCTGTATTCAATAGAAGCGAAAGCACCTCTGTATATACGCCGATAATCGACGCCGTCTCCTCTATGAGCATGCGTAAAACCGGCGCACTCATCGTGCTGGAAAACAAGCGTAAACTCAATGAATATATCCACAATAGCGAGATGATTGACGCGCTGCTTTCGACCCGATTGATTCTTACTATCTTCAATACCAAGACAGTGTTACACGACGGCGCAATCATCATCCGTGGCAATAGAATAATCGCAGCCAAAGTCGTTTTGCCTCTTTCCAAAAAAACAGATTATTCCCGAAAGTTTGGCACGCGCCACCTTGCCGGCATAGGCATCACTGAGACTACAGATGCCGTCGCAATCATTGTTTCGGAAGAGACCGGCAATGTATCCGTTGCCCAAGGCGGCAATATCAATATTGATATCGCTTTCGAAGAGCTCATGCAGATTTTGACCGATGCAGGAAAAAAAGAAAGTCGTTAGGATTGTCATCACCGGCAACATCGGCAGTGGAAAGAGTCAGTTTTGCCAATATCTCGAAGAGCTCGGTGAAAGCATCGTTTATGCAGACGAAATAGCGCGCGAAGCCTTCCAAGAGCAAAGCGCAATCTGGATTGAGAGATGGGGCAGAGGCATATTGACAAATGACATTGTGGACAGAAAGAAAGTAGCCGAGATAGTGTTTAAAGACAGCCAAGAACTCGACTTTTTGAACGCAAACACCCATCCGCAAACCTTAGCAAGATTCGAACAGATCAGCCAAAACAGTAGCTCAGATTATGTCCTTTTTGAAGTCCCCTTAGTCTTTGAAGCAAAGATCACACATCTTTTTGATTATATTGTGTTAGTGACCGCCGATCGTGACTTGGTGCTAAAGCGTCTCGCCCTCCGCAATCCCGATGAGCTTGAAAACATGAAACTTCGCCTTGATTCACAGATGGCGGATACAATCAAGATAGACAATTCCGACCTCGTGATCTTCAATAACGACACAAAGGAAGCGCTCAAAGCAGAAGCACAGCGATTTTTAAAGCTTCTCCCGAGCCTGATTGCCCCCGAAAATAATCACCCTCGCCAAGGCAACATATAGCTCTTAACCTCTTCATTATAATATCTATCTGTCATAGTGGCAATGAAATCACGCACCTGTTCTGCAGGCAAAAATCTCTTCAAATAGATGTCATTTTTATGATTAAGAAAGTGTTTAAATATCTTTGAATCCCGATTATTGTTCATGATATCCGAGAGATATTA
>DIQS01000043.1:0-3252 GCA_002427325.1 Cloacimonetes bacterium UBA5456 | reverse complement strand
GTTCATGATATCCGAGAGATATTTATCGAACATGATGCGCATGGTGCGATGGATGATGGCGTTTGATTTCTTCACGTTTTCATCGGTATAGATGCGGCGATAGTTAAATTTCTTTAGTTCATTCAGATGATAAGAGGTCTCAGGATCAAAGCCGATATAATCCTGTTCATAGCTATTGATGATCACGCTTTTCACCAAAGTGTCGATGATCTGACTATTCTTATCCCCCAAGAACTCAGCCTGTTCTTTCGGCAACTCCTCTCTTCTGAGGATGTTATAGCGAATCGCATCTTCGATATCTTGTCCGATATAGGCGATCGTATCCGTGATCCTCACCACGCAACCCTCAAGAGTGGAGGGCATCCAATCCGCCTTCCCGCCTTCCTTTTTGATGCGGATATATTCCTGAATATCTTCTTCCGTCTTATCTTTTTGCGGAACGAGCCGAGTGTTATGCACCTCGCCATCGTGCGAAATGATGCCATCGCGCACCTGAAAGGTGAGATTGAGCCCTTCACCGCGGTTCGAGATGTTATCCACGATATGCAAAGACTCGACATTGTGATGAAATTGCCCGATTCCCGCATTCTCACAGCTCTCGCTTAAAGCTTTTTCCCCATCATGACCAAAGGGACAATGCCCCAGATCGTGCCCCAAGGCAATGGCTTCAATGAGCTCAGTATTGAGCCCGAGATATTTGCCGATTGTCCTTCCAATTTGCGAGACATAAGCGATATGAAGATTGCGATTTGTCATCTCTTCATCGATGAGATTGGTAAAGGAAAAGACCTGAGTCTTGCCGTGATAACGCCTATATGCGCCGCTATAGAGAATACGGTCTCTATCGATGGCAAATCTTGAACGCAGGATATCTTGATCCTCCGGTTTAATGCGCCAAGCATTATTATCTTTAAAAGCTTTTTCTCCCAAAAGGGCGTCATGTTCTTTCTTTATCTTTGCAAAAATACTATCGAATGAATTAATCATAACTTAAGTCTCCATATAAATTTCAAATCTATAGACAAGATAGTTCTAAAACTGCAAATCACCAAGCGAAATAAGCCAAATAAGAAAATATTTCTTGACTACAATTGAACCTTACAAAATATCGTTTAACAAATGATATATTTAATAGTGTGAAAATTATTTAGAAGCTCGTATGAGCTTTTTGGTTAATATATTGTAAATAGGAATAAAATTGGCTAATTCAAAATCAGTATAAAATAAAAAACAGAACAGGGAGACCTTAATCATGAAAAAGAGCATATTTCTCTTGATACTCGCAGTTTTCATCACCGGGTTGTTCGCAGTCCCTCGCGAAATGGTGGTCGTTGAGATCGCAACCGGAACTTGGTGTGGATACTGTCCCGGAGCAGCCATGGGCGCTCATGACCTCATTGCAAACGGACATGCTGTTGCCGTTATCAAAAACCACAATGGTGATAACTATGCAAACACTTATTCAAACGCAAGAAACAACTATTATAACCCAAGCGGATTTCCAACCGCATACTTTGATGGACTGAACCCAACATCCGGCGGTAGCGCCACTCAGTCGATGTATTCTAACTATTTACCTAAGGTAAACGCACGCCTCAACGTGCCCGCAAACTACACCATCTTTGCTGAAGCAGAACTTGAAGGCTTAGTTCTAACTGTTGATGTCACCGTGACTAAAGTTTCTGATGACAATGCTACGAACCTCAAAATTCGCGGTTCTGTCACGGAGTCTAATATCCCCCATAACTGGGGTAACCAAACAACGGTTGACAACGTAAACAGAGTTATGAGTCCCGATGCCAACGGTGTTGCGATCACCCTCGCAACCGGCGATTCAGTGACCGAGACTCTTGTTTTCAATCTCACCAGCACTTGGCAGCTTCCCAATCTTGAACTTGTTCTTTTTGTGCAGTCAGATGCAAACAAAGAGATCCTTCAAGGCAAAAAGTATAGCATCCCCGGTCTCACCGGTGCTATGCCCGCTTCCACACAAAACATCAATTTTGATGGCATCTTTGTAGGCGGAGCCGAACCTAAGCCCGTTACTTTCCACAACTTCTTCGATACTCCGGTTAATGCCACACTCACCAGCGACAGCCCGCATTTCGCTCCCGAATTTGCGTCGATTGCCATCCCCGGCTCACAGTCTCGCACCATTAACATCCTTTTCACCCCGCAAGAAGTGGGTGATTTCACAGGAACCATCAACGTTGTAGGAAACTTTGAATTCCATCCCGAGTTTAGCATTGCAGTTTCGGGCAGCTCCTTCTTCAACAATGCTCCAATTGCAGAAGACGTAGTTATCACCGGCGCACCCATCGTATATGAAACCCTTGTTGGCACCTATTCTTATAGCGACCAAGATCAAGACGTCGAAGGTGACACCGAACTTGCTTGGCATATCTATGAAAACGGCAATTACTACCAGCTCGATGGTGAAAACAATTCGGTCTATCATGTTAAAGGCAGCGATATCGGACTTCAGATTTGCTTTAGCGTTGTTCCCAAAGACGTTCACGGCATGCCCGGCGAGACCGTCTATAGCGAACCAACCGCACCCATTATGAATATTCCCGCACCGGAAAACCTTACCGGAGTGCTTGAACCACCGAACACAGTTGTTCTCAATTGGCAAAAGCCTGCTCAATATAGAGATCGTGGCTTCGTCGGCTATAAGCTTTATCGCAATGGCCTGAATATTTCCACGATAACAAACGTCAACAACCTCACATTCCGTGATACCTACGTCCCCGACGGAACTCATGAATATTGGGTTTGCACCTTCTTCAACAACCCTGTTGCAGTCTCCGATCCTTCAAATATCGTCACGATCGCAGTTGGAGCACCGTCAAACGAAGATGCAGTGAGCAATGCACAATTCGGCATTTCCTCATCTCCCAATCCATTTGCAGACACGATGAGCTTCAGCGCAAAGTCACTGCCATCAAGCGATGTAAAGATCTCTGTCTATAACCTCAAAGGACAGCAGGTCAATTCTTTCAACGCAATTGCTGACATCAATGGTGAAGCCAGTCTTGTTTGGGACGGAAAAGACAAACAGGGAAGAGAGCTTGAAAGCGGAGTCTATCTCTATAAGATGGAATCTTCAGGAAAGACACTTTCCGGTAAAATGATCAAAATTAAATAACGATTTAATCGTTAATATTAAGCCCTGCCTCGACATTTCCCGGCAGGGCTTTTTCTTTGTTATTTCTTGGTTTTCCACTCCTTCCTTTGTCAAGTCCTGATATA
>DIQS01000059.1:26494-26685 GCA_002427325.1 Cloacimonetes bacterium UBA5456 | reverse complement strand
TTAACGATTTAGCGATTTAACGAGCCTCCTGCTTTTGGCAACGAGGACGTTCCCAACCCGATCGCAGGAGTGCTCTTGGCAACGAAGTCATTCCCAGCCCGGTCTCACAAGAGCTCTTGGCAAATTTGATACTTTGTTGGCTTTAATAAGCATATGCAATATATTCCAATATTTGCCCCACCAGAGCCAGG
>DIQS01000059.1:25030-26327 GCA_002427325.1 Cloacimonetes bacterium UBA5456 | reverse complement strand
AATATTTGCCCCACCAGAGCCAGGTTGAGATTCAGAAGGCTACTCTTTTTGCTTGATGCGCTTGCAGTTAGTTCATACTTAATTTTTTGATATTGGGTAAATCCAAGGGTGTTTTGCTTATTTCTATGGGTAAATCCAAGGGCGTTTTACTTAGTTTCATGGGTAAATCCAAGGATGTTTGAATAATTCTTGGTGATGAAAGATACAAATGTGCATTTCAATATTTGCAAATTCAAAAGAAAAAAAGCTAAATCAAAAGTTTTTCTTGACGAAATAAGGGCTTGCAGATATTTAGTCATTCAACTAAACATCTAAGGATAGAACAATGTCTGACTCTGTTTTCAAAGCCATTGCCGATCAAAATAGAAGGAAAATCCTCTTCTTGCTCAAAGAGCACGGCAGCCTCACCGCCGGCGAGATCGCTGAATATTTCGCCTTCAGCAAAGCCAGCCTTAGCGAGCATCTCAAGATATTGCGCCATGCGAACTTAGTCTATGCCACGCGCAAGGGACAATTCATCCACTATCGGCTCAACACCACCATATTTGAAGACCTTTTAACCTGGGTTTTAGAACTAAAAAAATGAAAAGAGGAACCATGAAAAACATCAAAAATCACCTGCCTGCCCTGATACTTTTGTTAGTTTATGCCGCGATTTCGTTTGTGCTATTTTTACAAGTCCCAGCCGATGCACAACTGCCCATGCATTGGAATGCCAAAGGCGAAGTCGATGGCTATGCCTCTGCAGGAGGAGCACTTGCCTTCGCGCTCATCCTCCCCACGGCATTATTTCTTCTGCTATTGCTCTTGCCATATTATTCGCCAAAATATCGCGCGCAGGCGGAGCGTTTTGAAAAAGTCCTGCCCAAAATGAATTTCCTGCTGGTCTTTTTCTTTGGCTTGATCAATCTCTATATCCTTGCCTATCCGATGATTGGCGATAAGATCAAGATCAATTTCATCTTCTTGCTAATAGGATTTATGTTTGCATTTTTAGGAAATCTCATACCCAAAGTGCCTCGTAATTTCTTCATCGGCATCCGCACGCCTTGGAGCATCACCGACGAGGACAATTGGTATCACACCCATAGAGTTGGCGCTAAAGCCTTTCTCCTCGGTGGATTACTGTTGATCATTGCAGGATTTTTGCCGCAGAATTCCATAGTTGCCTCTGCAGTTTTCATCCTCGTTACGATCATCGTTCTCTATCCCGTGCTCTATTCTTTTATCCTCTTCAAGAAAAAAGGAGAATAATTCAGCGCTTTTCCGACACTTTTTCCCCTGCTTCCTTAGAGGG
>DIQS01000059.1:13784-24842 GCA_002427325.1 Cloacimonetes bacterium UBA5456 | reverse complement strand
GTCATGATGTGGTCATCAGCATGACCATATCATAAGCGCAAGCTAAGCAGAACCCAATAAGGAAGAAGGGGTTAGTGACACATCAGAAAAAACGAATCCCCCAATGTCTCGAGCAAAAATGGCTACCTCTCCGAGCTCTTAGCCCTTCGCTCACAGCTCTTTACATCCCTTGCCCCACCCTCAGTACCATCACAAATACACTCTATTTTCCCAAAAAACGCATCTTTTTCTTGACAGTTGTCAAAGACTTATTCTTGTTGAAATATCCAAAATATATGGTGAAAAATTGCAGGCGAGAGCCTTGGCATAAAGGAGACCAAATGATTGATAAACAAATGATCCCAACTCTTGAAGGTGCCGTACGTAAGTATTGGGATTTCCCAGCCTTTACAGACTATCCCGGAAGCGCAATGAGCTATTCAGAAGTTGGCAAACGCATGCTTTGGCTGCATCGCCTCTACGAATCGGCAGGCATCAAAAAGGGTTCGAAAATAGCCTTAGTTGGCAAAAATAGTAGCCATTGGGCTTTGGTCTGGATCGGAACGGTTGCCTATGGTGCCACCATCGTCCCGATATTACCAAACTTCACTCCGGAAGAGACGCAACATATTGTCAATCACTCAGATGCAGAGATTCTCTTCATGAATAAAAGCAGCTATCAAAACTTAGACCGCGATGGAATGCGTAAGCTCAAGCGTGTCTATGCCTTGGAAGATTTCGAACTGCTTTGCAATGGGCAAGATAAGGACTTCAAAGACATCGCTCCTTTCCAGCAGCATAAAGACCTGCATAACCTTAGAAGAGATGACTTTAAGCTCAAAGATGTTTGTGATAGAGAAGATATCGCCACCATCATCTATACCAGCGGCACCACGGGATTCTCCAAGGGCGTGCTGATCCCCCATCGCAGCCTTGTGGGAAATCTCGTTTATGCACACGAAAATCTCCTCTTCAGCGAAGGTGCTAAAGTCTTTGCATTCCTGCCTTTGGCGCATGCTTATGCCTCTGCATTCGACTTGCTCTATCCTTTCACGCGCGGCAATCACATGAATTTCCTCGATAGAATTCCCGTGCCGAAAGTCTTGCTCGCCGCCATGAAAGACCTCAATCCCGAGGTCGTGCTCACCGTTCCCCTACTCATTGAAAAGATCTATAGAAAGCAATTGCAGCCGCTCGTTAGCAAGCCCGTGATGAAAATCGCGCTGAAGCTTCCCATCGTTAATAAACTCATCATCAAGAAGATACACGACACCGTGATGAGTGCATTCGGCGGCAATATTCGCGAGCTGATCACCGGCGGTGCTCCGATGAATGCCGAGGTGGAACTCTTCATGAAAAAGATCCGCTTCCCCTTCACAATTGGTTATGGGATGACGGAATGCGGGCCTCTGATCGCCTATGCAAATTGGCAGAATCATCGCTTTGAATCGAGCGGCAAGCGCGTGACATATCTGGAAGTGAAGATCGATTCCAAAAGCCCTGCAAAGATTCCCGGAGAGATTCTGGTGCGCGGCGAACAGCTTTTTTCCGGCTATTATAAATATGAGGAAGCAACCCAAGAATCCATCAAAGACGGCTGGTTCCATACCGGCGATATCGGCACGATGGACAAAGATGGTTTCATCTATATTCGCGGACGCAGTAAGAACGTTATCCTCGGCCCCAGCGGAGAAAACATCTATCCCGAACTCATTGAACAGCGGCTAAATAACATGCCTTATGTGGGTGAATCCTTGGTGTTGGAGCGAGATTCGCAGGTGCACGCCATCGTCTATCCCGATTATGAGGCTTTGGATGCCGAACGCATCCCGCAATCCAAGATCAAAGAGATCATGGAACAGAATAGAATTGATCTCAATGCAAAATCCGCAAGCTTCAATAGAATCATTAAGTTACACATTACGCCGGAGCCTTTCCAAAAGACGCCAACGCAGAAGATTAAGCGGTTTATGTATAAATAAAAGGCGCTGAATAGTTGGAAAATCAAAGATATTTTGCCGTCGTGCAGGGCAGCTTGGAAAAGCACGCCCAGGCTGAGTTAGAAGGCTTTGGAGCCAAGGTCTTGCAGGAGTTGCCGCGAGGTTTTTATTTCTCTTGTTCAGAGGCGGAGCTCTATCGGATTTTGTATGAGGCGCGGCTCTTGCAAAGGGTGCTTTTGCCGCTTTTTAACTTCGATTGCCATAGCACTAAGTATCTCTATCGTGAGGCATTTAACCGCATCGACTGGACAAAGACATTCGATCTCAAAGAAAGCTTCGGCATCGTTAGCAATGTGGGTAATTCTGCCATCAAACACTCGCTCTTTGCCGGGCAAACGCTCAAAGATGCAATCTGCGACCGCTTTCGCACCGTTTATGATGCGCGCCCGGATTTCACCACCAAAAATCCTGATATCCTCTTTAACTTGCATATATTTAACAACCATGCGAATATATATTTGGACATACTCGGGCAAAGCATGCATAAGCGCGGATATCGCAAAGTCAGCACGGATGCGCCGATGCAGGAAACTGTTGCCGCTGCGATGATTAGGCTCTCGGAGTGGGACGGATATACCCCGCTTTGGGACCCCATGTGCGGCAGCGGGACGATTCTTGCCGAAGCACTGATGTTTGCCTGCAATATTCCCGCGGGATACCTTCGGGATAATTCCAAGATTTCTAAGATGCCGAGCTATGATCCTGCGCTCTGGGAAAAGACTGTGCGCGAAGCAAATGCAAGGATCAAGCCACTTTCCAAAGGGCTTATTTCCGGCTCGGATATGGGCTATAAAACTGTCGCCGCCGCCAAGGAAAACCTCAAGAACCTGCCCGGCGGGGATAATATCGAGCTTTGGCAGATGATGATTCAAGATTTTGATGGCAAGTTTTCGGGCTATATCGTCACCAATCCGCCCTATGGAGTGAGGCTGGGCGATCCCAAGCAAGTCCATAGAATATATGAAGATCTGGGCGATTTTCTCAAAAAAAGATGCGGGGGAAGCACGGCATTTGTGCTCTGTGGAGAAAAGGCACTCATTCCCAAGCTTCGGCTTCGGGCGCATTGGGATAAGAGTCTCAAAAATGGTAACTTGGATTCACGGTTGGCAAAGATCGTGATCCTGCCGGATAGGAAATGAACGAAGTCCTGTTGCTCATCACGGCAGCGCTTTGGGGCTTTGCCTTTGTTGCCCAACGCAAGGGCATGGAAAGCCTTGATGCCTTTAGCTTTAATGCTATGCGTTTCGCCTTGGGGGCGGTGGTCGTGCGGCTTGCGCTCTTTCGCAGTTTTAGGGATCAAAGCAAGATCGTGTGGCAACTGGGGGTGCTACTCTTCTTCGCTGCTGCTTTTCAACAGGTGGGGATCATCTACACCAGCGCAGGCTCGGCAGGCTTCATCACTGGGCTATACGTGCTTTTCGTGCCGCTTTTCGGACTCTGGCGCGGGCAGAAATTAGAGCTCAAAACGAGCATCGCTATCGCGCTCTCCCTCGGTGGTTTGTATCTCATCAACAGCGGTGCGGAGCTGGAAACCTCCATCGGCAATCTCCTCGTCTTCATCTCTGCCATCTTCTTTGCGCTGCATATGCAACTCGTGGACAAATATAGCAAGCTCCATCCTGCTGGAGTTCTTGCCTTTAGCCAGTTCACCGTGGCGTCTTTGCTCTCCGTCCTCGCCGCAATTCTGCAAAGGCTTTTCCTCGGCGGGGTGAGTCTAAGCGGCTTCATCAGCGGCAGCAGGCAAGCGCTCATCCCCATACTCTATGGCGGAATATTCAGTGCGGGAATCGCATACACCTTGCAGATTAAAGCCCAGCAAAAAGCAGCTCCTTCTGCAGCGGCAGTGATCATGTGTTTGGAAGGAGTTTTCGCCATGATCGGTGGTGCTCTACTTCTTTCTGAAAAGGTAAGTTTACAAGCTCTTGGCGGTGCTTTACTGCTCCTCATCGCAATGATTTTGGTTAGTTTTCAAAGAAATATGTTGACAAAAAAGCCCGACTGATTTGACTTGTTTAAATAATGAATATTAAACTTGATTTAAGGATAAATTGATGCTTTATACACTTGCTTTAATCATACACGTGATCATTTGTGTAGCCTTGGTTCTTGTCATCCTTGCCCAAACTTCTCAGGGCGGGCTCGACGCAAATCTCGGCGGCGCAGCAATGAACGTCTTTGGAGGCACCGGTGCTTCTAAGATGCTCAAAAAATGGACGCAAATCCTGGCGATAGCCTTTGCCGTCTCATGCATGCTGCTCGCTTTCTTGGTTAGAGATTTGGACTCGGTTGGCACCGGCAAGACCCAAAAAATGCAAGAAAAAATCGATGAGACCCAGGTTCCGGATACTCCTCAACCAGAGCCAAAGAAGCCGTCCGGTCCCATCCAGATCGAACTGTAATAAACTTTAACACACTTGCAGAAGTGGTGGAACTGGCAGACACGCAAGACTAAGGATCTTGTGCCCACTACCGGGTGTGCGGGTTCAAGTCCCGCCTTCTGCACCACAATAAGCCTCCCGCAGTGGGAGGCTTTTTTGTTTTAATGCTCAGCGTCCTTCAGCCACGGTCAGAGCAATGGCTCATTTCAAAAGATTGCTCTTGACAAATTGACGCAATATAAAATCAATAGCAGGAAAGGAAACAAGATATGAGTTCGCGCAAGACAAAAATTGTTAAAGAATTGAAAATCGATGATATCCACGATATCCCTAAATCCAAGATTGAGGGATACCTCAGCATGGGTTATAAACCTTACCTGAATGAAAAGGGCAATATAAAGTGGCTCACTGAGGCTCAGTATTCCATCCGGAAGTTGTCCGAAAATAGGCATGAAAATCCTGTCTTTAAGCTCAAACCATTTCGCAGAAAAAAGAGCAGGAGAAGTAGTCTCAAAAACAACTTCCTCTTAGAAAACTGGGCACTCATCCTGTTTATAATTGTGTTCTTGTTTGCTATCTTAGTCTTGTATAAATACCCGCATATCATATTTTAAGGAGATATAAATTGAGAATTCTCTTAGTTAACGACGATGGGATAAATGCCCCCGGACTCCGTACTATGTACAAACATTTGGAAGAGGCAGGACATGAGATAATTGTGGTTGCGCCCGAAACTGAAAAGAGCGCAAGCTCACACTCCATCTCGCTCAGACGGGATATCCGTGCCCGTAAAGTTGCCGACAAAGAGTGGGCAATCGCCGGAACACCCGTTGATTGCATAGTCATCGCTTTACAAAAGATTGTTCAAGAACCGATTGACTTGGTTATCTCGGGCATCAATGCTGGACAAAACATGGGCGAAGACGTGCTCTATTCCGGCACGGTTGCCGCCGCAATCGAGGCAGCAATGCTCGGCCAGCGCGCAATCGCCCTCTCCGTCAACGCTTATGAAGGTCAGCAATTTGAGTCTGCCGCAGCATGGGCAATCAAGATAATAGACAAAAACATTGCCGACATCCTTGCTCCCCGTGAGGTTTTGAACATAAACTTCCCCAATCTCCCCTTTGAAGAAGTCAAAGGCGTGAGACTCACCAATACAGGACATCGTCGATATTATAACTTCATCACTATCACAGAGGAATATGATGACGGATTTGACTACCGCGTGCAAGGGAGCAACCCGCATTGGGAGCTTGAACCGGGAACGGACTCCGAAGCCGTCGAGAATGGCTATATCTCTGTCACTCCCTTGGGATTTGAACTCACCAAGCCAAAATCCTTCCCACCCATCCTAAGCTGGATCGAAAGCCAAGGAATGCTTGAGTTTTAGTCGGAGCCACCTATGCGCTTTGAGGATCAAAGAAACAAGCTTGTTCAAACCCTGAGATCGCGTGATATTCACGACGAGGGTGTGCTCATGGCATTTGCCGAGACCCCGCGTGAGGACTATGTCCCTGATGAATTTCAAGAATACTCCTATTGCAATCAACCGCTACCCTTATCAGACAATCAGACCATCTCCCAGCCGGCTATGATTGCGCTCATGATGCAAGAACTGAGCATCAACCCGCAAGACAGAATCCTTGAGATAGGAACGGGTAGCGGCTATCAGACGGCACTCTTGGCGCACATGGCGAAGGAAGTTTGCACCATTGAACTCCTCGAAAGACTCTCACTCAAGGCACAAAAGACCCTGCACAATGCCGGATTCAGGAACATCTACTACCGCATAGGCGACGGCTGGCAAGGCTGGGAAAAGGCATATCCGCCATATAAGGAATTCGACAAGATCATCGTCTCTGCCGCAGCCGACGAGATACCACAAAAGCTGGTCAATCAACTTGCCGAAGGCGGGATAATGGTAGTGCCCGTGGGCGGAACACTTATGCAACACCTCTTCAAGATCACCAAGAAAGACGGCGAACTGATTGCAAGCAAGGGAACGCCCTGCGCCTTTGTGCCCTTTGTTCGCCCGGGGAAACAGCAATGAAACACATTATTGACCGCTTCAAACTCTATTTCAATAAGTCCAAGGATTATGAGGAATTGCGTAGCTATCCACTATTTGCGAACCTCGATAACTACGATCTCTTCCTACTTTGGCAGAGGATGCATCAGCGCACATATCGCAGCGGTGAAACCCTCTATGAAGATGGCTATCCCGTGGAAGTTTTCTACTTCATCTTTGAAGGCGAGGTCGAACTCAGACGCACAGCCGCTCCGAATGAGATTACTTTGATCACCAAAGGCATGCACTTAGGCCTAAGAGACCTATATTTCAATCAAATGCGCAACGGCACCGCAACAGCCAAAACCGCCGTTACCGTGCACGCTCTCTCCCACAACGATTTTAAAGAATACATAGAAACCAGACCCAAAACAGGCTTGATCTTACTCGAGGATATATGCCGCGAATTTGCTCAGGTTATATTCGGAGAACACGAGGGCTAAGCAAGTGAACTGGGCTAAGATAACTTTTCGGATTATTACGGCTGCATTGATCTTGGCGGCACTATTTTTCTATCGTCAGGTTTTGGGACATCTGATAATCGCCATCATATTTAGCTATATCTTAGACCCCGCTGTTTCTTGGCTGGAACACAAGAAGATTCCAAGGCTTTGGGGCGTGATCACCATCTATCTCTTTTTGGCGGGACTGCTCGCGATCCTCAGCGTGCGAACCATCCCCGTATTCATCAAACAGGCAAATAACCTCATCGACATCTTCAAGCAAGATGGGAACATCAATGCAGAGCTATTTTTGCGCATCCCCATCATAGAAAACATCTTCCAATATGCCCAGAGCCTCGATGCTCAGGTGCCGGGCTTTAAGCTTGCAGACCAGATGATAGCCTTTTTGGATTCCGTCCGAGGCTACATGGCTCGCACGCCGAAGTTCTTGATAGACAACTATTCCTCCATCATCGGCGCTGTCACATATATTGGCATGACCCCGATCATCAGCTTCTTTTTGCTCAAAGACAAATATAAAATTCGCAAAAGCATGCTTAAGATGAGCACAAACAGGTTTTTTGAACCGGCTATCATTCTGATGAACAGCATCGATATAACCGTGGGACGCTATCTCAGAGCCATGTTTTTTGAGGTGATTGCCGTGGCCATCATGACCACCGTAGCTTTGACCATCGTAGGGATCAGCAATCCCGTGCTCATCGGCATTGCTGCAGGAATCGCTAATATCATCCCTTATTTCGGCCCCTTTTTTGCCGGAGCGTTGGCGGTGGGCACCGTGTTTTTTGAAGGCGGCAGCCTCATCATGATGATCTATGCAGGGATCGCCATGTGGGCAGTTCAGCTTGTCGATAACAACATCGTCTATCCCGTGGTGGTAGGTAAAACGATAGAAATGCATCCTTTGGCGGTTTTGCTCACCGTCTTAGCAGGTGGCTGGTATGGCGGCATAGTTTGGATGCTATTTTCCGTGCCCCTTGTATATATGAGCTACACCCTGATTAGTGTTCTTTACACAAACCTAAAAGATTATAGAATAATATAAATAAGTAAGAGGAAAAGCAATGAGCATATTGGATAAGTGCTTCAATTACACGGAGGCGCGTAAGGCGATTGCAATGGGTTATTATCCTTATTTCAGGGAGATATCTTCCGAACAGGACACTGAAGTGATCTGTAACGGCAAGAAAATGCTGATGATGGGCTCAAACAGCTATCTCGGACTCACAAACCATCCCAAGGTCGTTGAGGCAGGAATAGCAGCGCTGAAGAAATACGGTAGCGGCTGTGCGGGAAGCAGATTCCTCAACGGCACCTTAGACATCCATCTCGAGCTGGAAGAAAAGCTCGCCCGTCTCGTGGGCAAAGAGGCATGTCTTGCATATCCCACCGGCTATCAAGCCAATCTCGGCTGCATCTCGGCAATAGTTGGGAAAGGCGAATATATCGTGATTGATAAATATGACCACGCCTCCATCATCGACGGCTGCTTGCTCTCGGATGGAACGATGGTGCGCTATAACCACAACGACATGCAATCCCTCGAAAAGTGTTTGGAAAAGCTCGATGGCAAGCCGGCACTCATCGTGGTGGACGGCATATTCTCCATGGAAGGAGACATCGCCAATCTGCCCGAGATTTCTGAGCTTGCACAGCGTTATGGCGCAAATCTCATGGTGGATGAAGCCCACTCCTTGGGAGTCTTGGGCAAGAAAGGTGCCGGAGCTGCTGAACACTTCGGCCTCGTCAAAGAGACGGATTTTATCATGGGCACCTTCAGCAAGACCCTGGCTTCCGTAGGCGGATTTATCGCAGCGGACGAGCCTTTGATCCACTATCTAAAACACAAATCCCGTGCGCTGATCTTCAGTGCATCTCTGCCGCCGGCATCCACCGCAAGCGTGATCGCCGCTTTAGAAATCATGGAAGAAGAGCCCGAGCGCATGGCGCAACTATGGGAAAACACAGACTATATGATGAAGGAATTCAAGGCCATGGGCTATGACACGGGCACAAGCTGCACGCCTGTGATCCCTCTGCACGTGGGCGATATGATGACCGCATTCAGGATGTGGACTCGTCTCAGCGATGAAGGAGTTTTCATCAATCCCGTTATCCCGCCCGCAGTTCCGCCAAACAGCTGTCTGATCCGCACTTCATTCATGTCCACCCACACTCGTACACAGCTTGATATGGCTCTGGACAAATTCCGCAAAATAGGTAAAGAAATAGGCATTATATAGGAGCTGAGTATTCTATCCTTGACAAAAATGCCGTAATTATAATAATGAATACAAATAACATAGCATATTAATGCCGCCAAAAATGGAGGAAACCAATGGCAAGCAAAAGTAGTTTTGAGTATTACCAGAACCTCAAAGACATGTCCCCGATCCGCGCGATCGCAGAGACATTGATGAACAACCATGCCGTGCGCAAAATCGACATCCGTGAAGCATACGAGATGGCTAAGAAGCAAGCCGGCGTCACCATCACTGATATCCCCATGTGCAAGGAATTTGTGGAGCTTCACAATCTGCCGAAAGATGCCAAAGTAATCGTGGATAACCATGGAAATATCATCGGCAGAACCGCAAAGGCAAGACGCTTTTACAATCGCGAAAACACCAGCCGCAAGAACAAGCTTGAAGGCGACCTGCGCGAAGCCGTCTGGCAGATGCAACAATATCCCCTCATCAAGGCTGAAGCAGTGTTGGGAATGGATAAAGACCTCATGATCAAAGCCACCTTCGTCACCACCGAAAGTGATGTCGCAAACGTATTTAACTGGCTTTTGAACTTCCAGCCTTATGAATCGGTCAAAGAAATCTATGAAGCCAGCCCCAAGCTGCCTATTCAGGATATCATCCTCGTCGCTTTCAACGAATGGACTTGCGACGATCCATATTATAACAACGTGGGCGCACCCCAATTGGCGCTTGTGGAAGAAAAACACAACGTCATCGTCAACCTCGGAATGCGCTATTTTGGTGAAAGAAAGAAAGGCACCCTCACCATGGGATGGACGAGCGGAATCAGAATCGGAATGGCTGCCTGCCACGGCGGAATCAAAGAGATTGACTTCGGCACCTGCAAAGACAGCAATTTCCACAACTTGGGCAAGCGCTCCATCGCCTTTTACGGACTTTCCGGAACGGGTAAATCCAGCCACACCAACTCACACGACAACGGCGGAACATTGCCCGAAGGCTTTTCCAAAGTTGTTTTGCACGACGACGCCTTCCAGATCGACTTGGAAAACAAGCTTTGCCGTGCCTGGGAACCCACCCTTTTTGACAAAACAGACTCCCGCCCGATCGACCATCCGGACTGGAAATATGCCCTCGCCCTGATGAACCACAGCGTTCTAAATATCGATGGCAAGCGCATCCCCGTGGGTCAAGACCTGCGCAACCAAAACGGCCGTGCACTCTTAGACCGTGGACTTTTGGGGAACTATGTGAACCGTTGTTCTTTCCCCCAAGCCCTGATCTGGCTTATGAAAGACAGCGTATTGCCGCCCGTCCTCAAGCTCGATAACAAATATCTGGCAATCGCAATGGGCGCCGCTCTCATGACCCAGCGCAACAGAGCTGAAAACGTCACCGAAGAAGAGCTGAATAAGCTTGTCTTTGAGCCCTTTGCAAACCCCTTCCGCGTCTATGAACTCCATCGCGATGTGAAGGCTTTCCTCTCAGTCGCCGACAACGGAGCAAACTTCTATTGCTTCAACTCGCACGGCTATTGGAAAAATTCCAACGACGATCTGGAAAAAATTCCGCTTCAGACCTCGCTCACCCTGCAGACCGCCATCCTCACCGATACAATCGAGTGGGAACCGTGGGCTGCCCTGCCCGGCGCGATGATCCCCACGCGTGAATCAATCGAAAAGATCCTGCCCGGATATTATGACAGATATGATCCCGACAAACGTGGAAATATCGCACAATATCACGAGCTTTTGAAGAATAGATTCCAGCAACGCATCGACTTCATCTCTTCCAGCGACATCCAAGAAACGCCGGATAATCTCAAAGCATTGCTCGATGCACTTCAACTCAAAATCTAAAAAACAACGATAAAATAAGCAGCGGGTCGAAGCAATTTGACCCGCTTTTTTTGTGGCTTTTCCATAGCTTCCTTAGAGGGTTCTGGTCATGATGTGGTCA
>DIQS01000059.1:0-13593 GCA_002427325.1 Cloacimonetes bacterium UBA5456 | reverse complement strand
CATATCATGAGCGCACACTAAGCTGTAATATATAGGGAAGACATGGGTTTAGCTATGGTTAATGACATTGATCATTAGGACATGAGAAAAAAGGGTGTTTTTCGACCTTCGGAGATGATCCTTCAAAATGCCTTTTTGTGTTTTTCATTGACAGGATTTTAACTGTATTTTTGAATGACCTTGAGGAAAATAAGAGGTAGTGGAAGCAGTAAATGAGCAAGGTAAAGATCAACCCTCAGATTTTGAAATGGAGCATTGCGCGTGCCGGTCTTGACGATAGGGCACTAAGAGGGGCGTTTCCTAAACTTGATCTCTGGCTCAGTAATGAACAATCTCCAACCCTCAACCAACTCAACAAGTTATCCAAAAAAGTAAGGATACCTGTTGGCTATTTCTTTCTCAATGAACCGCCCAAAGAAGAACTCCCCTATCCTTTTTTTAGAACTCACCCCGGTAGCAAGCCAATAGCTCCCAGCCCAGAGCTGATCGACACTGTGCATTTAATGCAAAGACGCATGAATTGGATGAGTGAATACCTGATTGAAACAGGTGAAGATAAGTTAGATTTCATTGGTTCTGCGGCAATCGGCGATGACCCGCAACTCATTGCAGATTCCATAAGAAATGTGCTTGGTTTAGACAAATCTTGGGCGCAAGAATATGGCACTTGGGAGCATGCCTTGAGGTTTTTGTATCATAGAATTGACGAGATTGGCATAAATGTTGTTGTAAATGGGATTGTGGGCAACAATACCCATAGAAAACTAAACCCTCGTGAATTCAGAGGATTTGTCATCGTTGACGATTATGCGCCGATCTTGTTCGTCAATAACTCCGATGGCAAAGCAGCACAAATGTTTACGATTGCCCATGAATTGGCGCATCTGTGGTTTGGAGAAAGTGCAATATTTGACCTTGAAGGCTTGAAGCCTTCCGAACATCAGCTTGAACTTGCCTGCGATAAGGTTGCAGCAGAGTTTCTCGTTCCCGAAGATGAGCTAAAAGAAGCTTGGGAGACAGTTAAGGATTGCGAGGACTGCTATCAGCTTTTGGCAAAGAAGTTTAAAGTAAGCGAGATCGTCATCACCAGAAGATTGCTTGATCTCAGACTCATCACACGCTCTGATTTCTTTGAGTTTTATGAAAACTATTTAGAAGAGTTAAGAGATAGACGACAAGAAACCGGTGGGAGTTTCTACCGAAATCAGGGGATGAAAATCGGGGACACATTTCTGCAGACCGTGGTTCGTGCCCTCGGAGAAGAAAGATTGCAATATATTGAAGCTTTCAGGCTTACAAGTCTCTATGGTGCTACTTTCGACAAGTATGTGAACGATAAAATGGAAAGCTATATATGAAGTTATACACGGGTTTATTAATTCTCGATACAAACATATTCATAGAAGCACATCGTAGATATTACGCCTTTGATATCGCGCCCGGATTTTGGGAAAAACTCAAAACTAAAGCAGAGATTGGGCTGGTGAAAAGTATTATCAATGTATATGAAGAATTGCAAAGAGGAAGCAAAGATAAGCTTGCATTGTGGGCAGATGAAAGTTTTTTCGACCACTTTGTAAGTTGTAGTGCAGATGAAGTAATAGCTGCCTATACCGAGATTATCAATTGGGCAAACGGCATATATAGCCCCGCTGTTGTAGCCGAATTTGCCGGCATCGCAGATGGTTGGCTGATTGCATTTGCTTATGCGAACAAGACAACGCTTGTCACCAATGAGTCGAGGCAGAAAAGAACATCAAAGATCACAATACCGGATGTCTGTAAACAGTTTGATATTGATTATATAGATGTCTATGATATGCTTAGAGAACTTGGCATAACGCTTCACTGATATTGCTGAATTTGCTACATCATTTTGCCCTTCATACCCCAAGAAATCCCGCAAAAACCTCAAATTCCAAAGAAATCTCTCAAAAAGCCATAAACATTGTTGACAGATTTGTGAGTTAAAATAAATAGTCAATCTGTGGTTTTATCTGATAAGAGTGAAGAAATTAGCTAAGGATGAAACCCGAATAATGCGCGAGCCTGTTTCGGCTTCAGATGCTCACATAGCACAAAATACTAATGGAATCGGAACAGTTTTTGCACAATGATAAGACCATGCAGGACTATTTGTTTTGTGCAGCCTTGCATATTTCTGCCTAAGAATTTAAACATAGAGGATATAGATGATAATACTGATCATTGCGACCCTTGTCCTAATCGCTAATTGGATATTGGAATATCGCAGACACAGCCGAAAAGTTGCGGCTATCCCGATCCGCATCCATGTCAACGGCACGAGAGGGAAATCAAGCGTTACTCGTCTTATCGCCGCCGGACTCAGATCAGGCAATGTAAAGACCATCGCAAAAATCACAGGCACACTGCCGAGGGTGGTGCTCGCCGACGGCAGAGAAGCCGCCATCATCCGCTTGCAGGGCGCAAACATCATTGAACAGAAGTATATCTTCCGCTATGCCGCCGATGAGAAGCCCGATGCAATAGTTATCGAATGTATGGCAGTTAACCCTATTTTCCAATGGATTACAGAGCGCAAGTTTGTGAAAAGCACGATCTCCGTGATCACGAACTGTCGTCCTGACCATCTTGACCTCATGGGCAGCACGGTGCAAAGCGTGACCATGAGTCTTTCAAACACAATCCCCAATAATGGAGTGTGTTACACCGCCGAGACTCATCAATTTGGCATCCTGAAAAAGGTTGCAGATCAGCGAAATTGTCGCATTCACAAGATTGTTCCCACGGACGTCACCGATGATGAGATGAGCAAATTTAGCTATATCGAGCATAAAGACAATGTTCAATTAGCTTTAGCGGTGTGTGCCGAGGCGGGAGTGCCTCGCGAGATTGCGCTGAAAGGGATGCAGAAAGCAAGTCCTGACCCGGGTGCACTGAAGAAATATATCATCCCGGATAGAGGTAAGGACATCCATTTTTATAACGTCTTTGCCGCCAATGACCCCGAATCTACCGTCTATATCTATAATCTTATCACGAAAAACCTTGTAGATGCCGAAACGGTGGTGATCCTGAACTCTCGTGCAGACCGTCTATTCCGTTCACAACAACTGATTGACGCTTTAGAGCAGGTGGATTATGATTATCTCTTGCTCACCGGTGACATCGTTGACAAGGTGGAAGCCTATGCACACAGCAAAGGCATCTCGAAAGACAAAGTCTTTGCAATGGGCATGCCCCTGCCGGAAGAGGTGTATAAGAAGGTTTGGGAATTGGCAAAAACAGAGGCTCACGTTCTGGGAATCGGCAACATCGCCGGTGAAGTAAAATATGGTGCGCAGATCGTTGCTCACTTCAAACATAAACAAGAAAAATTAAATAAAGGAGCTGGTCGTGGTTGAAGCAGTAGTGCAAGCCGCAGTTGGAATCGGCGTAATCATCAGTCTAATCTTTTCAGAATTTTTAGGAGCGAGTGCCGGCGGAATCGTTGTTCCGGGCTATATCGCCCTGTATCTTGATAAACCAATGCAGATTTTGGGAACGCTCATAATCAGCTTGCTAACTTGGGGAGTGATCCGCCTCGTTAGTCAATTCACCCTACTTTTTGGGAAGCGCAGGATGGTTCTCAGCATATTGGTTGGATTCATCTTGGGCTGGGCTTCCCGTCTTTTGGTTTTTCATGATGTCACAATCCATCAGCTCCAGATGCAATCTATCGGATATATCATCCCCGGACTCATCGCTAACTGGTTTGAGCGCCAAGGCTTTTGGAAAACATTTTCTACCATGGGAATTGCTGCCGTCTTGGTGCGGCTTGCATTGATGGTAGTTTTCCGCGGGGAGGTATAAGATGTATCGCCCAAATCTAAAATCAACTTGGTCGCTCGTGGGACTGCTTGTCCTCTCGGTTGTGCTCTATATCATCGCCGCCTCAAACAAGGTGGAGATCCAAGCCAGCCACTATGATGAAAAGCTTGCCGCAGTGGAACTTATGCAGGACTATCTGGATGTGATTAAGCAAGAGATTCTCGCGCGGGATATCGATATTGATCCGATCAATGACCCCTCCGGCTCAGGACTCATCGGGCATAGGCTCTCCTCCATCACCACGGATAGAGGCTTGCTCTCCGAAAAGCGGGCTGCGATCAATCCGAATATTGCCGCCATCTTTGTGGAAGAACTCAGCCGCGTTAAGTCTGGAGAGAAGATTGCAGTCGGCATCACGGGAAGTAACCCCTCGGTGAACCTCGCACTGTATGCCGCAATCAGTGTTTTGAAATTAGACCCCACCATCATCGTCTCGCTTTCCTCAGCATCTTATGGTGCAAACCGTGAAGAACTCACTTGGCTGGATATGGAAGCCATCTTGAAAAAGAATGGTATTCTCAATTTTGGAGCTTCCTATGCCTCGATCGGCGGAAGTGAAGACCGTGGAGTCGGACTTTCGGACTTTGGTATAAGCTCACTCAGAGAAGCGATGAGCAGAAATAATGTGCCGCTAATCTTGGGCAGTAGCCTCGAAGATAACATCGACCTGCGCATGCAAGCCTATGAGAAAGCTGCCGGCAAAATCAACCGCTATAGGCTCTTCGTGAATATCGGTGCCGGGCTTGCAAACGTGGGAAGCGAACCGAATGCGCGGCTCATTCCCGAAGGACTGAACACGCGTCTCGCCGAACGTGAATTTGAAAAAGAAGGCGTGATGATGAAGATGGCAAAGCAAAATGTTCAAGTCCTGCACTTTAGAAGAATCCTCAGATGGGCAGATAAATATGAGCTCAATCTCACTTGGGACGAAAAGCCTCATCTCGGTGAAGGTAAGGTATTTAGCCGCACTGTAAACAATGTTACCATCGCCACGATCTGTCTTATCCTGCAGGTAATCGCCATTATCCTTGTAATAAGTTTTGACAGACACGATCGCAGGTTTATGGCAAACATTGTCGATCCCGATGAAGAATTATAGGAGAATATTTTATAAATGACTAAAAGACTGTATGTAGTGTTGTTATTCTGCCTCATGGCTTTTGGCAGCTATGCGCAGGAATATAGAACCCGCATCATGGAATTCGAAAATCCCGGCAGTCGCCGCATCCATAACGTCGGCGATGCAAAGCATTGGTATTATCGCAGTAAACCCGAAAAGAGTATGACGCTCAAGACGGAAGGCGTCAAGCGCATCCAAGTTCGCAGCTTCAGCCTCGAAAGACTCAAAAAGCCGCAGATCATCCTCGTTATCGACAAAAAAAGACAGAGCTTTGATCTCACCTATAAAGAGTTCGATGAGGGCTATCATGTTTATGAATATTTTGAGGCGGATATCCCCGAGGGGACAAAGAGCATCGAAGTGCTTTGCTATCAACGCAGTATGTATATGCGCGTCTATGAGATGCAGGAAGTCTTGCCCAAGGCAAAGCCGAAAACTCCGCGTTTGCCTAATAGACAGATTCTCGCTCATGCCGGCATGATCGACATGACGCATAACTCTACAACCAGCGAATATTATGCGTTTAACCCCACTCAAGCATTTAGATTCAAACATAATAATGGCCGTAATGCAATCGTTTATGTGCGTGCACGCCTCACCGATCGCACGCTGCCCGTCTTCGGTCTATATCAAGATGGCGAGCTGATTGAGATGATTGAATTCAGCCTGGCAAGAACCAATAAATACACGGCTCAAGGTGTGAAATATCTCAGCACGGGAAAGAAGTTAGACTTGCCGGAAAACTCCGGTAGCAGTGAATTTGAGCTGAGAGCGCTCAGCGATCACCTCTTCATGGCACGCCCTGTGTTTATCAGTGAGTAAGGGATAGAAATGGCACTTTTGAAAGAAGGTAAATTCAAGACCGCGGCTTTTAGCCTTTGCCTTGTCTTCATGCTCTTTGGACTCAGCGGACTTTCGGCTCAACTGAAAACCGAAGTGAGTGTGGGAGCATCATATACAGACAATCTCTTCCAGTTTTCGGATAACGATCTCAGTAGGTGGAAAAATGGGAATGAAAAGCTCTCCTATGCAAAGTCCACCGATGATCTCGCGCTGTCTGCACAACTTGATCTTGCCTATCCGATGCAATATCGCTGGTGGACTTTCACGCCATCTGTCACGGCTAAGCTCAGTCAAAACGTGAGCAATACGGATAAGCATAGAAGCGATCTCGCTGCGCGCATGAGAGTGGATAGATATTATTGGAGCGTGTCGGCGATGTATGGCTATTATCCATATACTTACTACCGTCATTACACTGATTCAGACGGCACGGGCGAGCTCGAGAAATATAGCTATGAGCGTGATCTCTATCGTGCTGACCTCATAGTTCGACCGGTCAAGAACCTCACTGCTTTTGGCAATGTTCGCTATGAAAATATGTATTATAACGAGTATTTCACCGAGGCAGACGGAAGTAGAACAACCACGGAACTGGGCTTGCGCTATAGCTTCAGGCCTTTCTCCGTGCAGGGTTCATATAGCTTCCAAGACTTTGAGAATACGGGATATAAGAAGATAGATAGAGAAGATGCCAGCTATCAAGGCAACATCTACAGAGGCGTTCTCAGGATGAAAGCAATGCCCCTGAAAGGCGAAAGCACGAAGAATCAAAGCTGGACGCCATATCTGGAGCTCACCAAAGAAGACCGCTATTATCAAGGGAATAATGCCTATTACGGTAGCCGAGTATATAAGATTTTCACAACTAAGGCAGGCATGGATTTCAAGCTCACGCCACAGCTTAATCTCTCCTTTGACTATCATCACATCAATAGGAGTGCGGATGCGAGCAGTGCCAGCATCATCCGAGCAAAAGAATTCAGCGAAAATAGAATCTCTACGACACTGAAATATAAGTTTTAAACGGAGGCGATAATGCTATATCGTTCAGAAAACAACAGGAAAAAGATCAAAGAATTCTTTGATTTGGTCGAGAATAACAAGGTTGAATTGCGATATTATAAAAACCCCGTCTTAGTGTGGGGTAATGAAGATGGAATCTGTCATTATTCACTCTGGGAAGAAGATATCTTAGCCAGATTTGGTCTGGAAAACGTTGAGGGGTGGGACTATAAAGAAGATTTGCTGTTTTGCCCTGACTGGGTGTCGGAAGACGATGAAGATGATTCGGACGACGATATCGACGACGATGAAGACCTCGGAAAGTTTATCCCCTTGGTTCGCAAATGAGGATATCTGTAATTGGTGGCGGAGGTTGGGGGCTGGCACTGGCTAAGCTCTTGGCTGAGAACCTTCATGAGGTATCAGTCTGGGAATTTAACCCCGTCCATCTAAAAGAACTTCAAGCTAATAGATCAAATCCCGCCCTGCTCAAAGAGGTGGTGTTGCCGGAGTCTATCCGCTTCACGGGCTCATTTGGGGAAATCGCCGCAAGCGTGCCCGAGATGGTTGTGCTCGCCACTCCCTCACAGTTTCTACGCTCTACCCTCAGGGCGATCAATAAGGAACTGTCTGCGGATTTCTGGGAATCAACCGAACTCAAGGCGATTGTGAACGTCGCTAAAGGCATTGAGCTCGGTAGTCTCAAAACGCTCGATCAGGTGCTCTTTGAGGAGCTTCCTGTTTGTGCTCATGACAAGATTTGCGTGCTTTCGGGACCCAGTCACGCTGAAGAAGTGGCGCGTAGAGTGCCTACAACTGTCGTTATTGCAGGCAATAACCAAGAACTGCTCATCCGGCTGCAACAGGTCTTTTCAAATAGCTATTTCCGAGCATATCGGAGCTCGGATATGGTGGGAGTGGAGATCGGCGGTGCGGTCAAGAATATCATCTCAATCGCTGCAGGGATCGTGAGTGGCCTCGGTTTTGGAGATAACACCATGGGGGCACTACTCACTCGCGGAATAGTGGAAATCAGCCGATTGGGAACTCGTCTGAATGCTAAGCCTGAAACTTTTTTGGGACTTTCAGGGATAGGCGACCTCATCACCACCGCAACGAGTCTGCACAGCCGCAATCGCTATGTCGGCTATCACATCGGTAAAGGCAAGAAACTTAGTGAAATAGAGGCAGAGATGGATATGGTTGCCGAAGGAGTGGCAACCACACGCAGCGTCTATCATCTCGCCCAAAGCCTCGGAGTGGATATGCCCATCACCCAGCAGGTCTATCGTGTGCTCTATGAGGATGAAGAGCCTCTTGTGGCTATGGAAAACTTGATGCTGCGCGAGTTGAAAGCAGAGTTTTAAACTCAGCATATCTTATGAAGCATAGATGTCCTTTTTCAATCAAAATCAAGGGAATACTTGACAAATATCGCCTATAAAAATAAAAAGAAACGATATGATGAGAGAAAGTGCTTTATGACGCAATATCGGATCATCATTCAAGGAAGAGTGCAGGGAGTCGGCTTCCGCCACTTTGCCCTTAGAACAGCTAAGAGCCTTGGGATCAAGGGTTTTGTTCAAAACAAGGCAGATGGAAGCGTCTTCATTCTTGCCGAATCAAGCAAGCCTGCTTTTGAGCTCTTTTGCGATATCTTGCGTCAGGGAAATAGCTATTCTCAGGTTCGTCATATAGAAATTGAAGAAATGGAAGTGACTGATATATATCATGACTTTGAGATTAGGTAAACTGTGTTTTCTGCCGCTGATTGCTTTGCTTTTGCCGCTTTGCATCTTGGCGCAGGAAACCTTCACTTATACGGTTAGAACCGGAGACACTCTCTATGGCCTCGGTAAACGCTATAAGATGAGTGTGCAAGAAATCAAGAGCTTAAATCAGCTTGATTCAGACAACTTGCGTGTCAATCAAAAGCTAAAGCTCAGAGCTCTGCCCGCTCCTGCTGCCGTCCAAGCTGAGACCCAGCCTCCTGAGGTCACTCAAAGTCCGCCTGAGCCCGTCAATATGGCAGAACCAACACTTCGGGCTGCTCCTCCGGCAAACAAATATCACACCGTGCTTCGAGGAGACAACCTATATCAGATCGGCAGAAAGTATAATATCACCATCAATCAAATATTGAAATGGAATAACTTTAGCAGTCAAAGTGAAAAGATATTCCCCGGTCAGCGCATAATCATTCGTGATCCCGAGCTGGACGACGAATTTGAAGACGAGACGGAGAACCCGGAGGTCCCCAGCATACACGCTCCCGCTGAGCCGGATACAGTGACAATTGAGAAAGTCTATGTGGTGCAGGCAAAAGATACTCTTTATAAGATTGCTCGAGAAAACGGCATGACTGTCGATGAGCTAAAGAGGCTCAACTCTCTTACTTCCAATGATCTGAGGATAGGGCAAGTTCTTTATCTTGCCGGCAGCCCGAGACCCGCTCAAGCCCCCTTCCCCGCCGCTGAAGGCAGACTCACCGAAGAAGACCTGCTCAGCAAAGACAAGATCAGAGATGATCTCGCCTCTCCCTTGGAAAACATCAGAATCCTCTCGGAATATGGCTTGCGCAGCGGCAGACCACACAAGGGAATTGATCTGGGAGGCAAGACGGGAACGCCGATATATGCCGTCTTAGACGGAACGGTGGTCTATTCCGGCGTGCAAGGTGCTTATGGAAATGTCATAGTCTTAGAACACCCCGACTTCGTGATGACAGTTTATGCCCACAACGAGAGAAACCTCGTTGCAGTAGGCGAAAAGATAACAAAGGGACAACATATTGCCACAGTAGGTTCTACCGGTAATGCCACCGGCTCTCACCTCCACTTCGAATATAGGATCAAGGGAAAGGCAATCAATCCCCGCAAAGTTTTGCCATTGAATTAGAGGAAATAAATGGGATACATGAAAGAGAATGTATATGAAGACAAAGGCCTGCAGCTATATTTGAATCAGATGGCCAAACACCCGACTCTGAGCCGTGAGGAAGAACAGAGATTGGGTAGGCTTGCTCGTGATGGCGATCAGGAGGCGATCAACACCCTGATACAAGCCAACCTGAAATTCGTGGTGAAGATAGCTTCCGGTTTCCAAAACCGCGGGCTGACCCTCTCCGAACTCATCTCGGAAGGATATACAGGCCTAATCGCCGCCATCCAAAAGTTTGACCCCGACAAAGACGTGAAGCTGATCTCATACGCCGTGTGGTATATCAAACAGAGGATTCACAATGCGGTTTCAAATCAGTCATCCATCATCCGCGTGCCGGTGGGCAAGGCAGGTGAAGCAAGCCGTATCCGTGCCGCACAGGATAGGATATACTCCGAGACAGGTCGTAGCGCAGACACCGAAGAAGTGGCAGAAATGCTCAACATCAACGAAAGGAGCATAGAGCGAATAGAAGGGCAGATGCCCAGAACAACCTCAATTGATGAGACCTACTTCAGTGATGACCAAAGTGAATATAGCGCCCTCGACTTCATCCCCGATGAGAGCGCAGGCGACCCCATGAAAGAATATACGCAGAACAGAGAACATCAGAAGCTATATCGCGCCATCGGCAAGTTAGACAGCCGTGAAGCCGAGATAATCCGCTCATATTTTGGACTAAATCAGAAGAACGAAACCAAGAACTTTGCCCAGATAGCAGAGACCATGGGGCTTTCTCGCGAGAGAGTGCGTCAGATACAAAAAGAAGCACTGAAGAAGATCTCCGCTGAAATGAACCCCAATGAAGACTTTTACGTAGATGACTTCATCGACAAATATGACCATTAACTGACAGCATAGGAGCTTAGCATGATTAAGAACTTTGACGAACTACTTACAAAGCTGAAAGCCGCCAAGCGAGGCACTGCAATCATCGCCGCCGCACAGACGCCCAGCGTTCTTGATGCCGCAATCTTGGCAAAAGACCAGGGTATTGCAGAGAGCATACTCGTGGGAGACAGAGAAGAAATCCTGAGGCTCCTCGGCGAAATGGCGCCTCATCACAAAGGCAGCTTTGAGATCATAGACACCGGCAGCGACCCCATTCTTGCCGGAAAGACTGCTGTAGAGCTCGCCCGCGAAGGAAAAGGCGACCTCATCCTGAAAGGAAAGACCGAGACCTCCACCATACTCAGGGCGGTTTTGGACAAAGAGAAAGGCCTGAGAACCAGCGAAGTTATCTCGGACGTCTTGGCCTATGAGCATCCCGATGGGCTCAAGCTCATGACCGACGGCGGGATAAACTTGCTTCCCGACCTCTCCGAAAAGATAGCCATCGTCAAGAACGCCGTGCAGGTTGCCCACAGCCTCGGCAATCCCGACCCCAAGGTTGCGCTTATCTCAGCAGTGGAAGCCGTGAACCCCAAGATGCAATCCACCATTGACGCAGCTTTGATAGCCAAGATGAACGAGCGTGGACAGATCAAGGGTTGCACGATTGACGGCCCGCTCGCCTTTGATAATGCCGTCGATCTTGCCGCAGCAAAGCTCAAGAACCTCTCCGGCCCCGTTGTCGGCATGGCAGATATCATGGTGGTGCCAAACATCGAAGCCGGCAACATCTATGGCAAGATGCTCACCTATTATTGCAAATACAGGGTTGCCCACGTGGTGATGGGAACTAAAGTGCCGATACTCATCCCCTCCCGTGCAGACGATGGCGAAACCAAGATGCTCTGCATGGCCTTAGGATTGGCAGCAGTACTATAAAGTCATGATATGAACATCCGGATCATCGCGGTCGGAAAGGATAAAGACGCTTGGCTCAGCGCAGCCCTCGACGAATATCTCAAGAGGCTTAAACCCTTTGGCAAGATCGAGATGACCCGCCTCCCCGACATCAGCATCAAGCAAACGGGAAGCAGCAAGATCGTAATAGAGAAAGAGTGTGAAGCCATCCGCCGTCAGATCGCGGAAGGAGACTTTTGCATTCTCCTCGACGAGAGCGGCGAAAGCAAAGACTCACAAGGGTTTTCAGAACTCTTGACAGATTTATCGACTAAGAAAAGAATTGTCTTCATCATCGGTGGTGTTTACGGGACTGACGATAGCCTCAAGCAAGAGGCGGACATCTGCTTCAGTCTCTCGAGACTCACCTTCACCCACAGGATGTCTCGCCTCATACTCGTAGAACAGATTTATCGGGCGATGATGATCATAAACGGTAGAAGCTACCACATCTAAATACCAGGAGTTTATCGTGCTACAGCAAATATTTGGAAACATAGACACAATCAAGCTTGCCCTCTACATCATGGGGCAAGGGATGCTCGGGATATTCATCTTCATGATGATCTTTTATGCGCTCATCCTTGTTTTGGGACGCATTTTTAAGCTTGAGGCAAAGAAATGAAAAGAGCAGCGATATTCTTGATGACCCTCACTTTTGCCGTTTTCCTCTCGGCACAAAGCAATGTTCGTGAACTCAAAGACAACCAGCTCCTCATCGAATTTGAGCTGCCGGAACATAGCATCTACGAGAGCGAGGGCTTTAGTATGCTAAGCCTCATAGGCGGCTCCTATCCGGATATCATTGGCGCACCATCGCTTCCCGTCTTGGAATACAAGGTAGGCGTGCCCAGCGGCGCAAGCATCGACATCAGCATCAGCGGCGCAGAATATAGCCGGATAAGCCTTGAATCGAGACTTGCCCCCGTGCCCCGTTTCGGCGATTCAGCCGGCATCTCCGAATATATCTATGAGCCCGACGAAGCGCTCTACCAGCGAACAAACAAAGCCCTTTACGAGATCCATGCAGAGGACAGCTTCCGCCAATATAGCTACATCCCCTTCATCATCAACCCCTTCCAATATGACGGCGACAAAAACCTGAGATTCTTAAGCAAGGCGAATATCCTCGTGACGATCTTTGGGAACACAAATCAGAGGTCAAACCCACCGCAAGACGCACTGAGCAGCACAGCCCTGGAGCAATTCCTCAACAAAAATCAAGCGAAGTATTGGGTAAACAGTCAAAGAATATCCGTGAACTACGCCGACTTTTCCAAATCCCCTTGGTGGATGCGCATCGAAACCGACAAGCACGGCATGTTTAAGCTCGAATACAGCGATCTTTCCGCCTGGCCTACACAGGATATAGACCCACGCACTTTGCGCCTTTTTGGCAGCGCTGTTGACCTTCTCGCCATCGATTATGAAGACCCCGGCAATGTTTTCCAAGAGCTTGCCATCGAGGTCAGAGGCGAGGAAGACGGCAGCTTTGACCCAGGCGATTTGATCATCTTTCACGGAAGAGACAGAACGGGCGTCGCCCAGAACCTGCGCATACAAACCTCAGCCGAATATGTATATCACAACCCATATTCCCACAACGCTGTTTATTGGCTGACTTTCGCGGGAGATTTTGACGGCGAACCCCTGCGTATTCCCAGATCAAACCTCAATGCGTCAAACCCTGAACAAATCAAGCGAAGCAAGCAAACCCTACACATAGAGGAAGAGCGCCACCGCAGGATCATGCACGGTTATGCTTGGTTCATGACCCGCCTTGCCGGTTCGACAACCATGGATTATGACTTCTATATAGATACACCTGATTTGAACACAGAGGAATCGCAATCCATCAGCCTCCGTCTTCAAGCAGAACTGGAAAAGACGAGCGCAACACACCGCATTTCCGTCTTGGTGAACGACAATATGCTCAGCACCGAAACCGGAACAGAAATATTTACATGGACCAGCACCAACGTTTATAACTTCTTTATGAACACTTCATATTTCCAGCCCGGAACGAACAAAGTGACCATCAGAGTGAT
>DIQS01000057.1 GCA_002427325.1 Cloacimonetes bacterium UBA5456 | reverse complement strand
TGACTCATCTGTTGAACAGTCTCGTGCGAGGTGATTGCCAAAAAAGCACTCTTTGGTTTGAATACATGCAGCTTGAATTGAAAAAGGGAGCCACTGAAGTAGCTCCCTTTAAGTATAGCTTTTGCTTATATTTATCTCATGATGAGCATCTTCTTGGTCTCAGACTTTGTGGGCGTGGTGAGTTTGTAGAAATATACTCCGTTGCCACAGCGATTTCCGTGGCTGTCTCTGCCGTTCCACTCGATCTTGACATTGCCTTCGCTGAGTGATTGTCGATAGACCACCTGTCCGAGCATATTATAGATGGTGAAGTTGCCTGTTTCACCGCCCTTGATGGCGATATCGATATTGGTCATATCCTTGAATGGGTTGGGGTAAGCCTTGCTCATGGAGCTTATAGAGGGTAGCTCGGGAGTGGAGGGGATGTCTATCACAACGCTCTGATAGCCATAGAATTCGGAGCTATTATAGCTCAGGGCTTCCAGCCAGTAATAATAAGTTCCATTCTCTACGTCACTATCCAAATAGCTGTAGTTAGCTCCCGTGGAACTATTGGACGCATCGATAATCGTGCCTGTGATCAAACTCGCATTGACTAAGTCCTTATCCATGCTGCGATAGATCTGATAGCCCAACATCTGGGTTTCGGACTCGGTTTTCCAGTTGAGCTTAACGCTGTTTTCATTGGCTACGAACACAGCATTGAAATAGCTGAGTTCGACGGGTAGAGTGGGATTGCCGCCTTTACCGAGGGCAAATTCAAAGCTTGCGTCTTTACTACCGAGACTCAATATAATTTCAACACTTCCGCCGGCGGGGATTTCTTCTGCAATCCAAGCACCGCCGACAACATAGGCAACCCAGACAGCTTCGCTACCATTGTTTTGGAAGGTGAGCGTGGCATCTCCGCTTCCAATCAACTGCCAAACCAGATGCTTGGAAAGACTGAAGGCAGGATTGGGGATGGGCGTGAGATTCTCCGGATCAACGGAGGTCTCAAGTGCTCCGACAAATCCGGCACCGGTGATTGTGACGGTGATGTTTTCACCGAGTTCAACAGGAGTGCCGGGAATAGCGGCATCAAAGCAAGAGCCCGTGAGCGAGACTGTGTGAATATCGCGGCTACTCAGGTTGTCTGTGATGGAGATGGTCGCACTATAGTTTCCTGCGGCAGTGGGAGCAAATATAGCGTCAAAGCTGATGGATTCATCTTTCCCTAAGCTTGCAGGCAGTGCAGGCAGAGTTCCCAATTCAAAGGCATCATCGCCCAAGATTGTGATTGCGCTTATGCCGAGCTGACCACCGCCGATATTCGTGATGGTGATGTTTTCAGCATTAGTTGTGGGATCATTGAGAATGCTGTTAAAGTGGATGTTATCTGTTGATACGGAAAGCTGTGGGTCTTCTTCAG
This sequence comes from Cloacimonetes bacterium UBA5456, assembly GCA_002427325.1. Classification (GTDB taxonomy): domain Bacteria; phylum Cloacimonadota; class Cloacimonadia; order Cloacimonadales; family Cloacimonadaceae; genus UBA5456. Next base: position 3,551 of record DIQS01000057.1, on the reverse strand, counting down.
GCTCTTTGAAAAACAGAACCATATTGCTTCTTTGCGAAGAAACACCTCCTTTTGCGATAGTTTCAGCAGATTGTATGTTAGACGCAATGTGCGAGCTGCAATTGAAGTTATTGCTTGTAAAATATACACGGGCATTTTCGCCCGCGGCACTCGCAAGAGCACAAACTATATCCACAATGATGTTGGAGGTTCCGTCCCATTCAAAGGGCGTTGAGAAAGTGTGGATGTTCCAGCCTAACGTGGGACTGAATGAATCAGATTGAAAAACTTCGGTGTATTCTCCTGTTTCAAATCTAATTACGAGTTCTTCCTGTAGGGTGTGTTTCATGCGAATGCGATAGTTTGGCATTATCGGAGCATTAACAAAAGAAGCTACATTAAAAGCAATAGCTTCGATCTCAAAAGGATCGGTACCTGCGTCAATGAGTTCTGAGGCTCTTATCAGATATTGCTGACGGAAGTTCTTTTGGAATGTACCATACGGCGTGGGTCCATCCATAAATGGGTTCGCGAAATTACCATCGCCGAGAGTAACGGGAATGCCGAGAGTGGCGGCATCAAAGCAAGTGCCGGTGAGCGTGACATTATGCTCATCGCGACTATTCAGGTCGTCTGTGATGGTGACGGTTGCACTATACTCCCCTACGCTTGTGGCTGAGAAGATAACATCAAAACTGATGGACTGATTTTCCCCTATGCTTACAGGAAGCGTGGGAAGATTTCCCAGTGTAAATTCATCATCGCCGTTGATTGTGATTGCGGTGATGCCGAGCTGACCACCTTCGATATTAGTGATAGTGATGTTTTTAGTAGCACTTGTGGCATTGGGTAGGACGTTGGTAAGGCGGGTGCTCTTCGGTGATACAGAGAACTTGGGAGTATCCTCGACAAAGAAAAATTTGATATTGGGATATGCTGAAACAGGGTATCCTGCAGGAGGAGTAGCAGGGTTCGGCACGTTGTCATCGTGTAGATAGCGAAGACTGCGTCCCTCACTGCTGTCTGTGCTATAGAAGAAAGAGCTGCTTGATTCATAGCCGGGCTCAGCTTCACGAACAGCGATGACGAGATTGTCTTGTCCGTTATACACAAAGCGTGTTTGCATTGCGAGCTCAGCCCACTGGTCTGTGGCGGAAAGGCCTACCCTGCCGTAAAACACCTGAGTAAGATCATCCAAAGCAATCCAGTCTGTCTCGCTTGTAAAGGCTTCCTTCGTGGTGTGTCCCATATAGACAGTCCACTGATTGCAATTTGTGCCGGTGCTTTCGCCATTCCAATGGTAGGCGATCTTGTCAATCCTCCTATCGATATGCAGAAGTTCATCAGCTTTATAGAGCGTTTGGACATAAGAATATTCGTGGTAGGGGCTTATAGGCATGTTTCTATTGTAAGAGTCATCACCGATTATAACTAAGCCTTCGGGCAAGACATTTGCGCTGAGGGCAACTTCATGATCAACACCGTCATAGCTGATCGTAATTGTTCCTGTGGCAGTTCCTTCAACAGTTCCGGTGATTGCGACGGGAATCGGTAGGGTCTCTGCAGAGCCTAAGACTATGGGGAAAACGGTAGTGTCATAGCTAAACTGGTCTGAGCCGGCGAAGCTGACATTCTCGGCTTCGATGGTGAGAGTTCCGCCGCCGCTATTGGAGAGATTGATGTTTTGATATCCCATTGTGGCACCGAAGACTGCATTGGCGAAATTGATGACTGTGGTATCTACGGTAAGCTGCGGATCACCGCCAAGCGTGCCGAGCTCTAACAGGAGATTGGGGCGGTCACCATCTCTGTAACCAACAGTGTCGGAAGGATCGATATCTGCCTGCCAATACATATGTTTATTTGTGTGCCCGTCCGTATAATGGAACAATTCAGAGCTTGAATAGCTGGTAAAGTCAATCTGTACGGCAACGATGAGGTTTCCGCCGAGGTATTCAAATGGGTTGGTGAGCTCAAAGATATTCCAGCCGGTGGAGGAGAAGGTGTGGCTTCCTTCATGAACGAGCTCCATGTTTTGGATCAGAGCGGTGAATGTTTGCAGCGGTAGTTCTGTTTCAGTGGTTGTGCCGACATAGATCTTATAAGGAACGGGCACTGTGCCAGGGAATTCGCAGTCCCAACCGATTTTTTCAATTGAGCCGACAGCACCGATTTCAGATGCAGTGTAAAGCGAGGCAGAGCGTTCATAGTCATAGAAATGACCAAAAGGAAAACGCTGAGAACCTATTCCGTCGCCAATATGGTATGTGGCGGCGAAAGCGAACGAGAATATTGCCAAGAAAAGACTCAGCAAGAGGGATAGTTTTAAGTATTTCTGCACAAAAAACTCCTTTTAATTCAAAGATAAGTTTGTTTTAAGAAATTTGGAGCTTGCCAAGTTCAGTCCCTCTGAGGCGGCGAGAATAGCCCTGTGTCATGAAATAAGCAAGCTATTTGATTTTGAAAACATAAGTCTTGAAAAGCTCTCGCATAAGCTTTTGCTTGACCGTGATAAACATCTTTTTCATGCCGCTGTCCGAGACAATGGCAAGGTGAAAACTATAGGCCATAATATGAACCTTTTTATTCAAATATTCTAAATAAATATCATTGCTAAAATGACATACTATCCATGAGTGCATTGGATCATCGTTTGGTAAATAAGTCAAGAGCAATGTTCTTGTTTTTGGAGAATGTGTGTTGATGGTTTGCAACAGTTGAAGAGTTTGATGATTTTGGCTTGTCTTTTCCGATCGATGAAGAGCTTGTTTTGTGGTATGGGCTGTATGCTTTCTGGGATATATTGGGGCAAAGGCGGAGGTGAAAACACCTCATTTCTCAAGATAAAAAAGGGAGTCACGTGTGTGACTCCCTTGTATTATTGACGCTGAGCTATTGGCTCAAAGTCCGGTTTACTTCATGATGACCATCTTTTTGGTCTCAGATTTTGTGGGTGTGACGAGTTTATAGAAATATACACCGCTTCCGCAGCGATTTCCATGGTTGTCTCTGCCATGCCACTCGATCTTTACATTGCCTTCGCTCAGTTTTTGTTTATAGACTACTTGTCCGAGCATGTTGTAGATGGTGAAGCTTCCTGTTTCCCCGCCCTTGATGGCGATATCGACATTGGTCATATCTTTGAAGGGGTTGGGGTAGGCGTTGCTCATGGAGCTGATCTCCGGCAACTCAGGAGTGGAAGGGATATCGATCACAACGGTCTGATAGCCATAGTATTCGGAGCTGTTATAGCTCACGGCTTCCAGCCAGTAGTAATAGGTTCCATTCTCGACTTCGCTATCCATATAGCTGTAGCTGTCGCCTGTGGAGCTATTGGAGGCATTGATGATCGTGGGTGTGATCATGATTGCATTTGCCAGTTCCTTATTCGTGCTGCGATAGATTTGATATCCCAACATCTGGGTTTCGGACTCGGTCTTCCAGCTAAGCTTGACGCTGTTTTCATTGATCATGAACACTGCATTGAAATAGCTGAGTTCGACGGGTAGGGTGGGATTGCCGCCTTTGCCGAGGGCAAATTCGAAGCCTGCATCCTTGGCACCGAGTTCGAT
>DIQS01000034.1:11109-14315 GCA_002427325.1 Cloacimonetes bacterium UBA5456 | reverse complement strand
GGTCATGGGCATGACCACATCATAGGCGGAACACGGGCTGAACCATATAGGGAAGAAGTGGGTGAAATGTGGTATTTATTGGGGAAAAAACAGGGAAAAATCTTGATGCTCCCCTTTTTGCTTGACGGAATATTGCAATTTTATATCAAAGTGAGATCAAGAAAATATAGTAAATAATAGGAGTCTCGATGAACGCATATATCACTTGGATGCAAGCCCATCCTATTCTCAGTGGCATCATCCAATTCGCTATCCTTGGAACAGTTGGCGAGATTATCTCACAATTTATCGCACGTAAAAGTTTTAAATATCCCTTCACTTTTGGGCTCACGCTCTGGAAAATGATTGTGTGGGGACTTCTCTCAATCGGCGTCAAATATGCCTTTACAGGCTTTGGCGGCTTTGTAGATTCGCTTGTGGAAGCGGGTTTTTGGCCAGAATTTGCTGCAAATAGCTGGGGATATGCCTTCTCGCGCTCGGCGTTTATGAACCTGCAATTTGGTCTCTTTTTGGTGATCATGCACAGGGTTTTGGACAACATTCCGGAGAAGGTCAAGAATTGGAAAAACATGGATAAGAGCATGTATAGCCTGCTTTGGTTTTGGATTCCTGCCCACACCCTGACTTTCAAAGCACCGGATGCTCTGAAAATGGGCTTAGCCGCGCTTCTCTCCATCGCTTTAGGGCTGATTCTCGGCTTTTTTTATAGGAAATAAAGCACGAATTTGATATTATAAGACGCAGACAGGGATGTTTGCGAAACAAGTAAAAGGTTAAATAAAAACAATATAGGCGGAACTTTGGAGAATATAGAGAAGGAACAAAGTTCCGCCATTGTTTTCAGATATAGCTCCACTCCGCTGATTTTGCCAGTGTTGATATGGACGCTGGGGCTGATCTTGGGCAGATATTCCGCCCTACCCGTCCTCTTTTGGTTGCCCGGAATCATCCTCTTTTTCATCCTCGCTATATTTGTTAAAAAACAACGTAATCTCTTTATTCTCATCATCTTCCTCTTGTTTGGAGCATATAGGATCAGCCTGCAAGACGTCCAAACTTCGCCCCTCAAGCAAAGCCTGAGAGAACAAGGAAAAAGTAGGCAAGAGCTGATCTATGAAGTGGAAAGCAAATTGGGTGAAAAGTCATATCAAGTGCGGCTCATCGAGATCGGTGGGCTCAAGAGTAATGAACAGGTGATCCTCTTCGGCATCGATGAACTGGAGATCGGCGAAGTTTACGGCTCGCTTTCGGACATTGAATACATCTATTCCGATCCCATTTTGGACGTCTATCCCACGCGCTTTATGGGCTCCATCCGGGCTATTTTGCCCCCGCAGAAGCTGGAGGGGAAGGCAAAGCGCAGGACATTGGAGAGCCTGAGGCTAAAGCTTGCAAGCAGGCTGGATGATGCTTTGGAAAACTATGCACCGCTGGCAAAAGCACTGTTGATCGGGGATGGAAGCTTTAAGAAGGAGCATCGACAACGCCTGAGTCGCGCGGGAATCACCCATCTCGTGGTGGTGAGCGGATTGCACGTGCTCATGCTGGGAATGATCGTGCTCATGCTCATTCGGCTTTTCTTCCCACGTAAATTAGCGGAACTTTTGTTCATGATTTTTCTCTTGGGATTTGCCGCGATAAATAACTGGGCGTCGCCGATTGTGCGAGCCATGTTGATGATTGATCTCACTATCCTCAGTCGCTGGCTCTCGCGCAAACCTTCATCGAAGCAAACCCTTGCCTTGGCGCTGTTTATCATCACGCTATTTAGTCCTGAGCAGTTCTTTAGTTTGGGCTTACAGATGTCTTTTCTCTGCGTTGCGATCATTGTTTTTGCCTTGCCTCAGTTGCGCAGCGGGGCCGGAAAATCTTGGCTAAAACGCACCCTTATTTGGCTGGCAAACTACCTTCTTTTAACCGTCTATATGGGCATAGGCTTGGCGCCACTTACGCTCTATCACTTTGGCACGGCGTCGCTTAACAGTCTCTTGGGCAATCTTTTGGGCATCCCCTTGGTCTATCTGCTACTTTCGCTCTCGCTTTTGATTCTTGTATTTCCGGCGCAGGCCTTTGTCCTCTCTTTCAAATTCATCTGCGACCTCTGGCAGAGCTGGCTGAACATCTGTTCCGATCTCCCTTTCCACATCGAAGGAAACTGGATATCGCTACCCACGGCACTGGCCTTAGCTTGCACGCTCGCACTGCTCTTCATCGCTTTCAGGGGCAGATTTCGCCTCTTGCTGAAGGCGGGTATTCCCCTGGGAACTCTCGCGCTCATCCTGTTTTTGATTCCTACAACACATAAAAACGAGCTTTATATCTTCAATGCGGGAGTGGCGGATTGCAGCCTAATCTTTGCCGACGATGGGACGAGCCTGATGATCGATACGGGCGAGATCTTGGGAAGCCGTGCGGAACAAAGCTTTGATCCTCTGCATCAGCGCGAAAGCTGGATGGGAAGGAACTTGCTCTCCTGGCTCAAACGCAAGAAGATAAAGAGCTTAGACCATGTGGTTATCACGCATTTGCACAGCGATCATGCCGGTGGATTAAAAGACCTCAGCCATGCCGTTAGAATCAAAAACCTCTATTTAGACGAATATCTTTTGGATAGAGATGAGTGGCGGGAATTGGAGAAAACGCTGAGGCTCAAGAATTGCAACCTGCATGCAGTTCGGGACACATTCAGCCTCGCATTGGGATCAAATAAAGTGAAATTCCTGCATCCTACGGCGGCATATCCCGAAATCTCTGAAAATAATCGTAGCATCGTCTGCCGCTATGATACTAAAATGCAAAGCTTTCTCTTTACCGGAGACATCGAAAGACCTGCGGAGATTTGGCTGGCAAATCACTATTCCGATGAGCTGAAATCCGAGGTTCTCAAGGTGCCGCATCACGGCTCTCGCGGCTCTTCATCCATGGAGTTCCTCAGCGCGGTGCAGGCGCAAGAAGCCATCTTCTCTACGCGAAGAAACAATCTCTATGGTTTTCCTCATCCTGAAGCCCTCATAAGATATCGAGACCTGGATATTCAGGAAAAATATACTTATGAGGGAACTCTGAGATATAAAACAAAATAATTTGTCCTTAGCATATTTCTTATTTGACTTAGGCAAAGAATTGTGTATATTGTAAAAAGACTCTTGCGTTCCGAAAATAACTCGGAATCAAAAGAAGTAAATGAAATAATAAATACCTTTTAG
>DIQS01000034.1:0-10961 GCA_002427325.1 Cloacimonetes bacterium UBA5456 | reverse complement strand
AAATACCTTTTAGGAGAGAACAATGATTAGCAAAAAAATGGTCGATGCCATAAACGAACAGATTAACAAAGAATTATATTCCGCATACCTCTATCTCTCGATGAGCGCATGGTTTGAGGAACAAAGCCTCGGCGGGATGGCAAGCTGGATGCACGAGCAAGCCAAAGAAGAATATGATCACGCAATGAGATTCTTTAAGTTTCTCGTTGAGCGCGGCGCACAGGTGATCCTCGCACCCATCGCCCAGCCGGAGATCGAATTTAAGAGCCCGCTTAATGCCTTCCAAATGGCATTGGAGCACGAAAGATTTGTCACCGCCAGCATCAACGATTTGATGACTCTCGCCATCAAAGAAAAAGACTATGCCACAAAGAGTTTCCTCTATTGGTTCATCGATGAACAAGTGGAAGAAGAAGACTCTGTGAGTGCCATCGTTGACGACCTCAAACTCGTTGGCGATAAGGGTCGCGGTCTGCTCATGATCAATCGCGAACTCGGCCAAAGAACCTTTTCACCAGATGAAGATTAAAATAAAGGTTGACTAATATGTCAATCTGTAAATAAGTGGAGACTCGGCAGTTAGTTGTCGAGTCTTTTTTTTATTTTTAAACCAAAAAGGAGTGTTTATGAAATGGAACTATGATGATCTGTATCAGAAGATTTTTGATTCTACACTTGTCGCTGTAGGCATTACAGACCTGAAGGGATATTTTGTTGAGGTGAATCCGGCCTGGACAACATACATGGGTTACAGTGCCGAAGAGGCAAAAAGTCTATGCATTGATGAGCTCACCACCGAGGACCAGAAGTGCCGTAGTTCAGAGAACTTTGCCGCACTTTGTAAGGGAGAGATTGATACCATTCACATCACTCGCAAATATATACGTAAAGATGGCACAAACTTTTGGACTGATGTCTATGTCTCGCCGCTTAAGAATGATGTCGGTGAAGCGGTTGCCCTCATCGCTTTCATCGTGGATATCGACCGTCTCGTGCATGCCGAAACAGAGCTGGAACTTGCCAACAAAAAACTCAAACAGACCAATGTAGCACTGCAAAGAGCGGTGGACAATCTCACTCATCTTGCGTCCTATGATACACTTACCCATCTTATGAATAGGAGGGTGTTATTAGAATCATTAGACCGCGAAATCCTCAGATGCAAGCGTAACGATAGCGGCTTGGCCATTGCGCTTTGCGATATCGATAACTTTAAGGCTGTGAACGATACCTATGGGCATGATGTCGGTGATATGGCACTGATTGAATGCGCGCGAATCATGAAGGAACAGGTTAGAGGAACGGACTACGTCGGTCGTTGGGGCGGAGAGGAATTTCTCTTTATCTTGCCGGATACGAACCCTGCCGGAACTCTTGTGGTCGTCGAACGTATTCGCAAGATGATAGAAAATACTTTCATCGCCTACGATGGAGGCACGCTCAAGCTCACAGTGAGCTTTGGACTCTGTTTCGAATATGCCGAATTCAATCCGAAAAAGATGATAGATTTTGCCGATAAAGCGATGTATGTGGCGAAGAATTCAGGCAAGAATCGTATCGTGATCCACAATGAAATCTAGGCCCTTAGGGGTAAGCAATATATGCGCTGCTCATAAAGCTGGTTGCAAATAACATACCGATCGCAATCAGGGCGAACTGGACGCTTATGCCAATGACAGCCCATTTCATGGCAGCTTTTGCTCTTGTGGGACTGTTGTTTTTCCAAATCAAATAGAAGATTATCCCTAAAGTGGGTTGCATAAAGCAGGTGAGAGACAAAAGAGAATCCAGCGGGCCTTGATCTCTGAGAGCATAACCCTCTCTGGGGGGAAGAACGGGGCTTACCCTGACTCCGCAATGTATGCAGGATGTAGCTCTGTCGTTGATGTTTTTGCCGCAGTTAAAACAGTACATATATACTATGCTCCTAAAGGTCTGTATCCTTGCTATCTCGGTGGTGGAAAGCAAGGTGCATGATTTTGATGTTGCGCCACAGATATTTGCCAATTATCAGGCAAAGCAGAGGAAAAACCACGACTATCAAGGGGTTATAGGCAAAAGCAGCGCCAAATTGCAGGTGTAGGGCGGATGAGATGGCGCGTGTGAGTCCACATCCCAAGCATTCACACCCAAAGATTGCCTTGGAAAGACACAGTGAAGTCCCGCTCTCCCAAACCTCTACAGGTAGCAATAGAACGATCAAGCCGAGGGACAAGATTGCCAAAGAGCCGATGAGGGCAAAAAGCGGCTTGCGCTTATTACTTGACGAGCGGATTTCCATTTGCGTCAGTGTAAGAGCCTGTAATGATGAGGATAAGATCAATTAAAGCCCAGATTCCACAACCGCCGCCGGTGAGTAGCTGAGCAATCCCTATGTTCGTGTGCCCCGTATAAAATCGGTGTATCCCCAAGCTTCCAACAAAGAGGCAAAGTAGCAGCGTCACCAGCCATTCCTTTTCCCCGTCAGCCGTATAATATCGGGAATTGCGCTCATTCTTCTGAATCATGCCGCAATAACCGCACACTCTCGCATTGTCGTCTATTTGTGTGCCACAGTTAAAACAATACATTTCCACATTCCTTTTATGTCTTATTTACTATTTTGCTCAATTCTCTTTGCTCATCTTAATGGCTTGGCGGATTGAAGATAGATTGCCAGATGATGTTTCTCAGAACGATGCCGGAGAGATCGTCCAATGCCTTCTTTTCGGCTTGGGATATGGCAAGTTCTTCTTTTTGAGAGCCTGCCTTAGCCTCGGCAAAACCTTGACCGTGAAGCATCTTCCCGCTTGCTTTGTCGATGAGCTGCAATTCCAAAGCCACATAGGCGAAGTGCATTTTGAGCTGTTCTTGATATTCCCCTTTGCGAGAAAGAGCGGCCAAACGGAGGATATATTGGGCATCGGCTTCGCTATCACGCACGTCGAGGTTGAATTGCGGAAGCAGATTATAAACAGGGTTGCCGCGTGCTTCCTTCTTCCTGCCATCAAGGGAATAATCAATGTAGATGGCGGGCTTGCTCACTTCCAGCTTGATCTTTGCCGATTTAAACTTCAGGGAGTCGAAGATGCGGCGCACATAGTCGCTCTTGATTTGGCTTCGATAATAATCGCGGTCTATGGCTATCTCAATCTCTTGACGCGGCTCGAAGGAGAGTATCTTGCCTATCTCTATGAGCGTCTTTCCGCCGGCATCCGTGCTGGTCTTGCGCGTGATCTGTCCCTCCCCTTTTGTGAATGAAAGAGCAAGTGGAAAGCTATTGGGAGCTATTCTTTCATTGTTTTTCATCTGAGTTACGCTCGCTGTGATTATGTCCATCTGATCGTGATGCGCAATGCGTTTAAGCTCGTCTTTGCTGAGGCTGATATCCAGATTTGCCGGCAAGCCTTGCAGACGCTGCATAACTTCGTTATACACATTCACTTGTCTGCCTTCCTTGAGCATATTCAGATCCATATCAAGAAAGTCTTCCAGCTCTTCCAATGCCTTGAGCAGAGGGTTCAAGCCCACTTCGTCCCCGCGTGAGTTATCGTCATACAGAGCAAGATACTCACTTGCTTGCTTGAGAGATCTTTCTTTCAGCATCTCTCTCTCGGCATTATAGTCAGCTTTGTTGAGGCGATAATATGCCCAATAATGCTTATTATTTTCAAAGGTGTCAACGAGTTCCACGTTCTTGAGAAAGGTCTTACTCTCCGTGGTGATGCGAGACTGATATTCCGACCAATTGATGCCGCTTTCTTCAAAATCAGAGAGTTCCATTTGGGAGAGAACCTGTACGCTGATCTGCATGGAGATGCTTTTCAGTGCGCTGTGATGGGCATCGTCTTTGAAATTTGGCTTGTTTTTCTTGGGCATCTTAACGGTTGTAGAATAGAAGTTCGGGTCTCTGGGTTCTTTCTTCACCCAATCGGGCTTGTCTGCTCCTCCAAAGGGGAAAAGCCCAAAGAAGAGACATAGCAGTGCGCAGATGTTTTTCATCTTGGATTCCTTTATTTCAGATAGTTCTTTAACTCGCCTACGATCCCTGTAGCGAGACGATTTATGGCGGTATTGAGTAGCTCGTGTTCCGAAACCGAGGCAGGCTCGCCTCTTTTGATCTTGGCAAGAGTCTCGTTACTAAGTGCACGCGCGTCACCTTCGCCTTGGATTGTCCAACTGGCGCTGAAGGGGACTTCTTCGTAGAGGCTATATTGCTTTTGTATCTTACCGGTCGCCACATCTATGATGGAATATGAGCCGGCAAGCACGATCTTACTGCTCTTGGTGAGAGTATAATATTCACAACTAACGTCATCAAAGACATCTCTTGTTTTCATCTCACCGACACTGTTTTCATATTCTTCTTCACCGGTCTTGATTGACTTGGTTTCCACATTTCTTATGCGGTTGGTCTTCAGCGGTGAATAGAGAATCTGACTGATCTTGCCGGTAAGTATTTCATGTGCGCCGAGCAAGGAACCTACATTTGTCACGGAACTCTCGTCAAAGAGTCCGCTCACCAAGAGCTCTTGTTCATGGATAATTGTGTTGATCTTGTCTCGCGTGATGATCTCGAGAAACTCCATTGAGTCTTGATCGCGGTGTATGCCGGAGATGATGAGATCGGCAAACATGCTCTCGATGCCGACATATCTGCCTGATTGTCCATAGTGATTTTCAAAGGGGAGGATGGCGAGGCGGCGCACTCCTCTCTGCCTGCTTTCTTGATAATACATCTGAGCATCTTTATAGTCGTCCACAAATCCCAGGGCAAACTTAAACTCTTTTGCCGCATCTCGTTGCATCTGTGGATCATTTGCAATCATGCCAAATTGTATGCCTTTTTGATAGTGATATTCAGCGGCATTGAGCTTGGCTTGATTCAGCTCTTGGGAGTAGTCGGGGATGGTGATTCTCAGCGGGATTTGTGTCTTTGGATGTCTGAGTGTGGGCAGCTTCTTCGCAGCGATATTCATCTTTTCCAGCGCGGTATATTCCACAACGGCGCGATCAAAGCGATCTCCGTCATTTGAAGCAAGGATGCGGCGAAGATTGTCCTCACGATTGCCTAAAGCCATAGGATAGACCTCTTTGAGCAGCTCTTGCGCCTTGGCATTAGAGGGCTTCATGATCAGCGATTCCACCACGTGGAAATAGGCTTTTTCATATTCCCCGGCCTTCTTTTCTCTTTTCGCATCGTGATAGAGCATCGAGTTTTGGGAGCATGCCGAAAGCAGAACTGCGAGCAATATCACTGCAAGACAGCTTGATCTTTGTAAATATTGGAGGTTCAAGAAGAACTTACTCAACTTCATAAAGACATCCTTAATATAAATAATAACACTGATTTCCATGCTGTGAATCCTATTTTTTGCTTTGCTGTGCTGTCAAGTGCTATTTTCTTGCTTTTGCCTTGACACAATCTTTTAGACAAAATATCGTGGTATCTATGCGAAGAATCCATCTTATATTACTCATTACCCTTCTCGGGCTTTCTTCCTGCGATCTATTTAGATTGCGGGATTCGATGCCTCCCAGCGAGGAAGCACAGTGGCACGATTTTGCCACAAGTGTGGATATGTCCTTGGAAAACCTCTCTTTTGCCTATATGGATTCGCGCAATATGATAAACTATTCCACGATCTTCACATCGGACTTCAGCTTTATTTTTGCGCCTCAGGATGTGACGGATTTTAGCACGCCCACAAGCTGGACGGCATCCAATGAGCAAGACATGTTACTCATCCTGCATAGCCGCATCAGCAACATCAATCTTGAATTTATGCTCACGGATAGTTCGGACGAGATTGGCGCATCTTCGGCAAGATTATTTCGCAGTTATGAGCTATCAAGCCCGCAAGGAATGCTCGCCAAAGGCAACATGGAGCTTCATCTGAAGAAGCTCTACGGCTATTGGTATCTGGATAAATGGTATGACTATCGCCTCGGCAACGAGCGCAGTTGGGGGCTGCTCAAACATGAGAACAGCTAAATATATCGCCCTGATCTGCCTCGTGATGATCCTCTCTATCTATGGCTGTAACAACCCTTTCCGCCCGAAGATCATCGATAGCTCCAGCTCCACAGTGCTCAATCGCACCCCCGTCGAGCTCTTGGAAAACCTCGAAAAATCCTACAGCGAAAAGAACATCAAGCTTTTCCGCCAGCTTTTGCATAAAGACTTCCGCTTTGAGCTGCTCCAGAGTGAATACAGCCTGATCGGGATAGACATGGATGGCGACAATATCCCGGACTCTTGGTGGGGATATGACGAAGAAGTCGAAATGACGCGAAACATGTTTGAACGCGGCTCCAGCGATGGAATGTATCCAGCTGCAGACCGCATCGACCTCCGCCTCCAGATACCACCGCAGGAGATGTGGGAGCTCGACCCCACTCCCGGACGCGAGACTTGGAAGGTGATACTTTGCCATTTCACGCTCACGCTGAGCTATAACAAGCCCGAAAGCTACTATGTCGCAAACGGCATGGCGCGCTTTTATGTGATGCCGGAAGACGGAAAATGGAAGATCATCATCTGGAGGGACGAATCCCTGATATGAGCGGCAGAATACTCGCTATCGACTATGGACACAAGCGAATAGGCATTGCTCTGAGTGATCCGCTCAGGATATTTGCCAAGCCTTTCAAGACCCTCGAAAACCAAGGAATGGACACTTTTTTGAGCGAGATAAAGCAAATCTGTGAAGCAGAACGGGTCACCAAGATAATCTTTGGCATGCCCTATGCGATCGCCGGACACGACACCCCTAAGACGCTGGAAACGCGTAAAGCAATGGAGTTTATCCAAAATGGGCAAGCACTTCCCGTGATCCCCTGGGACGAACGCTATTCCTCTGCCGACGCCGAAGAAGAGCTCAAGAAGATGGGCAAAAGCTGGCAAGAAGCACGCAAGCTCGTGGACGCCATGGCAGCAGCGCTGATCTTGAGAAACTATCTGCAAAGCGAGGACGCAGAGTGAGAAATCGCCCCGGCTTGATTGCCCTCTTCCTCATCTGCCTCCTCTTGATTTTTGGAGTGACTACAATCTTCGAACTCTTTGGCACGCAAGATAATGTAGAAAGAGTGGTGAGAATCAAAAGCGGAGACAGTGCCGCCACGATCGGCAAAAAGCTCGCCGAAGCAGGGATCATCAAGAACGCCACCACTTTTCGCCTTCTCGCCAAGCTGAGAGGCGCAGATCGAGAGCTCAAACCAGGCACCTACGTCTTCACCAGCCGCAACAACCTCTGGAAGGCAATAACTGAACTCAGCGAAGGGAAAAACGAGAGCATACGCATCACCTTCCCCGAAGGCTGGAGCATGGATAGAACCCTCAAACGCATAGAAGAAAGCGGCTTAGCTGATTATAACAGCCTGCATAATGCCGCCACAGACCCAGCCCTCGTGCAACACCTCACCGGCCTCCCGCTCAAATCTTTGGAAGGTTTTCTCTATCCCGAAACCTATTTCTTCCCCGTTGACGTGAGCGTGGACAGCCTACTTGCAATCATGACCAAACAATTCTTTAAAGTTCTAAGCCAGTACGAGATAGACCCCAAAGAACAACAGAACTTCTATGAGACTCTCATCCTCGCCTCCATCGTTCAAAAAGAGGCAGGAAGCACCGATGAAAGCGCAAGGATTGCCGGATTATTCCAGCGGAGATTGCGGCTCGGCATGGCGCTTCAAAGCTGTCCCACAGTGGATTACATCCTCGAAAAGCAAGGCATCCGCCGCGAAGTTCTCACCATCAAAGACACCCAGATCGACAATCCCTATAACACCTACGTCTATCCCGGCCTGCCGCCCACACCGATCGCAAACCCACACATCGACGCAATTCTGGCGACGCTCAAGCCCGCCGATGAGGGCTATCTCTATTTCTTTGCAGATAATAAGGGCAATAACGTTTTCAGCGCCACCTTTGAAGAACACCAAAATAAACAAAGAAGGATGAAGTCGGCGCGATAGCCTTCAAAAAGATATGATTTGACACCATTGTTCAAACTATTTTGCTTGAACTTAATGACTGATATAAAGGAAAGATAAATGAAAATAAAGATCACCGAAGAACTCATTAGACGCCTACCCAAGACAGACTTGCACGTCCATCTCGACGGCAGTTTGCGCCTTGAAAGCCTCTTGGAAATGACTAAAGAACAGCAGGTTAGCCTCCCCGCTGAGGATGTCCAAAGCCTGAAAGACATCATCGTTTGCGATGAAAACACGCAAAGCCTGGACGAATATCTACGCGGTTTCCACATCGTGAATCTCGTTCTCCAAAGCAAAGAAGGACTGTTTCGCGCCGCTTATGAGCTCGCCGAAGACGCCGCAGAGGAGAACACACGCTATATGGAAGTCCGCTATGCGCCCGTCCTGCATAGCCTTAAGGGGCTTTCTGATGACGAGATCGTGACAAGCGTTTTGGACGGACTTGCCCAGGCAGAAAAGGATTTTGGGATCAAGACCGGACTGATCATCTGCGGCATTCGCAACATGGAAAGCGCGATTTCTCTGAGGATGGCTGAGCTCGCCGTGAGATATAAAAACCGTGGCGTGGTGGCTTTTGACCTCGCCGGCGGTGAATATCAGAACCCCGCTAAAGTCCACAAAAATGCCTATGATCTCGCCAAAGCGCATAACCTCTTCATCACCACCCATGCCGGCGAAGCCGAAGGCGCTGAATCGATCAAACAAGCCCTGCACGATTGTGGCGCACATCGCATCGGACACGGCACGCGGCTCTTTGAAGACCCGGATCTCCTCAACTATGTAAACGACCTGCGCATCCCGCTGGAAGTTTGCCTGATCAGCAATCTCCACACAAAGGCTGTGGAAAGTCTCGCTTCCCACCCCTTTAAAAGCTATCTTGATAAGGGTTTAAGAGTGACTTTGAACACCGATAACCGCGTGATTTCAAACACCAGCTTAACCAAGGAATATCTCACTGCAACAGAGTGCTTTGAGCTTGATTTTGCCCAAATTGAACGCATCATCCTCAACGGTTTTAAGAGCGCATTTCTGCCCTATCAAGAGAAGCGCGATTTGATCCTCGCAGCAAAAAAAGAAATAGACGAAATAAAGCAAGAATATGCCCGGAGATGAAAGCCATGAAACAGCTTATTGAACAATCGCTTACAAATGCTAAAAGAACATTAGACAGCTTCTTAGCAGACCCCGCAACAGTCTCCACCATCGCCGAGATCGCAGAGTGCATCAGCGAGAGCCTTTTGAGCAAAGGAAAGGTCATCATCTTCGGAAACGGCGGCAGTATGTGCGACGCCATGCACTTTGCCGAAGAGCTCACCGGCAGATTTCGCAAAGACCGCCCCGCCCTCCCCGCAATCGCCATCAGCGATCCGTCGCATATCACCTGCGTGGCAAACGACTTTGGCTTCGACGAAATCTTCGCGCGCTCAGTCAGCGCCTACGCTGCACCCCAAGACATCGTGATCGGCATCTCCACCAGCGGCAATTCTCCCAACGTTATCCGCGGCATCGAAAGTGCCCAAGAGATTGGCTGCAAAACCTTTGCGCTCTTAGGACAAAGCGGAGGCAAGCTGAAAGGTGCTTGCGATTTTGAGATAATCGTGCCCGGTGAAACCAGCGACAGAATCCAAGAAATCCACATGATCATCCTCCACATCCTCGTGCAGTCCATCGAACACACTCTCTTTTATAAAGAGGACATATCCCCAGCCATCGTATAAAGGAATATATTATGAAACATACACTTAAGCTTTACCTAACTCTCCTGATTCTCGTTTTTGCCCACGGAATTTGGGCAGATTATTATGCAAACGTGGATCATCTCAGCGGCGATCAACTCTATAACGCCCTGCACACCTTGATCTCGACCAACAGCTATTCAAATTATACCGGCGCAAAGACTTTCCTCTTTCAAGAGCTGGATAATGACAACGGCACGGTCACCTGCATTTACACCGGACTCACTTGGGAAATCAGCAGCAGCTATAACGGCTCCACAGACCCAAACACCGAGCACACCTTTTGCCAGAGCTGGTTTTCATCGCCGGAAAGCTCCACCAAAAAAGCCGATACGCACCACCTTTTTATTAGTTCTATGCCCGTGAATTCATCGCGCGGCAACCTCCCCTATGGCAATGTTTCCAGCATCGCCGCTTCGGACGTCTATTATTCCTATTCTCCCCTGCAAAGCTATCGCGGGCTAAACAACTGGCGTCGCAGGGTTTGGCAAGTTAATGAAGAGTATCGTGGCGACATCGCCCGCGCCATCTTATATTTTAACACGCGCTATGGCGACAGCCTCGTTCAAGCGGGCGAGGATATGCTGCAAACCCTTATCGCATGGCACTATGAAGACCCTCCCACACCTCAGGAAGTGATTCGCAACAACAAAGTTCAAGCCTTCCAGAGCAATCGCAACCCCTTCGTTGACCATCCCGAATATGTAAATCGCATCTGGGACCCTTCCTCAAATGCTGACGAAAACGATGGTCAAAGCCCTGTGTTGCGCATAGATAACATATATCCCAATCCTTTCAGGGATGAGGTCAAGATTGCCTTTGACGCCAGAACCGGCGATGAACTGAGTGCATCCATCTTCAACCTCCGTGGTCAAAAGGTCTATCAAACCACGCTCAGCGGAAATATTCGCAATTTTACCTGGAACGCAAGAAGTGAAAACATGGAATCCCTGCCTTCGGGGGTATATCTCCTCAGAGTTCAAGCGGGGAATCAAAGCGCTGTGGCACGGTTACTTATGCTGAAGTAAGTCTTGCAACGCCGCAATTATCTTGACAAAAAAACGCCATATAAAAAGATAGCCAAACAAAGTGGGTGATTAGCTCAGCTGGTTAGAGTACTACGTTGACATCGTAGGGGTCACTGGTTCGATTCCAGTATCACCCACCATTTTTTTATCCCATATTCTATGGGTGATTAGCTCAGCTGGTTAGAGCGCTACGTTCACATCGTAGAGGTCACTGGTTCGA
>DIQS01000023.1:6720-19743 GCA_002427325.1 Cloacimonetes bacterium UBA5456 | reverse complement strand
CCTATGCCTTCCTTACTGATATCAGCTTATCATCCGCTTATGATATGCTCATGCCCATGACCACATCATGACCATATCATGACCAGAACCCAGTAAGGAAGCTGTCCGAAAAGCGCAGAAAAAGGGTGGATTTTGGGTAGCAGAAAAATCATTTTCATGAATAAACTATTGATATGGAACAAAACTTGTATCAGATGGAATATAGCTTATCTTAACTCTTATGAGGTTAAATGTTATATGATAGAAATCAGTGATTCTGCCGAAGCTTTGCTCTTTGACAAGGCGAACTACTTTGAAAAGAAAGAGCGATATCCGCGTTTGGTGATAACCGAGCGAAGCTGTCGTGGTGCAATGTTCCGTTTGTTTTTCATGCCAAAAGAGGCAGGCGATGAGGCATTTGACGCCGGCAGAAAAAAGATTTATGTTGCGCCAAATGTGGTCTCAGAATTTGATGGTTTCACGATAAGTTTAGAGCGTTTCTTTTTCGCAAGGCGTTTTCTGATCTCGCCAAAGAGACAAAGCTATGCCTGCGATTGCGACGCGAAGTGTAATAATAATAAATAAGATATAAAAAAGGATGCTTCTATGAGAAAGCAAGTTCTGTTTGTTCTGATGGCGATGCTTTTCGGTCTGCTTTTTGCAGCGCCGCACAGCTATTTGCCCATGCAAGTGACTCAGCCGGATGGCTCGGAGATATCAATCTATGCTTCCGGAGATGAATTTCATAATTGGCTTCATGACCAAGATAATTATACAATCGTTCGCGATGATGAGGGTTGGTATGTCTATGCCCGTCAAGATGGGGAAGGTGTTGCGCCCACTTCTTTCCGCGCAGGAACGGGTCTTGCCCAGCGCAGTGCTCTGACTCCCGGCATCAATCTTTCACGTAGATTGGTGGAAGAAAAATATGAAAGACTCAGCCAGATGCGGGATTATTCCAATGCGCGCGCACCGCATATCGGGGCGATAAACAACCTCGTGGTCTTTATCAAGTTTTCGGATAGTCCGGATTTCACACGTCCCTTAAGCTATTATGGCAATATGTTTAACGATAATGCAGAGGGTGCAAATTCCATGCGCAACTATTTTGATGCGGCGTCCTATGGACTGCTCGACGTGGAATCCTATTTCTATCCCATCCCAAATGGCGATGTGATCGTGTCTTATGTGGATTCCCATCCGCGTTCATACTATCAGCCGCAATCCACTTCAAACCCTAATGGATATAATGAAAATAGCTATTGGGAGCGCACCGAGCGCGAGCATACCCTCTTGGCGAATGCATGCGCTTATGTGGCAAATCAGATTCCATCTTCGTTGAATATTGATGGTGATAACGATGGCTATGTGGATAACGTTTGCTTCATCATCCAAGGAGCTACCGATGGCTGGGCGGAGCTGCTCTGGCCGCATCGTTGGGTGCTCTATGACAGCACTGCATATATCAACGGCGCAAGGGTTTGGGACTTCAATTTCCAATTGGAAAACTCGCTGGATTCCAGCGGTGCAAGCGTGCTTTCGCATGAGATGTTCCACTCACTGGGTGCGCCTGACCTCTATCGTTATGAAGACACAACCATCAGCCCGATCGGCTCTTGGGACCTTATGTCCGGCAATGCTAATCCGCCGCAACACATGAGCGCGTGGATGAAATATAAATATGGTCAGTGGATAGAAATCCCGCCGACTATCACGCAATCGGGAACATATAGCATCTATCCTGTTGCAACGCATGGTCATGACAACGCTTTTCGCATAGCTTCTTGGAAAAGTGGAGAGTATTATGTCATCGAATATCGCCGGGCTCACGGCATCTATGATGGAAATATCCCCGGACAAGGACTCTTGGTCTATCGCCTCTTGCCGAATGTGGGTGGAAATGCCGATGGCCCGCCGGATGAACTCTATATCTACCGTCCCGGTGGAGTGGATAACTATACCAATGGTAATCTTTCAGGTGCTGCTTTTTCACCTACCAACAATAGAAAGAAAATGAACGAAGCTACTACACCTTCGGGATTTAGCTCAACGGGAACACCGGGTGGACTCAAGATATTTAATATCTCTCACAACGATGATGGGGTCACCTTCGACGTCCATATCTCGGATATCAAGCTGGTCTCGCCGGATGGAGATGAAAATTGGTTTAGCGGAACGAATAAGACCATTCAGTGGAAGACGAAAAACATCGGCGGAACGGTGAATATCGAATATACAACAGATGCCGGAAATAGTTGGAGCACAATCGCTTCCGGCGTCACCAATAACGGGAGCTATACTTGGACAAACATCCCCATGCTCTTCAGCGATCAAGCAAAAATCCGCGTGACGCTGAATTCAAACGGGCATTGGGATACCTCAACCGATTTCTTCCAGATCATCGGTGAATTAGCGGTTCCTGAGACAATTTATCCCGCCAATGCCTCGATTGCCGTGGAAACGAATCCTACTTTTGAGTGGGAGGCCGTGCCGGGAGCAGGCGGGTATAAATTGCAACTCTCGCTTGAAGAAGATTTTAGTGAGCTTGTGCTTGAGCTAAATGAACATCCGCGTGCATATTATGAGGCTTCCAGGCTCTTGCCTTATACCCAATATTTCTGGAAAGTGGCAAGCATCAATGAGATGGGTAGCAGCGATTTTTCTGCTGTGCAAAGCTTTACTACCGGGGATATTACGGAGAATCCAGACACGCCGGCACTCATTGCACCGGCGCATATGGCAACGAACCAGCCTTTGGATACTTTGCTTCAGTGGCAAGAGGCAGATTTGGCAGAGACCTACTATCTGCAACTCTCAAATAATGCATACTTTACGGATCCTATTCTGGAGCTTGGCGAGATCACGCAGACAAACTATAGACTCAGCAATCTTCAGCCGAATAGAAACTATTATTGGCGTATTGGGGCGGTGAATGGCTATGGTAGCAGCGGCTTTTCGCTTGCGCGACGCTTTGGCACGGGAAATTGGATTTCCAACGAGGATGAATCTGCTCCGGCTCTGGAAAATAAGCTTTTCCCGAACTATCCGAATCCTTTCAATCCGACAACCACCATCAGTTTTTCCCTCAAGGAAATGGATGAAGAGATCACACTCGCCATCTATAATACACGTGGTCAGAAGATCAAAACGCTGTATCACGGTTTGCCGAATTCAGCGATTATGAGCCTAAATTGGGACGGAAAAGACGAGTCGGGCAATAGCGTAAGCAGCGGAATCTATCTCTATCGCTTGCGCAGTGCAAGTTTTAGTGACACCCGCAAGATGTTATTAAGCAAATAGATAGCAATAAGCAGAAAGAAAAGTTAGCAGTCTCACCCAAAGATTGCTAACTTTTTCTTTGCCTTTCCTTCCTTCTCGCTTATACTCTGTTATAGATACAAAAAAATATAATGGAGGATACGATGAGAATCATACCTTATCGCAGACAAAACGACCTTAGACCGCTGGGCACAATGCTCAGTTTGTTTGACGACTTCTTCAATAGAAATGTCGAAGAAGAAGAATCTCGGGATAACTTCCGGGCCATGGCAATGGATATCTATGAACAGGACAAAGAATTTGTAATCAAAGCAAATCTCCCCGGATATAAAAAAGAAAATGTGAAGATCTCCGTGAATGAAAACCAGCTCCATATCGAAGCGAGCTGCGAGGAGACTAAAGAAGAAAACCAAGCAACCATGTATCGCTGTGAAAGATATAGCGGTAGCTATAGACGTAATCTCGTACTTCCTGAAAATGCCGATGTGGAAAACATCTCCGCTAAAATGGAAGATGGTGTATTGTCACTAAATATCCCAAAGAAAGAACCCACTCCTAAAAAAGAAATCACAATCGGCTGAATATCCTATAATTAGGATCAGGGAATTGTCCGCCTCTCACCATCCCGAGGGGCGGTTTTTTGGCATCATAACGGGCATCTTAGCAGTCGATGTCTTGGAGTGCCAAAATATCCTTGACGGATTTGTAAGTCACGAATATCTTGCAGTATAAAGAGGAGGTAGCTCATGAATATGCAAAGATTAACGATAAAAAGTCAGGAGCTCATTGAGGGGGCACAACGCCTCGCATCAGAGAGCTCAAATCAAGAAATTACGGTGCTGCACCTGCTTAAGGCTATGCTCTTGCAGGAGGAGTCGCTGATTCATCCCATCATGTCAAAACTCGAGATAGATGAAGCGGCACTGAGTGCAGACATAGATAAAGCTTTGGCAAAACAGCCGGTTGTGCGCGGGGCACAGCTCTATATCGCACAGGAATTGCTCGCGCTGTTGCAAGATTCCGAGAAAGAGGCGGATAAGCTCGGCGATGAATATATCAGCGGGGAGCACATCCTTTTGGCATTAGTCGAAGGCAAAAGCGAGGCGGCTAAGCTGCTCAAAAATCATGGCTTTGCCGGTGATCTCTTGCTCAAAGCATTGCAGGAACTGCGCGGAAATCAGAGGATCACAGACCAAAATCCCGAGGCAAAGTTTCAGGCATTAGAAAAATATACGCGTAACCTCACGCGCTTGGCTTCTCGAGAGAAGTTAGACCCCGTCATCGGCAGAGATGAGGAGATTCGGCGCAGCATGCAGATACTCTCGCGCAGACGGAAGAATAATCCAATCCTCATCGGAGACCCGGGGGTGGGTAAGACGGCGATCGCCGAGGGTTTGGCACGCAGGATCGTGGCGCGAGATGTTCCCGAAAACCTTTTGGGTAAAGACCTTTTAGAGTTGGATATGGCGGCACTCATCGCCGGAGCGAAGTTCCGCGGTGAATTTGAAGAGCGTCTCAAAGCCGTGCTTTCCGAAGTGGAAAAGAGCGAGGGGCAAGTCATTCTCTTCATCGATGAAATCCACACCGTGGTGGGTGCAGGCGCTGCGGAAGGCTCGATGGACGCATCAAATATGCTCAAACCTGCGCTGGCACGTGGCACCCTGCATTGCATCGGCGCAACCACCATCGATGAATATCGCAAATATATAGAGAAAGATGCGGCGCTTGAACGCAGGTTTCAACCTATCTTGGTGGAGGAGCCTTCGCTGGAAGATACCGTTTCCATCCTGCGCGGGATCAAAGAGAAATATGAGGTGCATCATGGCGTGCAGATCACGGATACTGCGCTGATCGCTGCCACCACGCTTTCAGATCGCTACATCTCAGATAGATTCTTGCCTGATAAGGCGATAGACCTCGTGGATGAAGCTTGTTCTCGCCTGCGTTTAGAGATTGATTCTATGCCTTCAGAATTGGATGAGATACAGCGTCGTTTGCGTCAAATAGAGATCGAAAAGCTCTCGCTTTCCAAGGAGAGTGATAGCGGTTCTAAGGCGCGTTTGGAAGCTCTAAATCGTGAGATGGCAGAGCTTTCTGAAGAACAAAAAGTCTTGCGTTTGCGTTGGGAAAAAGAGAAGACGGAGATTGAAAGCATTCGCAAGCTCAAAGAAGAGATTGAAGCACTGAGAACCGAGGCGGAGAAAACCGAGCGTGATGGGGACTATGCGCGCACGGCTGAGATCCGCTATGGGCTTTTGGCGCAGAAAGAAGCGGAGCTTGGTAGCCTGTCTCAATCCAAGAAAGAAGGCGAGCCTAATCTGCTCAAAGAACAGGTGGATGAAGAGCTTATCGCCGAGGTCGTATCCAAATGGACCGGCATCCCTGTTTCTAAATTGGCTCAAAGTGAGATGAGCAAACTCTTGGGCTTGGAGGAGGTTCTCGCACAGCGGGTGATCGGTCAAAAGGCAGGTATCGTTGCGCTCTCGGATGCCATCAGGCGCAGTCGTAGCGGGCTCTCGGATGAAAATCGCCCTATCGGCTCCTTCATTTTTTTGGGTCCCACCGGAGTGGGGAAGACCGAGCTTGCCAAGAGCCTTGCTCACTATCTCTTTGATAGCGAAAAGGCACTGCTCAGGCTGGATATGAGTGAATTCATGGAGAAACACTCGGTGGCTCGTCTCATCGGTGCGCCTCCGGGATATGTGGGCTATGAAGAAGGCGGTTATCTCACGGAAGCCATTCGTAGAAGACCATATAGCGTTGTGCTTTTTGACGAAATCGAGAAGGCGCATGCGGATGTTTTCAATGTGCTCCTTCAGATCTTGGATGAAGGCAGGCTCACCGATGGTAAGGGGCGCACGGTGGATTTTAAACACAGCGTGATTATCCTCACGTCAAACATCGGCAGTCATCAGATCTATGAGCATCAAGGCGAGGTGAAAGAACTTCAGCCCGTTTTGATGGACATCCTGCGTCAGCATTTCAGGCCGGAGTTTCTTAACCGTTTGGATGATATCATCATCTTCCATCGCTTGGATAAAGATCAGATCCGCCAGATTGTTGAACTGCAGCTTAAGATACTACAAAATCGTCTGGTACAAAGGGATATCAATATATCTTTCACGAGTGCACTCACGGACTATATCGCCGACAAAGGTTTTGATCCGCAATATGGTGCAAGGCCGCTGAAACGAGCCATCCAAAGCGAGATTGAAAACCCACTTGCAAAGGTGCTCTTGGGTGATGGCAAAGTTCAAGAAAATGAGCTGATAGCTGACTTTGAAGAAGGCTCAAAGTCGGTTGTTTTTCGCAGTTGCAAAGAATAATTAAAAATCTTTCTTGACAGATTTATTGGTAGTGCCATAATAGGCTTCGAAGCGTGGAGTATTCGATTCAATGTGAAACAATACTCCATATTTCGATGATTTTTCGGTCTTTGAAAATAGTTTAGCCTGCTTTCCCGAAAGATGGCGGCATGCCGGCATGATCGGGATGGCATAAACATAGAGGCACTGCAAGTTCATGTCGAACTTGCAACTATATAGAACAGACACCTGAAAATTAAATTAAAACCTAAAAGGAGAAACGCAGTGAAGAAAAACTTGCTTTTCGTGTTACTCGTGATACTTAGTCTTAGTTTCATGGGTAGCCTCTTTGCTCAAGTTCCTGTAACTATCGGAGAGGGCACAAGTGTAAACGGCACTACCGGTTCACCAGCCCCTTACGGAACTTGGTACAAAGCTTTCCGTCAGCAATATTTGGTTCTTGCAACTGAATTCAATAATGCCGGCGGCGGTCCTGGAGAAATCACTTCTGTTGCTTTTCAAGTTGATGATCTTAATGGCACTACGCCCATGACGAACTTCAGAGTTCGCATGAAGCATACCAGCCAGACAAACCTCAGCTCAGCTTTTGAAGCAGGCGACTACCAAGTGCTTTTTCAAGCAGATACTTTTATTCCTGAAGTTGGGTTGAACACCCATGTATTCAGCCAACCCTTTATTTGGGACGGAGCTTCTAACATCTTAATTGAAACTGTTACTGATGTATGTGCTGGTAGCTATGCATACAACCCTTCCAGCCCTTACACAGCGACTACATTTAATAGTAGCCTTCGTTTCCAGAGCGATAGTGCAAACGGAGATACCGCCACAACCGGTACCACTCTTGCCAATCGTACAAACATGGTTTTCATGATGGAACAGCTTGACATGCAGGACTTGGTTGCAATGAGTGTCACCGGTCCTAATTCACCTAGTTTGAATTCGGACGCAACCTACACTGTAAGAATCAAGAGCCTCTGTCCCGCTCCCGTATCAAACTATACGGTCACACTTTTTAAGGCTCCCGACACAGTTATCGCAACCCAAGCTGGTGTTTCGATTGCTCCCATGGAAGAGCTCGATTTTGAACTCACATGGACTCCCACCGAAGAAGGAGCTTTCCAGCTTTTCGGTAATGTTTCGATGACAGGTGACGAAAACCCTGCAAACGATAACACGCCGATGTTTAACGTTACAGTTATGCCCGAAGGCCTCGTAGAGATTGCTGTCGGTGATGGCACACTCGCAAACACCACAACCGGCCCTCCCACGCCTTATGGCACCTATTGGCAGAACTTCCGCGAACATTATCTGGTCAAAGCCAGTGAACTCAACAACGCCGGCGGCGGTCCCGGAGAGATTTACGCCCTTTCTTTTGAAGTGGCAAACCTCAATAGCGTTTCTGCAATGCCCAACTATCGCATTCGCATGAAACACACCACACAACAAGAGCTTACAACAACTTTTGAAGTTGGCGACTATACTCAGGTATTCCAATCCGACAGCTTCATGCCTATCAACGGCTGGAACCTCCATCCTTTCTCAGTGCCTTTTGATTGGGACGGAGCATCCAATATCCTCGTAGAGGTTGTTTGTGATTTTGTTGGTGGCTACACACAAAACGCTTCCGTTTATTATACCGGCATGAACTTTGCCAGCAGCTTACGCTATCAGAGCGACTCAGTTCCTGCTGATACGAACCCCACCGGAACTCTTTCCAATAACAGAAGCAACATGGTTTTCAACATGCAGCAGCTCGATATGCAAGACATGGTTGGACTGAGCATTGTTGGTCCCACCACACCGAACGTCAACAGCACTATCGGCTATACTGTCAGAGTTAAAAACATCTCGCCGAACACAGTTACAAACTACAGCGTTAAGCTCATGGAAGCACCCAATACCGAAATTGCCAGCTTGCCCGGCACGGCTATTGGTCCCATGGAAGAGCTTGACTTTGTATTGAACTGGACTCCTACCGTAGTTGGTGAAACCCAGCTTTTCGGTAGAGTTGTGATGCCTAACGACGAAAACCCTGCAAACGACAACACCCCGATGCTCACCGTTAACGTGATGACTGAAGGCTTGCTCGTTGTGGAACTTGGCACCGGCACCGGCGTCAATGGTAATACCGGCTCCCCTGCTCCTTATGGAACATGGTATAAAGCTTTCCGCGAGCAATTCCTCTTCACCGCTGACGAGCTTTTTGCAGCCGGCGCAGCTCCCGGTCTTTTGAATGGTGTTGCTTTCAACGTGTCTTCACTTGACGAATGCACACCTATGACAAACTACCGCATCCGCGTGAAAGATACCGATCAAACCGCTCTTAGCTCCGCTTTTGAAGCAGGTGACTATGAAGAAGTTTTCCAAGCAGATAGCTTCATGCCCGTTGAAGGCTGGAACTTACATGCATTCACGACTCCTTATATGTGGGATGGTGCATCCAACCTCTTGATCGATATCGTCACAGACCCGATCGCTGGTTCTTATGCACGTAACGCTCTCACATATATGACGAACACCGGATTCAACAGCAGCTTGCGCTTCAACAGCGATACTGCCAGCGGAACAACCGGAACAACCGGTACCGCATCCATGAACAGAACTAATGCTCGTTTCTTCCTCGACATCATGGATATGGGTTCCATTAGCGGTAATATCACCAGCGCAGGTGCACCTCTTGCAGACGTCACCGTCGTGATTGAGAACTCCGCATTTAACACTATTACCAGTGCAGACGGAAGCTATTCCTTCCCCTTTGCTCCGACTGGCGCACAGACCGTCACAGCCTCCAAACATGGCTATGCTGACGTGAGTCACAACGTCACCGTCGTAGTAGATGAGAACACAGTTCAAAACTTCGTGATGACTCAGCTTCCTCAAGTTAGCGTCACCGGCAGAATCGTTGGTAGCGACAACCCCACGGTTGGTCTTGGTGATGGAACTTTCAGCCTTAGCGGCTACGAGCCCTACAGCGTTGAAACCGATGCAAGCGGAAACTTCACGATTCCGAACGTGTATGCAAACCATGTTTATAACTATAATGCAACTGCCCTCGGTTATGCCGTTACAGTCGGCACCCTTGATGTTGGCACAAGCAATATCAACATGGGCGATATCATCGTAAACGAAGTCGCATATCCTCCTCACAGTGTTGTAGCAAACGAAGCTGCAGACTTCCAGAGCGTGGCTCTTACCTGGGAATCTCCTGTTCCCGGCGGCGCCAGCTTTGAAGACGACTTTGAGTCTTATGACGACTTTGCCACAGTATTTGGTGATTGGGTGACACACGACGTTGATGGTTCTCCCACCTACGCTTTTAGCGGAGTCAGCTTCCCCGGAAGCGGATCTGAGATGAGCTTCATCATCTTCAACCCCACCGCAACCACACCTCCGATTGATTATGAAGCACACAGCGGCGACAAGTTTGCAGCTTGCTTTGCTTCTACAAGTGCAGTAAATAACGACTGGATGATCAGTCCGCAAGTACTCGGCGGCGGCGAAGTGACTTTCTGGGCAAAGACCTATATGGACTATGGCCTCGAGCGCTTCAAAGTTGGAGTATCCACAACCGGAACAGAAGTTGCAGACTTCACCATCATCACCGGTCCGAACTATATCACAGCTCCGCTCGACTGGACTGAATTCACCTTTGACCTCTCTGACTATGCCGGTCAGCAGATCTACGTTGGAATCAACTGTGTATCTGACGACTGCTTCATCTTCTGGGTAGATGACTTCTACGCCGGCCCCAGCCGCGCAGCACAGCGTCTCACCACTGCAAAAGATGCAGCAATGGAAGTAAGCAATGTCAGCAGCCACAGAGGTGTTCAGATTCCTCGCGCTATCGTTGAAGCCACCCCTGCAAACATCGTTAGCAAGCCCCTCAGACAGCAAGAACGCGTCATGACCGGCTTTAATGTCTATCGCCTGCTTGCAGCCGATCAGAACAACGAAGCTCAGTGGACAGCTCTTACAACTAACCCAATCACTGTAACAGCATTTGACGATGCCAACTGGGGCCCGCTCCCTGCCGGCGTCTATAAATATGCTGTGAAAGCTGTATATACAAACAACGTCTTGTCCGCCCCTGCATTCTCACAAGAATTGCACAAAGGCATGATGGGAGTCCTTAGCGGCACAGTTTATGAGCTTGGCACAAGCCTCCCCATCGAAGGCGTCACCGTTACAGCCGGCGATTATAGCGGCGTAACCAACGCAAGCGGTCAATATTCATTCTCAATCTATGCAGGAACCTATAACGTCACTGCAGCCAAGACAGGATATGAATCCATGACCGAAACCGGTATCACAATTGCACCCGGTGCAAACGTTGAACTCGACTTTGTGCTCAACGAAGTGACCCTGCCCGTAGCAGCTGTCGAAGCTGTTGAAGCAGGTAATAACGTCAACATCACTTGGATGGAGCCCGGCACAGCCGGCGGCGAATGGATTTTCTATTGTGGAGAAAACGATGACGCCATTGGAACCGGTGGCGCAGCCGACTTCGACGTTGCTATCCGTTTCCCCGCCTCCGCCTTGCAAGACTATGTCGGAATGAGCCTCCATGCTGTTAAAGTATGGCCTCAATATTCCGGCAGCTTCTCTATCCGAGTCTGGACTGGCGGAACTTCTGCCGCTCCCGGAACGATGGTTGTCGATCAACCTTTCAATGAAGTAATCGAACAATACAATATGGTCCTTCTCGATGACCCTGTGACCATCACAGGAAACGAAGAGCTCTGGTTTGGCATGCGCTGTAACGTACCAAGCGGATATCCCGCAGGTTGCGATGCAGGCCCTGCCATCGAAGGCTTTGGGAACATGATGTACTTCCAAAATGCATGGGCAACCCTCAACGATCTTGCCGGCTTGGACTACAACTGGAACATCGAAGGCTATGTTGGCTACAGTGCACCCGACAGGACTGCAGAAGTAGCACTTCAGAAACTTGATCTCCAGCATCACAACGAAAGCCGCGCCCTCGAAGGCTATAAGGTCTGGCGTCTGCTTCAAGGTCAAGAGACCAACGAAGCTCAGTGGACTGCCCTTACCCCTGGCGCAATCAGCGCTACTGCATTCCAAGACAGCGGCTGGGGAACTTTGCCGGATGGATATTACAGATGGGCTGTCAAAGCCGAATACACCGGTGGAGCACTCTCAATGCCCGCATTCTCTAACACCTTGCACAGACTCACTGAAGTCGGAACCCTCGCTGGTTACGTTCGCAACCTGGCTGGCGAAGCCATTGCAGGCGCAACAGTAAGCAGCGGTGAATACAGTGCTACAACAAACGGCCAAGGCGCATATTCAATGATGTTGCCTGCCGGCACTCACACCGTTATTGCAAGCCATCCGAGCTATGCAGCAAGCAGCCAAAGTGGCATCATCGTTGTCACCGGACAAATCACGAACCTGGATTTCGCTCTCGAGCTGACCAGCATCGTGTTCTTCGACGACTTCGAAAGCTATGACAACTTTGCTGTTAACTTTGCACCTTGGACATTCCACGACATCGATGGTTCAACGACCTATGCCTTTAGCGGAATCACCTTCCCCGGAAGCGGAACTGCTATGAGCTATATCATCTTCAACCCGAGTGCAACCTCTCCAGTGTTGGATTTTGACGCACATAGCGGCGACAAGATGGCAGCTTGCTTTGCCTCTACCTCCGCTGTCAACAACGACTGGATGATCACGCCTCAGGTTCCCGGTGGCGGAACACTCTCCTTCTGGGCACGCACCTACATGGACTACGGTCTTGAGCGTCTCAAAGTTGGTGTATCTACAACCGGTACCGAAGTTGCAGACTTCACATTCATCCAAGGTGGAAATTATCTCCAGGTTCCGCTTGATTGGACAGAGTATGTCATGGATCTCGGTGCTTATGCAGGTGATATGATTCACATTGCATTTAACTGCGTATCCGATGACTGTTTCATCCTCTTTGTTGAGGACGTCCAAGTCGAAGCAGCACCTTCAAATGAAGACAACACTGCACCAGTCTTGGTCACCGAACTCAGAAGCAACTATCCTAACCCCTTCAACCCTGAAACCACAATCAACTTCAGCGTGAAGGAAAACGGACCTGTCAGCGTCAGCGTTTATAACGTCAAAGGCCAGCTTGTTCGCAATCTCGTCAACGACGTCAGAAGCGCCGGCAACCACAGCGTTGTTTGGAACGGTAAAGACAACAATGGCAGAGACGTATCCAGTGGTGTTTACTACTACAAGATGAACGCCGGTAAATACAGCTCTACCAAGAAAATGGTACTCATGAAATAATCTGTAGCTTAATTTAATAAGCTATAAGATAAATAGTGGGCTGCGTCCAAAAGGATGCAGCCCTTTTTCGTGGCATAATTTTCCTTGCTTTTTTGCGAATTTCACACTCGTTTTCCACTGCTTCCTTAGAGGGTTCTGGTCATGATATGGTCATGAT
>DIQS01000023.1:0-6518 GCA_002427325.1 Cloacimonetes bacterium UBA5456 | reverse complement strand
GGTCATGATGTGGTCATCACCATGAGCATATCATGAGCGCACGCTAAGCAGTAATCAATAGGGAAGCAGTGGTTTAGCCGCACTTTAAAAAGTGAAAAGTAAGAAGCCAAGAAAACCGGTGTAAAAAGGCTTAAATATGCCTCAGATTTGAGGAATACAAAAGAAAAATACAGCGTAAATATCAAAACTAAAAAAGAATGTTTGACAGCAAAGCGGCATTTATTTAGAATGACTTATAGAGGTATAGATGAGTTTTAATAGTATCAAAATTAGATATATCGTGCTAATCATGGCTTTTTTTTGCCTGAGCTTCGGTGTATCTTGGGCAAAGTATGAGATTTTGAACCCGGCTGAACTTGAGGCGATCGACCAAATGCTCGCCTCGGAAGGCTTTGGGCTGGAACATCTATCGTTTTACAGGGATTGGGATCCTTCCACGAAAGCTAAAAGCCCGTGGGTGATGAGGCTTCTAAACGAAGGGGCGAACGCCTTGGATCAGGTTTCTGATCTCAGAAAAATCATGGCGGAAGGGGATAAAAGCGCGATTCTTTCGCACTTGATGTATATCGCCTGGGACGAGGACATTCCTTTTACCAGTCGCGAAAACATCCGTTTTAATAGTTCCAAAGCCCTGTTTCGCTTTGCCGAAAAATGCATGGATAATATCGCCGAGTTATGGGATAGTTCCTTTGCAAAGCTCAGTGCCGAGCAAAGGGATAAGCTGCTGGCGATGTTGATCTTAACTCTCGTCGAAAGCGAAGATGCAGAGCAATATCAGTCCCTCTTTGAACGCTATGCGCTGCAGGAGCCGGAGACTTTTGAAATGGAAGAGCTGGTTGATCTCATCGAGATGGTGGATTTCGGGAAAATGGGGAAAGCCATCTGCGAGGCGAATCAACTGCATAAGATACTTGAACACAATAGATTTGAAAATAAGAAGATAAAGTATTATAAGAGCCGGCACGGACTGATGATTTATGGGAGCGTGGGTAATGACGTATATCGCAATTTGCCGCGCAAATATCAGAATATTCCGGTTTGTATGCTCATAGAACCCGCCGGTAATGAGGTCTATGAGATGAGTCTCTTTGCCAATAAAGCGGCACCGCTCCTCTTTTTCCTCGATTTTGAGGGAGATGATTTCTATCACAACAGCGATCCCTTTTTCAGCGGATTGGGCGGGATATTCATCGGAGCAGACTTGGCTGGTGATGATGTCTATGCTCTGCACGATCTGAGTTTTGCCGCCGTTTTAGGCGCCTCTATCTTCGAAGATAGGAAGGGGGACGATTGCTATCAGAGCGGGGTCTTCTCTCAGGGTGCTGCGCTTTTGGGAATCTCGGCGCTGATTGACAAAGAGGGGAACGATTCCTATCGTGCGCATGCCATGGCTCAGGCTTTTGGCGGATGTCTTGCTGCGGGGCTTTTGGCGGACTATCAGGGCTCGGATAGCTATTATTTGGGCGGGAGATATTTTCATGCACCGCTCATGCCGCTGGACTATCGAACCATGGGACAAGGTATGGGATTTGGGATGCGTCCTCATCTCGGGGGCGGGCTGGGCTTGCTCTATGATAAGGATGGCAGCGACAAATATATGGGCGGAGTCTATGCTCAGGGCGTGGGATATTGGTTCGCCGCCGGGATGCTCATCGATGAAGGCGGAAACGATGTCTATAACGCAGTTTACTATCCGCAAGGCTCAGGGATTCACATGGCTTGCGGAGTGCTTTATGATCACAGCGGGGACGATGCATATTACAGCCGCAATGGACCCGGACAAGGTGCGGGGCATGATTGGAGCTTTGGCATCTTGGTAGATGCGGGCGGGAACGACGCCTATTCCATTCATGGCGGCAATGGCTTGGGACTCTCCAATTCTTTGGGAATCTTCGTAGATAGAGAAGGCAATGACCGCTATGAGCGAGACGAGAGTCAAAACTATGGCAGTGCGAATTTTAGCCGCAATACGGGCGGCATAGGCATCTTCCTCGATGGAGGCGGTGAAGACCTCTATCCACAAGGTGAGATGGCAAATAACAACACTTGGCTCAAGGGCACTTATGGCTTTGGTATGGATGCTGAACTCTATGAAAAGCCGGAGGCAGAAGAGCAGGCACCGGTGTATGAGCAAGACGCTGCGCCTGAGGCAGATGCTCCCATCGCAGAGGTCTTTGCAGCTGCATCCGAATGGGAAGTGGGTTCAGCGATTCAGCGCGTGAGAGAAGCGCGACGCATCATGAAAGAAAGAGCCGATGAGGCTACAGAGTATATTCTTGAAAACAAGCTGGCAAATAATTCCGGCTTGGAATATCGCGCTCTGCAGAGTTTGGCTGAACATAGTGCGGATTTTAGGGATAGATTGCTCGAGCGTAGCACTGATGCCGATTCGCTGGTGGCAAAGACGGCTATCTCGCTCTTGGCGGGCGAGGAAGACGAGCGACTCATCCCCATCCTCAGCGATTACATTGAAAAAGGGCAATATCTGCCCAACTGCATTTCATCGCTGGGAATATTTGATTCCCCGGAAAGTTTAGAACTTTTAACATCGTATCCAAACCCCGAGAACGAGCGGCTCAGGTTTCTCAAAGTCCGCTCCATCAGCATGCACAAGAGTGCCGCCGCAAAAGAGGCTCTAAAGAGCTTTGAGGATGATGCGTCATTCCTGATACAGGCACTTTTGCGAAAGATAAAAAAGGACGATAAATGATTTTACAAAAACAAGTATTTGAAGAATATCTCAAAGAGAAAAGACCGGAGAACGCCGATGTTCTCATGGGTCAATTTGAACACTATCACAAGCTTTTGGTGAGCCACAATAAAAATGTTAATCTAATTTCGCGTAAAATGCCGCCGGATAACTATTGGGTCAATCATTTTCTTGACAGCTTGTCGGCAATGGAATGTTTGGACTTAGCAGGAAAGACGGTGCTGGATTTTGGCACGGGCGGTGGATTGCCGGGTATCCCGATCAAGCTCATGGTTCCCGAAGTCGAGATGGTTCTCTTGGATAGCATCAATAAAAAGACTAAGGCAATCAGTGAGATGGTGGAAGCGTTGAAGCTGCCCAACACGAGCGTAGAATGCGCCCGTTTGGAAGATTATGCCTATGTGGCACGCCGCCCCAGCTTCGACTATATTCTTTGCCGTGCAGTCGCTTTAGAGGAGCGCTATCACTCGCCGCTGAGACGATTGCTCAAGCCTTCGGGCAAACTGATCATGTATAAATCTCGTAATCTCGACGATCTCAACGGGATACGATATGAAGAGATATATAAAACTAAGGACGAAATCTTAGGCGAGCGCAGGTTGATTTCTGTGGCTCAAAGGGACTTAATGATTCGATAGTATTTTAAGGAAATAAAAAAGCAATATGGCAAAAGTAATTACGATTGTAAACCAAAAAGGCGGAGTGGGGAAGACCACGACGAGCGTGAACCTCGCAGCAGCATTGGCCGTTCTGGAAAAGAAAACACTGCTGATCGACTTTGATCCGCAAGGCAATGCAACCAGCGGAGTGGGAATCGATAAGGAAAAGGTGGAATTGCAGTCCTATGACGCTCTCATCGGGAGGGTGCCGATGACGGATTGCATCTTGCCTACGGATACCAAAAACCTCTTTTGCGTTCCGGGAAACATCGATCTCACGGGTGCGGAAATAGAATTGGTGCATGAATTTGCGCGTGAGCACAAGCTCAAAGAAGCGCTTCAGCCCATTCTAAATGATTGGGACTATATCCTCATAGATTGCCCGCCTTCCTTGGGACTGCTCACGGTGAATGCGATGACGGCTTCCACGGATGTGATTGTTCCCATTCAGTGTGAATACTATGCGCTGGAAGGGGTTAGCCAATTGCTTACAACGATCCGACTCATCCAAAAGAACCTCAATCCCGGGCTGGGGATCATGGGCATCTTGCTCACAATGTATGACAAGCGCGTCAATCTCTCCATGCAAGTCGCCAAAGAGGTTCATCGTTATTTCAAAGAAAAAGTATTTCGTAGCGTTATTCCGCGAAACATTAAACTCACTGAAGCACCGAGCTTTGGCAAGCCTATCTTTCTCTATGATATTCGCTCGCCGGGTGCGCTCAGCTATCTGAATCTTGCCAATGAAGTCGTGGAACGCTCTGTATAAAGAGGAAATTTATGAATGAAAGACTTGGTCGCGGACTCTCTGCCCTCATCCCTAATGCCGAAGAAGAAAGCAGGCAAAATCAGGCGGGGCTAAGCACCCTGCCCATTGCGCGGATAAAATCAAATCGCTATCAGCCGCGTAAGCATTTCGACGTTGAAAAGCTGCGCGAACTCTCGCAATCCATCCTTGAAAACGGCATTATTCAGCCGCTCATAGTCACCAAAAGCGATGGTAGCGACTATGAACTCATCGCCGGAGAAAGACGCCTGGAAGCCGCAAAACTCGCGGGTTTGGACAGCGTTCCGGTGGTGATCCGTTCGGTCTCGCAAAAAGAACAATTGCAGATGGCGATCATCGAAAACGTGCAAAGAGAAGACCTCGATCCGATTGAGGAAGCACTTGCCTATCAAACTATGTCTGAAGACTTTGAGCTCACCCATGCACAGATTGCGCAGATCATCGGGAAAGATCGAGCCACCATCAGCAACAGCCTGAGATTGCTCAAATTGCCGGAGGGCGTGATAGAGATGATCGCTGCAAATCAGTTGAGTGCGGGGCACGGACGCGCTATCCTCATGGCAAAAGAGGAATTGCAATTGGCTTTTGCACAGCATATCCTGAAATTTCAACTCAATGTGCGTCAAGCCGAGGCCAAAGCCAAAGACTTTAGCCTGCAAGAAAATAGGGCGGCAGAGAAACATAATTCGGATAACAGCCGCTTCCTCGAGCAGGAATTTAGAAAGGTCTTTAACCTGCGTGTGAAAGTTCAGGAAAACCGCGGCAAAGGGAAGATCACATTGGAATATAATAACCCCTATGAATTTGAACAAATAATTGAAACATTAGAGAAAATGAGGTAAAAATGAAGAACATTCTTGTAACTGGTGGTGCGGGCTTTATCGGCGCAAACTATATCCATTTTATGTTTAATGACCCAAATTTTGAAGGAAAGATTCTCAATCTCGATGCGCTCACTTATGCGGGGAATCTGCAATCACTCAGTGATATCGAAGAGCGCTTTGGCGGAAAGCGCTATTTCTTTGAGCACGCCTCTATCTGTGATAAGGAGAGAGTGCATAAGATCATCATGGATTTTAAGCCGGATACGATCGTGAACTTTGCCGCAGAATCGCACGTGGATAGATCGATCGATGGGCCGCTGGAA
The DNA here is from genome assembly GCA_002427325.1 of Cloacimonetes bacterium UBA5456. Classification (GTDB taxonomy): domain Bacteria; phylum Cloacimonadota; class Cloacimonadia; order Cloacimonadales; family Cloacimonadaceae; genus UBA5456. The sequence continues at coordinate 1,215 of DIQS01000023.1, read as the reverse complement.
TTCATCGAGACGAACGTGACGGGAACAGCCGTGATGCTCATCGCCGCAATGGACTATTATAAAAGCCTCTCGGATGAAGAAAAGAAAGTATTCCGCTTTCATCATGTTTCCACGGACGAGGTCTATGGCTCGCTGGGTGATACGGGGCTTTTCTTAGAGACCACGCCATACGATCCTTCCTCACCATATTCGGCATCGAAAGCGGCGAGTGATCACCTGCTGAGAGCTTGGCACAGAACCTTTGGACTGCCCATCACGATTTCCAATTGCTCCAATAACTATGGTGGCTATCAGTTCCCCGAAAAGCTGATCCCGCTCATGGTGCTGAACTGCTTGGAACACAAGCCTCTGCCCGTGTATGGCGAGGGGCTGAACGTGCGCGATTGGCTCTACGTGACGGATCACTGTGAAGCTATCAATACCATCATCAAAAAAGGCAGAATAGGCGAGACCTATAACATCGGCGGACATAACGAGATCAAGAACATCGATATCGTGCACATAATCTGCGAGATCTTAGACGAGATGGAGCCTTCCAAACAGGTGAAAAGCTATAAGGAACTGATTACCTTTGTTCAGGATAGACCCGGGCACGATATGCGCTATGCCATTGATGCAAGTAAGATCGAAAACGAACTGGGCTGGGTTCCCAAAGAGACCTTTCCCACCGGTATCCGCAAGACGATTGCCTGGTATCTGGAAAATAGACAGTGGTGGAAAAACATCCAAGATAAGAGCTATCAACAGGAGCGTTTGGGCTTGATCAAATAAGCCTTAATTGTTTTTGAAAGTGATATATGCCGGCTTCCTTGGTGGAGCCGGTTTTTGGTATGTATATAATATTTTCTATGCTGATTTGAATAATAGAACACGGATTTCACGGATTGGCTGTGCTGTGCTTAGTGAATTGGTGCGCAAGCGTCCCCGTTGCCGCATGCGCTCCAGCGCATCCGGTAGCTTAGAAACAGCCTTGAGTTCAGGATTTTGATGGTATGGATGCCAAATGCTAAACTCTCAAGCCGAGAAATAAAAGTAGCACATTAGCAGCACCTGCTTTTCCATTCACAGACTGAAAACTCTGTTTTCACTGGCAACGATGAGGCTTCCAAAACCGCCGACATCATCCGACTTTCTGGATTCGCTTCGCTCACGTTTGATTGGATGTGCTTCGCACATTTTTAACGGGTTCATGGGCAACAAGATGAGGTGTCCTGA
>DIQS01000067.1:3831-13527 GCA_002427325.1 Cloacimonetes bacterium UBA5456 | reverse complement strand
CCGGCGTGGGCGTGACGAGCATCGTCAAGAATGGCGAGATGCTCACCCTGAAGCTCTCAAACGATAAGGAGATAGAGGCGGAAAAGGTCTTGCTCTCGGTGGGACGTCAGCCCGTCTTTGACCTCGAGACCAAAGGCTTTGAGCTGAAGATGGAGCGTGGTGCAATCCTCATCGACGATAAGATGCAAAGCTCCCAAAAAGGCATTTATGCCATCGGCGACGTGACGGCGAAGCTGCAACTTGCGCACACTGCATCCAAGCAGGGACTCTTTGCAGCGCAAGAGATTGCCGCTCTCGAAGGCAAGGCAGAAGCATACGATTTTAAATTAGAATATATAAATATCCCTCGGGTGACTTTTACGAACCCGGAGATCGGCTCCGTGGGTTATAACGAAGCGGAAGCCGAAGAATTATTCGGTGAGATAGTGGTGGGCAAATTCCCGTTCACAGCCAGCGGCAAAGCCCTCACAATGTCTGCAACCCAAGGCTTTGTAAAGACCATCGCCCGCAAAGATACCGGCGAAATTGTGGGTATGCACATCCTGGGGCCTCAAGCAGCTGAGCTCATCGCTCAGGGTGCCATCATGATCTCACAAAAGATGAAGGCAGAATCCATTGAAGACATCGTCTTTGCCCATCCGACCCTTTCTGAATCCATCATGGAGTCGGTGGAGGATCTTGCCCAAATATCCATTCACAAGATATAGCAGGAGGAAAACATGCAAATCACGATTACAGCCCGCCACTTTGAGCTTACTAAAGCCATTCGGGATTATGTGGAAAACTCATGTCTGAAGTTGAAGAAATACTTCGACCAAATTATTACGGTTCACGTTACGCTTTCTCTTGAAAATAGCCGTAACCTTTGTGAACTCTCGATGCATGTCGGCAAGTTTAGCGTTCAAGCTCAAGCCGAAGAAATGGATATGTATCTCACTATCGACACTGCGGTAGATAGATTGGAAGCTCAGATAAAGAAGCTGAAAGATAGAGTGACCGACCACCAAAAGCGCGCTCTGAAAGACCAGTTTTCGGATTTTTCGCGTGCTTCTGAGATCACCAAAAACAAAGGTGATAAGGTTCAAAGAACAGTTCGAACAAAGCGTGTCATAACCGAAGGCATGGATGTGAATGAAGCCATGGAAAGAGTGGATCAAAGCAAGGAAGACTTCTTGATCTTTAGAAACGTCGAAACTGATCGCATCAATGTATTGGTGAAAAAAGACAACAATAACTACAAGCTTTTTGAGCCATAATAACAATGCTTGGGGGGAGGCAAAGCGCTTCCCCCTGCATCTTTAACCTTAGTCAAGGATAGTCATGAAAGAAATTACAGTCCGAGAGTTTTTTGATGCAAAAAAGAAAGACCTCGCCCTCTCTTTGATCACCGAGCCCGAAACTCTTGCCAAGAAGGTGACTTCACCGCATGTGAACCGTCCCGGCTTGGCTTTAGCGGGCTATCTCGAGGTCTTTTCTGCCGAACGTATACAGGTCTTTGGCGAGACGGAAGTCCGCTATTTGCAGTCGATGAAAGAGGATGATCTGGTAAGTCGCATCCGCGAGATGTTCAAGACCGATATCCCCTGCATCATAGTCTCCAAAGGTCTCACACTGCCGCCAATCGTGGAATATCTTGCCAACGATCTCAATATTGCGCTGCTTTCAAGCAGACTTTCCACCATCAGCCTCATCCAGCATCTATCGCGCTATCTTCAAGATATATTTGCGCTGGAAAAGAGCATTCACGCCACACTCGTCGATGTCTTTGGGCTGGGGATTTTGCTCACCGGCAAGAGCGGAATAGGCAAGAGCGAATGCGCCTTAGACCTCGTTCACCGCGGGCACAGCCTCGTTGGTGATGATCTGATCACCCTGCGCTATTTAGATGAGCAATTAGTAGGGCGTCCCGGGCGCGATTTCGGCCACTTCATGGAGATACGCGGCGTCGGAATTGTGAATGTCGAGCGGATGTTTGGCATAGAGCGCACGCGCCGGCAAAAGAAGATTGATCTGCAGATTGAACTCATGCCTTGGCAAGAAAACATGGATTATGAACGCTTCGGACTTTCAAACATCGTTGCCGAGCACCTCGGGGTCAAACTGCCCATCATCTACCTCCCCGTCTCTCCCGGCAAGAGCGTTTCCGTGATCGTCGAAGTAGCAGCGATGAACATGACCTTAAAAGGCGTCGGCTATGATGCCGCTGAAGATTTCAACCAGAAGATCCACGAGGAGATTCGCAAAAAAGCGATGCTAAAGAAGATAGAAGATGATACGAAAAACGGTAACAGTAAAAAATAAGCTGGGGCTACACGCCCGCCCTTCCGCCCTTTTGGTGAGAGCCGCAACGAAATACCGTTCCGAATTTCATATCGAAAAAGACGGAACAACAGTGAATGGAAAGAGCATTATGGGTGTCATGATGTTAGCCGCTGAGCATGGAAGTAGTTTAGAATTGATAGCAGACGGAGTGGATGAGGAGTATCTGATCAACGAGATAAGTGAGTTGATCGAAAATGAATTTGGAGAATAGATGAAAATACTCAAAGGAACGAGCATGGCTGACGGTCTCAGCTCCGGAAAAGCTGTGTTCATATCTGCCCAAGATATTATTATTCCAAAAGATAAGATAGCCCCCGAGCGCGCTGAAGCTGAGCTCGAAGCAGCCCGCCGTGCCTTCAAAGAATCAAAGACACAATTGCTCAACATGCTCGAAAGCGGAACTACTGAAAGCTATGAGCAGATTGAGATCATCTCAACCCATTTAGACATTCTCGACGATCCCGAAATCAAAGACTTTGTGGAAACTGCCATCACCAAGGAATATGATAATGCCGCACACGCAATCAACGAAGTTTTCCTAAGTGCAGTCAATCATCTTAGAAGCCTGAACAACAAGATGATGGCAGAGCGTGCTGCAGATTTTGACGACGTGAGAATCCTGATTCTCGGCTATATCTTGAAGATGGAAAGCGATCTTTTTCGAGATGTTGACGAGGATTCTATCCCCATTTTTGAAGAGGCTTTGCCCAGCTATGTTTCTCGCCTAAAAGAGCTTGGAGTAAGCGGTTATATCACCAAGCACGGCGGATATACCAGCCATGCGTCCATTCTCACCCGCTCGCTGAAGATCTCCTGCGTCACAAACATCCCCGATCTCGATAAATATATAAGCGAAGGAACAGACCTTTTACTCGATGGCGAGAGCGGAATGGTCGTTGTCGATCCCGATTCCGAGCAATTAGAATTCTTTGCCCAAAAACTTCAAATTAAAGAGCTGATCAGAGAAAAAAACGAGCGCCTTCGTGAAAGGGAAAACCTTACCAAAGATGGAATTAGAGTCTCGCTAAACCTCAATATCAGCTTGCCGGAAGAGCTCGATGTGATTGATGAGTTAAATGCCGACGGCGTAGGACTTTTCCGCACCGAATTCCTCTTTATGGGACGCGACACCCTGCCTTCCGAAGAGGAACAATTTCAGATATATAACAAAATGGCGGCACAGATCGCGCCAAAGCCGCTTACCATCCGCACCTTTGACCTCGGCGGCGATAAGCTTTCGGACATCTTCGATAGCCCGCATGAGGAAAACCCCAACCTTGGCAATCGCGGCATCCGCTTCATGCTTTCCCATCCGCAAATGCTCAAAGCCCAGCTCAGAGCCATCTTACGTGCTGCTGTGCATGGAAATATCCGCATAATGTTTCCCATGGTGGCAGACGTTGAAGACCTCTGGGAATTGCGCCATAAGCTCAAGAAATATGCCGATGAACTCTATTATGAAGACATCCCGTTCAACGCCGATGTGCCGATTGGAACGATGATTGAGATACCCTCAGCGGCACTGAATTCAGACCTCTTGGCGCGCGAATGCGACTTTCTTTCCATCGGAACCAACGATTTGGTGCAATACACCCTCGCCGTTGACCGCGGAAATGACCAAGTTCACAGGTTTTACATCCAACACCACCCCGCAGTTTTGAAGCTCATCAAGATGACAGCAGACAACGCTCTCAAACACGGCAAGAGCATCTCAGTTTGCGGCGAGATGGCTTCCATTCCCGAATATATACCCCTCCTAATCGGCATGGGGATAAACGAGCTAAGCCTCAGTGCCTCATCCTATTACAAAGTTAAACAAGTGGCACTAAATTGTGACGCCAAGCTCAGGGAACTCATCCAAAACTTCGATTTCGGCGTCTCGCTTTCCGGCGTGGAAGACCTCATCTATAGCGAGCTAAAACCCTATCAGGAAAAATGATGGAGGCATCATGATACGTTTTGAATACAAGAATCTCATCTCAAATCCATATCTGAAAAGTGCAATTGACCCGCAGCTCATTCAGAGCCATCTGTCCAAGGTGCAAGCCGCAAGACAGGAGATTGCCAAAGATCGCAGAGCAAACATCTTAGGCTTCTATGACCTCCCCGAAAAAGACCTCAGCCGCATCATGGATTACACCCAAAGCCTCGATCCTAAGTTCGACACCATGCTCGTTTTGGGAATCGGAGGTAGCGCACTGGGTAATAAAGCCGTCTATAACGCACTCAAGACTGAGGCTTGCCTCGAAAAGCGCGTGATCACCTATGATAATGTCGATCCCGTTTTCCTCCACGAAATCTTACAAGATATCGATATGGACACAACGCTTTTCAACGTGATCACAAAGAGCGGAACCACAGCCGAAACCATGGCAGGATATATGATTATAACCGATATCTTGCAAAAGAAATATCCCGCCGACTACCACAAAAGACTCGTGATTACCACCGACGAAGAAAAAGGCTTTCTCAGACAAGTCGTAAAAGACCGCGGATACAGCTCTTTTAGTGTTCCGGACAACGTCGGCGGCAGGTTTTCCGTGCTCACCGATGTCGGCCTTTTGTCCTCCGCATTTGCCGGCATAGATATCGCTGCAATGTTGGATGGCGCAAGGCAGATACGCGAGATTTCCGAGAATGAAGACATCATGCAAAATCCGCCTTTCCTCAATGGACTTTTGCACTATCTCTATCTCAAAGAGGGTAAGAACATCAGCGTTATGATGCCATATAGCAATTCTTTATACGACTTTGCAGATTGGTATCGCCAGCTTTGGGCGGAAAGCCTCGGTAAGAGATTTGACCGTGAAGGGCGCGAGATATTCGTTGGACAAACGCCGGTTAAAGCCCTCGGCACCACCGACCAACATTCACAGATCCAGCTCTATGCCGAAGGCCCCAACGACAAGGTCATCACCTTCCTCACGGTGGAAAATTTTAACCACGACTATGTGATCCCAAACCTGCATCCCGAGCGGGAAGAGGTCAGCTATCTCGGCGGTAAATGTCTCTCGGAACTGCTCAATGCGGAGCGACTTGCGACCGAGATTGCACTCTCAAAAGCAGGCCGACCAAACGCAAATCTCATTTTCCCCAAGCTCAATGCAGAGAACCTCGGGGCAGCGATCATGATGTATCAAATCCAGACTGTTTTCACCGGTAAGCTCCTTGACATCAATCCCCTGGATCAGCCCGGAGTGGAAGCGGGGAAGATCGCAACCTATGCACTGATGGGCAAAAAAGGCTATTCGCAAGAGCGCAAAGAGATCGCCGACTACCTCCAGCAATGACGAAGTCAGCATCGAAGGAGCTTATCAGCCATGGGAAATAAAGAATATCAAAAGTGTTTCGTTTGCGGGAAGGAAAACCCCATCGGCTTGAAGGTGGATTTCACGCTTGATGAATCAGGCAATGCACAAGCAAAACTAATCATAGCAAGTGATTATGAGGGATATCCCGGTGTCGTTCATGGTGGGATTATCTCCACTCTTTTGGATGAGGCGATGGCAAAAGCAGTGTTTGCACTCGGCAAAGCGGCGTTCACTGCAAATATGAGCCTCAAATATCGCCGTCAGCTTCCTTCCGACACACCCGTCATCCTTGAAGGCAAGATTGTCCAAGATCGCGGTAGAATGATCAAAACCCAAGCCACTATTTCTGACGAAGATGGCATCTTCGCCGAAGCTGAAGCTCTCTTCGTTTTGCCAAGGAAATAGCACTATGAGAAGCTTTATCAGTTCAATTTTCACCCAAAGCGAACAAAAAGTTTTGCTCTTTATCTTCGCCTTTTTCATCTTTGGCTCGTTGCTAAATCTCGCAGGATATGAGGGCAAAAAAGAGATTGAGCAAGCCCAAGCTGACAGCCTTTCACAAGTCTTAGCCATCGAAGCCGTGCTGAAAATCGACATCCGTGAGGCAGAGCTCAGAGAGCTGATCGCACTCCCCGGCATCGGCGAAAAACGAGCCTCAGACATCATAGAATATCGCGAGAAACACGGCTTTCAAAACGTGAATGAACTCATCAAAATCCGCGGTATCGGCGAGAAAACATATCTGAGAATATATCCCTCGCTTGTGGTTTTTGGGGATAGCCTGTTGGAAAATAGCAAGGCAAAATCAAGCGCACAAAAACCCAAACAAAGCAAGAAAAGCGAGGCAAAGTCTCTCGACAATACCCCTGTAAACATCAATACCGGCTCCCTCGAAGAGCTCTCCCGCTTAAGCGGCATCGGCGAGACAAAAGCCCAAGCTATAATAGATTATCGCGAGACCCACGGCGCCTTCAAGAGCAGGGAAGAGCTCATCAATGTGCCGGGTATAGGACTCAAAACCCTGGAAAAGAACTTAGATAAAATACAACTTTAAAAGTGCAAAATAGAACTCTGATCTATCCCTTCTTCATCCCGAACTTAGGATGTCCAGGCAACTGTATATTTTGTGACCAACACAAGATTAGCGGCGCAAAAGAGCCAAATATTGATGACATCAAAGCCGAAGCCGAGAGCTTCGTCCAGCGCAATCAGGACAAGAAGAAAGAGATTGCCTTTTATGGCGGCAGTTTCACCGCTCTGCCACGAGAGAAGCAAAGAGAATATCTGCAGGCAGTCATTCAGATCGATGGGGATTTCGATATTCGCATCAGTACCCATCCGCTATTTATCAACAAAGATATATTAGATTTTTTAAGAGAAAATAGAGTGCAAACCATTGAACTGGGAGTGCAGGATTTCTGTGATATTCCCCTCAAAGAAAGCGGGAGAGGATACACAAATAAAGACGCTGTCAATGCATCTAATCTCATAAAGAAAGAAGGCTTTAGCTTGGGCATACAGCTCATGCCCGGCTTGCCAGGCTCAGATGAAAAGAGTCTAAACGAAAACCTCTTACAGTTAGAAAAAGTAGCACCGGATTGCCTTAGAATCTATCCAACAATCGTCATCCGAGGCACCGCTCTCGAAGAATTGTACTTGCGTGGAGCATATAAAGTGTTGACTTTATCCCAAGCTGTGCAAATTTGTGTTCACTACCATGATTTGTGTGAAAAGTGCGGAATCAAGCTCATCAAGATGGGCTTATCTTCAAATCTGCATAGAGAAGATGTGGTTGCCGGACCCTTTCATCCGGCATTTGGTGAATTGGTGAAACAAGAGCTCTTGATTCGTCAGTTAAAGAAAGAACCGTCAAAAATAGAGTGTCTGACCAGAGATCAAAAGGGTCTTTTAAAGGCACATGGATGTGATTATTTGAACAGAATTGGCTATTTAGATACAAAAAAACGCCCCAAGGAGGCGTAAGTAATGAGGTTATTATGAAACGAAGTATATTACTATTGTTTGTCGTGTTAGTCTTGCTCGGCGCGTGCGAGATCAAGGAATTTGCCCTGCCTCAATGGGATGTGGAACTGAGGGTTCCGCTAATCTATCAGCGCTATTATGTGTCCGATCTCGCCGATGAAGTGAATATCATCATTTCCGACGATGATGTTCTGACGCTCACTGCAACCGGCTCCATGGATACGCCTGAGATCGGCACCATTCCGCTGCATCCGTCCATCAGCCAAAGTGGCTTGCCGATCATGTCTGGCATAGTTCAAAGTCTGGATATTCCTTTCATAAATACGGGCATGGAGGCAGTGCTATTTTATGGTAGAGTGGAAAGCGGATTTCTTAGATATAAATTTGATATCACCGAGTCTTCAGCCGATGTTTTGATCGAGTTAAGCAATATCAGAAATGACCTCGGTGAGAGCTTGAAGATTGAGTCCGGCGCGGGCTCAGGATGGCAAAACATCAATATTTCAGGCTATCACTTTGGTGATGAAGACCACGGTGAAGAATTAGAGAATATCGTTGTAAACGCAAGCAGCACCTCGGGTTTACCGCAGGGAAGCATCATTGCAACATTTAGCATAGAAATCAATCAGCCACTGCATTTTTCCGAGTTTCATGGGGTTTTGAACAGCTACGAAATCACTATGAATGAAAGTAGCACTGCGATCGAGATCGAATATCCTCAGAACATCAATGAAGCCATAACCTTGCAGGAAGCTACCCTCCTCATCGATGTGGTAAATCAGATTGGTTTTAGCTGTGAATTTGAAGGTAGTTTTGTCGCCGAAGGTATCCATGGCACAGAGGTGATCCCGATCAAAGATGACAATGGCAATAACTTCATCATTGAAGCAGCAAGCTCAACGGGACCAAGCACCACTCATCTAAGTATTGAAAATGGATTGAACACGCTTTTGCAAGCTATGCCCACAAAAATCCTAATGGAGAATGCAAAGTTCGTTATATCAACCCAGTCTGGCAGTGGAAGGGTGAATTCAACAAACACGATTCAAGCTGATTATCGCATTAGAGCACCTTTCACATTCATTTTGCAAGATACCCCAATCACAATCCAGGAATCGGTTCGCGTGGAAATCAGCGACGACAACCAAGATATCTTCAATAAACGAGTTATGGAAGCAGAGATGGCTTTTGATCTCATAAACAAGCTCCCCTTGGGCGGAAATGTTCAAGTATATTTCTCTGTGAATGATGAGATCGATCCCGATAACCCCAGCACTTTTGATTTTGCAAAAAGCATAACTTTGCTCTCATATCAAGCCAGTGGTGGGGAATCGCAGATCATCCCGCTCAAACTGGAAAAAGAAGAACTGAAGATATTCTCAAACCCAGAAATCTTTCTCAGATGGAGATTTAGCTTTGAGGATACTCAAGGAGAAACGATCACAATCCATGCAGGAGAAATGGACTATATCGAGCTCCGCAGCATGGTGACTGCAAAAGTGCTTATAGGAGGAGGTGAGTAAAATGAAACGGATTAGCATCGTTATCCTGCTTCTTGTTGTTGGTCAACTTTGGGGAATAAGCACCGCAAAGTCTGTGTTTTATGCCGATAGCTATATGCTTCGTGCCCAAGGGGTCGAGGCGAACTATTGGAACCCTGCAAAGCTGAATTCAAAAACCGGAGTCGATCTCTGGCTCCCGTTTGCCAATGTTACCGCTTCTTTCAGCAACAACGCTCTCGATGTGGACACATATAACTACTTCGTGACCAGCGATAGCCTTTCTGTTGCCGATAAACAGTATATCCTGAAGGACTTACACACCAGCCTCAGAGGTGATATGAACACCAATATCAGCTTATTTGGGATGAACTTTGGCAATCAAGCTTTCTCGAGTACGCTCAATCTTTCCGGCAAGGCTTCGATCAGTAAGAACGTTACGGACATGATTTTTTATGGCCTCACGGAAGAGGAATATAAGTTTAGCTTGGGCGACACCAATTTGTCCGGTTTGGGATACATTGATTTCACCTTTGGAATCGGGGATATTTCTATTCCTTACATCCCGGAGAATTGGCCTC
>DIQS01000067.1:0-3623 GCA_002427325.1 Cloacimonetes bacterium UBA5456 | reverse complement strand
GCCTCTGCCAGCCTGCTTGCCGGTCTCTTTGGAACGGATATCATCGAATATGATGGAATCATCCGCAACACGCTCAGCGAAGGAGCTACCGTTCATCAAGACCTCGTCCTCAAAACGGGAGTTGGCGGCGGTGGACTAAAGGCGATGGTTGGCATGTATAGCGAAGTGTATGACGGGCTTGAGTTTGGTCTCACGGTGGATAACATTGTGGGATTCATCAATTGGCGGGTGATGACGGTCGAACATGCGCTCAGCATCTCTGCCGATGATCTCTATGCCGCAAACCTCGAAGAAGACTATCTCAAAGTGGACTTTGAACAGAACAAGATCAAGCCTTTTTCCACCAAGATCCCGCCCGAACTTAGATTGGCTCTGCTCTATAAGACCAAATATGCCACTGTTTCCACAGACTGGGTGCATGGCATCAAATCCTCTGCCGTCACGGATAAATGGGGACGCATCAGCTTTGGTGCAAGCCTCTTGCCGGTGAAGTTCTTGCCGATCAGCTTCGGTATTGCGCCGGGAAATAGCAAGAGCCCGCTCAAGACCTCCTATGGGATAGGGGTGACCAGTGAAAGCATCGACTTTGGCATCGCACTGCAAACCAGTAACAGCCTGTTCCCAAATGACAAGACGCGAGGACTTTCCTTCGGCAGCCACTTGAGTTTCCACTTCTAATGATCTGGCTATTTGCTCTGATTATTGCCATCTTGGGGGCTGCGATCCTGTATCACAGCCCCCAACCTGCTTTGTCCAAAGCAAGGCGGAACCTACTCATCGTCCTCAGAGCAATCGCCATCTTCATCCTGCTCAGCTATCTTTTTAAGCCGGTTATTCACTTCATCAAGAAAGGTGCAAATGCCCCACAAGTAGTGTTTTTGACCGATAATTCGCTCTCTATGGAGCTTATGCATCATGGTAAAAAGAAGGCAGACTTGCTCAACCCTGCCACGACGAAGCTCAAAGAGAGATATCGCAAAGCAAGCTATGATGTTCTGGAATATGACTTTGCCGATGGCCTTAGTGGCAAGAAAGACAACAGCCTGCTAAGTAAAAGCTTGGTCTCACTGGCTGAGGAGAAGGACTTTTCCCGAGTGCAACAGATTGTCTTAGCTTCAGATGGATGGCTCAGAGACAGTGACTTTGGCTTCGTGCAAAAGCTCGATAAGCCGATCTTTGCACTTGCAGACACCCTCCGCGAGAGCTCTGCCGATCTCGTTCTAAGTAAACTAAAGTCAGAGCGTTATGCCTATAGAAATGAGAATAGCATCATCCGAGCCGAGCTCGTGGCTCATGAATACAGCGGCGAGGCAAGCGTCAGGCTCAAAGTAGGCGATAAAACAGTCCAAGAAAGAAAAGTCAGTCTCAAGGAAGGCGAACCCACGGAAGTTGAATTCGTGCATAGCTTTAGCCAGCTTGGATTTTTCGCTTTCTCGGTGGAAGTATCGCCCTTAAGAGATGAGAAGAGGCAGGGAAACAACTCTCTGCCCGGTGCCATCGAAGTGCTCAAAGAGAAAGAGAGAATCGTGGTGTTTTCCGATGCTCCTGCTTGGGATAACATGTTCATTCTCGATGCGATAGCCGGCAATCCCCGCTGGGAAAAACAGTCCTATCAAGTGCGTGACGACAGGATACTCAAGAGCGAAAAGCCGGCAACTTTGACCGCTGAGCCCGATCCCGCCGCAATCGTCATCATCAACAACGGCAAACTGAAGCTTAATCTCGAGCTGCAGAGCTATTTGGATCAGAAGCTCAAGCGCGGCGCAGGACTGATGTTCCTGGGGATGCCCCTTCCCGAACTCAGCACATATCTACCGCTTTTGCCGTCCAATATCACCAGCAGCTATCAGGGCTTCATCCGCACGCAGACGAGCGCAGCAAACTATCCCATGCTCAGCCCGCTCTCGGCAGAAGTCTCCAAATTGCCGCCTTTGGACTATTATTATCTCACCACTGCAAAGAAGGCGCAAGTCCTTGCCACGATTAACAATCCGCAGAACTCGCCGGCGATTGCTATCCTCGAAAACGGCGGACAAAGAAGCATCTCGCTGAGCTTCCTCAACCTCTGGCGCTGGCAGTTAAACAGCCCCGACGCAGGCTATGAAAAGATGATGGTCAATCTCATCACCTGGCTGAGCAATAAGTCGTTATCTTCCTTCAGTGCAGTCTATAAGAACAGTTGGCTACAAGGTGAAGAGATAGAAATCAGCCTTCGTTCCGAGGATGATATCCGCTCCCGTGCATTGGATAGCCAGCCTTTGCTCAGCGTCTTTGACCACAAAGGAAACAAGGCCTTTGAAGACTTTTTGGTGGAAAGACAAGATGATTTTGCCATCCTATTCAGCCTCGAAGAGCCCGGCGAATATAGCTTTGAGATCAGCGACCAAAAGAGCGGCAAAGAGTCCCGCGGCAGGTTTATGATCGAACCAGAGAGCGTGGAAAAGCGCGACTACGGCTTCAACCTCTCGCTCTTGGGATACCTATCAGCCGAAAGCGGTGGAGAGCTTTTCAGCCTCGAAGAAGCAGAGCACTTTCAGCCCTTGCCCGCCGAGAAAGAGAGCTTCGTTCGCATAATTGAATTTGAACTTTACAAAAAGTGGTATATATTATCACTGTTTTTACTCGTCTTCTGCGTGGAACTCTTTTTCCGCAGGAGATGGGGATTGCTCTAACACTATTGATTAAAGACAATTAAGTTTTACGAGGAGGTAAAATGTCTTGGTATATCATTCTCGCCCTGGCAGTTGTTGCCATCGGCACCCTCATCTGGCTCAAATATTCAAAGAACCCACACGCCGTCTTAGCAATCGGCTTCATCATCGGCATCAGCATTTTCAGCCTGTTTTTCTATCAAAGCAGACAGGGTGACACCAGCCTGAGAGTGGTGGGCTACTCCAGCAAACTCTTTGAATCTGACCTCGTTAAGTGGAACGTCACCGTGCAGAAATATGTCCCAGCCGGCGGCATCACAGGCGGATATAAGTCCATGAACGAAGACGTGAAGGCCTTCAAGACCTATCTCGTCGAACAAGGCATCCCCGCAAAGGACATCAGCGTGATGCCCATTAGCAGCTATAACCAATATGACCAATATGGAAAAGTGGTGGGACACAACCTAAACCAAAGCCTCTTCTTGCTTTCCAGTGAACTCGACAAGATAGAAGAACTGGCTCTTGACCCCGCTTTTATCGCCGATAGAGGCATGATCTTGCAGGAATCACGGCTGGAATATCTCTACACCGAGCTTCCCAAACTCAAGCAAGAACTTTTATCCGACGCCACTTCCGATGCTTTAGCCCGCGCAAACGAGATTGCCGGCTCTGCAAAGACCAAGCTGGGCAAGCTGCGTGAAGCACGTGCCGGAGTGTTTCAGATCACCGAACCATATTCGACCGATGTGTCGGACTATGGCATCTACAACACTTCCACGAGACAAAAAAGCATCAGTGTAACGCTCACAGCTCACTTCAAGCTTAGATAATTAAACCCCGACTATAAACATTTGTGAAGCCCAAAGGCGAGGCATTTTCTTGGAAACAGCTTTGTCTCAGTGCTTCACATTTGTTTTTTCTGCCATAAATAACAAATTTTCCACATAGCTTCCTTTGTCAAGTCCTGATATA
>DIQS01000066.1:17926-22920 GCA_002427325.1 Cloacimonetes bacterium UBA5456 | reverse complement strand
CGGCAAGGATCGCAAGCTTCGTTCATCTCGTCCACCAGATAGGGGAATGTGATGATATTGCTGCGTTTATCGTACATCGCGATGTAAAAGTTTGTAACGTCCAGCACCTTGGAGAGAGATTCGTGAATAATATGAAAGAGATCGTCCAGGCTGCATTCGGTATTCACAGCGTGGGAGATTTTGTGCAAAATCCCGGTTACTCGCTCAGACTTCCGGACGGGGCTGAGGTCTGTAGTCAGGGCGGCAAAGAGCTTTTCTTTGGCATTGGAGATAGGTACAATGGTGACACGATGAGCATGCAGTTTGTGCCGGGCATCAAAGAAACTGAATTCCACATGGTTTTGTTCTGTGGGCGCTTTTTCAAAGAACTCGGTCAGAAGCTGTTCTTCGCTCTCGCTTTCTGTGGTCAAGCTCACAGAATTGGAAAACTTGGCAAAGCAATCTTTGATATAAGATCCCACAATCTGGTTCGCAGCCAATCCACACAATCTTTCCATAGCCTGATTTACCAGCAGGATTTTGAATTCTTCATCCAGCAGCATCATCCCTTCAGTTGCTTGTTCAAAAATGCATCTAAACAGTGCTTCGCGTTCTTCCAATTCCTTTCGGATCCTGTCCAGACCGGTAATATCCTGCATGGCAACAATCACACGTTTCAAGTCATCTTCTTCATTGCCGGGGATATTCCATGAGATTCTGAAGTGCAAGATGTTTCCGCTGAGGTCGTAGTTTATACCTTGGCCTTCAAAGCTTTTCCGGCCTTCGGAAATCGCGATCATGGAGGCCAAAACGCTTTCCTTGGCATCACCCTTGAAGATTTTGTGGCTGTTATCGATCAAATCCTGCTTACTGGAGGCGCCAAAGAGTCTCAGAGTGGTTTGATTTACATCCACAATCCTCAGTTTTGCCGCGCATGCCCGGAATTTTTCGGGATAGGTGTGAAAATGCGCTTTGATGTCTTGTATTCCCTCTTGCTTGAGCGCCATCAGGCTTCTGTATACTTCCGAAAAGTCCTCCACCCACAGCGATACCGGAGATTGGTCGTAGAGCATCCGGTAAAAGCTAGTCTTCAATTCTTTCATGCAAAAATAACCCCTGCTTTAGTGAGTTTGGTGCGAGCAACCGCTCATACTTTGCCGATTAATCTCTGCGTTTCCAGAGCAATCATCAATTCTTCGTTTGTAGGTATTTTCAGCACCGTTACTTTGGAATCCGGACTGCTAAGCACCTGTATATCGTCTGTAAAACGGGCGTTCTCTTCCAAATTCAATTTGATGCCAAAGGCATCCAGATTTCTGCAAACTTGTTCTCTGAGAATGGGCATACGCTCGCCCACGCCTCCGGTAAAGATGATCACATCCACACCATTCAGCGCGGCAAAATAGCTACCGATGTATTTCTTGATGCGATAGCAATATACATCGTGTGCCGTGATGGCTGCCGGGTTTTTGTGTTTCAAGATTTGGTCTTCGATCTCGCGCATATCGTTGGAAATTCCCGAAAGACCGAGCATACCGCTCTTTTTGTTGAGAATATTATTTACTTCATCAACGCTATAGCCAAGCCTCTGCTGCATGTGTATGGGGATTGCCGGGTCAAGATCGCCGCAGCGAGTTCCCATCATCAGCCCTTCGAGAGGCGTGAGTCCCATGGAAGTATCGATGGATTTGCCGCCGTCGATTGCGCTGATTGATGCGCCATTACCCAAGTGGCAGGTGATGATCTTGAGGTTTTCAATGTTTTCACCCAAATATTCTGCCGCTTTCATGCTCACATATTTGTGAGAAGTGCCGTGGAAACCATAGCGTCTGATCTTGTTTTCTTGATAAAGTTCCAAAGGCAGGGCATAGAGATATGCCTTTTCCGGCATGCTTTGATGGAAAGCCGTGTCAAAAACGCCGCATTGAGGGCAATCCGGCATCGCAGCAGTGACTGCCTCCACTCCCTTGAGATTGGCTGGGTTATGCAGCGGAGCAAGCGACACACATTCTTTCATGACTTCGATCACGTGGTCTGTGACGACCACAGAATCTGCATAGTGTTCACCGGCGTGCACCAATCTATGTCCAACCGCATCGATGTCATCAAGACTTGTCAAGATTCCTTTGTCGGAATCGATCAAAGTAGAGATGATGAGATTGAGTCCCACCTCGTGGTTATCGATCTGCATCTTCTGCTTTTTAGCCGTATATTTCTCACTCTTATAGGTAAATAGTGCAATGTTTTCCCCGATCTTTTCAATAATGCCTTCCGCCATAAGATTTTGATCATCCATATCGATTAATTGATATTTAATGGATGAGCTTCCGCAATTCAATACTAATATTTTCATGTGTTTCCTCAGATTGTTCTTCTTTTGGAGTGCACTCAAACTGAGATGCAAATATATGTCAAATGAAAAGTTGTCGATTGTGTTCGATCTTCTATTGATTTAGCGGAATAAATATAGCTCTTTACCTTTATTAGCTAATGATATTTAGCTCAAGATTTTGGCTGAAAATGAGAATTTACTCAATCTTTTCTGAGCTTTTTTGTTTTGCCGGAGAGGCGATCAGAACCCCTGCTCCGATCAGCGCGAAAATCACATCATGAAACACGAAAAGCGAGAGCGTCACCGCCACCGCTTGTTCGGCATTGAAGCCATAATCTGCCAAGAAGTGCATGGCAAATCCTTCTCGCAGCCCCAACCCCGAGATGGTGATCGGAATGGAATTTGAGATATTGGTGAGGCTCATCCCCAGCCAGGTTTCGATGGCATCAATGCGCACAAAGCGATTCAGCAAGAGATAATATTGCAGATACATCAGCGAGGTGTTGGCGATCTGCAAAAGCATCATCTTCGGCGCTTGGATCAGATATCCCGACAGATATTTCTTTGTTTTTGGGATTGCTGCGAGGATGAAAGCAGTCCACAGCGGGATGAAAACCAGCAGCACCACCAAACCCAGCCGGAGGATCAGAGAATGCGTTGTGAAAAGACAAAGATAGGCAATGGCGGCAAAACTCCAGGTCGCCCAAGTCAAAAAAAGCCGCTCTGTGCTCGTTGCGATGAATGAGGCAAAGACGCTGGTATTTTCTAGATAGAATATCTTGGCAAAGGACGCACTCCCACCGGGAATGGCAAAACGCAGAGGCTGGGCAACGAGATAGGACGCCATCACCTCTTTACGCTTGAACTTCACTCCGTGATTCATCTTGAGTGCACAAAACCAATTGAGATATTGGATATAGTGCCGCAGCACCGAGATCAGGATGATGTCGATGATTAGCACTATCGGCAAAGACTCCACGCTACTCTTGATCGCTGTGGGGTCAAGGCGTCGGAAGACAAACCAAAGCATAAGTGCCGTGAGCAAGAGCTTGATGAAAAAGCCTATTCTCTTGCTTGCGGCACTTTTTTCTTTTCTATTTAAAGAAAGCTTTTCAAACACTCCTCAAATACCTCTTGCAAAAGGCTTTGATCCGGTTCTTTGATGTGTCCTTGATTCATCATGTCGTCAATCAGCGCGCGCGTCTCCTTGATCTGACTCAGTGCTGTTTCAAACACTTCTTCTCGGCTCATGATTTTGCGGGCAAGTCCTTCGCGGACTGCTTCTTGGGCAACATCTGCCGCAACGTGGGCAAAGACCTCGGTCTCATTCATGCTGGGAACGATGTTATCGATGGCAATGCCGCGAGCGCGAGCAAAACTTGCCAAGGAATGAGCCGCCGCAATCGCCATATTATCGCTGATGCCTTTGGCTTGCACCAAGAGCACTCCCTTGAGAATGCCGGGGAAGCACACGGAGTTGTTCACCTGATTCGGGAAGTCACCGCGCCCCGTTGCAACGATGAGTGCACCAGCATCCTGCGCATCATGCGGATAGATTTCGGGAACTGGATTGGCGCAAGCAAAGACGATGGAATCTTTTGCCATCAGTGAAACCCATTCTTTTTTGATGGTATCAGGTCCCGGCGTGGAAAGCGCGATCAGCACATCCGCATCTTTCATAGCTTCTTCCATCGTGTCAATTCGCTGAGGATTAGTCTTTTGCGCAAGTCCCCAATGTCTATGTTTATCAGGATTATCCCTGAGATCAGTCCTGCCGAGATGGATACCGCTTTTGCTGTCAAAAATTATCATATTATCGGGATTTACCCCTTCTTGGAGGAGGAAGCTGGCGATGGTGCTATTGGATGCGCCGCAACCATAGAGAACAAATTTGCTCTTATCAATGGTGCGCGAGGTGAGATGCAGCGCGTTCAGCACTCCGGCAAGAGTGACACAAGCGGTTCCCTGAGCGTCGTCGTGCCACACGGGAATCTCGCAGGAAGCACGCAATTCGTCCAAAACCTTATAGCAATTCGGCTGGGAAATATCTTCCAAATTCACTGCACCCACGCTGGGTTCAAGCATTTTCACAAAGTCTATCAGCTTATCGGCATTGGGCTTACCATCTTCGTCACGGTTGTTCACGCAAAGCGCAATCGCATCGCAAGCGCCCAAATACTTCATCAGCATCGCCTTGCCTTCCATCACGCCGAGTCCGCCATAGACCCCGCAATTACCATCGCCCAAGACTCTGGTGCTATCGCTGACTACGGCGACTAAGTTGCCTCTGTTGCTGAGATTGTAGGAGAGCGAATTATTGTCTCGGATGGAGGTGGAAACCTCGGATACGCCGGGGGTGTACCACACGTTAAACCAATTAAAACCATAGAGCCCCGCCTTGGGCAGACTCTGCATTTTGCCGTTATAAAACTCATGCATTTTCTTCGACAACGCTTTCAAAAACGCAGTTTGTGCGGCTGCCACTTTATCCGGCGGCAGTTGTTCTTTGAACAGTTCACTGAGATTGGACAGGTCCAAATTTAGCTTTTTCATCGTGTAAAACCTTCCTCTTATCTGGTGGATTTAGTTTTATTAACTGCCGGATTCTGTCAAGATACTTGGGATTATTTCACATTATTTCCACTGCTTCCTTAGAGGGTTCTGGTCATGATATGGTCATGAT
>DIQS01000066.1:10836-17749 GCA_002427325.1 Cloacimonetes bacterium UBA5456 | reverse complement strand
CATGACCATATCATGAGCGCACACTAAGCTGTAATCAATAGGGAAGACATGGCTTTAGCTGCTATTTCAAAGATGAATCTATTGAACCCCCGATTTTCGCGATATTTTCAGCCAAAAAACAAAAAAGCCTCTGCCATTTATTGACAGAGGCTTGATTTATTTATTCTGACAGGGTTTAGACCTGCTCATAAGTTGCCGTAAAGTGGCGCATGATGGGTGCTTCAAAGGTGATCTTGAGTCCGCGATAGCTTTCGCGCTTATCCCAGATCTGTTTGAGTCCCCATGCCACCACGTCCATGTGGTTATTGGTATAGACGCGGCGTGGGATTGCAAGGCGGAGAAGCTCCATCTTAGCAAGGCGTTCTTCACGCGTGACGGGGTCTCTATCAGCGAGCACGGTTCCGATTTCCACTCCGCGCACTCCGGCTTCTTCATAGAGAGCAACGCCCAAAACTTGTGCCGGATATTGGTTTTGCGGTATCTGCGGGAAGAATGCTTTTGCATCGACATAGACGGCGTGTCCACCGGTGGGGCGGATGATGGGGATGCCGTGTTTGCAGATTTCGGCACCGAGATATGCGACTTGCGAGATTCTGGCTTCGAGATATTCAAATTCCGTGCCTTCCATGAGTCCCGTGGCGAGCGCTTCCATATCGCGTCCGCTCATGCCGCCATAGCTGATGTAGCCTTCAAACATGATGTTGAAAGTGCAGCACTGTCTATAGAGTTCTTCATCGCGCATGGCGATAAATCCGCCCATGTTCACGATTGCGTCCTTTTTTGCGCTCATGGTCATGGCATCGGCATAGCTATACATTTCTTTCACGATCTCGCGGATGCTCTTATCTTGATAGCCGTCTTCGCGCATTTTGATGAAATATGCGTTCTCGGCAAAGCGAGCGGAGTCGAAGAAAAGCGGGATTTTGTGTTCTTTACAAACTTGGGAGACTTCGCGGATGTTTTGCATGGAAACGGGCTGTCCGCCGCCGCTGTTGCAGGTGACGGTGAGCACCATGAAGGGGATGTTTTCCACGCCATATTTATTGATGCCGGCGCGGAGTTTGGAGATATCCACGTTGCCCTTGAAGGGGCCTTGGTTATCGATGTCGGAGGCTTCGTCAACCGTGCAATCAAGCGCGATGGCGTTGCGGAATTCGATGTGTCCTTTGGTGGTGTCAAAGTGGGCGTTGCCGGGGACAACATTGCCGGGTTTCAGCATTGCGGAAAAGAGTACGTTCTCGGCGGCACGGCCTTGATGGGTGGGTACCACGTGGGGAAATCCCAATATCTCGCCGATGGTTTCTTTGAGGCGTCTGAAGCTGGGTGAGCCGCCATAGCTTTCGTTTCCCAGCATGAGTGCAGACCACTGCCTGTCGCTCATGGCGCCGGTTCCGCTGTCGGTCAGAAGATCGATATACACATCTTCGGCATTGAGGTTAAAGAGGTTGAATTCAGTTTTGCGGATCTTTGCTATCCGCTCTTCACGAGTGAGAATTTTGAGGGGTTCTACCATTTTGATGCGCCAAGGTTCGGCGTAAGGCTGTGTGTTCATTGTTTCTCCATTTATCTATTTTTTCTGTAATCAATCAGTTAATGGTATGGTGGCATAGTTATGCGAGGGGTAAAAATGTCAATAATTATAAAGCGATTTCTCATGATTCTATGTTTTCTTTGGGATAAAAATAATCGTGCGATGCTATTTTTCGCAATTCTTATTGACAAATTAACTATGTCATAATAGTTTAACCGCCGTGGAATAATTGTCTTAAAATCCACGTAAATAATCTCTTATGGAGTAGATAATGAAGATATTAATCACCGGTGGTGCCGGGTTTATCGGATCACATTTGGCGGAACGCCTTTTAAGTGAAGGAAATCAGGTCACCGTAATAGACGATCTCTCAACCGGAAGTTTGGAAAACATAAAGAGTTTCAAAAACCATCCCAAGTTTGAATTCCACACCGGAACAATCTTGGATAGAGATTTGATGGAAAAGCTCATCTCAAAGTGCGATCAGGTCTATCATCTCGCTGCCGCCGTGGGCGTGAAATATATCATTGAAAACCCGCTTTTGATGTTGAAAACGAATATCAACGGCACGGATAATGTGCTTGAGCTATGCAACAAATATAAGGCTAAAGCCCTGATTGCTTCCACCAGTGAGATCTATGGTAAGAGCGATAAAGTTCCCTTCTCAGAGCAAGATGATCGCCTCCTGGGAAGCACGCATATCAGCCGCTGGGGATATAGTTGCTCCAAGGCGATTGATGAGTTTTTGGCGCTTGCTTTTTATCGCGAAAAGAGATTGCCGGTGGTGATTGTTCGCCTGTTCAATACGGTGGGTCCGCGTCAGACCGGTCAATATGGCATGGTCGTGCCGAAGTTTATCAAAGCCGCTCTTTTGGATCAACCTTTGGTGGTCTATGGCACAGGCAAGCAAACCCGTTGTTTTGCAGACGTAAGCGACGTGGTGGATGCCTTTGTGAAGCTGATGAACACTCCGGAATGCGAAGGCGAAATCTTTAATATCGGCAGCACGGAAGCCATTAGCATAGAAGACCTTGCCAAGAAGGTGAAGGAAATGTGCAAGAGCAAATCAAAGATCGAATATATGAGCTATGAAGCCGCCTTTGAGGAAGGATTTGAAGACATGATGAATCGCAAGCCGGATATCAGCAAGATCCATGAATATATCGGCTATGAGCCCAAACACAGTCTTGAAGACATAATCAATAGAATAATACATAGTTATGAAAAATAAAGGTATAATCACACTCCTGATTGTTCTTTTGACTCTGCCTATTTTGGCAATTGACAGAAGTAGCTTTGAAATGAGCAGTATGCCGACAATTGGCGTGAATATCAGCGGCTATGTTCGTCATCCCGGAAGCTATCGCCTGATTTTGGGAGATAATCTCATCACGGCCTTTGAATTAGCAGACTTTGATGAGGAGTCCTTGCTCCAAGAGCTTCCCAAAGAACTTATCCTGACAAAGAGCATCCCTCTTGTGCGCTCTTTGGATAGTGACACGGATAAGTATAAAGAATACCAGTCTTTGCGCAATGTGAAGATCACTCGTAACGGTGCTGAGCAAAGCTATGACCTCCTCAGATATCTGCGCTTGGGAGATGTTTCCCAAAATCCCACCCTCAAAGACGGGGATAATATCTTTGTCGATGTGAGCAAAGATTTCGTCAGCGTTTGGGGCTGTGTGGGGCATCCCGGCTATATCGAATATCAGGAAGGAGATAGCGTCGCCGAACTCATTGCGCTTGCGGGTGGAACCTTGCCCGGCGCTGAAGTGAGTGTGATTCAACATAGCATATATCAAAGCGAGAGTAAAAGCTATGACGCTCAAATCATTGACCTCAATAGCGATGGAGGGCGCATCATCTCTGCCGGAGATAGACTTATGGTGCCCTATGATACTAAATATCACTCGCGCAAGGGGGTTACGCTCTCGGGACGTTTTGTTCACCAAGGTGAATATCTCTTTTCTGATGGAGATACCATCTGGGATATCATCCAAAGAAGTGGTGGCATTCTCGAAGATGCCGATATTCATAATGCGGTCATGATAAATAAAGCCTTCAATTCTGAGACGGATTATGAGCTCGAAAGGATATTGCAGGCTGCTCCTCTTCACCTCACACCGGTGGAATATTCCTATCAAAGAACCAAACTCAGACAGATAAGTGGGCGATATTCCATAGACTTTGCGAAGATCATCGAAAGTGAGGGCAAAGAAGGGGATGTGATGCTCAATGACGGAGATTACATCTATCTGCCGCTCAAGATCAATAAGGTCTATGTGAGCGGACAGGTCAAGAACCCCGGTTTTGTGGACTATAAAGAAGGTGCAGATTGGAAATATTATGTGTCTGAGGCGGGTGGCTTTGCAAAGAACCGTATGATAATCGGCGGGAACTTGATCCAAGCCAAAACCGGCAACTGGGTGAAGCTGAGCAAAAAGCAGGAAATCCAGGCTGGAGACACCATCTTCATCCCCGAAAAAACAGGATATTCGTTCTGGCCGGAGATCAAAGATAGCATAACCATCTTGGCATCTGCCATCACGATAATCGTTGGTATAAATAATCTTATAAAATAAAGGAGACATTTTAATGAAAGTTCCAATGTTGGATTTACATGCGCAATATCAACCCTTGATGGAGGATATTCGCAAAGAAATAGACAAAGTTTTTGAGAAGCATCATTATATCATGGGCGCGCAGGTTAAAGAACTCGAAGCAAAGATGCAGGACTATCTGGGCATCAAGCATGCAATCGGCTGTGCCTCGGGAACGGATGCTTTGGTCTTGGCGATCAAGGCACTGAATATTGGCCATGGCGATGAGGTTATCACCACGCCTTTCACTTTCTTTGCCACGGCTTCGTCCATCTGGCGCAATGGTGCTGTCCCCGTGTTTGTAGATATCGATGAAGATACCTTCAACCTCGATGCGGATAAGATCGAGGCCGCTATCACGCCGAATACAAAGGCCATCATGGCGGTGCACCTCTTTGGACAGTGCTGCGATATGCCGCGCATCATGGAGATCGCTAAGAAGCATAATCTCAAGGTTATAGAAGATAATGCACAGGGCATAGGTGCCACCTTCGAAGGAAAGATGAGTTGCTCTTATGGAGACATCGGGACTCTGTCCTTTTTCCCCAGCAAAAACCTCGGCGCAATGGGAGATGCAGGCATGTGTCTCACCAATGATGACGAGCTTGCGGCAGGGCTCAGACAGCTTCGTGTGCATGGTGAAAACCCCAAGTACTTCCATAAATGGGTAGGGCTGAATAGCCGGCTGGACACCCTGCAGGCTGCCGTCCTCCTCGTGAAGCTGGAAAAGCTTGCCGCATGGAGTGAGTCTCGCCGCAAAAATGCTGCTTTCTATAACGAGCATCTTGCCAATATCGCCGGACTCAAGACTCCCGTGATCGACAAGAGAGCGGTGAGTATCTACAATCAATATACGCTCAGAACCGAGCGTCGCGACGAGCTTATGGCTCATCTGCAGAGTAAAGACATCGGCTGTGCGGTCTATTATCCGCTGCCCTTGCATCTGCAAGAATGCTTTGCCTCTCTGGGATATAAAGAGGGCGATCTCCCCATCAGCGAAAGAGCTGCAAAAGAAGTGCTCTCGATTCCCATATATCCCGAGCTCACCGTTGAAATGAAGAACCACGTTGTAGAAAGCATCAAAGAGTTCTTTAACTAAGGAGAAATACTGTGCGCTTCATAGTTTGCATAAAACAAGTCCCGAATACTACCGAGATCAAGATTGATCCCGTGACGAATACACTGGTGCGCGAGGGAGTGGAAAGCATCCTCAATCCCTTCGATACCTATGCCATAGAAGAAGCTGTGCGCCTCAAAGAAGAGCATGGCGGGACGGTGGTTGCCATCAGCATGGGACCGCCTCAGGTGGAATCTGCGCTCAGGGAAGCAGTCTCGCTGGGAGTGGATGAAATCTGCCTGCTTTCAGATAGGAAGTTTGCCGGTGCGGATACTTGGGCGACGAGCTACACTCTCGCCGCTGCAATCAGGCATCTGGGTGAATATACTCTCATTCTCACTGGACAGCAGGCAATTGATGGAGACACCGCGCAAGTTGGTCCCGGCATCGCCGCTCACTTAGATATCCCTCAAACCTGTTTTGTGCGCAAAGTTGAGAGTCTTGCAGAGGACAAAGTCCGTCTTGAACGCCTCATGGAAGATGGAGTGGATACCCTTGAGATGGAGCTTCCCGGACTCATCACGGTCGTGAAAGAGATCAATACACCGCGCCTGCCTTCGCTCAGAGGCAAGCGGAACGCGAGAAGTGTCGAAATGAAAGTGCTCAACGCAAATGATCTGGGACTGGATGAGAATCTCACCGGTCTCAATGGATCGCCCACGCAGGTGGTCAACATCTTCACCCCAAAACATGAAAAGATCGTGGAAAAGTTTGACGGCGATAGCGACGAAGCAGTGGAGCTCATCGTGCGTCGTTTAGACGAATTCACTAAGAGATAATTATGATACCTTACCATAATATCAGTCCCGAGATTGTGAGTTTTACGCTCTTTGGCATGGACTTTAGCGTGCGCTGGTATGGCTTGCTCTATGTGATCAGCTTTGTCATTGCATACTTCCTTTATAAGCCTTTCCTAAAGAAGAAGGACATAGAGATTGACCGCGACAAATATGAGTCGCTCTTGTTTTACGTCATGTTAGGCGTGATTTTGGGCGGCAGGATCGGCTATATCCTCTTCTATAACTTGCGATTCTATGTGGCGTGCCCGCTTTCCATCTTTGCATTTTGGGAAGGGGGGATGAGCTTTCATGGCGGTGCGATAGGCGTCTTTTTGGCGGGATGGCTCTTTACGCGCAAGCATAAATTGCCTTTCTATCGGATGGCGGATGTAGCCATGCCCATCGTAGCGATAGGGCTGGGATTGGGGCGACTGGGAAACTTCATCAATGGCGAGCTTTGGGGCAGTGTCACCACGCTTCCTTGGGGCATGGTTTTCCCCGACGGCGGTGCTCTTCCGCGTCATCCCACCCAGATATATGAGATGCTCGGTGAAGGGCTTGTGCTCTTCTTAGTTTCGTGGTATATCATGAATAAAGACTATAAAGACGGGCTGGGATTTTGGAGCTTCATCGGTGGCTATGGCATCATTCGCTTCTTGATCGAGTTTGTCAGAGTGCCGGACGACATCGCTTTCTATCGCAATCATGGCTTCATTTTTGGCTTTATGAGCATAGGTCAATTTCTATCTTTGCTGATGATCATCTTGTCAGCGATTGGAATATTCTTTATATATAGGAGGAAATCATGAGAAAGACGACTATCGTCTTCATTATAATATTAGCTTTATTTAGCACTTCATGCACCCTATTTCAGAAGAAAACGGAT
>DIQS01000066.1:357-10667 GCA_002427325.1 Cloacimonetes bacterium UBA5456 | reverse complement strand
CCTATTTCAGAAGAAAACGGATGAGATGCTTTTGCGTTCTGAACTTAAAAGATGGGAGAAGATCAAAGGTGATGGAACCATTGAGCTTTCTGCATTTGGGATCACCATGCGCAAGCCTTTTACTCTTAGCAAGAATGTCAACGAACTGCGTTTGGACGTGGTCGAAGGCGG
The DNA here is from genome assembly GCA_002427325.1 of Cloacimonetes bacterium UBA5456. Taxonomy (GTDB): domain Bacteria; phylum Cloacimonadota; class Cloacimonadia; order Cloacimonadales; family Cloacimonadaceae; genus UBA5456. The sequence continues at coordinate 10,496 of DIQS01000066.1, read as the reverse complement.
CATCTTTGGCTCCGGCGGCTCGCCTATTTTATCCATGTATTTAGGGCCATATCTTGCCCTGAATTCCACTGCCATTCCCGCTTTGGCAGCAACTAATCTCGAAGGACTCATCCCCGAAGGAATCACGGCGATCTTTGCCACGGCAGACCATCTTTTTGATAAGTATGGCGCAGAAATCATCGAGAAAAAAGCAGTGGAAAGAGGGAATGTGATAGTGAATTTCGCTCAGGATTATAAGCTGGAAGAGATTCGCGATACGAAATCAAGCACCCTGATCAAGACGGGATATAACCGCAGTGGCGATATAGACAGTATCGAGCTGAAAACCGGCACCTTTATCTCTGCCAAGATGGTCTTTGACAGTGTCAGCTATGAACAGCCGAGCATCATCCCCTTGCCGAAGACAGATAAGACCGGCGGCAGCATCATGGACATGTTCAAGGGCAACAACATGTTTGACTTGTTAAGAGGATTTTTAGGAGATTAAATGATTGCACGCTATTCACTGCCCGAAATGCAGCGTATCTGGGAGATCAGAAACCGCTATCAATGCTGGCTGGATGTAGAGCTTGCCGCCGCAAAAGCTATGAGCGAGATGGGAATCATCCCCAAAGAAGATTATGAGATCATCGCCGCGAAGGCAGATTTTGATCCCGATAGAATTGACGAGATCGAGGCTGTCACGCGTCATGACGTCATCGCTTTTCTCACAAATGTTGCCGAATATGTAGGCCCCTCCTCGCGTTGGGTGCATTTTGGCATGACCTCATCAGACGTTTTGGACACTGCCACCGCTCTGCAACTCAAGCAAGCCGGAGAGCTCATCCTCAGCGAACTCTTGCGCATGAGCGAGGTGCTCAAACTCAAGGCGCGCAAATATCGCCACACCATCTGCATGGGCAGAAGCCACGGCATCCACGCCGAGCCCACCTCTTTCGGACTGAAATTTGCCCTGTGGTATGACGAAACCCAGCGCAATATCCACCGTCTTGAAGAAGCCATCGAAGCCGTGAGTATAGGGCAAATCTCCGGAGCTGTGGGGAACTATGCCCATCTCAGCCCGGAAGTGGAAGAAAGAGCCTGTCACTATCTCGATCTGAGACCCGTGAACATCTCCACTCAGGTGATCCAAAGAGACCGTCACGCCCAATATCTGATCACACTCGCGCAGATCGGCTCCACCATGGAAAAGATTGCCGTCGAGATCCGCCATCTCCAGCGCACGGAAGTTGGCGAAGCCGAAGAGAACTTTACCCGCGGCCAAAAAGGCAGCTCTGCCATGCCGCACAAACGTAACCCCATACTCTCAGAACAGCTTTCGGGGCTGGCTCGCGTCCTCAGAGCAAACGCTCAAGCAGGCATCGAAAACAACGCGCTCTGGCACGAAAGAGACATCTCCCACTCCAGCGTAGAGCGAATCATCCTCCCCGATAGCAGCATTCTAACCCACTACATGTTGGTGAAATGCACAAATATGCTGGATAACCTGCTGGTCTATCCCGAAAAAATGATTGAAAACATCGAGCTCACCGGCGGCTTAGTCTTCTCACAAGCACTACTTTTGAACTTGGCAAATGTAGGAATGAGCCGTGAACAAGCCTATGCTTTGGTGCAAGGTGCGGCGATGAAATCAATCACCGAACACAAGGACTTCAAAGAACTTATCACAAACAACGAAGAATTAGTTAGCGCATTGGGAAAAGAGCAGATAGAAGCAATATTCTCCTATGATCGCTATTTGGAGAATGTTGACCACATCCTAAAGCGCTGCGGAATCATCTAAATATCTGCCCGATAAGGAGGCACGATGAAAAAGATTCTCATACTCGCACTGATAGTAGTGCTCGCCTTGCCGCTTTTTGCACAAGGAAAAGAGCGCATCTACGGCAATTGGTATAACGGCAAAAAGGTTGCCAAACTCGAGATATATCCTCTCAGAGATGGCACGATTTCAGGCAAGATCATCTGGCTCAAAGAGCCGCTTACCGCTGATGGAAAGGCCAAAACAGACGCCAAAAACCCCGACGTGAAGCTCAGAAATGTGCCCATGATCGGGCTGAACATCCTCAGCGGATTGGTCTATGACGGAAAAGGTAAATATAGCAAAGGCAAGATCTACGACCCCGAAAGCGGCAAGAGCTATTCTGCAAAAGCCGAGATGGTCGATAACAACACTCTCGCCCTGCGTGGCTTCATCGGGATATCGCTCGCCGGCAGAACCGAAACATGGACGCGTGCTATAGAAAAAGATGAAAAACAAGCAGAATAACGAGGGCAATGCCCTTCATATCATCGGCTACAGCTTGCTGAAAGCTCGAGCAATCCCGCTTTTGCTCCTTTTTGCGGCGGTGATCATCACCAACTTCTTGGGATACAACCTCGTCTTGCGCTATTTCGGCTATGCGCTGACCGTGATCAGCATCAGCCTCTATTTCATTGTGGGACTGCGCTATCGCTTTGATAAAAGCATCATCAAACCCTCCGAGCACGTTGTTTATTTCCCGCTTGCAGGGAAGGTGAGCTCAATCAAAGAAATCGATGGCAAGACCCGCATCAGCGTGCAAAAATCAGTCCTGAACAATATCGAAATACGCTCGCCGCATTGGCTTTGCCGCTGGGACGCCGGTGATCTGATAATTGATGAAATCAAGCTTCAGATCAGCTTCACCGAAGGCAATATCAAGATATTTGAAAACGAGAGCTTTCGCCCCGGAAACATCATCGGCATGGCGCAAGGAAAGGTCTCCTATGTCGTGCAACTAAATAGCCAGCAAGACATCAACCTCAAGGTGGGACAAGAGCTTAAAGCAAGCAGTAGCATCATCACCATGCTCGAATATATGCCGGAAATCGAAGTCAAAGACGACATAATTCTTGCAAATGAAGACGAAGAATAAGCTGCCGCGCCTGGGAGTCTCAGCCTGTCTTTTGGGGCACAGGGTGCGCTATGACGGCAAGGATAAAGCCTTTCCGCAGATAGCCCGCGAGCTTGAAAATAGCTTTGAACTGATCGCCTATTGTCCCGAACACGGCGCAGGACTTCCTGTGCCGCGCCCGCCTATGCAACTATATATTGGGGAAACCCGCCCCTTGCTCCTCGTTGTGCAGGATAAAACAGATCTCGGCGCACTCTTAAGTGAATACATCGCGCACATTATTGCAGATATCAAAGCAAGGGATATCTGCGGCGTGATTCTCAAGAGCAAATCGCCTTCCTGCGGGCTTAGAACCACGCCTCTGTATGATCTTGACGACACAGCAAGCGGAGAGTATATCAGCGGATTGTTTGCGCAAGCACTTTTGGATGAATTGCCGGATATGCCGCTCATCGACGAGAATGATTTCCTCAAAGAAGAGCTCAGAAAAGACTATATTCAGCGCTGTTTGGACTATCATCGGCATATCAACCGCGAGATGAATTGATCTTAGCAATCTATCTAAGAGCTGATTTAGCAGTAAATAAGAGACTTTCATCAAATAATTGTTGACAGAAATAGCACCATTAAAGATATTGTGCTCACTTAGTGTTCCGGAATAGCTCAGCGGCAGAGCGGGTGGCTGTTAACCACTAGGTCGGGGGTTCAAATCCCTCTTCCGGAGCCACTTTTTTTTGCCCAAATTTTTGGGCTTTTTTTTATGTCTTCCAGAAATTTTTCTCCCCATTTTTAGTGTTTTTCCACTCCTTCCTTATAGGGTTCTGGTCATGATGTGGTCATGATATGGTCATCACCATGAGCAAATCATAAGCGAGAGCTGAGCAGAACCATATAGGGAAGGAGTATGTTTGCAATATTTTATCTGTGTTTTCCGGCTATTTTTTGGCGATCAAAGAGCAAAAAGAGAAATAAATCACGATTTAGCTCAATTTGTGAAGATTTCCCTTTACAGTAGAACGGCTTTTGAAATGATGTCAATTTAGTGAAAGATACAAAATACACTAAAGGATAGAAAAAATGGAGACACTCAAACCTCTCAACAAATTGAGAGCACGCAGAGAGAAAGCTCTTCTTGGCGGCGGCGAAAAACGCATTGCCGACCAGCACGCAAAAGGCAAGCTCACCGCTCGCGAAAGGATCGATCTCTTGGTTGATCCGGATAGCTTTGAAGAATTTGATCTCTTCGTTCGGCATCAATGTCAGAACTTCGGAATGGAAAAGACCGTTTATGACGGAGATGGTGTAATCACCGGTAGCGCCACGATCAACGGACGCCCGATTTATCTATTTGCCCAAGACTTCACAGTATTCGGAGGCTCACTTTCCATAACCTATGCTGAGAAAATCTGTAAGATCATGGATATGGCTCTTAAAAATGGCTGCCCACTAATCGGTCTCAATGACTCGGGCGGTGCACGCATTCAGGAAGGCGTTGAAGCTTTGGCAGGTTATGCCGAGATCTTCTGGCGCAACGTTATGGCAAGCGGTGTGATTCCCCAGATTTCCGCAATCTTGGGTCCCTGTGCCGGCGGTGCAGTATATTCACCCGCAATCACAGACTTCATCGTGATGGAAAAGAACAACAGCTATATGTTTGTCACCGGCCCGAAAGTCGTGAAAACAGTTCTCAATGAAGACGTCACAACCGAAGCTTTGGGCGGAGCAGGCATCCACACCAGCAAGAGCGGCGTTGCTCACTTCATGACAAACACCGAAGAAGAGACCATGCTGCTCATCCGGAAGATGCTCTCATATTTCCCGAGCAATAACATGGAAGACCCGCCTGTGGTTCCCAGCCCTGATCCCGTCACACGTTTGATTCCTGAATTGAACGAAGTTATCCCGGATAGTCCAAACAAACCTTATGACATTTTGGATGTGATTCAGCCTATCGTTGATGATGGTGAATTCTTGCAGGTGATGGCAAACTATGCTCAAAACATCGTGGTGGGCTTTGCTCGCCTCAATGGACACAGCGTCGGCATCGTTGCAAATCAGCCCAGAATTCTTGCCGGAGTCTTGGATATCGATGCTTCCACTAAGGCTGCCAGATTTGTCCGCTTCTGCGATGCTTTCAATATCCCAATAGTTGTTTTTGAAGACGTTCCCGGCTTCTTGCCCGGCAGCACTCAAGAACACGGCGGAATCATCCGCAATGGTGCAAAGCTTCTCTATGCCTTTGCCGAGGCAACAGTTCCAAAGATCACTGTCATCGTTCGCAAAGCCTATGGCGGAGCATATTGCGTGATGAACAGCCGTCACATGCGCGCCGACTTGGTCTATGCATGGCCTACAGCCGAGATCGCAGTGATGGGTCCGAAAGGCGCAGTGGAAGTCATCTTCCGCAAAGAAGCCAAAGAAAGTGAGAATCCCAAACAAGTTCTTGCTGATAGAGAAGAAGAATATCGCGAAACCTTTGCCAATCCTTATGGCGCAGCCGAGCGTGGATATGTTGACGACATCATCGAGCCGGCTCAGACACGTTTCCGCTTGATTCGTGCGCTTGAGATGTTGGCAAACAAGAAAGACAGCATCCCGCCGCGTAAGCACGGGAATATGCCTCTTTAAGGGTGAGAGCGATGCGCAAAATCCTTTGTCTCGTCTTGCTCATGATACCCTTGATCCTGCCTGCTCAGGATTCACTTTCCGTGATGCTCTTCACCTCCGCTCAGCTTGATTCTTTGATGCAAGCTCGCGAACAGGAAGTTACAACGGAATATGGTTTCAAGCCATCGGACACTCTGTTAGAGGTTGCAGAAAGGCTTGATTTGAAAAACGACAAGATCGGAGAATGGAAGGAGATATTGGGGCTGGAAGCCAAAAACGTCAATCTCGACAATATGAGCCTCTCCGCCCTCGGAATCACTCCTTATAAAGCGTTCTTGGCACATCAAAAAGCCATTCGGCAGTTTGATGAAACCAGCACGTTGAGCGACATATCAAAGACCTTCTCTATACCGATTCATAAACTCAAAACCATGTTGGGATTCAAAGGTGATAATCAAGATCATTATTCCATACAGCTTTTGGGAAAGACGACAGATGATATCGAAAATGCTATCCAAGAATATCAAGACCACGTCCAAGGTTTTGGATGGTCTGTAACACTCATCGGAATGCTTGTCGTCTTTTCAGCTCTCATCATCACCAGCTTCTTTATCGGTCAGCTCGTTCACCTTAATAGAGAGAAAAAGACTAAAGAAGATAAAGCAAAACCAGCACCCACAGCCAAAGCTTCTGAGGTTGCCAAAGTCCTGGATCATGATGCCCTGGTCGCTGCGATAACAGCCTTGCATCTACATAGGATGGACATGGAAGAACGTCGCAAACTGGCACTAACCTTCCGCAGAACCCCAACCAATCAGTGGAGAGCAAGTGCCGTCCTATCCATGCCAAACCGCGAAATGAATTCTTACAGGAGAAATAAATGAAAACATATAAATTTCTGATAAACGGCGTTAACTATGAAGCAACCGTTCTGGAATATAGCTCAAGTCACGCCAAGATCAGTGTGAACGGACATGAACACCTGATCAACATCGTAGATGATGAACAAAATAAAGTCCCGAAACTGGAAGGCTTTGAACGCTCAACCCCGCAGCCTCCTCAGCCCATAGTACCCGTCACCCCGGCTGCTCCGGTTGCTCCCGCTGCTCCCAAGCCTGTAGTTACGGCTGGTGACAATATCTTGCGTGCCCCGATCCCGGGAGTCATTATTGATGTCATGATCCGTGAAGGACAGACAGTTGCCGATGGCGATGTAGCCCTGATCCTCGAAGCCATGAAGATGGAAAGCGATATCCATGTCTTCCAAAGCGGTCGCGTGAAAACGATTTATGTTCAGAAAGGTGACAGCGTTCAGGAAGGCGATCCGCTCGTCGAATTGGAGGCATAACAATGCAAGAACTGTTGCAATTTCTCCAAACTACAGGATTCTATAATGTAGATGTGGGGAGCATTGCCATGATCGTGGCAGGGCTTTTCTTCATCTATCTTGGAATCGCCAAGGAATTTGAGCCGCTCTTGCTCGTCCCCATCGGATTTGGAATAGTCTTGGGCAATATCCCCGGCGTCGCCGCTCAAGGTTTAGGCGTTGAAGCCGAGGGTTCTGTCCTCAACTATCTCTATTTCGGAGTCCAAAAAGGGATATATCCCTCCCTTATCTTTATGGGAGTAGGTGCACTTACGGACTTTACCTCCCTGATTGCAAATCCCAAGCTAATCCTTCTGGGAGCCGCTGCCCAATTTGGCATCTTTGCCACTTTTATTGGATCGATCATGCTTGGGTTTAACATCCTTGAAGCTGCATCAATCGGCATTATTGGTGGCGCAGATGGTCCTACCGCTATCTATCTTGCGTCAAAGCTTGCACCCCATCTTTTGGGATCGATTGCCCTCGCGGCATATTCGTATATGGCTTTGGTGCCGGTGATCCAACCGCCCATCATGAGACTGCTCACCACCGATAAAGAACGCAAGATCAAGATGAAACCTCTGCGCGTGGTCAGCAAGAAAGAAAAGATATTCTTCCCGCTGGTCGCTCTCATTGTCACATCCTTCATCGCTCCCGGTTCCGCTATCCTCTTGGGAATGCTTTTTTTGGGTAATCTGCTCAAAGAAACCGGCGTCACCGATAGATTGGCAAACACCGCAAAGACTTCGCTCATCGACATCGTCACCGTGCTCATCGGACTCACCGTGGGTGCAAAGACTACGGCTGCCGTTTTCCTCACTTGGGGAACCATCAAGATATTCATCCTTGGTGCAGCCAGCTTTGCAGTTGCCACCGCATCCGGTGTGCTCTTTGCGAAGATTATGAATCTCTTCATCAAAGAAAACAAGATCAATCCCCTCATCGGGTCTGCAGGAGTTTCTGCCGTGCCCGCCGCTGCAAGAGTGTCGCAGGTCGTTGGTCAGCAATATGACAAAACGAACTACCTCGTCATGCATGCCATGGGTCCCAACGTTGCCGGAGTGGTCGGCTCAGCCGTCGCTGCCGGTGTCCTTTTGGGAATCCTTGGTTGATGAGATAAATAATCAAGATACAAAAAAGCCCCCGTGTGATTGCGGGGGCTTTTTCATGGGTTATATATTTTAGATATCTAAGCTGTCGAGGATGATGCGTCCACAGTTTTCACAATAGACGAGCTTCTTTTTGAGCTGAAGTTCGATGCGCATCTGTTGGCGAATCACGAAGCCACATCCGCTGCAAGAGCCATTTTGGTTATAGGTGACGGCGAGGTTATCCTTGTTTTTGATCAAGCCGCCATAGCGTTTGATGAGCGTATTTGGCAGGGTGACGGCGAGCTTATTTCTCTCGGAACGGAGTTCTTCAATCTTTGCCTCGAGCTCGTCATTTTGTGCTTTTATTTCGGCTTCCATCTTACGCTTTTCACCATCTATTTCGTCATGAACCGCTTTTAGTGATGCCACTTTCTCTTTGATCCCGTTTTCTTTGTCCATCAGCTCCAACATCTGAGATTCAAACTTCTGAATCTTCTCTTTTTGGTGGGTCATCTCACTGTTTAAAGCCTTATATTCCTTGTTTGTCTTGGTGTCTGTAAGCTGGTTTGAATACTTTGTAATCAGGCTTTGGGCGGCTTTGATATTGCTTTCCAGAGCGCTTTGCTCAGCGTTTAACTCCGCCTTTTCCTTTTCGCCGGCAAGCAAATCTGCGGTCGCCTGCACCGTCTTTTCCTCGATCTCGAGAAGCTGTTTGGGCAATTCTTTTTGGATGTCTCTAAATTGTCCGATCTTGTCGTCAAAACTCTGCATTTTCGCTAAAGTGCGCAATTGTTCTATCATTTATTACTCCTTAAATAACAAGCTGATGTCCAAAGACTTATATGAATGGGTAAGCGCTCCGCTGGAGATGTAATGCACGCCTGTTTTTGCATAGGACAGGATGTTTTTCTCCGTGATTCCGCCGGATACTTCTAATTCTACGTGATCGCCATATTTCTTGACCGCAGCGCGGATGTGCTTGAGATTCATGTTATCCAACATCACTCTATCTGCTTTTGCGGCAACCGCTTCATCGAGTTCATCGAGGTTTGTGACCTCAACTTCCACCTTGTAAGTGGCATTACTTTCTTGAATCTTATTAACCGCGGCAGTGATTCCCCCAGCAGCGCGAATGTGGTTTTCTTTTAGCATGATCATGTCGAAAAGCCCATGACGATGGTTGAATCCGCCGCCTATTCTCACGGCATATTTCTCGAGAGAGCGCAAGAGCGGCGTAGTTTTGCGGGTATCCAATATGCGAGCGTCTGTTTCTTTGATGAGCTCCACCATGCGGCGCGTTTGGGATGCCACTCCGGAGAGCCTCTGCAAGAAGTTTAGCGCGGTGCGTTCTGCCTGAAGAATGCCTGCGGGACGCCCTTCAACGCGAAGAATCTCATCACCGGGCGAGACCCTATCTCCATCCTTGCGATAGAGGGTGACCTTGATATCCGGGTCGACGGTTTTGAAGACTTCTTTGGCGATCTCTGTGCCGGCTAAGATGCCTTCTTCTTTGGCGATCATAAAGGCTGTCGAGATGCTCGGTTCGAGATCAAGATAGCGGGTGGTAATGTCTCCGCTGCCGAGGTCTTCCGCCAAAGTCCTACGAATGATTTCACTTGTGTTCATAAAAACCTCCCCTTATAACACAAAAAAAGAGCATCTGCGACGTGCAAATGCTCTTTTTCTAAAGCTGTTATATCTCTGGCTGGCTGCAATTTAATTCGTAAACACATAATTTCTTAAAAACCTCTGTATGTTGACAGCTATTCCAAGGCTCTATATTTGTCAAGTAGGAATTATCAGTCAGAAAAATTATTGAAGGTTTTTTGCTGAGTAGATAGGGGAGCGATGCGTGATTATCAGTGTTAAAAGCTTGCAAAATGATTTCATTCGAGGTTCACTTCCCCAGCCGAGAGTATGATTTTTGACAAGATCAAAGCGTGCATTTTGGGATGATCCGCGGTAAGCGGTCTCTGATATTTCCTGTTTTGAACTTCCACCATATTGTTCTCGATTTACAGAAGAGGGATTTTGCAAATATGGGGGTCATTCCTCTTCCTTATATAGATGGGCAAATCAGCCAAGAAAACGCATGGAATATCTGGTCAAAATATTGAGTTTTTCACAGCACTTTAAGATTATTTTGTGTTTTTCTGCCCTGCCTTCCCTACTGGGTTCTGGTCATGATATGGTCATGAT
>DIQS01000066.1:0-121 GCA_002427325.1 Cloacimonetes bacterium UBA5456 | reverse complement strand
GGGAAGCTATAGGTTTTACAAGTGGTTGGCTATGTTGAGGAGCATATCATTGTGTAGCAAACTCATTATCACGGCCTTTGGTATAACAGTTTATAGATCAACATGTTCGAGAAAAAACGCA
>DIQS01000020.1:8924-9129 GCA_002427325.1 Cloacimonetes bacterium UBA5456 | reverse complement strand
GTATTCCCCACAGGCGTGGGGGTGAACCGAAATGAGCGCTCTCGGATTAGGTCTCGGTCTCGTATTCCCCACAGGCGTGGGGGTGAACCGGCGGCAAGCGACACCTTCCTGACTGAACAGCAGTATTCCCCACAGGCGTGGGGGTGAACCGAGTTGACGCTCCCGAGCTCTGCGACATCTGTTGTATTCCCCACAGGCGTGGGGG
>DIQS01000020.1:8494-8631 GCA_002427325.1 Cloacimonetes bacterium UBA5456 | reverse complement strand
CCACAGGCGTGGGGGTGAACCGTCGCGGATATCGTATATTATCGCTCACGATCCGTATTCCCCACAGGCGTGGGGGTGAACCGGCATATTGAATTTCGTCCCAATGGGATATGAGGTATTCCCCACAGGCGTGGGGG
>DIQS01000020.1:4181-8333 GCA_002427325.1 Cloacimonetes bacterium UBA5456 | reverse complement strand
CCCACAGGCGTGGGGGTGAACCGCAAAACAAATCAAAGCACATGATCACAACGCCGTATTCCCCACAGGCGTGGGGGTGAACCGATGCCTACAGCGATGGAGATGAACGAGTTGCTGTATTCCCCACAGGCGTGGGGGTGAAAAAATTATTCTATGCCTTGACAAATAGCCATCTGGCTATAAAATGTGGTTAACAAAATAGGATGATAATTAACTATAATGTCTTACAAAACTGTAAGATTAAGGATAGAAATCAACAGCTATGAGAAAACGAAAGTGAGCTAAGATATGACAAAAAAAAGACATCCTTTTTTCAACGGAGATTGGGAAGACTTTGAACTTGAATTTATCGAGTCTCATATCCCTGTATGGAAACAGAATATAGCAAGTGTTGTATCTAATCTTTTTATTCGCCGTCTGGAACTTGAAATGAGCCAAGCGGAGCTTGCAGAAATAATTGGAACGACACAATCAGTAATTACGCGATTTGAGAGAATGGGCAGGGTCCCCACTCTTGAATTCATTTATCGTGTTGTAAAAGGGCTGGGAGTCTATATAGAGCCGCTAAGCATAAAGAAGAATGATTCACAAATATCCCTTGCTGAGCGGAGTAAGCGTGATGATGGACAGCAATGGAAAAGAGATGTGATTTCTATTGTCGAAGAGCTCAAAGCATATAGGATCAAAGCAAATATAACCCAGTCAGAGCTTGCGGAAAGGATTGATACAACGCAATCTGTAATTGCAAGGTTTGAAAGGCTGGGCAGGATGCCGACAGTGGAATTCATCTATCGTGTTGCTGGGGGACTAAATGTCGAGTTAGAGCCGATAATGGTTTTGCAAACTCGTCCGAGTTTCCCTCTGCCGAAGGTGGAGAAGGAGAAGCACAGTAGGGCTGTTTTAGTAAGTAGATAATAATTGTGAATAGAGATGCCCGGGATCCAGTTTGGGTTTCGGGCATTTTTTGTTTGGGGCTTTTTTGATATAAAAAGCGTTTTCTCGGGCAACGAGGACGTTCCCCGACCAAGTGAAGGGATGTGCTTTGCACATAGGTGATTAGAGCGGACTGAAGTCCGCACAACGGCCGACTGAAGTCAGCGTTACTGTGGTCTAACTCCATGTGAAATCGTACTATCTGTTAATCCGCTTTCTATCGTCCAATAAATCAAGCAAATAGATAGACAAGGTATAGCTAAGTTATTATAATCGCGACAGGTTTACATAACATGGTTATGCTTAATATTTTTTTGAAGATTTTTTCAGGCTTCAAATTTCAATCATTTACGCGACTGACCAAAAAATTAGTTCTCCGTTTTGTCACCATTTTTCGGTTTTGGTCCCCTATAGAGATTAGAAGGCAATGCGCAAAGCCAACAACAAAAAAAAACTAAAATAGGAGACACAAAATGAAAACAACATTTAAGTACGGAATCATGACCTACAGTGGAACCATTGACGGGTTGACATATTCCAGTTTCAAAAACGGACAGGTTTGCATCGCACGTCGCTATGTCAAGCCTCGCAACACAGAACAGAACGATGAAATGGCTTCGATCGGAAGCAACCTTGCCAAGCTCTATAGAGAGTGCAGTGCAGAGTACAAAGAAGACCTCAGAACCTACAGTCATCTTTATGCCAGCAGGCATGTGGCAAAGGACAAACTCGCGCCCAGCAGCTACGCCCTTTTCGTTCAAATGATGTACACCTTTCAAAAGCATCACGCAGATAACATCAGCTTAGACAGTCTTGTCTTGGGCGATTTGCTTGATCTCTATCCCGACATCACGACAGTGAAGGGAGCGATCACGAAGAGTTATCTGAAAACCGTCAGCGGATATGAAGCCCTGACCGCAAGCATGTAAGGTCAAAGGAGGACAACATGACTAAAGATGAACTAATCAAAGACCTCGCCACGAAAGTGAATAAGCTGATCAACATCCCGCTCCTCAACGAGGAAACTGAACAAGCTCTGTTCGAAATGCTAATCAGCATCATCCTGGGATTGGTCTTGGACAGATTCCTGATCAAGCCTCTGATCTGATCCTAATCCGGTCTAAACCCCAAGCTCAAAAGCCCCTGCCTGAAAAATGGCGGGGGCTTATTTTTTGCCTTATGTCTCAGGAAAGATTGTTGCAGGTTTTTTGTGCAAATGAGATATTATTTAAAGAAGACAGAGAAGCTCGCGAAGATGATAAATTCGCCGAGATAGGAGATAGAAAATGAAAAGACTGTTATTTTTATTGATGTTAATGGTTTTGCTTGGTGCGTGTTCGACAACGCGCTATGCGGCATATCGTGTGGTCACCGATCCGGAGGGTGCGCATGTCACCTATATCGCCGATGGTGAATATTTGGGGCTTTCGCCGACAAAGACATGGTGGAGTTGGAACGATACGGGACAGCCGATTCGCCATTATATCCGCGTGGACAAGACGGGTTTTGAGAGCGTGGAGAGCTCCTTTGTGGTCTATCCGCAATACAAGACGGTTGCCCAGGCAAAAGAGGATGTGAAAGACATCTTCGTCCATCTCCAGCCTTTGACTTATGGTGGCGAGAAAAGCCGCGTCGTGAAGGTCAGTTCCGATCCTGTCGGTGCATCGGTATATGGAAATCAGAACTATTTAGGCACGACCCCGCTTGAGCTTCCCGTGGTATTTTCGGACGGCATTGCGCAGATTGAATTGCGTTTTGAGAAGTCTGGCTATGGCACCCAGCGTCGGGTTTTGACCGTCACGGACGACAAAATCCATGTGGTCTTACACAGGATAAAATAGGGCAATTCAGCACTTTGCCGAGCTTCATCACGCCGTGAAGAGTCCGCCTTTGTCAAACATATTTCTTGACACAAAGCGGCAGATAAATTTTTATGCGCATAATTCTGCGGGGTGTAGCGCAGCCCGGTTAGCGCACTGGTTTTGGGAACCAGGTGTCGGAGGTTCGAATCCTCTCACCCCGACCAGAGTTTACCACGAAAGTGGGCGTTTAGCTCAGTTGGAAGAGCGCTTGCCTTACAAGCAAGATGTCGGCGGTTCAAGTCCGTCAACGCCCACCATTTTTTTTATAAGCACAAAAAACGGGGAAAAATGAAAGTAGCGATAACCGGAGCCAACGGATTTGTTGGCAAGACCCTACTAAGGAAAATGAAAGAGCGGGGTTTCGAACCCCGGGCTTTGGTGCGCAAACCTTTCAATTGCCAAGGCATAGATTGCCGCATAATCAATTATGAGGATCCCAAAAGCATTGCTCAAGCAATCAAGGGTTGCGATGTGCTCATCCATAATGCAGGCAAGACCAAGACCATTTCTTTCACCGAGATGTTAAACGTGAATGTGGGGCTCACGCGGCGCATCGTGGAGGCGGTGAATCTGCAAGAAAATCCCATGCGCCTCATCTATATGAGCACTCAGGCGGTGAGCGGTCCGGCTTCTGCCGAGTCTCCCGCGGTGGAATCCGCCGAGATGAATCCCCTCAGCATCTATGGAAAGAGCAAAGCGCTTGCCGAAAGACTCATCCGCAATCAATGTAAAAAACCTTTTAATATCATCCGCCCCTGTCCCGTATATGGTCCCGGTGATGTTGATTTTCTTAGTCTCTTTCGCCTTTCCAAGCTGGGTTTCAGCTTTCAGGTGGGGAGCGAGGACAAGCCCATCAATATGATCTATAGCGAGCAATTGGCGGATTTCATCATGCACGTGATCACCAATTCTAATGTGAATGGTGAAAGCTTTTATGCAACGGATTGCCGAGTCTATACTCAGGCGGAAATTGCGCGCATGATAGCGCAAGCCATCGGCAAAAAAGAGCCGAAAAATCTGAAAGTGCCCCCGATCTTGGCGCATGGCGTCTTTGGCGTGAGCGATGTCATTGGACGGATTCGGCACATGCCCTCTGCGGTGAATTTGGAGAAATATAACGAGATCATGGCTGAGGGTTGGGTGGCGGATTGCACGAAGGCAAAACAGCTTTTGGGATGGGATCCCGCGGACGAAATTGAGCAGAAGCTCGAGGAAACCTATAAATGGTACATAGAAAACGACTGGCTTTGACCCTGCTTACTCTTTGTCTTTTTGCTTTTCTTGCCGCGCAAGCCCCCACTGTTGCGGCAATCCCTGCAGACCTTGGTGCGGTAACGCCCCCGTTGCCGCCCTCTGA
>DIQS01000020.1:0-3910 GCA_002427325.1 Cloacimonetes bacterium UBA5456 | reverse complement strand
CGTTGCCGCCCTCTGATGAAACCGGTGCGGTAACGCCCTCGTTGCCGCCTACTGAATCTACTTCCGAATTAGACGAACTCGATGAATTCGAAGCCCCCGAGGCCGAAGAGCACGAGCCCCCCGCCCCCGAACCCTTCAACCGAAAAGAATGGTTCGAAAACATCGACAAAGACCAAATCTACAACTACATACAATCCGAAAAAGCGCAGCGCATAGGTCTCAATACTCGCCTGCACAATCCTTCTTTCGCTTCCTTATACAGCGCCCACGGCAACTATTTCGGTTTTGAGAAAGACCTTCCGGCCTTTAGGTTGGGGAGGATAATCCTGCCTGCGGGGATGAGTTCACGCTACGTTAATTTTGCCAATCTTTCATATTTCCACACCCTCGCTGAGGACGCGCCATACCTGAGTTTCATCACGCCGAGCTATAACAATCCCGTCAGCCTCTCCTATCTCAATGGCAGCATCGGTGAGGGGGATAACAAGCTCATCGCTTTCGGAATCAAAAAGGGCACGCTCTTTGGACACGAGCCGCTTAGCATCATGGTGGATTATCAGTTGCAAAATGGGGAGTGGCTGGAAAGAGACGGCAGTGGCGATGCGCTGAGGCTCGCACTGGGCTATCAATTTGATTTTGGTGAGCTGCGCTATGAGCACGGCAATTATAAACGGGAATTAAGTAAGTTGCAGCTCAAGACATATTATTGGCATCTGCAAGTTCTCCCGCGCTTCGAAAACCGCCTCAGCTATGACCATATAGAATTTAACTTTCCCTTTGGTAACATGGAGTTTATCCAGGCAAAAGATGTGGTCACGCCAAAGAATACTGATGTCAAAAGGCAGACTGATCTCTTTGCGATTGCTTTGGGTAGTGGCTATGAATATCCTTTTGGCAAGATCGGCGTACGCTATGAATATCGGGATCTACAGCGGAATTATATTGCGCCTTTTGACGAAACGAGTCCGGATTTTAGAAACCTCTATGAGCTCAATCTCAGTTGGGATAATTTTGTCTATTTCGATGCGAGCATAAAGCGATATGGTAATGATGATCAAAGCATCAGTAACTTGGTTTTTGATTTCAATAAGCCGCTGTGGCGCTTCAAGCTCGGTGTCAAAAACGACATCTTTAGACGCGCGGAATATCCGATTAGGGTGATCACGCATCCCGTGAATGATGAAGGGTTCTATGCAATCGACTTTATCCGCAAAAATACGCGACGTTTCTATCTCGATTATGACGATGAGGCAATTTCTGCCAGCCTTGGGGCAGGCGGGGTTGGCGGCACGGAATGGATTAGTTATGGCTCGTCTGCCGGTGAGCATAAGATCGGTGTCACGCTGTTGGATGCACGTGTTCGCCTTGGCAAGAGGTTCGGGAATTGGGAGCCTTTGGTAAATTTTGCTTGGGATCATTATGCCAAATATGGCAATTTCAGTATGTATTACCCGGACTATCGCTTTGGGCTGAGTGCGGGGCTCAAATGGCATCTCGGGCACGATAATGCGCTGTCCTTAGGGACAAATCTGGCTACTTTTTCGGGCTATCATTTAGAGAATGTGGACCATTATTATCTCGATTCTTCCAGCATTATGGATCTGTGGTTGAATCTTGATATCAGCCGCAATTTTGAGATTATGGTGGAGGCAAAGAACTTGCAGTCCACGAGCTTTCATGGCCTTGTGCCCCTGCCTTTTTCAGTGCATGCGGGACTGCGTTGGTATTTCTTGAACTAAATAGATTGACTTTTTTCTTATGAGGATAAATATGGATATCGGAATGAAATTTGCACTGTTGAATTTTTGTATTGGGAGGAATTAATGAAGAAACTAATAATAATAATGTCTATGCTGTGCCTTGCGCTTCTTAGTGCAGCACCGCTTGAACACTATCAAGATAATGGCTTCGGCGTGGGGCTCTCGTTGAGAGCAGTTCGCGAGATGCCTTTCAGCGCTGAGCTCAGAGAGCCGGGAGATGAAGAGTTTCCCGAGACTCCGCTCATGCTGCGCACCTTGGCTTTCCCGTATCAGGAAGCTGACCTCGAAATTAACTATATGACTTGGCGCGTGTTTAATCGCGAAGGCGAATATCTGACTACTCGTTCTGAGTTGCGTGAATCCGCTCTCGAATTGGTGAGCCCTTTCACCTTCCGCGAGATGCGCGGGGTTAGCCTCAAGATTCTCACACAAGTGGAAACAGCGGACGAGATTTTGACTCTGTCTGACCTTGATGTGCAGATCCGTGGACGCGGGGCAATCACTCTGCCCGAGAGCATCTCGCCGGCTTTTGCGCCTGCATATAAGGAGCTTGCCGATAACTGGGATGGCTCATATCTTAGCAGCCTGCCCTTGGCACGTCCGAAGATGCTCATCATCTCGCATGCGAATTTGACGAACTATCAGGCTGAATTCATCCACTGGAAACGCTCCTTGGGCTTCGATGTCGAGGTGATCAATAAAGTCGATGCCGGCAGCTCTGCAAACGAAATCAGGCAGACGATTAGAAACTATTATCTCGAACACCGTCCCGACTATCTGCTGCTCATGGGCGATACCGTGGGCAATTTCTCCATCCCTACTTTCCGCTATCCTTCGCCGGAATATAACGAAATGGATGCGGATGATCAGACTTATGCTTTAATCGAAGGGGATGACTATTTTCCTGAGATGCTCGTGGGAAGATTTTCCTTTGCCGAGATCATGCAGGTGGCAAATATGCTTAGCAAAAGCGTGGGCTATGAACGCAATCCATATATGGTTAATACCGCTTGGATGAAGCGTGCTCTCATGGTTGCAGGCAACTATGCGGAAGGTTCGCTTCGCCCTACCACTCCTGTGTGGATGAGTAGATGGCTGCGCACAAAGCTCCTCGATTATGGCTATGCGCAGGTGGATACGGTTTACTATCCCGGTCAGTTCCCGGGAACTTCGCAGATCACGCAATCCATCAATAACGGCGTGCAGTTCATCAGCTATCGCGGTTGGGGCGATGCCAACGGCTGGCACTATCCCTATTTCCATAACGAAAACGTGAATGAAACAAATAACGGGGCGATGATGCCCATCGTGTTTTCCATCGTCTGTAATACGGGCGACTTTGATAATGCAAACGTGAACCCCTGCTTCGGTGAGAACTGGATGCGGCGCGGGACGAGTGCAAACCCGGGCGGATGCGTGGCCTTTGTGGGTCCCTCAGACCTGCACACCAAAACGCGACTGAATAACTCCATCTCCAGCGGTGCTTTCCGCAGTATCTTTGATCTCGGAGTTCGCTCTTTCGGCACTTCCGTGCTCATGGGTAAGATCGAGCTCTATAAGAACTTCCCTCAAGAAATCGGGATGGATCAATATGTGCCCTTCTATTTCCACGTCTATAATCTGCTTTCCGATCCTTCGCTCAATATGTGGGTGTTGGTGCCGGATAGAATCGAAGAAAGCGTGATTGCGGAAGGCCTGAACTTCTCACATTCACAATCGCATATCCGCATCCGTGCGCCTCATCTCGAGGGTGGCATGGTTTCGGGCACCAAAAACGATGTGGATTTCAGCTATGCTTTCATCAAAAATGGCGAGGCAAATTTGCCGGTGGACACCTCCATCCAGTCCTCGCTAAGACTCACCGTTTCCAAAGAAAACTATGTGCCGCTGAGCAAGGTTCTCATCCCTAATACAGATGCGCAAATCGGGGTTTCGGCAAATACTGCCTTTGAAACTCAGCTCGAAGCGGGCGAAACTGTCCAGATCGCGATCACTCTGAAAAACTTCACTGAGAGTGCGTTTAACGGGGTGACGGCGGAGCTTGTGCAGCACGAGAGAATCCAGTGTGAAGCACTGAATCCGGCTGCTTTTGATCTGGCGGCGGGTGCTGAACATACTTTGAGTTTTGCGCTCACGGGAGAGCCGAATCT
>DIQS01000053.1:18550-26174 GCA_002427325.1 Cloacimonetes bacterium UBA5456 | reverse complement strand
TTTTATAAGTGTATAGTTGTGAAGCACCAGTGAAATTTTAAGGTTTAACGAAATGTGGAAGCCACAGGCGAAGCTGTATCTGCTCATCGCTGTATTCCTCAATGTTCTTGAAACTCGAAGCAATGAACAAGGAAATGAAAAGCGAAGTAGGTATGCACAGAAATCCCCTAATCTTCCGCAAAAATCGTTTGATAGAAAGTGTTGCGCTCAGAGCAATCCGTCCAAATATCGGTCGCAGGGAAGAATCTTTTTGGTTGACGCATTAAGCTCGTATATATTATTGACTATAAGAAAGAAATATAGAGGTATAAATGAAAGGAAAAGTAAAATGGTTTAATAAAAACAAAGGATATGGTTTTATTATAACTGACGACAACAAAGAGTATTTTGTACACTGGAAGTCCATTGTAACAAATTCCCCTCGCGAACTAAAAGTATTGGAACAAGATGAGGAAGTGAGCTTCGACCTGATGGAAACAGAAAAAGGCGTTCAAGCCATAAACATCATTCGAAGCACAATCTGATCTTAGAGATTTTAACGGGCGCTGTTTAGCGCCCTTTTTTGTGTGAAATGGCATTTTTCCCCACTAATCTTGATGAGCTCAAAGCCCGTAATTGGGATAGGGCAGACGTCATTCTAATCACCGGCGACGCATATATAGACCACCCCTCTTTTGGTGCGGCTCTATTGGCGCGCGTGTTAGAAAAAGAGGGCTACAAAGTCGGCATCATCGCTCAACCGGATTGGAAAAGCGACCGTGACTTCCTTCGCTTAGGCACTCCACGGCTCTTTTTTGGCGTGACTGCCGGCAATATGGACTCGATGGTCAATCATTACACCGCCCAGCGTAGAATTCGCTCTGACGACGCCTATACGCCCGGTGGAAAGAGTGGCAAGCGTCCTGATCGTGCCGTGATGATCTATACCAATATCCTGCGTCGGCTTTTCAAGGGAACTCCCGTGATCATCGGCGGAATTGAAGCATCGCTTAGGCGTATTGCGCATTACGACTTTTGGCAAGATAAGATTCGCAATAGCATTCTCGCGGATAGCAAAGCCGATCTTCTCATCTATGGGATGGCGGAAAAGCCGCTTGTAGAGCTTGCGCGCCGCTTGGTTCAAGGTGAGGATATCTCTGAGATTAAAAACATCCCCTCCACGATGGTCTATGTCAAAGAAGCGGACGGCATCAGGCTTCCCGATGCAGATAAATGCAGTGATAAGCTCACTTTTCACGAGATGAATCGCAGTTTTTATCAGAATTATCTCAGCCATGAGCTATATCAGTTGAATGGTGGGAGGATGCTCAAACACAATCCGCCGGCAGAGTCGCTCAGCGAAAGTGAGATGGACGAGCTTTATAGCTTGCCTTTTGAAAATGCACCGCATCCGAGTTATAAAGGTCAAATCCTGCCTGCATGGGAGCAGATAAGAGGTAGCATCACCTCGCATCGCGGATGTTATGGCGGCTGTAATTTCTGTGCGATTGCGATACATCAGGGGCGCAAGATTCAATCCCGCTCCGAAGATGGTATCATCAAGGAAGCGCAGAAGATGAGCGGAACCATCACCGATCTCGGTGGCCCCAGTGCAAACATGTATCAAAGCCGCTGCAAGCTCGGATTTCCCGCCTCCTGCCCGCGCCTTTCGTGCATCTATCCCAAAATCTGCCCAAATCTCGAGATCGATCACGATCGCCAGCTTAGGCTTTTGGAGAGGCTCTCGGCACTGCCCAAGATCAAGCATGTGTTCATCGCCAGTGGCATCCGTCATGATCTGGCTTTGAGCGAAAAACGCTATATCTCGGCGATTGCTCAGAAATATACGGGAGGGCGGCTCAAACTCGCTCCGGAACATAGCTCGGACAGGGTTCTGCGGCTCATCGGTAAGCCTTCGATAAAACTATTTGAAAGCTTTTCAAAACAGTATTTTGATGAAGTGAAAAAGAGCGGCTTGAAACGCCAGATTATTCCTTATATCATCATCGGACATCCCGGCACGACGATGGAAGATGCCATGATGTTGCGTGATTGGCTGAGAGATAACAGGATGCAAGTGGAACAGGTGCAAGAGTTTACCCCCACGCCGATGAGCATCAGTACCGCTATGTATTACACGGGCATGGATTTTGAAACCGGTGAAGCTATTCATATTCCCAGTCCCGGCGAGATCAGGCGGCAAAAAGAACTTATCCTGCCTGTTGCAAAATATCAACAGGGATCAAAGAAGCGCAACACTCGCAAAAACAGTAAGTAAGCTGCTGTTGTTGCCCTGCATGGGTGAAAATGATCATCAGCACTAAGCTGAGAGCTCATCAATTGTGCTTGACGGACAGGCATAAAGTTTTAGCATGATACAAGAATGATTCTTCCCAAGATTATTGTGGGTGAATCGTGCTGAAATTAAACAGTGCTGAAATCTTGTGTAATCATCTGCCCAAAGGCAGAAAAATGAGTCTATTAACTTAAGTTATTGCGAGGTAACGATGAAAAAAACGTTTTTAGCCAGCTTATTTATAGTTTTTGCAATTTTATTGTCAGCCGTTGAAACTGAGCCAAAAACTGTGATAAACATAGCCGGTGATTCGGATTATCTCCCTTATGAATTCATCGATGCCAATGGCAAACCCAGCGGTTATAACATCGAGCTAAGCCGCATTGTGGCAGAGAAGCTGGGGATGACACCAAAGTTTTATTTAGCAAAATGGACTCATGTTTTGAAGCTTTTGGATTCAGGGAAAGCAGACCTTGTTCAAGGCATGGCATTCTCTGCAACGCGTGCTAAAAACTATTATTTTTCAAAACCGCACACCACCACATCACGTGCCATCTTCGTGCGCAAAGATTCCGGCATCAAAGAAACGGGCGATATTCTCGACAAAGCCGTTATGATCTTACAAGACGATATATCTGGAGAATATTTACTCAAGATAGGTTTTTCGGGTGAGGTTTATCCAGTTCCTACTCAAGAGATTGCTCTAAAGCTCTTGGATATGGGAGATTATGATGTTGCAATCACAAATCATATGACAGGATTATACACGATCCGTGAGCATTCTTTGAAAAACATCGAAGCACTGCCAAATCAAATCTTTGAGAGAAATTATTGCTATGCCTCCAAAGATGCTGAGCTCATTGAAAGGGTGGATGAAATCCTCACTGAGCTGGAGAAAAGCGGACAGCTTAACGCCCTGCATGATAAATGGTTCGGCTCGCAACCTCTTAGTAACTTTAATTTTAAGGGATTGTTCAAAATTGGTTTGATGTTGCTTTCAACCGCCCTACTCCTCTTCATTGTTTTTGTCATCATGTTCAATAGATGTCGTAAAACTTCAGCGAAGCATAAGCTGGAATATGCTAAGCTCCGCGAAGAGTATGAAGGCCTGCAAAGAGAGGGCGAGACCTGGCAAGAGGGCTTTGTGAAGAGTCCCTCATTGGTGAGCAAAAAAGGCTATTCTCCCAATAATGTCTATTTTATCTCCAAGAATTTCATCAATTGGGGTTTCGATCCCGAAGAGATTATAAAACCAGACTTTGATTATTTCTCGTTGATCTTTACGGAAGATAAACAAAGAGTCAGCGATGCGCTGGCGGAAATGGAGTTGGGCGACAATATTGCTCTGACATATAGGCTGATGACACCTGAAGGGGTAATCACTTGGGTGATGGATTTCGTCCTCAAAACAAGCTGCCCCTATAGAAAGAAAGAAAACTATTTCTCCTATATGGTGGATATCACCGAGCAAAAAGATCGCGAGGCAAAGCTCTATGAAAGAATGCACGGCGTGCTTGAAACCAGTAGTGCAAAAAGTCACTATTTAGCGAGAATGAGCCACGAGATTCGCACTCCGCTGAATGGACTTACCGGCTTCCTTCAGGTGCTTATGCAGATGCCCGCAACTCCTGAAATACGAGAGATATATGAGATCATGTTCAACTCCGGATTCAACCTGCTCAGGATAGTCAACGATGTCCTGGATTATTCCAGAATAGAGAGCGGCAAAGTGGAGCTTGTCCCGCGCAATTTCAACATTAGAACCCTCTTTGACGAGATGGATAAAGAATTCGCTCTGCGCTTCAAAGAAAAAGGGATTGAGCTACACACCTTGATCCATGAAGGCATCCCGCCGGTCGTTTTGGGCGATGTTTATAGATTACGACAGATCTTGCTCAATCTTCTGCAAAACGCTATGAGATTTACCGAGAAAGGCAAAATCACCCTCTCCGCAGAGGTCTATACGAAGTCCGATCACGAGACACGCATCCTCTTCATCGTTTCCGATACCGGCATTGGTATAGACATCAATAAACAACACGATATCTTCGACAATTTTTCTCAGGCGGACAACAGCATTGTCGCGAAATATGGCGGCACGGGCTTAGGTCTGGCAATCGTGAAGAGATTGGTGGAGCTGATGAACGGCTTCGTTTGGGTGGAAAGCGAGCCCGGCAAAGGAAGCAACTTCTTCTTCATCATTGCTTTCAAGGAATATGAAGCAGAAGGACGCCTCTTAGACGAACCGGAATATGTTCAAATACAAGACCTTAAGAAGCTTTGTGGGAGCGTCCTATTGGTTGAAGACAATGAACTGAACCAATTGATGACCATGCGTCAATTGCAATATTGGGGCCTGGACGCCGTGCTGGCAATAAACGGGGAAGAGGCGTTTGAGATCTATCAAAACCAGGATTTTGACCTCGTGCTGATGGATATATTCATGCCGCAAATCGATGGTTTCCAAGCTGCTAAAGAGATGCGCAAAAGAGATGTTGACAAGGATAAGCACACTCCGATTATTGCCTACACAGCCTCAGCGATGGAAGAAACACGCGAGCGCAGCTTTGAAGCCGGCATGGATGACTTCATCGCCAAACCCGTTGCAATGTACGATCTATATCGTATGCTTGCGAAGCATTTGGGCT
This sequence comes from Cloacimonetes bacterium UBA5456, assembly GCA_002427325.1. Taxonomy (GTDB): domain Bacteria; phylum Cloacimonadota; class Cloacimonadia; order Cloacimonadales; family Cloacimonadaceae; genus UBA5456. The sequence goes on along the minus strand of DIQS01000053.1, from coordinate 21,251 downwards.
GTGAATAATAGCAAAAAAGCGGATTATTATGAACAAAAAGGCAAGACTCATCCTCATTGCAGGAGGAACATGCTCCGGCAAGACCACGATCGCAAAGGCAATCGGCAGACGCCTGCACGATCTTAAAACCGTTATCGTTTCCCATGACAACTATTATAAAGACCTTGCTCATCTTAGTTTTGAAGAACGCGCAAAAGTGAATTTTGACCATCCCGACTCAATAGACAAAGAGATGCTGCTCAAAGACTTGCATGAGATGTTGAGCGGACAGGCAGTCAATGTTCCCGATTATGATTTCAAGCTCCATAGCCGCAAGGAAGGCAGACTCTGCGTTGCCGAAGCCGATGTGATCATTCTTGAGGGGATATTTGCGCTATATTACCCCGAGCTCGTGGAAATCTCCGACCTCAAGATATATGTCGATACCGATTCGGATACGCGCCTTTCGCGGCGTCTTTCCAGAGATATCATAGATCGTGGACGCGAGGTCGAAGGCGTGCTAAGTCAATATATGGAAACGGTTAAGCCCTCGCACGCTGCCTTCATCGAGCCCAGCAAAAAGAACGCTGATGTCATCATCCCCGGAGACAAGGATTTTGACAAGGTGCTATATATGCTCCATGCCTATCTCAGGTATGATATAAAGAGCTAAAAGGCTGTATCTCATACCAATTAGCAGAGCCTAAGCTTCGCTTTTCTCATGCGCAATCTCACCCTGATGGACTGCGATGATCTGCATGAAAGTCTCGCCATATTCGCGAAGTTTAAAGTCCCCCACACCGGGGATATTCAGAAATTCTTTATCCGTTTGCGGATAGCTTTGCGCCATTGCTCTCAAGCTGCGATCCGAGAAGATAACATAAGGCGGCACATTCTTTTGCTTTGCCAAAAACCGGCGCAATTCCGATAGTTTCTTAAATAATGCTTCATCCCAATCCTCCTCTTCATGGCTTGTAGGCAAGCTTCGCTCTATCTGAGAAGAGGGCATGAAAACCTTTGTTTTACCTACGAGAATATCCCTTGCCGAGTCTCCCAAGACCAGTCTGAATCCCGGAAATCCCGTGTTTATCGCACCCGCTTCTTTGAGATATTCATAGAGCGATTGCCAACTATGCCCGCTGAAATCTTTCCCGATTCCCCACACGCTGAGCTGATCATCGCCGGCTTCCAGAATCTCCTTTGCCCGCGAGCCGCGTAAGATCTTGATGATGCGCCCGATGGGATATCTTTCTTCAGCGCGGAATATCGCAGAAAGCAGCTTTTGCGCCTCCGTGCTGACATCGGTTTGCTCCGTCATTTTGTGCAGGCAATTATCACACATCCCGCAGTTTCCTTTCTCATATTTCTCGCCAAACCAGCTCAGCAGTGGTATCCGGCGACAGCTCTTGGACTTGCCATATCGGATCATCGCTTCCAAATGCGCCTCGTTTTGCCTCTGCAAAAGCTCGTTATCGGTCTGGATGATGCGCTTTAATATCCTCAGATCCGCCAAGGAATAGAACAAAAGACAGGTGGAATGCAGTCCATCTCTGCCCGCTCTGCCGATCTCTTGATAATAACTCTCGAGGCTTTTGGGGAGGTCTAAATGCACCACATAGCGCACGTTAGGTTTGTTTATTCCCATGCCAAAGGCGACAGTTGCCACGATGATGGAGCAATTGTCATTGATGAAATCTTCCTGATTTTTGTGCCGCTCTTCATCAGTTAGTCCGGCATGATATGGTAGCGCATCAAATCCTTCTTTTCGCAGCCGTTTAGCGATGACTTCCGTCCTCTTCCGAGACATGCAATAAACAATTCCGCTCTGATCGGGTCGTTGATGCAGAAAGCCGATTAAACGCTTTAAACTATTCTTCTTAGGCTCCACCATGAGCAGGAGATTTTCGCGATCAAAACTCTCAACAATCTTGTTTTTACGGTCGATGCCGAGCTGATCGCAGATATCGTCTTGCACCTTGGGGATGGCAGTAGCCGTGAGCGCAACGACCGGCACTTCGGAGAAACTGTCCCGAAGCCGCGCCAATTCACGATATTCCGGACGGAAATCATGCCCCCACATCGAGATGCAATGCGCTTCGTCGATTGCGATGAGTGAAGGCAGATTCTTTCTTAACATGCTCATCATATACGGTTGAAACAGCGTTTCCGGAGCTAAATAGAGGAGTTTGAGCTCACCTTTAGCCAAGCTAATGCGTACTAAGGCTTGCTCTTCCGAGCTTTGAAGGCTGTTGTGCATCGCGGCGGGAATGCCCAAATCTTGCATTTGCATCACTTGATCTTTCATCAGCGAGATCATCGGAGAGACCACCAAGGCATAGCCCTCAACTGCCAATGCCGGAAGCTGATAGCAAAGAGATTTCCCTGAGCCCGTGGGCATGACCGCCAAGAGTGATTTGCCGCTTAAAAGCTTTAATATTATCCGTTTTTGAGCATTCAAAAACTCACTGTAGCCAAATCTATCTGCCAAAATCCGGCTTATTTTTTGCTTCAAACTTTCCATCCGGCTCCCCGAATCCACAACATTTATTTTGCATTCTTTGTCGATATGCAAACTCAATACATATATTTTATGAGATTTCGTCAAGCAAAAGTGCAAAACGCCATTTCTATATTCATCCAAAGCCGTGCCACCAGCGGCTTTCACCCCATCCTCACCTATTGATATCAGCTTATCATCCGCTCATGATATGCTCATGCCCAT
>DIQS01000053.1:8427-18363 GCA_002427325.1 Cloacimonetes bacterium UBA5456 | reverse complement strand
ATCATGACCATATCATGACCAGAACCCTCTAAGGAAGCAGTGGGAAAGCTCCGAGAAACCCATGGAATAACTGACGATTATACTCAAATAGTCAAAAAGTTGTTGACAGGTTTTGCACCTCAATAATCTTGGAACGCATAGGCTATGAGTTTTTATGTTTACAATTTCCCGTGACAGAGACACCGAATAATAATAAGGAGTTAAATATTTAAAAAATAAGTTGATATGAACCAAGCTGAAAGCAAGAAACAGATAATCCTCGACATAGCCACGAGGGTTTTTTCTAAATATGGCTATAGCAAGACTTCCTTGGATGAAGTAGCCGAAGAGGCGCGCATCGCAAAAGGGACGATCTACTATTATTATAAGAACAAACAGGAGCTTTTTCTCAATGTCGTAGCAACTCAGGCAGCTCAATTTATCACCGAGATACGTCGTCAGCTCAAAGAACAGAAGGGATTTGAAAATAAGCTGAGATTTTTCATCTTGGCGCCCATCAAATATATTTGTAACGACATGCAAATATGGCTGGATGGATTAAAAAATCTGCCTTTTAACTATGGCGATGAGTTTGATGATTTTCACAAAAACATTCGTGGTCACATGCTGGAGATTTTGCAAGAGATCATCAGCGAAGGCATAGCAGAGGATATGATAGCAAAAGATATTCCTCACGATAGGCTTTTGGAGGTGATCAACGATTGGTTTCTCGTGGGAAACGCTCCACTGATGTTTACAGATTTTAATGCACTACTCAAGCGCATAGAGCGCGATCATGAGATAATAGTGCAACTAATTATGTATGGAATAGTTAAAAGAGGTTGATAATGAAAAAATGGATAACACTTATCCTCAGCGTTGTGCTTTCGCTTTCTCTATTTGGGATCACGCTTGAAGAAAGCATAGATCTCGCGCGGCAAAATAACAAAGATTTGCTGATGGCAGAGATGGAAGTATCCAAGGCTGACAACACTTATTACGATGTTCGCGGCACCTTATTGCCCCAGATCAGTTTGCAGGGCGGCTATAGCCTGTCCAAGACTCATCTACCAAACAAGGTAAAAAATGCGAGCATCCCCAGCGTATCACAGATGCTGGATCCCGATCAAGCCACTCAATCGGATTGGATGATTGCCGGAGTATTGGATGGAATCACGGCGGGCATGGTGCCTTCATCACCAAAAGAGGAAGGTTCATTGGCTATGCAGCTCAAGATGGATCAGGTGCTCTTTTTGGGAGGCAAGCTCATTAATGGAATCAAGGGTGTGGATAGATATCGCAGCATACAAAGATTGCAATATAGCGTAAAAGAACAAGACGTCATCTTGCAGACCACACAGTTATTTTATGCCACACTTTTGGCAAAGAAAGTAGTAGAAATCCAAGAAGAGGCCCTTGCTACTGCCAGGGCACACTTAAATAGGGTTCAGATATTTGAAAGCGAAGGGCAGGTATCGGAATTTGATCTGCTCAGAGCTCAACTAGAAGTAGCAAAGATGGAGCCTGGCTTGCTCAAAGCGCAAAATGATTATGAACTTGCACTAGAGGCTTTTCGGAAACAGATCGGCGCAGAAGACAAAAACTTCATCCCAGAGGGTGAATTTATCTTGCCAAATATCCCAGATATCAGCCTAGATGAGGCTCAAGAAATAGCCATGCAGGAGCGAACTGAATTGGAACTTTTGAATATTGCTACAGAGATCAAACAGCTTACCTTCAACGCAGAACGTAGTAATTTCATGCCAAATGTTGCGATGAATGCCAGTGCATCTTTGTATAGCGCAGCAGATGGCTATGCTATCAAAAAGGACGATTTTGGCACTCAATATAGTATTGGAATAGGCTTTAGCATTCCCATCTTTACCGGGCTTTCCAATAGCAATAAGATCAGCTATGCGCGCCACGATCTCAGTTTGGCCAAATTACAAGAAGAAAATACTCGCGATCTCATTCGTTTGCAGATCAAACAAAATCATCATAAATTGACACATGCTGTTCAAAACTATGAAGTCCAAGAGCAAAATATCCGGATGGCACAGCGCAATTTGGAGCTTGCTCAGGTACGCTTTGAAAATCAGATGGGAATTCAGCTGGAAGTTTTTGACGCCCAGACCATGCTTTCGTCCATCAAAATGCAATATATCGCCGCGATATATGAAGTTATCGCCGCAGAAAGAGAACTTACAAAATCCATTGGTTATAAATTAGTTTCGGAGTAAGAAATGAGAAAGAAAAGAATATATCTAATATTGGCGCTCGGCATCCTCATGATGTTTAGCGCATGTGGCAAAAAACAAGAAGAAGCCAAGAGCCTTGATCAGCTTCACGATGAGCTGGGAATTCCCGTGCGTGCCAAAGAAATGATGCCCACGCACTTTGAACAGTATCTCAGATACAATGCCACCATGAACGGCATAGAAGAAACCACAGCCCAAGCCATGCTCAGCGATGTGGTCACAGAGATCAAGGTCAAGATAGGCGATAGAGTGAATAAAGATGATGTGATCATCACCTTCCCCCAAAATAGCCCTTCTGCACAATATCAACAAGCAAAAACGGCCTTTGAAAGCATAGAGGCTATTCACGATAGAATGAGCCGCCTCAAAGATCAAGGGGCAATCTCGCAGCAGGATTTTGACAATGTGGATACTCAATATAAGGTGGCAAAAGCAAATCTTGCCTCTAGTGAACAAATGATCTTCGTTCGTGCTCCCATCAGCGGTGTGGTGACAAATATCATGGTGAATACCTCAGACCGCACATATCCCGGCCAGGATCTCTTTACCATCAGTTCCACAGATGGATACAAAGCAACTATCATGATTCCTGAAAGTGAGATATCTAGAATTAAGAAAGGTGCAACGGTGCGCGCTACTTGGGGAGATGTATCCATCAATGGTAGAGTAACGGCCATCGCCATGGCTATGGACCCCATGCGTAAAGCTTTCCGCGTGGAAGCTACTTTCCCCGGATTTCGCAGAGACCTAAATTTTGGAGTGACGGCAGAGCTGGGGATGTTAGTAGAAAGCAAAAAGGATGTCTTCGTATTGGACAGACAAAACATCATTCGTCAAAATGGCGAACATTATGTTTGGATAGCTGATGGTACTGCAGCAAAGAAAGTAAAGGTGAGCACAGGGCTCAGCGATCTGCTTTGCTATGAGATCACCGAAGGACTTACAGAAGGCGATATGGTAATCACCGAAGGGCTGAGATCACTCACCGAAGGTGCAAAAATTAGAATTATTGAGGATAGATAAAGATGTTTTTAGCAAAACTCTCCATTGACCGCCCCGTCTTGGTGACGATGGCAGTTTTGGTCTTTGTGGTGTTTGGCGCACTAGCCTATTTTGACTTGCCCCTAAACCTCATGCCAGACGTAGAATTACCCTTCGTTTCGGTGGTGACGGTTTATCCCGGTGCGGGACCACGTGAGGTGGAATCGCAAGTGACAGACAAGATAGAAGAGGCGGCGGCAACCGTTCCGCAAATTGACTATATACAAAGCTATTCGGTGGAAAACGTGTCCATCGTGATGGTTGCTTTTGAACAGAAAAAGGACGTTAATATCGCTAATGCGGAAGTCAAAGACAAAGTTGACGGCATTTTAAGAGAACTGCCCGATGGGGTAGAGAGACCATCCGTTCAAAAGTTTGATTTTAGCGCAATGCCTTTCATGGACTTGGTTCTTTCTGGTAATATGGACAGCCGCGATCTCTATGAGCTCGCCGATGGACAGATCAAGGAAAGGCTCTCGCAGATCGAGGGTGTAGCCCAAGTTTCGATACGAGGCGGAGCAAAGCGCGAGATCGGAATAGAATTACCAAACCGTGTGGTTTATCAAAACACAGTTTCACCCGCAATGCTCAATCAAATGATCGCCGCGCAAAACTTGGATATGCCGGCGGGTAGCTTTGAGGCGGGAACACAGCAATATTCAGTTCGCCTCAAAGGTGAATTTTCTAGTGTAGAAGAAATTGAAAACATGGACATCCCAACCCAAGCCGGACCTAAGAAATTGGGTAGTTTGGCTACAGTTTTGGATACTCATGAAAAGATCAACCAACGCAGTACGTATTTTAATGCAATAGAAGAAATTGAAAGCGATAATGTTGTTCGTGTTTCTATCACAAAAAGCTCGGATGGAAACGTGGTAAGCATTGCCGAAGATGTAAATAAGATACTCCCGGAATTGCGTAGTGAATTGCCGCCGGAAGCGAGCTTAAACGTGATTCGTGATGATAGTGATTTCACCAAGGCCACCGTGAATGACACCATGACCACGATCTGGCTAGGAATCTTGCTCACGGGATTGATTCTGTTCCTGTTTTTACATGATATCAGGAGCACATTCATTGTGGCACTTTCCATGCCTATCTCAATGATTTCTACCTTTATCTTTGTGAAATCTTTGGGCTTTACGCTAAATATGCTCACTCTTACAGGGTTTTCCACTGCAGTGGGAATTTTGGTGACAAACTCTGTGGTAGTAATCGAAAATATCTTCCGCCACAAATCTTTGGGTAGCAAAGGTAAAAAAGCCGCCTTTGAGGGCACCTCCGAAATCACGGTTGCCGTTTTGGCATCAACGCTTACCAATATCGCAGTCTTTTTGCCCGTTGCACAGATGCAGTCAATGGTTGGCGGTATTCTCAAGGAATTTGCTCTCACGGTAGCATTTGCTACGATTTTCTCATTGATCTCATCTTTCACTATCGTCCCCATGCTTGCATCGCTCATCCTTCCGGAAGAAACGAAGGTTGGTAAATTTGGCCAGAGGTTCGATAAATGGTTTGAAAGCTTTGGGCGTGGTTATCAGCGTATGATGAGCTTTGTCTTGCGTAGTAAAGCCACCAGCTTCGGCGTCCTCCTGCTTTCCGTTCTCATGCTCGTGGGTAGCTTCTTCCTCGTCCCGGGCTTAGGTTTTGAGCTGATGCCCGCAATGGACCAAGGCTCTGTAAATGTCACAATCGAGCTTCCCGAAGGAACTAATCTCGAAGAAACTGCAAAGGTAGTAAAAGCTGTTAACGATAAGGTTGTGAAATATCCTGAAGTGGCGCATGTGGTGAGTAGTATAGGCTCCAGCGGTATGATGAGCCAAGGCACCAATATGGGCGGTTCTGACATCGAACTCATTGATGCCAAGCTCAGACAACGCAATACCTTGGATATGGTGAACGTGATCACGCAGGACCTTGCCGATATCCCAAATGCACTAATCAAAGTTAGCGGAACACAAGATATGGCAATGGGTGGCTCCGGAGTGAACTTCTACTTGCAAGGCCAAGATCAAGAGGTTCTCGAGGAACTGAAGTTTGACATTATGGATAGGATTCGAGATATTCCCGGCCTTTTGAACTTGGATACCAGCTCTAGGCCAGGCACTACTGAGCTCACACTGTATCCCAAACGCGAAAAATTAGCAGAGATAGGTGCAACGGTTTATGAGCTCGCTGTGGGCTTGCGTAGTAGCATTGAAGGCATAGTAGCCACCTATTACCGCGAGGGAGGAAGTCAATATGACATTCGCCTCACCCTCCCGGAAGAGGACGTCAATCATCCCGATAAGATATTGAACTTGAACGTTATCGTGAATGGGCAAAACTATCTGCTTTCACAGCTTGTGGATACAGATTTTGCGCCCGGAGTGCATAGGCTGATTCACATAGATAGATACAAATCTATTGAGATCAGCGGAAACGCCGCGAAAGGATATACCACCGGTAGTATAAATTCAGAAATCTCGCGAAGACTCAGTGGGTTTAAGCTGCCCAGCGGCTATAGAATCCGTATGGGACAGCAGGCAACGATATTAAATGAAACTATTGGTGATATGATCAGAACTTTCCTAATAGCTGTTCTCCTAACATATATGCTCCTTGCGGCTATCCTAGAAAGCTTTACCCAGCCGCTCATTATCTTGTCAACCGTGCCGCTGGCGCTCATAGGCGTGGTGCTTGCTTTGTTCTTCTCCGGCGTGGGAATAAACATTCTTTCTATGCTTGCGATAATAATGCTTGTTGGCATAGTGGTAAATAACGCTATATTAATATTAGACTATGTGAACATGAAGCGTAAAGAAGGAATGAACTCACATGACGCGCTACTGGAAGCGGGAATGATGAAGCTAAAACCGATAGTGATGAGCACCTTGGCCATCGTCATAGGAATGCTTCCCATGGCTTTGGGAATCGGCTCTGCCGGACGAGAGATGAGGATGTCCATGGGAATAGTCTCCATCGGTGGAATAGTGGTATCTACCCTGCTTACCCTAATCGTGATCCCAGCGTTCTATTTCCTCAGCACGCGTAGTGATAAGAAAAACAAGGAGATTACACAATGAAAAGGACAGTCAGATTCGTAAGCGTCATGATGCTATTTGTCATGCTGACAGTAGGCGTCGCCGGTTGCTTTGGAAACTTTGCAGCTACAAGAAAGGTTTATACCTTCAACGAGAATTTTGGAGACAAATGGATGAACCAGATCATGTTTTATGTTCTGAGCTGGATTCCTGTTTATGGTATCGCCAGCTTTGCAGACGTAGTTTTGTTCAATACCATTGAGTTTTGGACAGGAAACAACCCCATGGCTATGGGTGAAAACGAAGAAGTCATCAAATATGCAACCCACGATGGAAAAGATCTTAAGATCATTATCCGTCAAAACGAAGTGATGCTCGAAGATATGACCAAGCCTGGTGAAGAAATTGCACTTCGCTATAAGCCATTTGAAAAATCATGGTATATGGAAAATGAAGAAGGCGCAGTTAAGATCGCTACTCTCAAAGATGGCAGCGCAGAATTCTTCACCCAGAGTGGAAAAGTCGTGAGCTCCGCAAATATCCAATAGGAAAGGAAAGACAATGATAGACAGAGAAAAACTCGAATCTGTGCTGGATAAGGTTCGCCCTGCAATCCAAGCAGATGGTGGCGATGTTGAACTTGTCAACATCCGCGAAGATAATGTGGTGGAAGTTCGCCTCCAAGGCGCCTGCGTTGGCTGCCCCATGGCTACTCTCACCCTGAAAGCCGGGATCGAAAGAATCGTGAAGGAAGAGATTCCTGAAGTTGTGGAAGTTATCTCGGTATAAGCACACTCCTTAGCTAAACATAAAAATCCCCCCTCGGTTTCGGCTGAGGGGGGATTTATTTATTGGGTCTAAATATATAAGATTGATTAAAGCTTGAATTGCACGCCTACGTTGAAGGTGGATATTACCTCGCTTTTACCTTTGATCCTGCCATCTTTGTTGGTGTCTTGATAGGTCTCTCTATAGACGAGCACTAAGCTAACTGAGTCCGATATGTCATAAGCAATGCGTCCTAACAGAGAGGCGGCTTCATTGCGAGGGTGTTTGAAATTGATGTATTTTGTGTGAACTTGGCTGTAATAGATTCCTGCTTCCTCAAGATTTGGGATGAAAGAAGGGGTGATCGTGAAGCTCGACCACAGCGACTGGCCAATGGTTTTCTTGCTGGAATACATGTCTTGATATCCAGCCTTTAAATAGGCGAAATCAGCGATGTTTGCGCGAATGAAACCATACCATCCCACAGAGGAATGAGCGTCGTTGAATAGGTTTTCTTTGGGAGTCAAACCATAGTTTTTGTAGTCTATATCAGGATTATCGCTTCTGCTTATGGTGGTGTAGAGTTGTGAACGCTGCTCGTCATAAAGTCTGTCAAAAAAGCCGGGCACAAAGCCGTCTGAAAATGCTCTCATCTCAAGCTTGGCATCAAAGATGAGGAACTTTGCCCCAAAGCCGGGGAAGATCATGCCTTTGCCATGGTTTTTGATTATGGCAAATTCACCGTAATGTTGCAAGATCAATTGGTCGGTATCGACAAGGGGTAGCCTGTAGTAAGTGCTGCCGATATACAAGGGCTTCGCCTTTTCTATCTTGGCAGCTTGATCTTGGACGATTTGCCAGTTGAAAGCGGTGGAGTCCGCTCCAGCGGTGATCTCCGGATATGTCTCGGCAACATAGGGGTTTATGCTGGGATGATCAATGAGGCCGGTGCCGTTTATATCAACATCGATATTATCCGGGATGCCGTCGTTATCGGAATCAAGCCAATATCTTTTGTCATGGGGGAATTTGTCATAAACATCAGGGATTTTGTCGCCATCTGAATCAAGAAACTTTGCAAATTGATTGCGGTCAACGCCGAAGTTTAGCCCAATCTCGATGTCGCTGAGATAGGGAGTGCTCATCATGCTGAATGGCTTGATGTGGGCAGAAGCTGCAAGTATCTCATTTTTATAGATGTTGTGAGTGAAGAGTTCACCGCCGATATCGAGTACGGGGATATTGAATCCCACCTGAGCACCAACGTTTTTCACCTCGGGATAGCGGGTCATATTTGTATAGTTATCAAAGATCAAACCATTGCCCAGTGAGTAGCTGGAAAAGCAACCGGCCTTGAAATATATGGGGTCCTGACGATTTGCATAGCGGATGAAAGCGATCTTGTCAATATAGTCTTGCCAATGCTCCCAATCCTCTTTGCGAAGGGAACCATTGGGGGCAAGAAGAAAGTCTAAGTCCAAGCCAAAACCAAACTTGCCGATATTGATCTCAGGCTTTAAACGAAGCTGGGAATAAGTTATACCATTGCGGGTGATTGTGCCGACATTGCCGCTAAATCCCCACTCCATGCTGTCTGTGTCTTCAAAGAACTCGTCTTCGCTAAGATCACCTGGGATGGTCGGGATCAACATCGACATCTGAGCGAAGATCAGCAAGGGACAAACAAGCAAAGTCAATAACAGTAATCTCTTCATTATTACCTCCATATAAGGCAAAGACAATTTGGCTAATGTCTGATCATTTGTCAAGCATTATTACGGACATTTGTGGCTCTATCGGCGCGTTTTGTGCACACTTATCCACTCTTCTGATTACTACTGATTCTCAATGCGGGTCATTTCTATTAAACAAGAGCCTTATTTTAAGGTGCTATATTGCTTTGCGTTTCCCGTATAAGAGCTTTTGATCTGATCTCCTCTGATCATGGCTTGGATGCCGAAGAAGAAAGCGGTTCCCGTGATCAAAGCAGATAATCCATCGGCAAAAGGTGCAGCATAGAGCAATCCGTGCAATCCCCAAAACTTTGAAAAGACAATGATTGCCGGGATAAGCAAGAGCACCTGTCGAGTGAGCGTGAGTGTCATTGCTTTCAGCGGTCTTCCCGTCGCTTGGAAGAAGTTTGCTCCCAAGATCTGCAATCCCACCACAGGCAGCGACCAGAACCATGTTTTAATTGCATATTTGCCGAGTGCGAGCACTTCCGGCTCACGATTGAACATCGCCACAATCTGGGCAGGGAAGAGCCTCGTGAGCATCCATCCCGTGGTGACGATGATGGTGGCGACTATTATCGCCTGTCGCTCTGCAGAGATGATTCTATCATACTTCTTTGCTCCGAAGTTAAAACTGACAATAGGTTGCACACCTTGATTGAGTCCCGTAAGCGGCATGAGCAGTAAAGTCTGCACGCTGTTGACTACACCCATAACTGCTACTCCAACATCTCCGCCATATACGAGTAAACTCTTATTGAGTATAACATTGAGGAGGCTATTAGCTGTTTGCAAAGAGAAGCTGGGCAGCCCCAGAGCGGCGATTTTGCTGACGATTGCCGAGCGCGGGATCATATACTTGAGTTTGATACGATGAGGATTGCTCTTAATCAGGAAATTAGCAACAATCCAGGTCATGGAGATTGCCTGCGAGATGATGGTAGCCAACGCAGCGCCTGCCATGCCCATCTTAAATCCAAAGATGAAGATGGGGTCGAGGATGATATTCGTTCCGGCGCCCACAAACATCGTTACCATCGCGAGTTTGGGCTTCCCATTTGCCCTCATGAGGTGATTCATACCCGTGCTCGTCACCTGAAAGATAGAGCCAAAGAAGATGATCTCCATATATGC
>DIQS01000053.1:5239-8176 GCA_002427325.1 Cloacimonetes bacterium UBA5456 | reverse complement strand
CAGCAACATGGCGAAGGTGTTTCCCAAGACTTTGTCAGCTTCTTCGTGTTCCTTTTCCCCCAATTTGATGGCAAAAAGAGTAGCACCCCCGATGCCGAAAAGCAATGCTCCTGCAAGCTGTAAGATCATGATGGGAAAGCCGACCGTGATGCCGGCAAGCCCGTTTGAACCTATATCCGGCGCATTACCGATATAGATGCGATCGACCACATTATACAGCGCACTCACCACCATGCCGATGATTGCCGGCACCGAGAATTGGCGTAGGAGCGTGGATGTTTTCTCAACTCCTAAGGGGTTTTCACGCTCAATCATCGCTTCCCCCAAGTTTCTTACACAATTCTATTGATTCCACCTTCTTGACCATCTTTTCCAAGACTTCAAACATAGTTTCAACGCTTTCTTGATCGATGCCTTCGGTGAGAAAGTTTGTCCAATTCACCAGTTGCTCACGGACTCCCTCTTCCATGCGACGCGCATATTCTGTGACGATAATGATGTTTGCACGCCTATCTTGCGGGTTTCTCATGCGGCTCACATAGCCTTTGTTTTCCAATGATCTAAGAGCATTTGCCGTCGCCGCCTTATCGATGGCAAGACGCGTGGACAGCTCTTCTTGTGAGATGCCGTCTTTTCTATAAAGACTGATGATGAAAGCCAGTTCTGATGCGGTGAGATTATACTCTTTCAGCGCAGCATCGAGATAGGCTTGATTTCGGCGATATAGGACTGATACCAGTCTGCCAACACTTTTACTCATTTATATCCTCAAATAATAATCTTCATAATCAGCCCCTTAAATAAAGATATCGTTGTCTTGTCAACTATTATCTGCCCGAAAGCTGATATAAAGACACAAACTGCGATTTTGCTTGACATCTCAACTATATTATTTAAACTGCCCTGAGTTAAGCAAAGCTATAAATAACAAATATTTGGCAAAAGTGCGTGATGGATATTTTCGCTCCCCCCGCTTTTGCTTTTTATATTTTAATAGAAGGAGTTTATTTGGACTTATTTGCATTCCTATCTCACAGCGAGCACTGTGATGCAGATTGAGCCCCAAAAACAGCTACATTAATGAAAGAAAACAAGATATATGTCTTAGAGAGGATGCCCATCCTCAAAGCGATCATGAACCTGGCTATCCCCAGCGTTCTAAGCATGTTAGTAAGCGTGGTTTACAACCTTACCGACACCTTCTTTATCGGCAAGTTAAACGACCCATTTCAGGTTGCCGCAGTTTCGATCTCGCTGCCTCTTTTCACCCTTCAAATGGCGATGGCAGGAGTATTTGGCGTAGGTGGCGGCAGCTATCTATCCCGACTTTTGGGCAGCAAAGAGATGGAAAAGGCAAAGAACACTCTTGCCACCTCCGTCTTTAGCTCCGCTGTGATTTCCGTGATTTTGGGCGTGATGGGAATCATGCTCATCCCACAGTTTCTCAAGGCAGTCGGTGCCAGCGGCGAGACCACGATACATGCTTATAACTACATGCTCTACATCCTGATAGGAAGCCCCTTCATCCTCATCAAATTTGCCTTGCTCCAATTGGTTCGAGCCGAAGGCGCAGCCAAGGAAGCGATGATTGGACTCTTCATCGGCACAGGTGCAAACATCGTTTTAGACCCACTCTTCATCTTTGTTTTCAACATGGGAGTCACCGGTGCCGCAATCGCAACTGTCTTGGGCAACGCTCTCGGCACGGCATATTACCTATGGTTCTACTTGTCAAAAAAGAGCCTTGTCCCCCTATCATTCAGCCATCTAAAGCTACGCTGGAGTTGCTACAAAGAGATATTCACCATCGGCATTCCCGCCTCACTTTCACAGGTGATGATGTCTGTGGGAAACACCGTGAGCTATCGTCTTGCCAGCGACTATTCGGATATTCATGTAGCCGCAATGGGCGTCGCTTCGCGCATTTTCACCATCCCGACCTTCGTCTTTTTGGGGATATCCATCGGAGTCCAAGCCCTCATCGGCTATAACTATGGTGCAAAGAACTTTGAGCGCATGAAACAAGCCATGAAAAGTGCCGTAATCATCTCACTGAGCATCAGCGCATTTATGACGATTCTTTTCGTGCTATTTTCCAAAGAGCTCATCCTCATATTCATTAAAGACCAAGATATCATTAAATATGGCACGCAGATTCTTCATGCCTACACCTATGCCATTCCCGTCGCCGCGGTGGGCATGATCATGATGGGCGCACTGCAAGCCATGGGAAAAGCCCTGCCCGCACTTATAGTCTCGATCTCACGCCAAGGCATAGTCTATATCCCCGCCATCTTAGCTCTCAACAAATTGTTTGAGTTCAACGGACTGATCTTTGCCATGCCCATTGCAGATTTCATCACCACAACGATGAGCGTGATCATGATCATAGTCATTGTCCGCAATCTCAAACACCATCAGATTGACGTGGACCCCGCAGCATTAGACAACATATCAATAGGATTTGATTGATGCTGTGAGAAAGGCAGAAAGCCGCACCATGAGCGAGTTTGTAGCTCGCGGACGATTTTGTGCTTGACAAGAGAGCCTCTTTTTTAGTGATCGTTTATACAATTAAATCAATAAGTTAGACATAAAGGGAGAAAACATGACCGACATCCTCAAATTTGGAAACATCAGTTCAAAAGATTCTATTGAACTGGAAGAACAGTATGGTGCTCATAACTATAGCCCCCTGCCCGTGGTGCTTGCCAAGGGAGAGGGAGTATTTCTTTGGGACCCGGAAGGTAATCGTTATTACGACTTTCTCAGCGCCTATTCCGCTGTAAACCAAGGACATTGCCACCCCAAGATCATCGATGCGCTCACAGAGCAAGCAAGGACTTTGACCCTCACTTCGCGCGCTTTTTACAACAACAAACTCGGCGAATATGAGAAGTTCATCACCGAATATTTCGGCTATGAAATGGTTTTGCC
>DIQS01000053.1:0-5059 GCA_002427325.1 Cloacimonetes bacterium UBA5456 | reverse complement strand
GCCGATGAACAGCGGTGCAGAAGGCGTGGAGACTGCGATGAAACTCGCCCGCAAATGGGCATACAACGTTAAAGGCGTGGAAGATAACAAAGCCATCATCCTCTTTGTTGAAGGCAACTTCCATGGTCGCACCATCTCCATCGTTTCAGCTTCATCAGACCCCACTTCCTATGGTGGATTTGGTCCTTTCACCCCCGGAATCGAAAGAATTCCTTACAACGATGCCGGCGCACTCAAAAGCTATCTTCAAAAAGAAGGCAAAAACGTCGCTGCATTCATCGTTGAACCCATCCAAGGCGAAGCCGGAGTCTATATCCCCGACGAAGGCTATCTCAAAGAATGTTTCGACATCTGTAAAGAGTATCAAGTTCTCTTTATCGCCGATGAGATTCAGACCGGTATCGCCCGCACGGGTAAGCTCTTAGCTTGCGATTATGAAGGGGTTCGCCCGGACATCCTCATCCTCGGCAAAGCAATCTCCGGCGGTGTGCTTCCCGTCTCCGCAGTTTTGGCAGACAAAGACATCATGCTGCAGATCAAGCCCGGCGAACATGGCTCCACCTTTGGCGGATTCCCGCTTGCCTGCGTGGTTGCAAAAGCCGCTCTCGAAGTTGTTAGAGATGAAAAGCTCGCCGAGCGCGCCTATGAGCTTGGTGAATATCTCCGCGAAGAACTCAAGAAAATCAACCACCCCATGCTCTCTCTCGTGCGTGGACGCGGTTTGCTCAACGCAATCGTGGTAGAGCCCAAAGATGGCGTCGAAGCTTGGGATGTTTGCGTGATGCTCAAAGAAAGAGGTCTCCTTTGCAAACCCACCCATCGCCACATCATCCGCCTCGCCCCGCCACTCGTGATCACCAAAGAGCAGCTCGACGAGTGCGTGGACATCATCAAAAGCGTATTTAACGAACTATAAACCAATAGATAACGAGGGGGAGCCAAACACACTCCCCCTTTTTTCACCTTAAAAAACATGAAAGACTACACAGATTTTAGAAGTGGATTTGTCACCATCATCGGCAAACCAAACACCGGCAAATCCACGCTTATGAACCGCATCTTGGGCGAGAAGCTCTCCATCACCTCTCCCAAGCCACAAACCACGCGTTATGCCGTGAAAGGCATCCTAAACACAAGTAGCGAGCAGATCATCTTCATCGACACCCCCGGTTTCCTAAAGCCGCGCTATGAGATGCAAGAACGCATGGCAAAGATCATCGACGACAGCTTCAAAGATGTTGATTTGCTCATCTTTATGAGCCAGATCCAGAGCTTCCCCAGCGATTATGACTTAGAGCTATTAAGCGTGGTGCAAAAAGCGCGCAGCCCCGTGATCGCCGTGTTGAACAAGCTCGATATCAGCCCCGATTTTGACAAGCAAGAGATACTCAAGCATTTGCCCGATAACATCGCTGAGACGCTATTTGTGAGCGCAAAAAGCGGCGAGGGCATCCCTGAGCTCATCTCCACGATAACGTCTTTTATGCCGCTTCACATGCCCTATTATGACGAAGAACAGCTCTCCGACCTCCCCTTAAGATTTTTTGCCAAAGAGCTGATCCGCGAAGCGATATTCCACAATTTTCAAGATGAAATTCCCTATAGCACGGCTGTTTTGATTGAAAGATTTGAAGAAAGAGCTGATATCATCGTGATCAACGCTGTGATATGGATAGAGCGCAACAGCCAAAAGCATATCATCATCGGCAGAGGCGGCTCAAACCTCAAAAAGATTCGCGAGTATGCCGAAAAGCAGTTCAGCGAATTTATCGACTTCCCCGTTCGCATCCACCTCCACGTGAAAGTGAACGAAAACTGGCGCAAAAAGGGCACTGCGCTCAAAGAACTCGGCTTCTATTAACCGCTGATCACCGCCGAAATCACATTCTTTTCATCGATCTGAATCATGATAATATTCAGCGCCGAGGTTATCGGCACCGCCAAAATCATGCCCATGATCCCCCAAACCCAACCCCAAAATATCAAGGACACCAAAACCATGATCGGGCTAAGATTCAGCCTTTCTCCCTGTATCTTCGGCTCCAAGATATTGCCGAAAAGCATCTGAGTCGCAGTGATCAAGAGACCAAAAAAGATGGTTCTAAGATCAAGCCCGCTTTGCAAAAAGCAGATTACGATGGGAATAGCGCTGGCAATGATGCTGCCGATATTGGGGATAAAGTTCAGCACGAACAGGATGATCCCGCAAACGAGGACAAAATCCACGCCAAACAAGAGCATGAGCAGCATCCCGACTATTGCCGTAGCGAGGCTAATCAGCGTCTTGGTAAGCAAATAGCGCTGTATCTGAGTTTGGATATTCAAAATGGTATTCACCGTTCTCTTTTGCTCTTTGGGCGAGAGAACCTTTTTGAGCCTTTCCACGAGCTTATTATCCGCACCCACGATAAACATCAGAAATATCATGATGAGAAAGAAATTCCAGACGATGTCCATGGTGGTCGCCATCACATTCGTGAGCGTTTTTGAGATTGAAAAGCTCCCCGGTGCGATTAGTTGTGACACATCCATTTGAGTGTAATCGCTCATAGCGAGGTTCATCTTTTGGGCAAGCTCTTCAAAATATTGCATCCAAGTTTCCATGCGCAAAAAGAGGTCTTTCTGGTAGGGAGGAAATCCACTTACAAGCGAACCTGCCGCTTCACTGAGGATGAGGACGGACGCCGTCATGAGCAGGGCAATCACCAAGAGATTGACAATCGTCACCAGCCAAATGGGCAAGCCTTTCTTGCGCAGAAATTGATTTAGCGGAGCAAAGACAAAGCTGAGAAAGAGCGCAAAAACCAAGGGAATAAAGATGGATTTTAGCGTGCGTAAGATCAAGACCAATATGGGAATAGCGATCACCGTGAGCAAGACCCTGATCCACCTGAGTTCCACTATCCCCGCCTTATATTCCTTATCCACGGGATTGATAACAAGTTGTTTCTTTTCTTCGTTCATAATCTCACCACTTCTTTTTTGAATCCTCAAATCTTAATCCAAAACCCTAATTCTATAAAGAAATCCCAAACTGCAATTCACAGAGATATTGATAACGCGGGCAACTCTTTAACAGCTCTTCGTGACTGCCCTGACCGATCACCTCGCCTTTGTCTAAGACAAATATCCTATCGCTTTCCAAGATCGTGGAAAGCCTGTGCGCAACCATGATCACTGTGCGGTTTTTAGTGGCTTCATTGATGGCGTCTTGCACCTTCTTTTCGCTTTCGGTGTCGAGCGCACTGGTCGCTTCGTCGAAGATGAGAATGGGCGGGTCTCCCACGATGGCGCGCGCTATGCAGAGTCGCTGTTTCTGCCCACCGGAAAGGTTTTGCCCCTTAGTGTCCAAAATCTGCTCATAGCCCATGGGAAATTCCATGATAAACTCTTCTGCATGAGCTATTTGCGCCGCAGCTATGATGGCGTCATCATCGATCTCGTCATAAGCTCCATAGGCGATATTATCCCTGATACTTTTGGAGAAAAGGATAGATTCTTGCGTCACCACACCAAAGAGATGGCGCAAGTCGTCGAGGCGAATCCGGCGAATATCGATGCCGTCGATCTTGATGGCACCACTTTTGACGTCATACATGCGATTCACGAGATTGGTAACGGTGGTCTTGCCACCGCCGCTTGCGCCCACAAACGCCACTTTTTCGCCCTTATTGATCTTGATGCTGAGGTTTTTGATCACCTCGGCGCCTTCCTTGTAATAAAAGTCCACATTCTCAAAGCTTATCTCACGCTCAAAGCTCTTTTTCTCAATCATATCGGGATGATCCTTGATGTCCGATTCATCGTTGAGCACCAGTGCTATTCTATCCAGCGAAACCCCCGCCTTTTTCATGTCTGCATAAAGTTGGCTAAGCACCTTAAGAGGGTGCAACATAGAGAATACGGCAAAGAGAAAAGCGGTGAAATCGCCCAAAGAAAAGCTTCTGGCAGGGTCAACGATCATTTGACCGCCGAGTATCACCACGACCACGCCCGTGAGCACGGTATTAAGCTCCGAAAAAGGCACGCTCATCGCTGCATAAACTTGCGACTTTTGCCAAAGCTTGAGATGCTTCCTATTGATCTTCTCAAACTCTTTATGTTCATAGTCTTCGCGCCTAAATGCCTTCACGATTTTGATGCTGTTTAAGACCTCTTCCACTGCGTTGAACATAACCGAAAGCTGGCTCTGAATACGCTTTGAATATTTCTTGATCTTTTTGCCGAGATAGCCTACAGTGAAGGCCAAAAGCGGCACGATTATGATGCTATATAAAAATAGCTCGGCATTGAGGAAAAGCGCGATTGCCATATAGACAAGCACCGAGCTGATGTCGCGTAAACCATTGAAAACAGCATTGATATATTGATTTGAAACAATCTCGACATCGTTCACCATGCGCACAATCGCATCGCCCACTTTGTTCTGACTAAAAAACTCCAATGATTGATTGAGATAGCGGCCAAACATATAGTCGCGCATGTCTTTAACCGTGCGTCCACGCAAGACGATAAAGAAATAGCGATTGGCAAAATAGGCGAGATTCTTGAAGACGATGAGGATCACCATGGCGATGCATAAGAGGTAGAGCAGTCCTATGGAATCCGAGACCAACATTGTCTCTTTGAGCGTTTCCCAAAGAGCACCAAATTGACCTGAGGAGATCAGCTTAATCAGCGAACCTTGGCTGTGGATAAAGCTCGATATATCTGCAGATAATGCCCTGAAAATCTCCGCGGGATTGTGGTGGACAATAGCCACTTCCTGAGGCGCAAAAACAAAGTCGAAAAGCGGAACCAAAACGGTGATGCTTACCCCGCCAAACAGGGCAAATAAGATCATAGAGATCAAGCCCGCTAAGACATAATGCCAATAGCGAAACATCATCCGATAAAGCAAGCCGAGATTGCTTCTTCTGTTTTTTCTTGTTTCCTTCTTTTCCATGAAAGCCACTAAATCAATACTCATACAAATGGCAAGCATTTTATTTTTTCAGAGCATATTTCCTCGTGAAAATCCATGCTTTTTTGGCTGTTTTTCCACTGCTTCCTTACTGGG